>JAGPCT010000002.1 GCA_018057925.1 Saprospiraceae bacterium
ACTACTCGAATGAAGCCGCCGAAAAGTTTTACATCAATGTCAGACGTCCTTTTTTGGGTGATTATAATGATATAGTGGATAAATTTTTATTCAACTTGTATTATCAGGGAACATACAATGGGTGGGCTAATTATGCGATGGACATAACCAAGCCATTCAAGCTCCATGTACACTTCCTTGATGAGGAAAAAAGAATCATCAGTGGGACATTTGAGTGCTGGATGATTGAAAACGATGGCGGAGTAGATACTGCCACACTTCATATTACCGAGGGGCAGTTTGATACCCGATATTAAAGCTACATATTAACTAAATCAACAATTGCAGCTATCGCCTCATCTTGGCATAAGGTGGGATAGCGGAGCTTTGTAATGTAATTTTTAACAATTTAATAATAATTTTATGAAAAGTTTTTCAAGTGGGTTGGTGACAGCCCTGCTGGTACTATGCTTTAGTATAAGCATACCAGCGCAAAACACCATTGGTAAGCGAGCTTACCAGATTTATCAATCATTTTATGGTTCAACACAGACAGGCTTATTGGTGGACAAGAGTTTAGGAGCGCTCAGCCCTCGGGCATTCAGCAAGCCGGAGCTGGATTCTACGAATAAGATGTCGGCTTATGGATTTGAAAGTCTTTATCTTACTATGGCTCTTAGCCCGGTAAATGAAATAAGAAAAAATGAAAATTATTGAATAAATTGTTAATTTGGCACAATATTTGCATATATAAGTATATCACAAAATTACTCACATTTCTAAAATCATTTCCTATGAAAACAACTACTTTTTATTTAGTTCTATGTCTTGTTACAGTAGCATTAATAAGTTCTTGCGGGAAGGACTACCCCGACCCCGCCTCCGCTTGCTGTACCTGCCTGAAAGAGAAGACTACCACTGGCAGAGGTACTATGAGCATGAAGATAGACAACCACATCTGGAGCAACTGTAATGTGAAAAACGAGAACTACCGCTCCGTGGGCGTTTATTGGGATCCAATATATAATAAATTCGACATTGAAGGGTCACAGTACTACTCGAATGAAGCCGCCGAAAAGTTTTACATCAATGTCAGACGTCCTTTTTTGGGTGATTATAATGATATAGTGGATAAATTTTTATTCAACTTGTATTATCAGGGAACATACAATGGGTGGGCGGAATATGTGATGGACACGACCAAGCCATTCAAGCTCAATGTACACTTCCTTGATGAGGAAAAAAGGATTATCAGTGGGACATTTGAGTGCTGGATGATAAAACAATGGGGAGAAGTTTTTCTTCCGGACAGCCTCCACGTCACCGAAGGTCAGTTTGACACCCGGTATTGATACTAATTTTTTGAAGAATCGGTAAGTACTACCGATCACTCTATCAGCGGCTCATCATCACATTGAGGGGGGGCTTAGCGTAGCTATGTAATTTATTTATTCACAATTATAATTTAATTTTTATGAAACATTTATTTATTGGGTTGGTGACAACCCTGCTGGTACTATGCTCCTATGTGAGCATGTCGGCACAGAACATCGTCGGTGAGCGTGCTTACCACATTTACCAATCCTTTTATGGAGCCACACAGACCGGTCTGCTGACCGACAAGAGTTTAGGTGCACTTAATCCACGTGACTTCAGCAAGACTGTAATGGACTCGACCAATAAGATGTCGTCTCAAGGTTTTGGAATTCTTTGGACTCACTATTGCTCATAGCCCGATAAATGAAATAAGAAAAAATGAAAAAATATTGAATAAAATAGTAATTTGGCACAATATTTGCATATACAAATGTATTACAAAATTACTCACATTTTTAATCCCGAATTCAGCAGTAAAGGTTTTTAAAAACCGTATAGTGCTGATTATGAGGGCAATCCCGATGTACGAATCGTTTCAATGGGTTCATTAAACCATTGATTACGAGTCGTAAATCGATTCCGAATTGTCTTATGCGGAATGTGGGTTAAAATCATTTCCTATGAAAACAATTACTTTTTATTTAGTTCTATCTTTTGTTACAGTAGCATTAATAAGTTCTTGCGAAAAAGACCCCATCACGAAGCGTTGTTGCAGTTGTGAGCGCCCGGCATCGGAGCAGGGAGCCAATACCATGAGCTTCAAAATCAATGGCGAGCAATGGTCTAACTGTAACAAAACTGACGATGGCTCACTCAATGATTTCCGTACTGTAGTGGTTCAGCTCCCTTATGGTGATTTTACAAGAATGGATATTCGAGGAAATAGGAATTATGAAAGGTCGGCCTATGAGAGTTTTTTCATTAGGATCATAAATCCTGAAGTTGGTATTTATCAAAGAAATTTTAATATGAATTTCTTATTTGGTTTTGAGACAAATCAATCAACTCAATATAGCACTCATTATGAAAACGACACGACTAAAGCCTACTTCCTCAATATTACCAAAGTCGATTGGGACAATCGTATACTTAGTGGTGAATTTGAGTGCAATTTAATTGAAGCTAATGGAGGTGTTGACACCTCCACAATTAGAATTACCAATGGTCGATTTGATGTTTCTTTCTAAATCAAAATACCTATTTCATACTATGTAAAAATTATTTTTTAATCACATAAATTTTTAATCTCATGAAAACATTTTCACGGCTGCTTGCTGCCATGCTATTGCTATGCCTTTCCGGAAAGGCATTTACACAGAACATCGGTACGATAATCCATCACAGATTGCGTTATATCTCGCCTTATGCGCAGTCTGGGTTATTGGCGGATCGCAGTCAGGGGAACCTCGACCCCAAAACCTTTAGTGCAGACTCTCTAACGAATGACAATGCCGTAGATGCCAGTCGATTTTCCGGCCTTTATTTTACTATGGTGACTACTCCTGTGGCGGAGCAGTACTTACTGCCTGACGCCAAAGATATCTATGTAGAGCGGGCTTCCTGGAGATACCCTTCGGATCAGATGCCACTGGCACTCATGGCATTCAGATATGACTATATCCGACCTGATGCTTTATCTGCCGGGCTTATTACACTAAGTAGTGACAGCACCCTGATTCCTACAGTACCGGTCGATCAGATACTGCGTCAGGATACCCTATTCGCCATCGGACCACATCATGATATTGTCCGGTCAAATAAACTGACTCTCTATTTCCCAGCCATCGCAAAAAATCTAAGTGCAGCCATCGATACTCTTTGGATAGATAATGGTAATGGGTGGCAGAGCATGACTACGGCGCAGCCTGTAACTCTGGGCTTTACATCCGGCGGATTACAATTCATTAAGACTAAGATTAAGGTAGGCAACAAAGAGCTGCACAGCCACTTTGTAGTTGATATACAGTACAACTTTTCTAACAGCAATCCGCCACAACCTGAGGGACGTTATGATCAAGCTAATCCGCGTATTGTTGACATTGAGGCAGAAGATGCGTATCTCGGCGAAAAGGCAACTTCGAAGTTATATATCTTTACACACTGCGATGACGACATCATTCGTAAGCCACTGATCATCGTAGATGGATTCGAACCCAGTGCTAAGGTTTTTGATAAGACGACACATGAATTACAAAACTCCAATGCTTTTAAAAATATTTTTGATGATAATAAATTGGGTATTTTCACTACTATACCTGAAAATATATCTTATATCCCTTCCCATCAAGCCCTATACGATGCCGGATATGACCTGATCTTTGTGGATTATACGGATCGTGGCTATTGGTCACCTGATGAAAATGGCGTCAGGAGATTTAAAACCCTCCAGCGAGGAGGGCAGGACTATGTACAGCGCAATGCTCTCATGTTAGAGACAGCGATTAAATTTGTCAATGACGAAATGAAGGCGCATGACCCTAACTCTAAAATAAATCTAGTGGGTATGAGTATGGGTGGTGTCGTGTGTAAATGGGCTGTACTCGACATGGAAGAACGCGGGATAGATCATAATATAGAAAACTTCTGGAGTTTTGATAGCCCGCACAGAGGTGCGAATATTCCGGCAGGCTTACAAGCATTGGTGCATGATCTGTACAATTTGGAAGTGGATTTTGGTTATGGTCTCAAGAAAAAAGTACGAGATGAAAAACCTGAAATCGTAGAAGCGTATTCTGTACTCACTTCCCATTTTGCCGAGTCAAGTCTTATATATAATTTAACCGATATATTTGAAAGAACGAAATACAATGCTTTTCAAAATGAATATATGGCTAAAGGTAGAAATCATGACGGTGAGATAATGGATTGCCATTATAGAGCTATCTCAAATGGTGCTCTGGATGGGACAGGTCAGATATTCAATGCAGGAGACCCAATAGCTCTTATTGATACACGAGCACCTTATGTATTAAAACACTTAGGGGGTAGCGTATGGTGGAATACTTTCTGGAATGATTTTCAATATAACTTTGGATCCGGGATAAGTTTATTTTGCAATGTTATATCTCAACGGTCTAATGGATTGTCAACTATATATGTCAGATCTCTTCAAAAGAAAATTTTAGGTATGATGATTCCACCTCAACAAGCAATCATACTTGTTCCAAGTTTTGGAGCTTTGGATAACTGTGCCGGTGGCTTTACCGTATTGGGAGATGACATTAATGGAATTAATTGGATACAAGATGGGTATTCTTTTACCCCCGTAGGTAGTGCTTTGGATGTCCGCGGAGATATTCTTGATTTCTTGGACTTTGATTTTTCCAATGTTGAAAATATCATTGACCAAAACCTTGTAAGACCGGAGAGTTATACAGGCGCAGTAGAACCTGTGGTTAGTTTTTCCATCAGGGAAGATGGAGGGCATAGAACTTTTCCACTTCAATTAAACCAACTTCATGTTTTCACTACATACAGGTCTATAGCATTCTTAGCCTATGACTTACTCTCCTTTTCCGGCCTTACGCTTTCGGAACTCGACCACCAGACATTTAATTTTGGAAAATTGAGTTCAGAACTTGAGCCAAATTATGAACTTACTATGTTTCAGCCTAGAAATGGGAATATTTCACAATCTATTTTGGTCAAAAACAATTCTACGATTGGTATAAATATGGGCGGACAGTTAGGATTGAATCCGGGATCTAACCTGCCCAATAATTTACATCCCTCAGAGTTTACGGTAAATATTGTAGCAGCCGGATGTGAAGATAGCCCTACAATAGTTTCAGTAGATAATAGTTCAAAAATTCAGGTAGGCGATGAGACAGTTGCAAATAAAGGGCTACTAAATATCGGATATAATGCTACATTGGATTTATCGGGAACACTTGATGTTCGACCCGAAAGTAAAATTACGATCTTGAATGGTGGCACACTCATCATCCGCACTGGAGCCCTATTAAATATGGATAGTGCTCAGATTATCGTCGAAGACGGTGGACATTTGATTATCGAGGATGATCCTAAGTTAAAGCTATGGGCAGGTTCTAAGATCATCATACGGGGTGTGGCAGACTTTGGAAAAATAACATGCGATTATGTCAATGCAGAGATACATCTGCCCACAGGAGGAAGGTTAAATCTTCACGGGGACTTTAATTATACCGGCTACAACGCCTCACAGCTTCTATTTAATGTAGGAGCCAATAGTGCAGTTTATTGTGACAGCATCAACCTGACTTTAAGCCAAGGTAAGATTACAGGCGGCATGAATAGTGTAAGTTTCTTATTCAAGAATGGAGCTAAATCAGTTAAGTTGACAGATTTGGATTTTGAAGGAGGCACCGGGATAGATATCACATCCGGTCTTGACTCATTGGATATCCTAAGAAGTACTTTTACCGGAATGTCCATGGGAGCACGGATAAATCTCGCACCCGATGTGGATGCCAATGTAACCATCTCCAAAAGCAAGTTTTTAATAGGAAGTGGTGTCTATGCGAATAATGTAAAGTACATGTCGGTGACTGAATCCGAATTTATTGGAAGAAGTTGGTTCTTTCAATATATATGGGATGCTAAGAAAGTTGGATTGCAGGTTGATAACGGTACGCAACTGAACATTAACCAATCCTTTTTTGCCCTACTCCAATACGGCATAAAAACAAGCAACACCCCAACTTACTTAAGCTGCTCATATAGCATTAATAACATATATGGAATAGAGCATTTTAATGCATTTAACACATCAAAAACATTAAAGATGGTACAATCCGGTTTGATAAAAAATAGGATTGGTGCATTAGTTAATAATACTAATTTTGATATAAATATAGATAACCAAAGCACCATAGATGCCAATTTGTTTGTTCATTGTAATGGAACAAGCTATCCTGTACCGGAACGGTTTTCCAAGCCTGAGGAGATAAATCCTTATTATACCGGTGGAGGTATAGAAGGTGATACCCAAAGAGATGCGCCCTATCTTCCAACATGCGGAGCATTCTTCCAAGGCACGGTAAGTCCGTTTAATGTAATTGACTTTGAATTATTAGCAAAGAATAATATATGGGTATGTAATACACCGCTCGGATATTGTAATTGGACAGACCTCAAGGATAATAGCTCTAACCATATAGACCTGCTAAGAGATCCTCAGATGGCATTAGATGGAAATAAGGATATTGAGTTCTGTGCAATGGTTCTCTATCAGAGAGAAAATAAAGGAGAGGCAAAAACGGAATCTGATCCGGAAGTGTATTCAATCTATCCCAATCCTACCGGAGAATTTGTCAATCTTCAGTCCTCTTTCAATCAGGTAACGGATTATATAATAAGGGACATATATAATAGAACGGTACTGCAAGGTAGCTTTGTACAGTCCACCCGGATTACATTGGCATCATTGCCCAATGGTATCTATTACATTAAAGTAGGAGAGAAAGCAAGTGGAAGCAGCGTATTTAAAATAATCAAGGTGAAATAACAAAATAATCATCGTGATGCCGATGTTAATTGAAATGAATAGTTTCATTAACATCGGCTTTTTATCTACCTAAAAGTGTTGAATGCCGATTTTACTGCATAGTATTGTCATAAAAACATAAGCAGCGTCTATTATGTCGTATTCTTCTTAATCCCGAATTCAGAAGTAAAGGTTTTAAAAACATCAATGGTTTCATTAAACCTTTGATTACAAATCGTAAATCGATTTCACATTGTCTTATGCGGAATGTGGGTTAAAATACAAGAATTGAATTCATAAAATATGATAAAGTGAATTTATTTTAATGCAAAAGCTTCAGGATATTGTTCTCTCGCTTGATATATTTTCTTTATATGAGACTTTGTTTTTGCTATAAAATATAGACAAATAAATGATAATATTAGAAAAAGCACCATCCAATTCATTTTTTCTAAATATTTAAATACGTTAATCCAAAGTATAACCCATAAAGGGTCAAAGCTTTCTGATGAGAACTTTTCCAATACCAATAGACGCTTTTTTGATCTTCTAATTGTAACTGCTTGAATTATCTCAGAGATATAAAATATACCTATTAAAATGTATGAACCGGTGATTATGTCACTTTTATCATACCACTGAAATAAGAAATAAAATAAAGTCATAATGGAAAGTACGATCAATAACCCGATCCCATGAAATAAGGATTTTATTTCGGAAAAAATTAATAATCGATTTCTTTTTTCTTGGGCCTTCATTTTCTCGGTTACAATCTTACTAAACCCAAAGATTCCAAATTTCTTATATTCTAATCTCAGCGCTTCGTGAAAGGGTAGTGTCGGCTCACGATCTAACCTGTCTTCGATGGCACAGGCGAGATGGTCAACAATTTCGATTTGAACGTCATAATAGCGAACCCTTTTTCGAAGTGTAAATTCGTATAATTCCCGAGTTTGTTCGTCTGTCAATTTCATTGTATAGCCAATTTAAAATTAAAAATAGAATGCAGCTGCCTGACAAATTGTTCCAACTCTTCCTTTTGTTTTTTTCGTTCTTTCCTACCCGATTCTGTTAAGAAATAATATTTGCGTGGTCTATTGTCAACTTGTTCCAGAGTGGAAGTTAAGACTCCTTGGGCTTCCAATTTATATAAGGCTTGATATAATGCACTTTCAGTGATAACAAGATTGCTATCTGTCATTTTTTCTAACTCTTTCATCATCTGATAACCATACATTTTCCTTTGATTGGAAAGTAATTCTAACAAGATAGCTTTTAGAGTTCCTTTGATTAAATCGTGATTCTTTTTCATTGAATTATACTACAGGTGCTAAGGTATAATTTTAAATATAAATTTCAAAGAATTTTTCTGAAAATAATTTGTGAAAAGTATGAATTACCTATTTCTAAGTTCGGATTGAAATGGAAAAAAGGAGTCATCTATGAGACAACTCCTTAATACATTTTTAAAATATTTTAAAAGAAATTACAGCGTTTCACGCAACCATCTGAAAAATTCATGATGCCACACTAAGCTATTATACGGCTTTGTGACCCAGTGACCTTCATCCGGATATATCAACAACCTGGACTTTAATCCTTTCAATTGTGCAGCTTGAAAAGCTTCAAGCCCTTGTTCATAAGGTACTCTGAAGTCTTTTTCACCTTCAATAATCATGATAGGAGTGTCCCACTGGGCAACGTAATTGATTGGGTTAAAATCTGTGTATGACTTAGGCTGTGGCTTTTGCCAGTATGGACCTTTCAAGTCAAAGTTAGCAAACCACAATTCTTCTGTTGCTCCGTACCAACTTTCCATATTGAATAATCCACAATGGGCAATAAAGGTTTTGAATCGCTTTTGATGTTTGCCAGCCAGCATATACACAGAATATCCGCCATAAGATGCTCCGACGGCGCCCATTCGATCTTTATCCACATAAGGTTCGGCAGCAAGGGCATCGGTGGCGCTCAGATAGTCTCTGATGGGCTGGCCGCCCCAATCGCCGGAAATAGCCTCATTCCAAGCCTGTCCATAACCGGGCATACCGCGGCGATTGGGTGCAATGACAATGTATCCATTGGCTGCCATCAATTGCATATTCCATCTAAAGGAATAAAATTGCGAAAGTGCGCTTTGTGGACCGCCTTGACAATATAAGAGTGCGGGATATTTTTTAGCAGGATCAAAGTCAGGGGGATAGATGACCCAGGATACCATGTCTTTTCCATCTGTTGTTTTGATCATTTTTTTCTCCACCTTGCTCATTTTGACGGTCTTATATAAGTCGTCATTGACATGCGTAAGTTGGATTATTTCGCCATTATTTGGGTTGATTGAATACAATTCGGCAGCATGATTGAAATCAGTTCTTTGTGCAATAATATTTCCATTGGATGCAATACCTATGATTCCCGAATAATCGTGTTCATCCTTTGTTAATTGTTTGATTTGAGTAGAAATATTCCCTTCTTTGTTGGTAATTAACTTCGCTTCAAAAAGTGAAACTAAGCCATTGAAAGGTGCAGAGAAATAAATTTTATCACTTGTGTTTGCCCACGTAAATGAAGAAACGGTGCCATCCCAATCCTGAAATAGATTAAATTTTTTTCCGCTTTTTAGGTCAGCTACCCAAATACTGACTTTATCCGCCTCATAGCCGTCACGTGGCATTGATGACCAGGCGAATCTTTTGCCATCCGAAGAAAAGGCAGGAGATTTGTCATAGCCCATCATACCCACCGTAAAATTGGTCGTTTGGCCATTTGCAATGTTGTAAAAATATATATCAGAATTGGTACTTGTCGCATAGTCTTTTCCTACCTTTTTAGTTGCTACATAAGCCAGCATTTGACCATCAGGATGCCAAGCATAGTCATCACTTCCACCAAATGGTTTGGTAGGTGAATCGTACGGCTCTTTTGCCATTATATCTGTAGCTTTGTAAGTACCATCGGCTTGCTTAACTCCAACAAAGATGTGATTGTACGTGCCATCCGCCCATTGTGTCCAATGGCGATACATCAAGTCGTCATATATTCGGGCTGTTGTGGTTGCATATTCCGGGTAAAGATCGGAAGCGGTAGCATCGATTTTAACACTTTGTGACCAGAGAGCATTGCCTGTTTTCGCATTGAACAACAAGTTTTCCGCCTGTTCAGGTACTTTAGGAACAGATGTAGTTGATGCCAATTTGCCGTCAGAAGTGTATAGGATTCCATTATCTGATAGTAATATTGGATTGTCACCCGGCTTTCCTTGACTTACGGAAGTAATGTTTTTGCCGTCAATTCCTATGGACGAAATGAAATTAGCTCTTTTCCCGGTACTAATATTGTAAGTAGTAACATTATAACAAATAGAATTTCCATTGTTGTATAAAAATGCGCCTGAAACCCGACCCAGAGACCACAATAATTCAGGAGTCATCACACCCTGAGCAAATATGGGCTGTGTCAATGTTATTGTAATAAGAATGAATAAATACTTTTTCATTATCAAAATTATTTTTTTGTATAAGACATAATAAAATCGTTCATATAATAACCTTTGCCAATATCAAAATCATCATATCCCTCTATGGTAAAGCCATTTTTAAAATAAAAATTAATTGCTTTATAGTTTTTTCTATTGACATGAAGTCGGAGCTCCTTTTGAGTGGAGCTAATCTCTGACTTTAAATGGTTTATAGTCCATGTTCCTAAACCTTTATGCTGCAAGGAGGTGTCGATGTATAATTTATGAATAAAAATATCGGTAGGTCTATGCTCCAAATGGAAATATCCGGAGAAGTTGCCATTGTAGTGAATGGTGAATATGTCATGACCCATGTCCAATTTTTCCTTTAAAGCCTTTTCGGAATAAAATAAGTAAAGCATATAATCTACTTGATCTTGACCTATATTTTGGACATACGTATCTTGCCAAATTTTATTTGCAAGGTTGAATATGTCCGACAAGTTAGCAGAATCAGCTCTTTTTATTGATATCATACAGGTAAATATAGGATAATTTTTACAACCTTATATTCCGAATTCAGCAAATGGGATTTTACAAAATCGGAGAGTGTTGACTATAAGTAAAATTCCCACGAACGAATTATTTCGAATGTTGTTTTAAAAAAAGATTGTTAGTTGCTTATAGATATAGAATTGTTTAATATTTAATGAGACTTATTTCCCTTTCTAAATTTGACAGTGTGCAAACAATGATTAAAAGGGAATTAGATTTTCATTTTTTTCATAAAAGCAGCATTGGCTCGGATGGCGTCTATTGGTGTTGTGCCCGGATAGGCTTCTTGTTCAACTACAAAATATTCCATCCCATTTTTAAAAGCAGTTTTCAAAGCTGAATTCCAGTCAATTACACCTTTGCCTAAATCTACGGAATTTAAAGAATTGTCGATTACGGGATGCCGGCTGAAGTCTTTGATATGGCACAATTTGAATCGGTTCTTGTATTTGTTTAGCCATTTTTCTATTTTTTCTCCGGCTGCGTGTACCCAATACATATCCATTTCAAAGGTAACCAGTGAAGAGTCGGTTTCATGCATGAGGATGTCTTGCGGATAAATACCATCGACGGCTTCAAAGGAATACGCATGGTTGTGGTATCCAAATCCGATTCCATTTTTACGACACATTTCACCTTTTTTATTGAAATCTTCAGCAGCGGCCTTGTATTTATCCAAATTATCTTGCTTACCCAACCAAGGGCAAATAAGATATTTAACCCCGATCGATGCGGCTTCTTCAACTTTCTGTTCGAAATCTTTAAATATATCACAATGCGAAGAAGTAATGGTCATCCCTAAGTCCCCGACAAAGTTTTTAAATTCTTTTGCTCCCATTCCCCACCACATGCCATTTGGTCCGTCATAGCTTTCAATTTGAGTGTAGCCTGCTGAGGCAACTTTTTGAAGTACGCCTTTCACATCCTGTATGATATCATCTCTTAATGTGTAAAGTTGCAGACCAAAATATTTTATTCGCCTTTCAGGAATAAAATACCGATCTAAAATCTGTGTTGACGGTGCAAGCAGCATTCCCCCGGCAGCTAAACTCAAATTGTGCACAAATTTTCTTCTATCCTTTCTCATATTAGTATTTTCTTTTGTAAAGTTACAATAGATTTTTTACAAAATGAATTTTCGAATGAATTGGATGGAAGCTAAATTTATTGACCCCACTTTTATTCAATCTTCATTCTTTCACCTTTACTATGACTGGAAAATTCAGGCGCATACATACATTGAATGGTTGAAATACCCGTAGAAAAATCTCCTCTCAAAGAAGCCCTGATGTCATACTCAAATACAAAGGTCCCTTTGGGCAGATAATCCATGAAAAAGTTGGCTGCGACATCTTTGATAGATTGATAATAACCCAAGCCACCCTTATATCTATATCCACTGATAGATTGAATAGGCTCAGTGCCGGCTGGGCGCATATCTTTGAGGTGGACAAATTCCATAGGTCTATCTACACGGATGATGGTTTGAACTCTGATTTTGTCTCCAACTTTGATTTTTTGACCTTGAGTTATAGGGATTAATTTTTCACCTTTATCCGTTTTTTGAACAATGTGATATGCTTTATCAATCGTTAGTGGCGTTTCTTGGAATGACTTAATTTTATCCATTTGTTCATAATATTGAAAATAGCTGGCACCCCAATTGACGACAGATGCATTATTTTTAACTTTAATATTTGCGAAGTCGGGTTTTATTTCAGTAGTCGTATAACTTTTTTTGAAATAACCGGTACCGCTTTCTGGGTTTGTAGAGGCTATATCAAATTTAGTTTTGCCTAAATGGATGTCAGGCCATACCGTTTCAAGGTTCATTACTCCACCATTGATCAATAATGCATAAATAGCGGATGATGTCGCCTTGGTTGTATTCCAGTTGTTGGTCTGTTTATTGGTCAAGAGCCACAGCTTCATCTCATCGATCAAATCCGTTTCATTGGTCAATTCAGCAAAAACTTCAATCATCATGGCTTGGGTCTCTGTCGGCAACATATACCAGAAATAACCTCTTGGCGAATTCCAATACATCCCTAAGTTATCATTTCGAAATGCGGTTTGTTTTAAGCCTTCAACGATAAGATTGCTGGTGATTTTTTCGCCATTGCGTGCAAGATACAGTGCTATCATTCCTTGGGCATATTGATTTTTCTTATTCCAATATTTTTTAGATTGGTTAAAGAAATATTGATACGCTTCTGATTGGATAAAATGCTTATCAGCCTTAAGGACTAAGGATCTTGCATATAGATATTGAATCGGCCAATAATATAAATTGTCTGCTTCCATCAACTTTTTATCGCCTTTAGTATTTTTCTTAATTTCTTCATAAGCCTTGTTCAATGCGAGATCGCAATATGTTAGTGCTTTTTGAAGCATGTTTTCGATATCGGCATCAGTATTTTTTACGACGCCTAAATGGTATAAATGACCTATATTTTCAATGGCATAAGAAGTGACGTATTCATTGTCACGGCATCCGGGAAACCATGGCAAACCTCCATTCTGATATTGCCTTTCAACGATTTTTCTCATCGCTGCTTTTTGTTCGGAAGCCATTTTATTGAAATCAAATAGAAGTCCAATATTCTTTTTTTGCTGTGCTTCACTTTGAGCATCTAAGACCCAGGGAGTTTCTTGCAATAGTGCGGATTTTAATTCCTCATTTTTTTGAAGATTGCTCAACAGTGCGTCAGAATTTTTCCATTTTTCAAAGACTGCCTTTATTTTAGGATTACTATTGGCAATATAAGCAGCAAGGGTATTGGCGTAATACCGATTGAGGATTTGCTCGGTGCATTCATAAGGGTATTCCATCATGTAAGGCAGAGCTTGGACAGCGTACCATGCCGGATTAGACGAATATTCCAAAGTATATCTGTAAGGAGTTGCCGTAGCAGAGCTTAAGGAACTATTCATGGCATTGAAAGTAAATGATTTTTCTGTTCCCTTGCGAATCATCATAGGCATGGTTTCTGTGACCAACATTCTATTTGATAGCACTGGAAGTGTATTTTCTTCACCATCGGCATGTTGTTCTGTCTGTGCAGTAATACGCACTGTAACTGCTTCAGTAGGCAAAGAAGGTGCATGTATTTTCCATGACACAACGGAAGACTGGCCGGCAGAAAGAGGCACTGACTGTTCCGGTGAAGTAACGAAAAGATGAGTACTAAGCGGCTCCATAGTTATAGCATCCACAAGTTCAAGTTTGGTCTTTACGATTCCGCTCAAACCATTCATATTGGTAATCTTAGCAGTGAGTTCGATATCGTCATTTTCTCTAAAATACCTTGGCAGATTGGGGAATACCATGAGGTCTTTAGAAGTGGTGACTGTATTCTCCAAAGTACCTTGTTGTAAATCCTTGGTATGCGCAAAGATTCTCAATTTCCATTTTGTAAGCGCCTCCTTCATCTTAAATTGTAGGATAACATTTCCGTCTTTATCTGTATAGAGATTAGGATAAAAGAACACAGTTTCTTCTAAATTCTTACGAATGGGCGGTATTTCGGATGTTTGTTGTGATGCGTCCGGTGTATTTTCTACCTGTTCAGAAGAGCTTTTGTCAGCTTCGCCCTTTTCAGCCATTCCATCAGTTGTAGGGCTTGGTAGACTTTCCATCGCAGCCGCTCTTGAATCAATTTTGCGTGAATATTGCTTGATATTTATGTCACCATTCTCATAAGATAAACCATGATACCAGTAAACCAATATATTGGGCAAGAAGGTTCTTACTGTTTCGATTTTTTCAGAAACAAAAGATGTTTTGAAATTTTTGTACATAGTCACTATCTGATTGTGGTTATCTACATATCGACTTGCAGTATAGTAATTGGGAAAAGGGATAGGAGTGTAGCTGTCATAGGTGAATACATCCAATGAAGCATCGTACATGGAAGCCAATACCTCTGCGGCAACCTTTTCTTTTCCTTGCCCTGATATTATAAATTCCCAGACTTCCTCTTGCCCCGGATTCAATTTATCCCTGAACGTTTTAAGTTTGATATTCAATTCTTTTTCTGTCCATGGTACATTGATGGCAACTGATTTCGATTGTACTCGTGAGAAACCGTATGCAGTGATTACGGTATTGACTCCACCGAGATATTGTCGATTTATTTCAATGGATTTTTTAATAGCAGATGATGCATCTAACCATTCTCTTGAGATCAGTTTATTTTTTACAAAAAATTCATATAATAATTTGCCGGAAGGATTTCTTGATTTGTATGATTGATGGCTTATGTCACCTACTTGATAGGCCTTTTTATCTGTTTCGGCTAAGATTAAATCATTTAAATTAAAGTCAAGGCTTTTTGATGGATTGCTAATGGTCGTATAAAATGCCTGTTTTGACGTCAATGGTTTTTGTCCGGCGATATCAAAGGTTATGCGATATTCACCTTTGGGGAATTGTATTGAATTAAGTGCAGCAATAGGGTTATCTCCGGATTGTATCGTTTGGTCGAATAAAGTTTTTTCAACTTTCCAAATGCTTTTATCGCTTTCATTCAAATAACTTTCAAAAGGCCACAATTTTTTATACTCCTCTTTTGGAATATTTACAGCTTCCGGAGTGGCATACATTTTATTTCGTAAATAGCCGGTAGGCGAGGTTAGGAGTTCGATTTTTAACTTCCCGGAAGTGATTACACTCACTCCTGCACTATTATAAGTCGCTACTGCAAGTTTTTTCAAGTCTTCAGCAGTAGAGTTGATAGGCAGCTTGATGACGGTGGAATAAGGTTCATAGCCAAGGATAAGAGAAGCCAACTTGCTTTGTGTTTCGCCATTGATATCGGTAACGTCAATGTTTATAGCAAAAATGAATTGAGGATTTGATTTTTTATCAATGGATTCATCCGGAATGGCGTCGAAGTTGATTTCAAAAGAGCCATCTGGCTTGGTGGTTAATTCACCATTAGAAATAATCATTTCATTGGAGTTGAAATTAGGTCTAAAATAACCATAATCCCACCAAAGGTATCTTTGTTGTCTTTTGCGTGAAACGGTATAAGTTACCTGAGCTCCATCTGCCGGATTACCTGCATAGTAAAGAGCTTTGCCGGATATTTTTATTTTATCTTTAAGCACATAAGCTTGAGTAATGGTATCCATCAAAACCTCAAATTTTGGTCTTTTGTACTCTTCTACTTGAATTGTTTTTCCGTAATTTTCATCAATATGAAGACTCATACTTCCGGTTAAAACCCCTGATGGAATTGTGAAATTGCCATTAATTGAGCCGAATTCATTGGTTGTAAATTTGCCTTTTGCGACCTCTTGTTGATTGACATCCCGCAAGGTTATCGTAACTTTTTTATTGGGGACAATTGATGGCAGCGCATTTTCATCCATTTGATACATAATTGCTTTAAAATATACGATTTGGCCGGGACGATATATGGCTCTATCTGTAAATATATTTGCCTGAATACGAGATTCATAATTTCTCCTATAAGGATAATTATAGTTGTATCGAGTATCCACAAGGGTATCCTTGCCTTTGGAGTACATACAGATAAAATTATTATTGGACACATTGGTTAAGTCAATAAAGCCTTGATTATTCGACTTTGTCTTCCCAATTTGCTCTAATCGTTGATTATTATAGTTGTAGGAATAAATTTGAGTAAGAACACTCACTAAAGGTAGCCCGCTTTTTCGATCTACTACTGCAATATTACGGTTTATGTTGCCATATTGATTGTTGTCCAATACAGATAAACTACTGACTTGAATCGTTGAAAAATGAATGTCTGAATCGGCATTTATCAAAGGTTCTGTACAAAATATATACAATCCTTCCTCTAGTGCGTCCACTTTAAATTCAACATTATGTGTTCTGAAATCATCGAATTTAGGCAATGTTGCCGGGATTGTTTTAAAAATTCCACCTTTTAGTAGATATTGTTTAAAGGTTCTATTATACCCTTCATTCAATGTCTTCATGTATTGCTCCGGACTAATTTTATAAACAATAATCTTGGCTTCATTTAAGTTCTTGTAATTGGCCAACATAAGGAATGGTTCTCCCGGTAATTGCACACTTTCACTTTGAATAGAGATGGCAGGAGTATTCAATTCCGTAATTTTATTTTTAGCCTTAATGGCACTTTCAGAATTTGGATACTGTGTAATCAGCGTTTGTAACTGTTGGATAACATCTGATAACAGGTAGCGATTACCTTGATCTGGATCGTCAACGGAATATGAGTCGAGTTCCAAATCCAGATTGATGGCTCTTAGTTGATAGGAAGCTTTGTAAACATTGTCTGGTTCGGATGTAATGATGGAATGTAAAGCATCTTTGAAATAGCGTGCCTTTAAGGGATCAGAAGAATGTGAATAAACAAAATTGAGGCGGTCTAAATTAATCCTATGAAGAGCAGGCTGATTGCCTTTCTCGAGGTGATTTTGAATAAGCCTCTGGTATATCTGTAGGCTATTCAATACATTGGAGGTAGAATCTCTTGAAGCAATCTCCATGGTGGCAAAGGATTCGATAGGAGCAAACCACTGCTCGCCTTTAACCACAAACTTGTAAACAGGTTCTGTAACATAATTTCTATCATCAATTAAATAATCTAACATTTGATGTGAAAGGAAATCGAAGAGACTTGGCCTATATTCATCTGTGTTTGCAGGTGTTGTTAGAAGGTTGATATCAGAAATAGGAATTTCTTTTATTCTTTCATTTTCGATAGACTTGGAATAATATTGCCTTATTTTGTCATTGAATTTTTGCAAAGACCAAGTTGTGAAATCATTTTCATCTGTTACATTTGCTCCATCAGTGATGGAATTAATTTTGTATCTATTAAAATCAAGATACGAATTGTATGTCATGGCAGTAAGGCAAAATAGAATCTCCTTTGTAGGTGATTGCGCTTTAGTTAAGGTTGATTCTAAATATTGGATGGCTTCCTGATCTCCATTTTCTTGGCGAGCTTTAATATTAGCCATAGTCATAATAGCGCGGATATATCCATCCCATTGACCATTTGATTCAAACTTTTGAATAAGTTTAATTAATTGGTCCTCAGCTGTTTTTATTTGATTGATTTCAATTAAGCTGTCTATTGCTTTGAATTCTTTTGGATTGGTATTGGTTAATAACTTTTGCATGTCAAGATTGTTTGAACTTATGTTTGAATTGGAAGGCGCTGTAACGAGTGAATCTTTCTCATTTGTTTTCAAACTTGAATTACAGCTTATTCCGAACATAGAAACGATAGCGATTAAGAAAATGCTGATAACTTTCATAGTATTTTTGTTGAATTAGAAAAAATGAGAAGAATTTTAGAAGTATAACGTAAAATTAAGTCAATAAGTTATTGTTAAGAAAATTATTTTAAAAAAACTAATTGTAAATAAAGGTAATAGCCAATTCAGAAAGTATCAAAAATAATTATAGGATCCATAGGCATAACAAAAAGGAAAAAGGAAGCAAGAAGTGGAAAATTTTTACCTTTGACCTTGCATTGATTAATTCTTTTTTTTAGTTGAGAAGTCAATTGTTTCGTGGTTCGAATATTTTGGAAATTGTAGTCAGGATTTGGACAAAACTTTTGATTTTAAATAGTACGAAATGAATTAGAGTTAATTAGAAAAATAGTAAAAATAGTCTATGAACGAAAGTATATTAAATTTACACCCTGGTATTCTCATTGGATTTGCGGTCACGGTAATTATATTGTTGTTACTGGATCTTGGAATATTTAACAAGAAAAGCCATATAATTTCATCTAAAGAAGCCACATGGTGGACGATTGCTTGGATTTCTTTATCGATGATTTTTTCAGGTGTAATTTATTATATATTTAATCAAGATGTAGGCGGGCATAAACTAGCAATTGATAAGTTTACCGAGTATCAAGCCGCCTATTGGATTGAAAAGGCTTTATCTGTCGATAATTTGTTTGTATTTATTTTAGTATTCAAATTTTTTAAAGTTCCACGAGAATTTCATCATAAAGTATTGTTTTATGGTATTATAGGAGCATTGGTATTTCGGGCTATTTTCATTTTTACCGGTATTGGCATAATCAATATGACGTATCTACCTTCACTAGAATTGTTGGGAGAGACAGTACGCATCAATGTTGTCTTGACATTATTTGGTTTTTTCCTCTTGTATGCCGGAATAAAGTCATGGGGCAATAAGCATGAAAGTGAAAATCAGGACTTTAGCGATTCGGCTGGAGCGCGATTAGTCAAAAAGTTGTATAAAGTCAGTGATGGATACGATGGAGACAAGTTCTTTACCATTCAAAATGGAATTCGAGTAGCGACGCCTTTGATGGTGGTAGTCAGTGTGATTGAATTTACAGATTTAATATTTGCAGTGGATTCTATTCCGGCTATTTTTGCTATATCAAGCGATCCTTTTATTCTATATACCTCTAATATATTTGCCATAATGGGTCTTCGGTCTTTGTATTTCTTATTGGCTAATTTTATATCCAAATTTAGTAAATTACATTACGGATTGGCGTTTATTCTTGGTTTTATAGGTGTAAAGATGATTATATCTCCTTGGGTACACGTGCCATCTCCGGTTTCATTGGGTATTGTGGTGGGTGTTTTGATTTTATCCGTTATTGTATCATTTGCTTTTCCGGAAAAGGTAAATCTTGAGGTGGAAGAGGATAAAAGTCAGGGCAAATAGGTTTTATTAATGCGTTTCGAGAGTAAGAGCATTGGCTAATATGAAGTGATAAGTTGAGCAAATCAAAAGGGAAACGTCTTTTTTTTCAAAAGTTAGAGCAAAAGGGTGATTTAAATTCTAAAAAAATGTGCAAATTTGCAAGTTATTAAACGACAATATGTCAAATAAAAACAAGGCGAAAAAAGACGAAATATTTGATAATGAATTGCTTCCGCATGTGGATGCCTTGACGACCTTTGCCTTCCATTTGACATATAATGAGGAAGATGCCCGTGATTTGGTTCAAGATACATTTTTAAAGGCTTATAAGTCGATAGATAGTTATGTAGAAGGAACTAATTCGAAAGCTTGGTTGTTTAAAATCTTGAAGAATGCTTACATCAACGAATATCGTAAAAAAAGTAAGCGGCCGACAGAAGTTGATTTTGAAGATTTTCTGGCTTATTTGGAAAAGGATGATTTGACCAACCAAGGAGCTCAGGATTTCAGAATGGATGTTTTTAAAAATCAAATGGGTGATGAGGTAACAATAGCCATTAACTCATTGCCAATGGATTTTAAAACCGTCATTTTATTGTGTGATATTGAGGAGTTTACCTATGAAGAAATATCAAAAATAACTGATATTCCTATTGGTACTGTGCGCTCGAGACTTCATCGCGGAAGAAAAATGCTCCGCGAAAAATTAATGAAGTATGCACAAACTCTTGGTTATACTGATTTTAAATCGACTAAATAATTGTTTGATTTCTAAATTGTTTTAAAAATTTATTTTGTCATGAATCACAAAATTGACCCTAAGTTCCATCATAACATCAATCATGGCATTACATCAAATTCCAACCAACACCATTCCGATAATAACCAAGTTAGTAACCATTTGAAATCAGAAGATATCGGATATCCAATACCCCAAAACTCTTTCAAAGATTTTTTGAAAAGTAAAGTACACCGACCACATGTTTCCCCCGATTTTATCGAAAAACTAAAAAACCACGTATCTAAAAGTTAATTTTTTTTCTTTCAGATTATTTAATTTACAAAAGAATATAATGTATTTGGTATAGATTGTCAAGAATCTATTTATCAAGATATTCCAATTCTTGTAATCCAATCGTAGAAACCATTCTAAAAGGCTAAAATGTAGGTTTTCATCCTCAGCTCCACTTTATTGAAAACTTGATAATAGATTTTAATTGCCAGTTTTTTACCTTTGCGCACTTAATGAATGAATTGTATAAATTATGCTGGATAAGCTAACCGCCATTGAAGATAAGTTTCATATTTTAGAAGAACAACTTTCTGACCCTGAAATCATTTCAGATCTTTCCCGCTTTAAAAAGATTAATAAAGAGTATAAAGACCTTCAAGAGATAATTCTTTCTTTCCGTGAATATAAGCAAATTCTTAGCGGTATAGAGATGGCACAAGAAATGATTGCAGATTCGGATCCAGAAATGCAGGAAATGGGTAAAGTTGAGTTGGAATCCCTTCTTACAGCTAAGCAAGATAAGGAAGATCAGCTCAAGGTGATTCTGATCCCCAAAGATCCTGAGGATTCAAAGGATGTCCTCTTTGAAATCAGAAGTGGTACAGGAGGTGACGAAGCTTCAATCTTTGCTGGGGATCTGTTCAGGATGTATATTCGCTTTTTTGATAGTCAGGGGTGGAAGCATGAGGTCCTTGAAGCCAATGAAGGTGATTCGGGCGGTTATAGTAAAATTATCTTAGAGGTAAGTGGTGAAGATGTATATGGAAAGATGAAGTTTGAATCCGGTGGACACCGTGTGCAACGGATTCCCAAAACAGAATCTCAAGGTCGAGTTCACACGTCTGCAGCTACTGTCGCTGTGATTCCCAAGCTGGAAGAAGAAGATGTGGATATAAAAAAATCGGATCTCAAGGTAGATACATTCCGTGCCAGTGGGGCGGGTGGACAGCATGTCAATAAAACAGAATCAGGTGTGAGATTTACACACTTGCCTACCGGTTTAATTACTGAAAGTACAGAAGCACGCTCACAGATAAAAAACCGAGAAATTGCACTGCAAAGACTCTATCAGTTGATATTGGAAAAAAATAGATCAGCAGTGCAGAATACTATGGCATCTCAACGGAAATCTATGGTTGGTAGTGGCGACCGAAGTGATAAGATACGAACTTACAATTATCCTCAAAACCGGTTGACAGATCATAGGATTAACCTAACCTTATATAACCTTGACTCTGTTATGGAAGGCAATATTGGAGATATTATCGAAGCGCTCCGGGTATTTGAAAACACTGAAAAACTTAAAGCCATTGAGGATAATTGATGGTTGACCACAACAAATAGTTTGTTTTCTCACTTTAAGTATGATTTAATTTTTTTCTACATTTTGTTTAACTTTTTGGTAAAATTTTGAAATGTCGAATGGAAATTGCTATTTTAACCCAAATTCAGAATTAGATAATGGGAAGCGATTTGTACATCGGGCCTCATAATCAGGGTTTTTCGGTTTCGTAAAACCTCGATTGCTGAATTCGGATTTAATGTATCAAAAATCAAATAAAATAGACAATGGAGGATTTTAAAATGTATTTTACAGAAGGCTGGAATCACATAATGAGTAGTGATGCATTGGATCATCAATTGTTCATTCTTTCATTGGCTGCTTTATTTCTTTGGAAAGATTGGAGGCGAGTATTGGTTTTAGTGACTGCTTTTACCATTGGGCATTCGTTGACATTGGCATTGAGTGTTTATGATGTTATTCGTTTTAGTATTGCTTGGGTAGAGTTTCTAATTCCAATAACTATTCTGTTAACCGCTCTTTATGATTTGCGGTATTTAAATATATCAAAGATAGAAGGTCGAAATATTCAGTTTAATTATATCATAGCGTTGTCATTTGGATTAGTACACGGGATGGGCTTTGCCAATAGTATTCGACAAATGTTAGCCAGTGATCAGACTATTGGCATCCCCTTATTAAGTTTTAATATAGGATTGGAAGTAGGTCAAATTGTGCTGATATTGTTGATATTACTAATTGCTCAATTGCTTGTAGTAAATGTAAAGTTACCTCGCAAGTATTGGATTTTGTTGTTAAGCGTAATTCCATTGATTTTATCGTTAAGAATGGCATTGGAGAGAATTCCTTTCTAATACATACATATAGAGATAAATAAGTTACAATGTTTGGGACAATTAATCCTTCTAAAAAAAACGGTTTCGGTTAACTGAGTTTTAAATCGAAGACCAGACAGACCAGCTTTCATGTTGAATAGATACTATTTCTTTTTCTTGGGTATAGAATCTGTTTTAACTCCATTTTTTAACAAGCTATCTTGTTTGATGGCAGTAGATTTGGTTCTTTTTTCATTTTCAACATTCCAATCATTCAAGTTGAAGTCAATGGCTACTTCCATTGCAACAGCAACTTTCTTTTTGCCTTGTTTTCCGGGAGTCCATTTTTCTCCACTTGTTTTTAATAGCTGAATTAAGCGCAATGCCTCTTCAGAGCAAGGGGTATTCATTTCTTGCATGGGTTCAATCACAGTAATAGAACCTGTTGTATCTAATAGGATTTTAAAAGATACCTTTTCTTGAAATTTATCCGAAAGAGCAGAGATAGGATAATTCATATTGTTCAAAAACCATTGTTTAAGGGCTGCGATAGTGCAACGATCCAATTTATACATATTGTCTGCATTTCCAGCACAATTAGCTAATTGCGGCATACAATCCACTTGGGTATATATTCTTTCTGTTGTCAAGGACTGAGCTAAGCCTTGAAATGAAAAGGAAAAGCAAAGACACAATAATAATAGTCTGAGATAAATATGCACAGAATTGTTCAATACTCAATAATTAAAACACAACATCTCTATGAATCTTCACAGAGATGTTGCAATTATACTAAATTTTCTGAAATTTATTCGTGTGCTCCGTGGCAGGCTTTGAATTTTTTGCCACTTCCACAAGGACAAGGGTCATTTCTGCCGATTTTCTTTTCGGATCTTACATAAGTCACCGGTTTTTCGACTGTTGTTGCCGGCGGTCCTGTTCTGTGTGGGTCGTCATCATAGCCATCAGAATCATCTTTATGAATACGTGCTCTAGAGAAGTCCGTTTTTTGAATTTTGGCTTCTCTTACTTGTTCTGCTTCCATAGCGATTGCCATGTTGCCTTTAGCAAGGTAAGCAGTTACGTCATGATTGATTTTTCTGACTAAATCTTCAAACAAGCTATAGGCCTCCATCTTATAGATAACAAGCGGGTCTTTTTGTTCAAAGGAAGCAGTCTGAACAGCATCTTTCAAATCATCCATATTACGCAGATGTTCTTTCCACTTATCATCGATTAGGGCTAATGTGATGGTCTTTTCTATATCACGAGCTATCGATCGACCTTCTGATTCAATTGCCTCGTCCATGTCAGCCGATACTGGTAATGGATGTGTGCTTCCATCTGTGAAAGGCAGTGAAATACGCTTGAAACGATTGCCTTGTTTTTCTTTAACGTCGCGGATTATGGGTAATATGACATCGGATATTTTCTGATTTTTGTTGTTGTAATATTCCATAAATGCAACCTGGAACGCTTCAATGGCTTGATCTTCGGACAAAGAAAAGAAATTATCCTGTAGATTTTCCGGGTCAAATCCCAGTTCTGCAATGGACATAGTTCTGAATTCATCGAAGGACTTCATAGCTCGGCCTTGCAATACGATAACCTCTGTAGCTGAACTAAACATGGAGCTTAAATCCACAGATAATCGGTCGCCAAAAAGTGCGTTATTCCTTTTCTTATAGATAGCTTCACGTTGGATATTCATGACATCATCATATTCCAACAATCTTTTACGGATACCGAAGTTGTTTTCTTCGACTCTTTTTTGAGCCCTTTCTATCGACTTGGTAATCATACTATGTTGAATGACATCACCTTCCTTATGACCCATTCTATCCATTGCCTTGGCGATCCTTTCAGACTGGAAAAGACGCATCAAATCATCTTCGAGGGATACGAAAAATTGGGATGAACCCGGATCTCCTTGACGTCCGGAACGTCCTCTAAGCTGACGGTCAACACGTCTTGATTCGTGTCGTTCCGTACCTATTATAGCCAGACCACCCGCTATCTTTACATCCTCACTAATCTTGATGTCTGTTCCACGACCTGCCATGTTGGTAGCTATAGTAACACGGCCTGCGTGTCCTGCTTCTGCCACGACATCGGCTTCCCTAGCATGTTGCTTTGCGTTAAGGACGTTGTGAGCAATACCTCGCAATCGCAACATTTTGCTGAGCATTTCTGATATTTCTACAGAAGTGGTACCCACGAGTACCGGCCTTCCAGCTTGTGTCAATTGTGTGATTTCTTCGATGACAGCATTATATTTCTCACGGGCTGTTTTAAAGACATAATCTTCCATGTCTTTTCTGATAATCGGCCTATTGGTTGGGATGACCGAAACATCGAGCTTATAAATTTGCCAAAATTCGCCGGCTTCAGTTTCAGCTGTACCTGTCATCCCGGCTAATTTGTGGTACATCCTGAAATAGTTTTGTAGGGTGACAGTGGCATACGTCTGTGTCTGTTCGCCTACTTTGACACTTTCTTTAGCTTCAAGAGCTTGGTGTAAACCATCAGAATACCGTCTTCCTTCCATGATACGACCTGTCTGCTCATCGACGATTTTCACTTCTTCATTCACGATGATATAATCGACATCTTTTTCAAACAGTGTATATGCTTTCAAAAGTTGGTTGATAGAGTGGAGGCGTTTAGATTTGGCGGTATAGTCTTGTATTAACTTTTCTTTTGTCTCAACCTTTTCTTGTGCTGAAAGGCTATCATCCCGTTCCATTTTGTGGATTTCGGTACCTATGTCAGGAAGCACAAAGAAATCTTTATCTTCCATGCCCATGGCCATATATTCTGCTCCTTTTTCAGTGAGTTCAACGTCCCTGTTTTTTTCGTCAATGGTAAAAAGTAATGGTTCGTCGGCAATGTGCATATTTTTGGATTGCTCTTGCATGTAGTGATTCTCAGTCTTTTGAAGGATGACTTTGTTACCTTCTTCACTGAGGTATTTGATCAATGCTCTGTTTTTTGGCAATGCACGATAGGCTCGAAATAAAGCCAACCCGCCTTCTCCTTCTCCGGTGCCAATTATATTTTCAGCAATTAATTTTTTTGCTTCGACGATAAAGTTGGTAACGAGTTTTCTTTGAGCTTCTACCAATCGTTCAACACGGGGCTTAAGGTCAACGTACTCTTGTTCGTCAGATCCTTGTGGGATAGGACCTGAAATAATAAGTGGTGTTCGGGCATCATCAACAAGAACAGAGTCCACCTCGTCAACCATGGCATAGTGATGTTTGCCTTGAACCAATTCGTCAGGGCTTGTGACCATGTTGTCTCTAAGGTAGTCGAAACCAAATTCGTTGTTTGTCCCATAAGTGATGTCGCACTGATAAGCGGCACGTCTTTCCGGAGAGTTAGGACGATAATTGTCAATACAATCAACCGTCAATAATAGAAATTGAAATAAAGGTCCATTCCATTGGCTGTCCCGTTTAGCAAGGTAATCGTTGACAGTAACAATGTGCACACCCTGGCCGGAAAGTCCATTAAGATAGGCGGGTAAAGAAGCGACAAGGGTTTTTCCTTCACCGGTTGCCATCTCAGATATTTTACCATCATGTAAGACCATACCACCAATGAGCTGTACATCATAGTGTACCATATTCCATTTTATCTCATTACCGCCTGCTGACCAGGTGTTTTTCCAATAAGCCTTTCCATCTTCAATTCTAACATAGGCATTAGTCGCTGCCAGATCCATATCATACTGAGTGGCTGTCACTTCAAGCTCATCATGTTGGGTGAGACGATTAGCGGTTTCTTTCACTACAGCAAATGCTTCTGGTAGAATTTGACGGAGAATATCTTCTAAATGTTTATCTCTATCTTTTTTTAATTTATCGATTTGATCGAAAAAACTCTCCTTTTCACGTATATTAGAAGTCGCCTTTGCTGAATCTGAAAGAGTTTTGATATCCGTATCGATTCCTGATAAATGATTGGCTATTCTTTGACGAAAATCAGTCGTTTTATTTCTTAACTCATCATTAGACAGAGTACTGTATGATTCAAAGTGTTGATTAATTTCATTAACAATAGGCATATAAGCCTTTACTTCTCTATCGGTCTTGGTGCCGAACATTTTTTTTATAAAATCGAACATTCTTTAAGATTTATAACTATATGTTGATTAATTTCACGCTATAAAAGAGATAAGTTGTATCCTCTTTTTAATTTTAGAGCGCAAAGTTACGTTTTTAACTCAAACAGATTTTTATATTGTCAATATTTATCGAATGATTAACACGGATATTTTTTTTCGATATGAAGAGGATTGTTACAAAAATATCAAAATGCCTAATGATACACTGCATTATTGTATCATGGATTAAACTGAATACACGTTTGAATTTTAAATAATGTCCCTCATTTATGTCAATAACAAAACCTTTGTTTGTATTTTTATATTTCTAAGAACAAATGTGTGACCATTTAGTTAATAATTGTTATAAGTCTGTCAAAATGTCTTATCCTAAAATACAAATCTATATTTTTGGAATTTTTGTCTTTTTTCTTTCTTGTTTATTTTCGTGTAACACTGTAAAGCAAGATGATATTCCATTAAAAACGTATTATTTTCCATTGGAAGACTTGGTAAATGGCAAAAATTATATTTATCAATGTGATTCACGAGATTCAATTGAGGATCAAAGATTCCAGTTTCGCTCTGAAAAAGTAGGTGACAAATGGTATTTAAATGGTAAGATTTATAGAAGTGATGGCGTGCTGACGCATTCATGGAGAGAAGAAGTTACCCGGTCAGGTGTCGTGATGGACCAGTATTCTATGTATTTAGATCATTCCAATCCAACCACTTGTACTATAAAATACGATGATATTTATCCTTTTAAGGCTGATTCCGGAGGTGTTTTTTTATATTCTATTTCCTGGATGGATGCAGCTAATCCTGATACGAAGTATGAATTGATTAGAAATCGCATATACAAAGGGCACTTGAATCTAACGATCATGGCACAGCAAGTTGATTGCATTCATTTTGGTGTTAAGGAGAAGCTGGAAGTTAATCAAGAGGGTATCCTGGGGCTTGACATGACCGGGGATGAGTTTTATGGCAAGGGGATAGGGTTGGTACGATTTGTACGACAGATGGGTAATGAGCATCTTATTTACACACTAGTTTCTATTAAGGATTTATAAAACAATGGTATTTAATCTTGTATCTTTGTATTAAATAAAGTTATTTTCTATGTTGATGGTGGGAGACCTATTGGTCAGCGATGACGTGGTGAAAGAGCATTTTGCCTGTGATTTAAATGCTTGTAAAGGTGCATGTTGCTGGGAGGGTGACTTTGGTGCGCCCCTGGATAAGAAGGAGTTGCCTATATTAGATGATATAAAAGATAAAGTCGCACCTTATTTATCAAATGAATCTATTGCTTTATTGCAAAAGGTGGGTGCTTATACATATTTTGATGAAATGGAAGCCTATGGGACTTCGTTGTTACCTAATGGCGCTTGTGTCTTTATGACACGTGACGAAAATGGAATCGCCGGTTGTGGTATTGAACAAGCATGGCGAGATGGCGTGGTTGACTGGCCCAAGCCGGAAAGTTGTCATCTTTATCCAGTCAGGGTTGTGTTTGATAAAAAGGGATCTGATTATGCTCTTAATTACGATAGGTGGTCTATTTGTCACAATTCATGCAATGTACCCGGAAGAACTAAAATTAAGTTGTATCAATTTGTCAAAAATGCACTTATACGGCGATATGGTCAGGAGTTCTATGATCAATTGGACTATTTGGCCGGTGTAATAGATGAGACAGAAGCTTAACAAGGAGGTTTGAATGAACTTTGAAGGCGGATTATACTTACACGTACCATTTTGTAAGCAAGCATGCCATTACTGTAATTTTCATTTTGCTACATCTTTGACGCATAAGAGTCGCTTGTTAGATGCCATGAAACTTGAGATTGTGCGGCAGGCAAGCCAGTTTGAAAGGCCGGAGTTAAAAACAATTTATCTTGGAGGAGGAAGCCCATCTATTTTGACTATCCAAGATCTTGATTCTTTGTTTGAAGTAATTCATAAATATTTCAGAACAGATGAGGTTCAAGAGATTACCTTAGAAGCCAATCCTGATGATTTAAATGTAGAATATTTGAGTGGCTTGAAGGGCTTGGGAATTCATAGGCTAAGTATTGGGATTCAGTCCTTTTTTGATGAAGATTTGAAGTGGATGAATAGGGCGCACGATAGTCGCCAAGCTTTGCGGTGTGTTCCAATGGCGATGGATGCAGGATTTGATGCCTTATCGGTAGATTTAATTTTTGGATTTCCACTCTTAAGTGATGATAAATATATTTTTAATTTAAATACAATAATAGATTGGCAGGTGCCACATATATCTTCCTATAGTTTAACGGTGGAAGAAAAAACACCCTTGTTTAAAAGCATAAAGAAAGGAATTGATGTGAGGCCTGAGGAAGGTAAAAATGTAAAACAATTTGAACTTACACATGACATTCTTGTCCAACAGGGTTATGACCAATATGAGGTCTCAAATTATGCAAAGCCTGATAAATACGCCGTCCACAATAGCAATTATTGGTTGGGAATTCCATATTTAGGTATTGGGCCTGCCGCACATTCTTATTATAATAATCGTCGATTTTGGAATGTGGCTAATAATCAGCAATATATACGATTTGTTGAGGCAAATGAGAACGCCTTTACTTATGAAGAGATAACGCCTGAAATAGCGTACAATGAATTGATGTTGACTCGATTAAGAACGATTTGGGGTGTTAGTTTAGATGAAATAAGGCATATTAATTCAATATACGTTCCTTATTTTCAACGCAAAATTAAGCCCATGATTGATTTAGGTATTGTTGATCAAAATGGGGAAAGTTTCAAACTTACTTATAAAGGTAAGTTGATGGCTGATTATTGGACTACAGAGTTATTTCTATGAATGCATTTAAATTGTTATTAAAAAAAAAGATCCGGCGGTTAGGCCGGACCTGTATATAATTATCAAATGTAAGATCAATATATAATTAATTATTTAACTTTAATGAAAGTATTAATATGCCTTTTAGCATTAGACTCTACAAAAGAATAAATAATTGAATATGTTCCATTGCTCAAAGAATGGATATTGATTTCCTTTCCTGCGGAACTGGTTCCATGAAGAACAACTAATCCGGAATTATCTACAATACGATATTCAAATTCACCTAAAGATTTGTCATTAATCATAATGTAATTATTGGTCGGATTGGGATATAATTGAGGCATAGCTGACGTAGCATCAGACTGAGTAAGTATTCCAAAGTTGCTGTTCTGTAAGGCAAGGTTAACGAAGAAGGCATATTCACACCCGCCGTCATTTTTCACCAAAACAACATAAGTACCTTGAGCTAAATATGAAGCATTGTAAATCAAAGGATTTTGATCGGTGCTATGGAATCCATTTGGCCCACTCCATAGATACGAAGAGCCTCCTGTAGCAGAGAGTTGTACTGATTGACCCTGTGAATATGGATTAGGATTGGCTGAAACTGAGCCTACTATGTAAGGATAAACTTGAACTAATGTACCTACAGTTTTTGTACATCCTGTAGGTCCTGTGCCGGTGACATTGAAGGTTCCTGACATATAAACAGGAATATTTAGAATCATTGGGTTTGGCAGGTTTGAGCTATAACCATACGGACCAGTCCACTGATAAGAGACACCACCACTACTGGAGAGCTGAACGTTGCTACCTTCACAAACGGTATTGTCAGAGACGCCGGCTGTTACAACAGGTGGGTTAACTATATTGACTGTGGTGCTTGCAGACGCCTGGCATCCGTTGGAACTTGTGATTGTAACCGTATAAGTACCTGAATTCGATGCATTTACATTGCTTATAGTCGGATTGGGGTTGTTGGAAGTAAATCCATTTGGTCCGCTCCAAGATGCACTACCAGCGCCCGTAGAGAAGAGCTTTAATGTTGACCCAACACAAGCTGTGGAGATATCATGTGTCGCTGTTGCAACAGGAGGGAATATTACATCAATCTTAATACTTAGTGTAATAAAACAACCGAAAGTATTTGTTATTTTGACGGAATACAAGCCTCGTTGATTATAATTGGTAACAGAGAGGGTCGGGTTTTGGGCTGAAGAAGTGAATCCTTGTGGTCCAGTCCAACTATACGAAGTTCCACCTGTGGCAAAAAATTGAATTGGGCTGCCTACACACGCTTTTTGTGTGCTGACGGAAATAGTCCCTGTTGGAGCCGGATTGACGGTTACATTAATTGTTTTAGTAGCTGTGCATCCAGCTGAATTAGTTACTGTGACGGTGTAAGTTCCGCCAAAATTTGTAGAGGTGACTTTTCTAATCGGATTTTGCTTTGTGGAGGTGTAGCCGTTAGGTCCTGACCATGCATAAGTCGATCCGCCGGAAGAGGTCAGGTACAGATTATCATTGACGCACACTGGATTGGGAGTTGCTGCAATGGTAGCTGTAGGGGCAGGGCTAACAGTTACACTTACTGAGGTGGAAGCTGTACAGCCTAAGCTAGTGGTAACTGTAACAGAATATGTTCCGCCATGTGAAGGTTGGATATTCGCCCTGGTGGGATTTTGAAGGCTGGAAGTAAAACCGCCAGGTCCAGACCAAGAATAAGTTGATCCACCGGTTGAGTTCAGTTGTAGTGTGTTTCCCGTGCATATTGGATTGGGTGTGGCTGTAGCAGTAGCTGTTGGGCTTGCACCAATGGTTATATTGATAGACGTTGTTGCTATGCATCCTTGTGAGTTGGTTACGGTAAGATAGTATATACCCGCGTTAGCTGCTGTTATATTGGTTATGGAAGGATTAGAAGCTGTAGATTTAAAGCCTGATGGTCCTGTCCATGAGTATAAGTTGCCACCAGAAGAAGATAGGTTTAATGTTCCTCCAATACAAACGGGGTTATTGGCTGAAATTGTTGGGACATAAGCTGGATTGCAACAGGCAACAAGGCAAGCTCCATTTGCTACTTTATTTCTGATAACATTTCCAGGCTGTGGTCCAAAACCTTGTGTGAAATCAACTCCAACACTATTCCAACAATAACTCATGATGGTTCCTCCACCTGAAGGGCTCGGTGGAAGAGGGCACGGGCCATCTTCTATATACCCGGCACAACCGTCAATCGCAGTATTATTGCCATTCCATACGCAAGCGTGGGTATGTCTTGATCCAAAAATATGACCAAATTCATGACTGGTAACAAAGACATTAAAAACATAGTTAGGATAGGTTCCGACACCACCTCCTGATAATCCGGATATGCACATACTTTCATTTCTATCTATATTGCAAATGCCACTAAATCCGGCTGCAACGCCTCCAATGTTATTCTGTGTCACTAGTCCTGCCAAATCTCCCGTAAATGATCCGGAACGGAATGTTTGGAAAGCAATTAAGTATTCATCTCTGTCATCAACAAGTGGATCCGATGGATTCGGATAGGGGCTTACAGCAGTCCACACTTCTAAGTGGTGCAAAACAACTTTTATTGTTTCATTGATATAAATTGTGTGAAATGCATTGAATAAGGATAAGTTGAAAGCAACTGTATTTTGCAATGAACCTTGGTATTGAAATACATTGTAATTGCTTTCCCACCATATTCGTACGCATTTTGCTTCTCTTGTTTCAAGAGATGGCTGTAAATCAGCTTCTGTATAATCTACACCTTCATCTGAATTGCCACAGCCAAGAGGAGCTTCGCCTACCATGTCTTCTGTATTGTAGGCAATGGCATCTTCTCCGGCGGGTGTTTTAAGTGAGGTGATATTTATTTTGTCTTTACCTATGATACATCCTTCAATTTTGGAATTGAAAAAGCTAAAAGCACAGATAATCTTTTGGCCATCTACAATAGCTTCCCCTTGGTAGTGTACACCCATGTCGAGATTTTCAGTAGTGCCAATTGAATTGTTGATGCCTAACATAAAATCATCTGATAGAATGTTGTTTTTAGTGAGTTTAAAATGGATAATCCTTCCTTCATTGTCGGGATAATCCATCGTAAATGTTTCTGTCTCAGTGTCATGTATTTTCTTCAACGCTTCTCTATCAATATTAAATTGGGTATATTGTTTTAAAGCTGAAGTTTGCCTATCTGATTGCTTCTGTCGTACAAGAATTAAAGGGGAGATTTCGGTTTTTACAGTGGTTGTAGCAGTAGGTTTAGACGATTCGTAAGATGTATTTTCATTGACTTTTTGGGAATATACCATTGTGGAAAGGAAAATAAAAAATATAACCAAAAAGTTAGGTAAATGATAATAAAACAAGCGTTTCATAAAAAAGAATTTAGTAGGTTAAAAAAAGTGTTGTTAAAAGGGTGATTGATTAAATTGTAAAGATATTCATGGGTTATAAAAAAAATATCTAATTTGGAATCATATTGAATTATAAAACAAATATACTACAAGAATTTATATTGAAAAAATATAACTTTTGTTATAATAAAAATTTCAATATTATATTTTAAAAAAGAATAAAGGATTGTTTTGCTTGAAAAATCAACGAGATATCATTGACAGAGTCGGATTGGTTGGTTTGCTTTTTACCCTAAATCCTATGATAGGCAAAGTATTGTATTTGACTCATATTCGGCATAAGACAAATGATGAATCGATTTACGACTCGTAATCAATGGTTTTAATTCTATTGACAATTAGTCGCACTTCTATAAATATATCATACTCTATGATTGGTGATTTAGAAAAGCTTCGATTGGTATGCCCATGAAATAAAAAGGAGGAAATATTTCCCCCCCCCTTTGTAATTTTTTCTATCAAGATCGGTTTTTCCGGTTCATAGGATTGATATCCATTCCTTTCCCGCCTTCCATCTTTAATTTTTGTTTGAATGCCTTAAATTTCGAAGGTTCAGGCATGGTGTTCCATCCGTTGTTGGATTCGTCAATGTCGGCAGTTTCCTTAAATGGATCCAATTGAATACTCGCAACTTCTTTGTCTTTGACGAATGCTTTGGTTATGATGTTTTCGTTTTTACGCCATATTTGAGCAGGAATGCGATCTATCTCCTTAGTACCATCTTTATAAGTCCATTCAATAATAAGTGGCATGATCAAGCCGCCTTTATTGCTGAAAGTTAGTTCGTAGGCATGTTTTGTGGCAAACTGTTTTTTTAGATCCTTTGTGAGGGGTTCATATCTGGCTGGCCATTCAACCTCGTATTTGGTTGTATCTTTAAGGAGAGGATTTCTGGCATATTCCCAATAGAAATCTCTTAATGTAGTGTCACGATCCGTTTCAAATACAATATTTTTATCCTCTCTATTCCTTATTTTTGAAATGTCTATATAGTCATTTAGGGTAGGGCCCGGTACACTTACTTTCTCAGATCTAGGATTTTTTATTTCTGCATCAAGATCGGCAACTGCATATTTTACTGTATCGAGCGATATATCACATGCGTCGGTGCTGTAAAACCAACCTCTCCAGAACCAATCCAAGTCTTCTCCACTTGCATCTTCCATTGATCGGAAAAAATCAGCTGGAGTGGGGTGCTTAAATGCCCATTTGCGACAATACTCTTGAAAAGCGTGATCAAAAAGTTCTCTTCCCATGATGGTTTCTCTTAAAATATTTAATCCTGTAGCTGGCTTGGAATAGGCATTAGGTCCAAATGAAACGATGTTGTCGGAATTGGTCATGATGGGTTCCAATTGGTCTTTAGGCAGCTTCATGTAGTTTACGATACTGGATGCAGGACCTCTTTTAGAAGGGAATTTGTTGTCCCACAATTCTTCTGTCAAATATTCTACAAAGGTATTTAACCCTTCGTCCATCCATGTCCACTGACGCTCATCACTATTGATAATCATTGGAAAAAAGTTATGTCCTACTTCATGTATAACGACTCCAATCATTCCGTTTTTTATACCTTCGGAATAAGAGCCATCGGCTTCAGTACGCCCGTAATTAAAGCAAATCATAGGATATTCCATTCCATTACTTGCCTCTATACTTTGTGCGACAGGATAAGGATAAGGTATCGTGAAGTGAGAGTATGTTCTTATGGTATGTGCGACGACTTTGGTCGAAAAAGGACGATAAAGTCCATAAGCCTCTTTGCCGTAAAAACTCATTGCCATTACTTTCTTACCTTCAATGTCAACGGCCATTGCGTCCCACACGAATTTAGGAGAAGAGCCCCATGCGAAATCTCTGACATTCTTTGCTTCGAATATATACGTTTTCGTGGTTTTGGAATTGGTGTTTTCTGCGGCTTTCGCTTCTTCCAACGTTATTATTTCCACCGGCTCCGTAGCCGTTTGTGCTTGTTTCCAGCGTTTCAATTGTGGAGCTGTGAGAAGCGAGGCATAGTTTTGACATTCGCCAGTTGCACAAACTACATGGTCTGAGGGCACTGTCATTTCAACGTGAAAGTCACCGAAAGTTAATGCAAATTCTGCCCTTCCTGAAAACTGATGATTCTGCCAACCCTGAAAGTCGCTATACACACACATCCGCGGATACCATTGAGTCATCGTAAAAATATAATTGTCGTTATCCTCGAAGTGCTCATAACCACCTCTACCTCCTTGTTTCATTCTATTGACTAAATTGTAATTCCAAGAAAGTGTAAAAACTATTTTTTCTCCGGGTTTTAGTGGTTGCGTTAGGTTGATGCGCATCATAGTTTTATTAATCGTATAACTCAAAGGCTTACCGGTATTATCCACCAACTTTGTGATATTGAATCCGAATCCGTTATCTCCTTTGTTTTCCGCCATACGTTGAAGGTCATTGTCCGTCATTGTTCTCGGTAGTGTACTTTCAGACTCATAGCCTGCATTGTTGATGTTGCTGTGTTGATTTTCGTCAAGCTGCATCCATAGATAATTAAGTGGGTCGGGAGACTGATTAAAATAGGTTATGGTTTCCACCCCGGTTAGATGTTGTTTCTTTTCATCTAAAGTACATTTTATATTATAATCTGCTTTTTGTTGCCAATATTTGGGGCCGGGACTGCCACTTGCAGTTCGATATTCATTGGGAGTAGGTAATATCGTGCTTAATTGCTCAAATTTATTGGCATGGTTAGAGTTGGGATTATTTCGAATATCTTGGGCGTATATTGAATTTATTCCCCAAAATAAAATGGGTAAAATAAGCGTAATTATACGATGCATCTTTTTTATTTAATTATTGTTTGCCAAAAATAGTCATTACCCTAATATTATTCCTAATAAATTTGATATCATAACTTTTTATTATAAAAGAACCGTTCTTTAAGGGGATTGTTTTTTGTAACTACGGTTTTACAAAACCTTTATAGCTTAACTTGGTTTCCAAAAGGTTTGTTGTTATAGCATTTTAATACCGATTGGATATTCGTAATAGTCCAATTGCATTGACCTAAACGACTATCATCCCGAAGCTTCGGGAGCATTTTGATTTAAAGAAATCCCGACTTTTCGGGAATACCAAAATATGTTGGATTAATTTATAAATCAATTTGGTATAACGACTCTAAGGAACGAATAAAGGTTAGGTATAGATTATTTGTTCTAAATTAAAAATCAGTACCTAAGCTTACATATATTTTAGGCTTACCTATATTGCCTGTATCCCAGCCTTTTGCATAATCAAGTCGAACGAAATATCCAAACAAAAGAAAACGAAGTCCCCCTCCATAGCCGAATACGATTGGATTTCTGAAGTAATTTACTTTGATATCAATGCCGGGCTGCGATATAAAGACAGTATTGAGTGGATTGTATTTGGCAAAAGGATTCCAGCCATTCCAAGCTGTACCGACATCAAAGAAGCCGACAAGTTGAAGATTATTAAGGAAAGTCGAACTTATTGTTCCTTTGGACATATATCTTACAAATGGTACTCGTAGCTCCGCATTTAAAAGGGCAAAATTATTTCCATTGCGGATATTGTATTGGAATCCACGTAGGTTGGGTGTAGGTACTTGATAGGCATAATTTTCGTTTGTTGCAGTCTGTGTCTCATTGTTAAATCCGGGAAAAAGCCACCCGTCTGTCCCTCCTAAGTAGTAAAGTATTTTTTCTGAGCCAAAAGAAACCTGACTTGCTAATCGAGTAGCAAAGATTGTATGACGATCGAGTTCAATATAGTTACGTGCATCTATGCCTGCAACCATCATGTGACCCTTATTGAATTGAAAGGACAATCCCTGGTCAATATTGAGGTCAAACTTTTTTACCCATTCGAAAAAAGCTTTAGCACGTGTACCTGAATAAAGGTTAAGGCCTTTGTCTAAAGTGTTGTCCACAATATAAGTCGCACGGATGCCTATTCTTTCTGTTGACTCAATGGGTTGTTTAGCAGAATTGGGCTCTGTTGCCTTGTAAAAAACTTTGTCTTGACGAAGTGTAAATCCTACCTTGACTGCATTAAATTGATCTATGGCATATTTTAAATCATATTGTCCCATCAGAATAATGTTCTTTTGTATGATGGGAGCAATACCTCCATTGTTTGACCTATCGTTGGTTGCTTTTCTGTACACTGATATTCTTTTATCAAGGCGATATTTTAAGTCATCAAATACGACATAAGCTTCATTGCCATTGAGTGAAATCGGAATTCGAATTCCACCTTCTAATCGATAATCTTCAAAGATATCCCGCAGTTGAGCTTTTAGAAGTAATCCAAAAGGTGGGAATAGATTACCTTGTCCTTCACCCACATAGGTATTTAACCCTTCAAACAACATGGAATTGTCAAAATTGACTCCGGCATCAGTTATTTTAAACTTAAGACGATAAGGTACAATATTAAGCGGATTGAGAGGTGTCATTTTATTGAATCCGGAGATGCGAGGCTCATTGGGCTTAAGTTCAATTTTTTCAGTTGGTTTTTGTGCAAATTGCATTTCTCCATACTTGGTAATAAATTTCTTTCCTTCCGGTATAGCTTCATCCAACGGTAGTTTTGTGGGTTTGTTTACTTCCTCTTTTGTTTTCGAATACTTATCCGATTCATTTGGTTCTATTTCAAAATCAAATTTTTCAGAAGAACGATTAAGGTTATTGGCGGAGTTTTGCCATGCTGCATTCGTGGATGTGCCCAATCTCACTTCCTTTCCATCATAGACAATGAGGTGTGGATTTTCATTGTTGTTATGTAAAGAAAAGGCCAGGATTGAAAGCGGAAGATTGTAAATTTCACAGTTGATTTGTTGCCCATCATATAATTTATTTAGGCTGATTTTGACGATAGCATTGTTCCGGAATTCGTCTGAAATAAAGTACAAATTTCCTTCTTTGTCTAACTGGGGCTGCGTTTCATTGTATTTATCGGTGGAGGTATGGCGTGACATGATCCATCCTTCTGTACCATTCTGAGTAACATCTTGTTTTAAAGAAAATATGTCAAAAGTGCCAATAGGTAAAATAGAATCACCGTTTACGGGTAGGAGAGAAGTGTCCCTTCGATTGGATGCGAAGTAAATGGTGGGATTGTCACCGGATTTGTCCACCATCATGTCCAATTTGTCAAATGGGTCTGACGTAATAGGAGTGGATTGTCTCGTGGAAAGCCGATATAAAAAGAGATTTCCATATCCATCTGTTGTTCCATTGATTATGATGTTGCGACTATCCCAATAGGCTATCTGATAAATTCTTTGATATCTGCCCGGGATGAGTTGAGTTTTAGATTCTCCACTTGATACATGGTACTCTCTGAGGTAGATTTTATCCCTTTTTTCATAACATATCAAAATGTTTTCGCCCTTATCATCCCATGTTACGCAAGGATAGTTGGGGTCTGGAGGTTGAATTTTATTTTTTACACCATATTTCAGAAGCACTTTTGACTTACCGGTGGTTAAATCAATTAGTCTTATCCGGGCTTTTCCCATTTGAGTGCTAACTAAAAGCAGACTGCGTCCATCGGGCGATTGCGTTATTCTGAGGGGTGTTTCCTTGTTTTTTAACTTGGTAAAATGGGTAAGTGCTTGAATGGAGTTGGTTATTTCAATTGAATTATTTTGTAGTTCACTTTTGTAATAATTAAAGACATTTTGGATGATTTTATCGTAACTGCTTCCCAAAACATATTGAAATCCTTTGTCTAAGTTGTGATTTATACGAGTGGCATACACTAAATTTCCTATTGAGTTTTTACCGTAATTGAGATCGATATATCTCCAGAACATGTGTCCGGCAAGGCGTGGATTGGCATTGGCTAATTGTTCAAATGTTTTGATTTTTTTATTGGACAAGGTGTTGGCTACTCTGAGATCGAGCTTGTCATTCCAATCTTCGCCAAAATAGGATATCAGTCCATCTTTAAACCATTGAGGAAGGCTGAGCATAAGACTATTTTGAACGATCTCCTGGAGATTAGAGCCAAATAATAGGTTGTTCAAATAAACTGCGGCTATACCTTCCCTTATTTGTTTTTTGAGGTGATTGTGATTCCCGTCAAACGTGATAAATACTTTGTTGTCTATTGTCTTTGTCAGATCTTCCTGATATTCAAATGCATCAGAAATACCAATATTGCTTTGCTTTAGATCGGTTATATCTGCAAAGACCAGAAATTCTGTTTTTTCATTGGTCTTGAAGTCGATTGTCTTGATGATGTCGTTGAATTCTTTCTCTGCAAGGCGTACAATTTTCTGACCTGTATTTCGACTTTTTCCATACCAATTTACAGTAAAAAGATCCGTTTCATAAATCAACCATTGGTCAAAGTCATCGTGATATTGTACTCTATTTTTCCCAAATTCTACTTGATTAACCTGGCTATATAGGTTGATATTGCATAACAATATGAATGCCAATATATTAATAAAAATATTATATGTTTTGTAGAAATACATTAAAAAAAATAATTATTTATTATTGCGAAAGCTACGAAATTTTTATCATATTTGCACATAAGCAAATCTGTTTAATATTTTACTGCCTAAAAAATAACATGTTGCACGTTCACTCTTTTACTTTTAATCCTTTCCAAGAGAATACGTATATTCTCTATGATCAGACCAAGGAATGTATTATCATCGATCCGGGTTGCAATAATTATAACGAAAATACAACGCTTTCGTCATATATAACAGAGATGGGATTAAAACCTGTCAGATTAATTAATACACACTGCCATATTGATCATGTATTGGGCAATGATTATGTGTATAGAACGTATGGTTTGAAGCCGGAATTCCATCGGGGCGAGCAGCCATTGTTAGATTCGATGGATAGGGTAGCGAAGATGTATGATGTGCCGATGACTCCATCGCCAGAAGCATTGCGATATATAGAAGAAGGTGAGCTTATTCATTTTGGTTACTCAGTTCTGGAAACCATATTGACGCCCGGCCATTCACCTGCAAGTTTATGTTTGTATTCTGCTCAAAATGGTATCTGTATTGCCGGAGATGTATTGTTTTATGGCAGTATAGGACGGACAGATCTGCCCGGAGGTGATTATGACACTCTGATTAATAGCATAGAACAAAAATTGATGAAGCTACCCGATGAAACAATTGTATTTCCGGGGCATGGTGAATCTACAACCATTGGATATGAGCGCAAGACGAATCCTTTTTTGCAGTAATAGAAAATGATTGCAACTTTTTGATAAATAACTGATTAGAATGTAAAGTTTTTTTCCATGCCTTCTGCGCCGTGTATCATGATTTCACATTTTTTTCAATGATTCTTGACACATTGCTTCGTTAAGAATTATTTAAAGACAAAAATCAACGCACTCAAAGCATAATACTTTTTTAAATTTGTATATGAAAAAAATTATAGGTATTTGTATCCTAACTCTATTGGGCTTGGCGGGTATAGCACAGACACGCACTACTATTCATAAGATAGCTTTTGGGAGTTGTGGAAATCAAGATGAAAAGCAACCAATCCTAGATTTGGTAACTCGATACAACCCGGAGTTTTTTATTTTTCTTGGCGACAATATATACGGGGATACACGCGATATGAAAGTCTTGAAAGAGAAGTATGATAAGTTGGGAGCAAAGCCGGAATATCAACGACTCAAGGCTGCAACCAAGATTTTAGCGACATGGGATGACCATGATTATGGCGAAAATGATGCCGGCAGACATTATCCCATGAAGGCAGAAAGTAAAGCCATCTTTCTGGATTTTTTTGGTGATTCAGAGCAGTCAAATAGGCGTTTTTATCCCGGTATTTACAACTCATACGCCTACGGAGGGTTAGGTCAAAGGGTTCAAATAATCATATTGGATACCCGCACATTTAGAGATGATTTAAAACCTTATAATGGGGAAAAAAAGAACGATGATCGGTATTTTTATCCTTTAGAATATTCGCCTCAAACCTCCAGAGACAGTACTTTGCTAGGAGAGGAACAATGGAAATGGTTAGAGGAACAACTTAAGATACCTGCCGATGTACGAATTATTGCTTCAAGTATTCAGTTTGGTGCTGAGCATAATGGGTATGAAGCATGGGCTAATTTTCCACATGAGCAGCAGCGGTTTTTTGATGTCTTGAATAGAACAAAAGCGAATGGTGTAATTTTTATCTCCGGTGACGTCCATTATTCCGAGATTAGTGTTGCAAAGAGAGAGGGTGTGTATCCGATATATGATTTTACTTCGAGTGGCATTACTTCTACCTGGAAATTCGCCACTCCTAATATAAATAGAATTGAAGGTCCGGTGATGGAAAATAATTTTGGTTTATTGACCTTTGACTGGAATGCCGATAATCCGACTGTTACGATGGAATGTATTGATAAGAAGAACAATCAACGGTTTGAATATACAATTCCTATCCGACATTTAATATTTGGGCGGGAATGATACTTGATTTGTAAGCAAACTGAACCCAAATGCCTTATAAAGACAATACTTTTACTTATAACATGAATTAGTGCAGGGTAGAATTTGAGAATAATTGTGTTGATGTAATTAGATTTTTTCCCATACTTTACAACCCTCCGTACAATTTTTGCAGATATCGATTTGGTCACGCCCTTTCAGGATTTGGCTTCGAAATTGCTGGTAGTTTTGATTGTGCCATATTTCTTTGAATGAATCTTTTTTAAGATCTCCAAGTTGATATTTGGCATCTTTATCAAAGCAACAAGGGACAACCATCCCATTCCATGTGATGACGCAGCTATGCCATAGTTTCCAACAATGGTTTAAAAGTTCATTTTTTATAGAATATTTTCCGTCGGGCCCTTGTCTATAACGGCTATATCTGTCAATAGTTGGGATTAGCTCATTACCATCTTCGTAATCGTATATCTGCGCGGTTTTTAATTTAACTTCGTCCACGCCAATTTCTTCGGCAAGTCTGTAAATATCATGAATTTGATGCTCGTTGGGCTTCACCACCAAGAATTGAAAAATAATGTGTGGTGTTTTAGAATTTAATTGTCTTTTCCATTTTACTAAGTTCTTTGCGCCTTCAATTACCGTTTCTAATGTCCCTTCCCGCCTATAACTTTCATAAGTTTCTTGGGTTGTTCCATCTACAGAGATAATTATGCGACTGAGGCCGGATTCAATGGTTTCTTTTGCTCTTTTGTCATCCAGAAAATGACCATTGGTTGATGTAATCGTGTAAATACCGCGTTGCGAAGCATAGTTCACCATCTCTAAGAACTTAGGGTTGATATAAGGCTCTCCTTGGAAATAGAATATTAAATAAAAAAGCTTGTCTCCTAATTCGTCAATTATTTTTCTAAAGAAATCCTCCTTCAGATTGCCTGTGGGGCGTGAAAAAGCCCTTAGTCCGCTGGGACATTCCGGACACCTAAGGTTGCAAGCAGTTGTAGGCTCAATACTTATAGTGATTGGCAGACCCCATTGTATAGCCTTGCCGGTCCAACGAGTGATATAATAAGAAGAGACGACTTTAATTGCATTGAAAACTTTCCCTGGTCTAACTTTCGAAAGAAAATGAAGCGAATCAGCATTGATTAGTTTCATGATAATAAAGGTACAGTTTGTAAAGAAAATAATCTGGTTGCGTTCTCAGAGGTAGAAGTGGCTATTTCATCAATGGTTATGCCTTTTATAGATGCTACACGTTGAGCTATTATTGGTATGTATGCACTTTCATTTCTTTTACCTCGATGGGGGACGGGCGTAAGATAAGGTGCATCGGTTTCCAGCAAAATTCGGTCGAGAGGCGCTTGTTCAATAACCGGAACGAGATTTGTGTTCTTATATGTTGAAGATCCTCCTATTCCTATATAGAAACCAAGTTCCATCAAAGTAAACATCTGATCGACCGTGCCTGAAAAGCAATGCATCACACCTCCTGAAAGCATATTCTTTTGCGAAGTTAAAATATCGATAACTTCTTGTGTACTGTCCCGCGAGTGTATGCTGACGGGAATACCATATTGGTGTCCCCAAGATAGTTGTTCTTCGAAGGCCTCGCTCTGAATAGTAAGTGTGGTCTTGTCCCAGTATAAATCTATGCCAATTTCACCGATGGCTATGTAGGATCTTGCCTCTAGCCATGATTTAAGGTGCGTTAAAACTTCATGGAAGTTAGATTTGACTGAACAAGGGTGCAGACCCATCATGGAAAGGCAATAGCCTTCTGATTCCTTTTCAAGCAAGTGCATAGATTCAATACTTGAAAGGTCAATATTGGGCAGTAAAATTCTATTGATACCGGCATTTTTAGCTCGTATAAGCATATTTTCTCTATCCTCATTAAACTCCTCGGCATACAAGTGAGCATGTGTATCAATCATTTAACAATAGTTTGGACTAAAACAATCCGGGATGTTAAATAGTTGAGTGTTGGACAAAAAAAATCCCCCGACGATGTATCGGAGGATGTTTTTTTGATTGGATAGTATTAACCCAAATTCCGCATTAGACAAATGCGGAATCGATTTACGACTCGTAATCAATGGTTTACAGAAACCATTGATTACGAGTCGTACATCGGGATTAACCCTCATAATCAGCACTATACGGTTTTTCAAAACCTTTACTGCTGAATTCGGGATTAATTTACATAGGTGAGCCTCACTGATAGGCCGAAAACTTCAAGTACTGTAACCAAATTTTTTGAATCAAGTTTTTCAATTTTTACAGTTCCCGTATCTCCACCACTGCTCGTTAATTCCAACTCTGTGTCGTTGTTTTTTAATTTCCAGGTTCCTTCTTCAATAACAGTTGCTCCTTCATCGCATTTTACGCCATTGTCCGTTGAGACAAATTTTCCATCTGTTGTGAATTTTGTACAATCATCCAGCTCACATGCATCATAAGAATCTGCTGTGTTATCGACATACACACCGGTTTCATTTTTAAGTTCGGATTTAACTAATTTCCAACAGGATGTCCCGGTAAGCATCTCGGTCTTTGTTTTAGGTGAATCTTCGTCTTTTTTACAAGAAGATAACAGGCCTAATGAGCTGATCAAGAGAATTGATAAGATTAATTTCATTTTCATAGTAATTATATTTATAATGTTATTAAATTGCTAAAATTGTATTATCTGTTAAATAAATAGATATTTTCAATGAAATCCAACAGGTGATTTAATTTAGTGATACCTTTAAATAGAGATAATAATATATTTCTAAATACAAAATTATTGTCAAATATAGTAAAATGTTTTATATCGTTACCAAAAAAGTAAAATATTTTTGTATTTTTTTTACAAAAAAGCTGTTTGTGGATAAGTTGATTTGTGTGTATAACAAATTTCCCTTCCATTTTTTATTCCAATCTTCGTATGACTTTTTAATTGATAGATAAACACTTTGGAAGGAATGGCTTCATTATTTGGTTCTTTCACTTTAGAGGAGATATACAAAATAGAAATATAAGCTAGACTGATTACTTTTCGTAAAATACCGATGATATTAATGTATAAACTAAAGAATTTAGCCTATTACATTTATTGTAATTATTCAGCTATATTGTTTGTAAAAATTTTTCATACTTTTTTGGACGAGCTGAATCCAACCCCATTTTTTATCATTATAAACCCGAAGGGTTGCCTTTATTATAGAATAGATTCAATGGTAGAAAGAGGAACCCAGAATGGGTGAAATGATTATTTCATCTATTCGTTCCAGTTTTTTTTGAGAAGATACATTTTTTCTTGGTTTGTAATAATGTCATCCCTTCGGGATTTTGAAAATATTATGCTACGTTTTCTATAAAAATATCATCCCTTCGGGATTATGCTGTACAGAATGTTCATCATTGTTCAAGAAGCTATATAATTCACAGATTCGACGATGCCTGAGGGAATCGTTTCCATTTATTATATTGGTAATAGAGGGGGAAGATATTGAAGTATTAGGGAAATTTGTTATACACATGTTGATTTGAGTAATAACACTTTGTAAAGTATTATAATATCTTTGTATTTGAATTTCAATGTATGAAAAAGAAGAAGGTTAAGTTTTATGTAGTTTGGAAGGGAAGGAATACTGGAATTTTCGATTCATGGGATGAATGTAACAGTCAGATATTCGGCTTTGAAGGAGCGCAGTACAAGAGCTTTCCTACCAAAGAAGAAGCACTCTTTGCTTTTCAACGACCTTATAGTCAGTCTATTACCTCTAAATCGTCTGTTGTATTGCCAGTATCTGCGTATAATAATTTGATTGTCAAAAATAGCATAAGTGTTGATGCTGCATGCAGTGGAAACCCGGGTTTGATGGAATATAGGGGTGTAGAAACTTATTCTAAGAAAGAGATCTTTATTCAAGGTCCATTTCGAGATGGTACTAATAATATCGGAGAATTCTTAGCCCTGGTTCATGCACTCGCTTTATTGAAAAAATTAGGAAAAGATGATGTGACGATATATTCAGATAGCCGAACAGCTATGTCATGGGTGAAAAAAGGAAAAGCCAATACAAAATTAGAACGTACTCATCACAATGAAATGATTTTCGAATTAATTCATCGTGCCGAAGATTGGCTCAAGAAAAACACCTATCAAAATCCAATTGTCAAGTGGGAGACTGAAAAATGGGGCGAGATTCCGGCTGATTTTGGTCGAAAATAAAGATATTTTGTCTTTTGTGAATTAAACCGAATTAAAATTATAACCAAAATATTGTCTTTAGAAATATTTAGCTAACTTTTAGCTGTATTGAGGTTCAAATAGTCACAAAACTATGTCTTTTCACAACATTGATATTCAACTCGTTGCGAATTAGTAAGATGCAATTCAATAATAAGGGATTTGAGAAACCATATTTGCTGATTATGTGGAATGCCCCAATGTGTATCGTTTTAATGCTATAGCAATATGCCGATATGATAATTGCTTAGACCATTGTATTTGGACTTTTGCAAATATCCAATTGTTATAGGGCATTAAAAAAATCAAACTTTCGTAAACTATCCACTGTTAATAAAATATAAATGTTCATCAAATTTGTGAAATAAAAAAATAATAAAAATATGAAAAACACATTATCGCAACTGCTTTTTATAATCTTAACAACTTTCATCTTCTCTGCTTCCTCCTGCCACAAAGAAGGTCCTATACCTGACCTCGTGCCCATCACCACCACCGGTGCTAATACCATGGGCTTCTATGTGGATGGTGTGCCGCACAATAAGAAGGGATCAATAAAAGCCGGAGAATCGAGTGTATCATGGGGAAAGTATGCCGATGGAAAAATTAAAATTTTTTTTGGGGGGGGGGATCCTTATGGTTCAATAAGGATTAATTTTTATGAATTAATAGGAAAAAAGACATATATTATATCGGAATTAAGTTCATCCACAGGCATTGGTGAGTATATCGATGATGCACCATTAGGAGGAAGTGAATACTATACCAATGATACGATCACTGGAGTATTGAACATTCTCCGTCTGGATGACCATATCATATCCGGTACTTTTGAAATTCGACTGCAAGACCCGATCACCGGAAAAATAATCCATCTTACCGATGGTCGTTTCGATATTAAACAATAAAATATTATCATGAAAATCATAAGTATAACACTATTATTATGCTTATCATATACGATGAGCAGTCGGGTATCGCTCTCATCAAATCAACATGGCGATAAAGAATTTATTGAAATGGCTGAAAATGCAGATTGTATGCTCATCTATTATTCTTGTCTTGTTTATGTGGATGTTTATCTATTTTAAGGCAAAGAAAGTATGAGATTGAACTATCTTTGAGTCTCATACCATTGAACTAGTGGAGGATAGTGTAAAAAAACGAATTAATACCTTATATCGGTTCCTTACCGCTAAAGTAGTCTATCACACAGCCTTTTGGTTGACACTTCTTATTTTACTTATTTTTCTAGAAAACGGGAGTTTTAACCTTGGCATAACTATCATTGCCCAAATTGGTCAAGTTGCATTTTTTATGGTATTGGTGTATATTAATACAATGGTATTGGTTCCTCGATATCTCAGTAAAAATAGGATAGCTATCTACTTGGTGTATTTGTTGATATTAGTCCTATTAGTAACTTTTTCAAGAGTTGTTTTTGAATTTTGGCTTTATACTGATTTTTCCAGTATGCAGAGTAATTTGATTTATAGAAATCAGATAATTTACTTTTTCCTACATTTATTTATTGCTGTTGCCTCAACTCTTTTTGTCATCAGTATTGAATGGGTGCGCAATGAGCGCGAAAAACAAGAATTAAAAACGGAGCAGATTCAGACTGAATTGAAGTTTTTAAAATCACAGATTAATCCTCATTTTTTATTTAATATCCTTAATAGCCTGTACGCTCTAACACTTAAAAAGTCTGATATGGCGCCAACTATGGTTATTAAGTTAAGTGAAATGATGCGCTATATGCTATATGAATGCAATGAAAAAAGAGTGCCCCTTGATAAAGAAATCAATTATCTTCGTAATTATCTCGACTTGGAAAGACTGCGTATTGGAAATAAAATGGACATTGAACTGGAAGTCCATGGTGACCTGGAAAATAAATTTATCGCCCCTTTGATTTTTATAAATTTTGTTGAAAACGCCTTTAAACACGGCGGAATCGGAGCAAAAAACGAAAAAGGTTATGTGCGGTTAGATATCACTGTAGAAAATCAAGTCATCCATTTTGTTTTGGAAAATAGCAAGCGGATGAAGATATCCAATAGTCAATCCATGAAGCCTGTAGGTGGAATTGGGCTGAAAAATGTACAAGAAAGACTTAATTTGGTCTATCCCAATAATTATGCCATAAATATTAGAGAAGATGACTACATTTATAGTGTTGACTTGTCGCTTTTATTAGATAATCAAAATATTTAATTATGATAAATGTATTAATTGTTGATGATGAGCCTTTAGCGCTTGACATACTAGAGACTTATATCGAACAGATTCCGGATCTGCGATTAGTAGAACGTTGTGAGAGTGTATCTCACGCAAGAGAAATTTTGAATAATGAACGGGTTGATCTCCTTTTTTTGGATATCCAAATGCCTGAGATGACGGGTATCGACTTTTTGAAGTCCCTCGAAGAGCCACCTACTGTGGTTTTTTGCACGGCTTATCCTAATTTTGCAGTGGAAGGCTTTGAGTTGGATGTATTGGATTACCTTTTGAAGCCGGTCTCTCTGGAGCGATTCAATAAAACCATTGCCAAAGCAAGAGAGGAATTCGGTTCAAAATCTGAAATACGCTATGAAGTAAAACCAGCGGTTAATCAGGAATATATGTTTGTTAAAGCGGACAAAAAATTGTTGAAAGTCAACTATGATGATATGTTGTACATCGAAGGACTTAAAGATTATGTCATTATCCGGACGGAACAGACGCGCATCATAACGCTTCAGACAATGAAAAGCCTTGAAGAAAAACTTCCTATTGATAAATTTATCCGTATTCATCGGTCTTTCATCGTTTCAATTGACAAGATCAATGCCATTGTAGGCAATATGGTGGAAGTCATTGAGAAAGGTCAATCTAAGCTTTTACCAATTGGAAAAAATTATCGCAATGATTTAGGTAATATTATCAACCAGACTAAATTATAGTCACAAGAAAAGTCAAATTTCTTTTACCAAAATCGTTTCAATGATTTTACTTTAACCATTGATTACAAGTCGTATATCGATTACTGAATTGTGTAATGTGGAGTTTGAGTTTAATATTTTTTTAGAGAATTTAAGAAAATAGAATCTTTCTGAACGGGCGTAGCGTGTGAATTATAACCCGGAATGGCGGATTCCCAATTGCCGTATCCTGAATTGGGTAAAACAATAAATTTGGAACCAAATTCAGCAGCCAATTCGTCTGTTTTTTGGTTGCGATCGGCTTGAGAAAGTTTGTAAAAGACTTTAGAAAAGTCATTAAGATTGTCGCCGAGGTACATGATGACTTCGTATTTTTCAAGGACTGCGAGTCTTCTTGTTTCTTTATCGGATGTACCATCCATCATCATAAGGTGGACATCATCTGCAAACGGAAATCCCAGATTTTTCAGATTTCTACGTGTTCCCTCCAATTCTTTCGTCGAGCGATTGGTGATATAAAAAACTTCTATACCTTTGGCAGCGGCGTGGTTAAAAAAGTCCACGGAACCGGGAAATGCAATAGCTTCGCCTTTAGCCGTCCATTCCATCCATGATTTATTATCAAATTCATTTCCTACAAGAGCCTGCGTAACAGCATAAGGAGAGTTGTCTAAAAAGGTTTCATCCACATCTGTTATAATAGCAAGCGGGCGCTGATGGTTATTTGCCATTTCAAGGTCTAAATAACGGGTTGCTACATTATATGCTTGATAACAAAGCGCTCGAAATTCACCTGCGTTTTGTTGCCATATTGCGGAATAAACTTTCCCATTTAAAGCAATGTCGTTGAGATGTCTGTTTTGAATACTTGTGGCATCCGATAACTGTCCGGATTTAGTGCCATTTGTTGTGGCTACAGCACCCGTTTTACATGAAGATATGCCGACTAAAACAATCAGCATCCATGTTATATAGTTGAGTTTTTTAATCATCCATTTTATTTTAAGCAAATATAATGTATTTGCACACAAAATATACTGAAGCATTCCTTTAGATTATCTTCTAAATAGTTTGAAAAAAGGAGTTGTATTTGGATTTATTTATTTTCCCATACGTTATTATTCCTATCACTGTCAAGCATTCTCTTCGATGGATCGATCTCAATACTTTTTATATTTTGTAAAGGAATATCCAAAGTACAACTATATGTCGGGTTAGTCCATGTCCAGAAAGGTAAAATAGTTAAAGTGCCCATATTGCTATCCTTGTTTTTACCTTTGAGCATTAAATCCACAGGAATCGAGTAATAATGAATATTATTATCCTTTGTTGTAACCACTATATCAACAGGCATAGGCATTTGTGATTTTTTACTCAAATCTATTTTGGTTGCTTGATCGGCGACCATGACCTGTTCGATTGCGTAATCCGGGAGCATCGTCGTATTGATCATATATTGATAATACCAATCGAGGGTCATTCCCGATTGTTGTTCCATAATATGTATAAAGTCTTGACCGGTAGGATGTTTAAATTTCCAATCTTGATAAAATTTGTACAAACCCGACTGAAGGACATTTTCCCCAACGACGTAGCCCAATTGCGACAAAAACAATGCTCCTTTGACATACGATGCTACAGAATATGCAGCGTTGGTGGTGAAGTGATCGGCATGAATAGAAAGTGGTTCAGCTTTGCCGGATTTGGTGAAGTTGATTAACCCTTGCCCATCCTTTAAAAAAGGGTTTTCAGACACTGATCCCGGAAACATTTTCAAGGATCTTAAATGTTCTTTTACTAATTCTTCGGCATACGATGTGAAGCCTTCATCCATCCAGGCATAAAGTGACTCATTGAATCCGAGGACGCCCTGATACCATGAATGCATCATTTCATGGACACTGACACTCACTAAGCCCGGCAAGCTCAATTCGCCCATTATTAAGGTGGACATTGGGTATTCCATGCCACCATCTCCGCCTTGAATGAAGGAAAACTGGTGGTATGGATAAGGGCCAAATCTCTCTGAGGCATATAAAATAGCTTCTTTCATGATGGGTTGAAGTTCTTTCCAATTTTGGATAGATTTCAAGTCCTTTTTATAAGCGAAGATAAGAATCAAGCCATCTTTAGCCTTTAGAGTATCTATTTGATAATGGGGGTCAGCAGCCCACATGAAATCATGGACATTATCGGCCTGCATGTGGTAGGTGGTTGTTTTAATAGGCTTTTTCTTTTTACCTTGGTTCTGAATTTTAGTTTCTTGAGACACAATATTGCCTGTTCCTGCTACTTTAAAAGAATCAGGAAGTGTTAAATAGATATCGAATTTGCCCCAAACGCCATAAAACTCTCTTCCTATATAGGGGTCGGTTGCCCAACCATTGCGATCATATTCTGCCATTTTGGGATACCATTGTGACATGGAATAAGCCACATTTTCCTTGTTATATCTACCTGTGCGTCGTATTTGCACCGGAATTTGGCATGAATAATCTATGCTGAAACGGACTGTTTCACCCGGTAAAATACCTTTGTTTAATTCAACCGACAAAATTGTACCTTGAATCGTAAAATTCTTGACAGGTACGCCATTGCATGTGATAGATTTAATGTCGTATTTTCCAATTTCATCGGGTTTAAGCTTGTTGATGCGGTCGAGCACCCTGGTGTCAGGATCTGCAATGGTTCGACTTCTGACATCCATACCACTATTGGGTTGGAAAGCATTGAAATATAAGTGATAAAACACTTGGTTTAAGGTATCCGGCGAATTGTTGGTATATGCCACGATTTCATTGCCTGAGAGTGTGTGTTTGGCTGCATCCAACGTAACCGCAATGTTGTACTCAGCGTGTTGTTGCCAATAATCATTTTGAGCCGAAACTGTTTGATATTGTATGAATATAAGGCACAATATTAAAGGTTTAAACACCGTATTTGCCTTCACGTTCGACCATTTACTTACATAATTATAAAATATTGTCATAATATGTATAATATTTTAATTTGTTATATATACTAAGTTCAAAAATAATAATTTAAAGAGACTTTACGGTATGATTGGATGCAAAGGTATAACGATTAAAATTGAGACTTTTATGTAAATCGAAATAACAAAAGTACTATCAAGCGTAGCCGATTTTCTTCTTTTGCTTTGACAACTTATGTTTCAAAAGTATCATTTTAAGTGCTGTGATGGCTGCTTCTTTCCCTTTATCTTCTTTGACTCCATTAGAGCGTTCTTTCGCTTGTTCTATGTTGTTTGGGGTTAGGACGCCAAAGATTACCGGAATGTCACTCATTATCCCTAATTGCATTAGACCTCCGGATACTGCTCGATTGATGTGTTGGTCATGGCTTGTCTCCCCCTTGATGACGCACCCAAGGCAGATGATAGCATCATGTTTGCCGCTCTCTAACAGTAATTTAGCGCCGAGAGGTAACTCAAATGCTCCCGGTACAACGATATGATTCAATTGGTCAGCGCGAAGCCCGGAATTAATCAAGGTTAATTCAGCACTTGTAAGCATCGTGTGAATAATATCGGGATTCCATTCAGTACTGACTATTCCGATTTTTAAATTTTCCGCTATGTCAGAAATGTCCGGTATTTCTAAAGCAGTATGTTCTGCCATTTTTTACGTATTTAAGAAAACAATTATTGAATAAATACCAAAAATGGATATTTGTTTATTCTTATGAAATATATCAACTAAACCATCTATCCCATGGAATTCTTGAAAGTATAAATATCAGTGCAATGCTGTAAAAACCAAGCATTACTTTATACTTTTTCTTACTGTCAGTTGCTTTTTTGGACTTACTGTAACCTATTGTAATTAATATCACAGCCAAAATCATCATAAGTGGATGTTCCAAAAAGTAAAATCTTGATTCACTCACTTTCATCGCTTCACCCGACATGGCTGAAAAGCCGAGAGGTGACAAGAAGTAAAGTACTAAGCCTATTACAACTTGAAGGTGTGTGGCTATCAAGGCGTACAAGGATAATTTTCGATTGGTTTCACCATAGGGTTTCCCTTGAAAGTATGCAAGTCCATTGACTACGACAGCAATGATGAGGATAGCTAATAAAATGTAAGCTAATAATGAATGTAAATGTTGAAATCCTATTTCCATGTCAATATAATGTTTGTTTGAAGTGGAAAGATAATATAAGTTTTCAAAATGGCCCTATTTCATATACAAATTTAATATATATTAAACCTAAATTCCTTTTAAAGACAATATTTATGCCATAAGAATGAATTGGGGTTAAATAGGAATGATTTGATTTATTCCTTTTACTCTTTGCTATGAAGTTGGTTCTTTCTCAGTTGATTACTGGTCATAGTGCTGCCATCATGGCTCCAGCCGGGAGGGAAAAACATATATTTCAATTTTTCTTTCCACCTTTTGGTTTTCTTCATGTCCTGCCAAAGGGCTACCCATTCGTGGTCAATGACTGTGACCGGATTTAGGTTTTCTATGTCATGAGTAAGACCATATTTTATTTTTTCACCTTCTTGTTCCTCTTGGAATGTTCCAAATATTCTATCCCAGATGATGAGTAACATACCCATATTTTTGTCTAAATATGGAATATTTGACGCATGATGAATCCGATGGTGGGTAGGCGTTACAAAGATATATTCAATCCAGCCGGGTAATTTTCCGATGAATTGTGTGTGTACAAAAACACCCCATGTCTGGCAAATGGCGTGGGCAAATAATATATCTATGGGTTTAAATCCGACTAATGTCAGTGGTATGAAATAAACAAACCGATATAAAGGTTGTAGGACCGAAGATCGGAATCCGGTAGTTAGGTTGAAAAATTCTGAACTGTGATGTGTCACATGAACTGCCCAGAAAAAGCGGCTATAGTGATCCACCAAATGTAGGACATAATATGCAAAGTCGAGTATTATGAAAAGCAAAAACCAATATATGATGGAATTCATGGGTATGTTCAAACTATACGAATAAAAGAACTCCAATGCCTTTAATGTAATGCCCAGCATTAAGAATGCTAATCCGGTATTCAAAATCATGAGGTAAAAATTATAAAATGTGTCTTTTACCGTATAAAAATTTCTCCCTTGCAGAGCTGAAAATACAGCTTCTACCACCACTAAGATAGCGGTGATAATCAATAATGTATTCAGTGCAAAATCAGAGGTCATGATATTTGGATTAAATAAAAAAGAATGTTCTTGTGTGAAATAATAAATAGCGTTGGAAAAGTAATTAAAATAATGTATCCATTATTGAGGAGAATATACCATCATTTTTTCTCGGATATAATCTTCCCAATTGTTCCATGCCTGATTTTTGATAACTCTTGGAAATTTTGTTTGGCCGGTTAATTTGCCTTGTCTTTCCATGTAATCATAAAACCATTGTGTAGGAATCAATTCTATTAGAGGCTCTTTGAGGACGCCTGCATTTCTTTCTGTGGCATAGTCATCATTGATTTCTGCCAACTTTGCATCTAATATATGGCGTGTTTTAACTTTATCGAGCTTTTCATCTGCAGCAAGGTACCATTTGTGTCCAAATGAAGTGCCTAATTCTATGGCAGAGACTGTAAACTCATTAATAGCGACATTCAATTCTTTTTGAACTTGAAGAACGCCTGTAGTCATGTTATCTACAGATAGGTGCTCTCCACAAATGCTCAAAAAGTGTTTCGTTCGACCGACAATTTGTATTTCTTGTTGTTTGACATCAGAAAACCTGATTAAATCTCCAATTACATAACGCCAGGCGCCACTATTGGTGGATATGATGAGCGCATAATCTGTATAGGTATCTACTTCGTGAATCAAGAGACTTTGTGCTGATGGAAGAATATTGCCATCATCATCAAAATTACTTTCATTAAAAGGTACAAATTCCATGAAAATGCCATTGTCCAATATAAGTCTCATTGCTGAGGTCTCTTTTCTGGACTGAAATCCGATAAACCCTTCTGATGCAAGGTAACTGTCTAATGTTATGACTTTCTTTGAATATAGTTCCTGAAAACCGGCATCATACGGTTGGTAATTAACGCCACCTGTCACAAAGACACTTAAATTAGGCCATAAGTCGTGTATGGAGTCTAACTTATAATGTTCCATTATAGCCTTTATGGTCATTTGTACCCAGGAAGGTATTCCTGTCAAATAGCCAACGTCCCACTTGGGTGCGTTTTCTACAATAACCTTTGTGCGTTCATTCCAATCTTTAATTCTTGCTATCTCTGTGCCGGGCTTATAATACGAGCGAATCCAAAATGGGGGAGAAGCGCCATTGATACCACTTAAATCACCCATTTTATAGTCGTACTTCTCCGTAAGCGTTGCGGAACCACCAATCATCAACATCGCCTTTGCAAACATAGAAGAATCGATGTTGAAGTTGGGCATATTCATAAATAATCTCAATCCCGCTTTTCTCATGCTCCTTTGCATATCGCGTGTTACCGGAATGTATTTAGAAGCCGAACCTGATGTGCCGGAACTTAGTGCAAAATTACGAACACGTCCTGGCCAGGTTACATTGGGTTCACATTCTAAAAGCCGGTGCCACCATTCATCAAAAATCTTGTCGTAATCAAAGATGGGAACTGAATTCCTAAAATCTTCGATGAGATTATCCCCATATAAAATGGATGAAAAACGGTGATGAATACCAAATGCTGTGTGTTGTGATTTAATCATCAATTGGGAAAGTACTTCCCTCTGGGTGAATAAAGGATCTTTTAAAGGCCTCTTTAACAGATTGGCGACGCGAAAAGCTTTGTCAACTATTTGTCCTACCACAGTGTCAAGATTGTTTCGATAGTAATGGTTAATGGTTAATTACTTTAATCAAAATCTAATTTTTTATATTGTTTTTTAAAACAAATACAAAATTGATTGGATATTGATTAAGTTATCTTAATAGATTAATTTAATCGCAACGACAAATGTAAGGTAAAAGGTCGAATTTTTATCTTTTTATTCTAATTTTTTAACAATCTTGGTGACTTCCTTTAGATTGAAAGTGAAATAGTGTCTTTTGATTTTAATGTTTTAAAATTTCAGGGCATGGAACGCGGGCAAAGTAATACATCAGTCCGACAGTAAAAGTTGTATATCCGTCATAAGTATAACGATCTCCTCTCTGTCGTCCTTCCTGACCTATTTTCGTGTCATTGAATCCCGGGATAAGTATGGATGGGTCGGCGAGGTAAGCTGCGTCAGCACCTCGTTCATAGGCAATTTGGAAGTTGTCGGCATAGTTGCCATGGGTATCGTCCAAATAGTCGGTAAATGCTTGTCTTGATGATAATTCGGCATTTATGCTCCATGTATCGGAAAAGTCTAATTTAAAGCCAATTCCTACTAGCCATGCCCCTGAAGTAATGGCATATTCACTTCCTTTTTGCTGACCTTCGGTGCCCATTGCACGTAAATTAACCCACTTGCCTTGATAATAGGCTCTTGGGGCGTGTGAAAAAATAGAACCACCGATAAACATATATGGAGTGTACCAATTGTCCCTACTGCCGTGACGATATGTTAGGAAATTGAACTCTAATTGACCGGCAGCCTCTGCCATGTGGTTGTTAAAACTAATATTTCTTGCCTGCTGAAATAAGTTTGGACTTTTATAGTCATAGCCTCTAAGCCAAATGTAATTAATACCCAGCTTGAAACAAAGCCTTTCATCAAAATTAAATCGAGATGCCGCTCCAATGGTAGCTCCCGGACTATTCAATCTGAACTCGTTGTTGATGTCGCCGAAATACCAACTTGCTCCGGCAAAACCTCCTACTTCAAATCCCCGCTGACTGTATGTTGTCGTACACAGTCCAATAAATATTAGAATAAATGTTAATCTTCCCACACCTGATTTTCAAAATAAACGACAAAAGTACGTTTTTTCTTATTTATTCAACTTAATGTATATAAAACAAAATATTCTTTCCAATTTTTCAACAATTTTATAACTGAATAGGATATTTCAGTTTCAACGGATTCTCCTACTTTGTAATAACTCGAAAGCCGGATTTGTACTGATTTTTAGCATGATAATGAAGTATTGATTGTTGTTTTATCAGACAAACCATAGGGAAAGTCATTAAGTATAGGTTTTGTTACTTTTTGACCGGAATAGAGATTTTGAGGGTTATGTCATCAACAATATCCCCTGCTTTGCCTATCTGAAAATCCATTCTATTGACAACGAATGAGGCATCAAAAGTGGCTATTTTTCCTTTTGGGTTAAATTTAAAAGGGATTGTTACGGGTTTTGATATATTTCTAATGGTGAGCGTACCTCTGACCATATACCCTGATTGCGTTTTCAGAATTTGGCTGGATTTATAGGTTATGTTCGGATATTTTTCAGCATCAAACCATTTTGCACTTTTCGCATGACGATTTTTTAAAAAGTTGTCGGTATCAATGGATTCAACCGGGATTTTGACATCAAATTTTGATTGATTTAGATTATTTGGGTCAAAAATAACCGTGCCTGTGATGGATCCAAAAATGCCACTTGCATCAGGGCTATCGAAAGAGATAAGGTGATTTTTTTCAATTTTCCAGCTTGTCAGTGGAATTAAAATGAAGGAAGAGCTGAGCACGAATATCCCTATGATAAAAGGCAAAAACTTACGCATATAGTATGGATTATGGATTGAAAAAAAAATGAGGGAGCCTTTACACTCCCCCTGAAATGCTATTATTTTGAAAATTCGCCGGTAGCGAATAGCGTCACAACGTCACTCAATGTGGCTTCCGGTGCGCCGGAAACGAAGTTGAAATCACTTCTTTTAAAAGTAGCATTCATCGTGATGCCTGCCATTTCTTTTTTGCTTTTTTCATTGGTCAATGTTCCATTTACTTTAATGTCAATCGTAACATTTTTAGTAACGCCATTAAAAGTCATTGCGCCTTCTGATACATAAGTCTTGTCGCCTGTTTTTTTCCATGGGCCGCTTTTGTAGGTAATAGCCGGGTACTTTTCTACATCGAAGAAATCTGATGATCTCAAGTGGTTGTCTCGAGCGTCATTTTCTGTATTGATTGAATTTGCGTCAATATTGACATCCATTGTAGCGCCTTCGAAGCCATTTTTACCCGGAGTGATGCTGACAGTGAAGTTTTTAAAGTTGCCTTGAAAGTCTGTAATGCCCATTCTGGTTACTTTAAAGCCAAGTCTGGAGTGGCTTTTGTCCACATTCCAATTTTGAGCAAATGTGCATGTCGTAAGAACTAAGAATAGTGCGAAAAAAGACAATTTTTTCATAAAATACGTTTTAGTTTAAATTTTTAATTAAATTTTTTACAAAGATTGAACATTAAACTAAGAATAGTGGCATGTTGTTTCAATATTTAATGTTTTCTTAAAGTAGATTAAGATAATCTTTAGAATTTTATTTTGTTATATATTTGTTGACAGGGAATATGAAAGAAGTTAATTCAAAGGTAAAATTAATTGAGTGTCCACGGGATGCTATGCAGGGAATTAGTGTTTTTATTCCTACTGAATCCAAAGTTTCCTATATTAATCAGTTGATGCGTGTGGGATATGATACCTTGGATTGTGGAAGTTTTGTTTCACCGAAAGCCATACCCCAAATGGCGGATACCGCGCAAGTACTGAGTCAAATAGATATGAATCTGTCCAATACCCAATTATTGGTAATTATTGCCAATGTGAGGGGTGCATTGCAAGCGGCTGAGCAAGAGAAGGTGACTTATTTGGGTTATCCTTTCAGCATATCCGAAACTTTTCAAATGCGAAATACCAATGCTACCATTATGGAGTCATTGATACGGGTAGAGGACATCCATGAGATATGCCTTAAGAAAAACAAAAAATTAGTATTGTACCTAAGTATGGGTTTTGGTAATCCTTATGGTGACCCATGGAATCTCGATATTGTGGAAGAATGGGTAGATCGGTTAAATAAAATGGGTATTGAGATAGTTTCATTGTCGGACACAATCGGTGTAAGCAGTAGAGAGAGCATTGAGTACCTTTTTACGGGATTGATACCTAAATATCCCGATGTTGAGTTTGGGGCGCACTTACACACGCATCCGGATAAGTGGTATGAGAAGGTAGATGCAAGTTTTAGCCATGGATGTTTAAGGATGGATTCTGCTATTAAAGGTTTTGGCGGATGTCCAATGGCAAAGGATGATTTGGTGGGGAATATGGCTACAGAGAATGTAATTCAATATTTGATAGAAAAAGGTCAGCTGCCCGATATTGATTTGGAGGCATTTGGTAAGGCATTGCGTTTAGCTGATGAAATATTTCCAAAATAATAAAAAAAAATCTACGTTGCGGAACTTATTAAGATGTTATTTGGTTTACCCATTATAGTTTCAAAATAAGTTTTCACATTAACACCGAAATACAATAAATATTAGTTTGAAATTCACATTTATTAAGTATCATTTTTAATTCTGTACGGAAGGAGTTAGTAGTTGTTTTATTAGATTTTTTAATAAATAAAAAGCAACGTATTAAATCTTTCTAACGGGAAGAATTCGAATTTTTTAGTTTGATTTTTAAAAAACGGACTCAGTATTGTATGTATGATGTAGGTTAAAGCCGAATTCAGCAGTAAAGGTTTTGAAAAACCGTATAGTGCTGATTATGAGGGTAATCCCGATGTACGAATCGTTTCAATGGTTTACAGAAACCATTGATTACGAGTCGTAAATCGATTCCGCATTTGTATAATGCGGAATTTGGGTTAAATCCCACTATTTTATACAATAAAAATATTAGTATTTTCTATGTGTTTCTGAGGTGTATTTATTGATTCACTATTGATTCGATGGAGTTGTTGTTTTCATAGGATTAAATAAAAACAGAAGAGATGGATACGATATTAAATTTTAAAATCTTAGTACTAATATTTTTATTTTTCTGTATGTATGAGTTTTTTTTAAAGGAATTTTATCAGATATTAAAACGCAGTGTTTTTATAAAGTTTTCTTTAATTACAGTTGTTTTTTGCTGTGTCCAAGGATTAATGTTTTTCTTCAAATAACAAGCAAGTATAACCTTGCAATAAAGCATTTCTGATAAACTTTATACTGCCACATTAGCGTTGTAAAAGTTCAATTTTCAAAATACATTGGTTTAAAATCAATTCGGGTTTTAATCATAATCCATCTATTCTTAATTGAGACCATAAAAAAGGTTTCAAATAATTCCAATAATCCCCACTATGTTCCAGTATAACGGTATGGGTTAAGTTGGGTTGTTCAACTATAGTACAGCTATTGCCGGATTCCTGAATGGCTTTTTGAGTCGGAAGGACATTGGCTGTCCATGTAGCGCCTGTTGAAGAATCAGTTTCTTTAGCATGGAAGAGAAGGACAGGGGAGTCATTGGCATCGTAGTGCAAAGTTCCGGTTTGACTTGCCGGATCATCGTTAATTAGAGTGGCTCCTGTGGATATGGAGCCATTGGTTTTACTTGAAAAGCCATAGAAGTCATTCGTGCAGATATTAGAGTCGTATTCCACTGCATTGATTAATGAGAGGCCACCGCCGGCAGATCCACCAAAAACAACGATTCTCGTGGTATCAATAAAGTATGTGTCTGCATTTTTCTTTAAAAATCGAATGCCATTTTGGATATCTTCCAAGGCACATTGCACTGCAAAGAGACGCATCTGTGGAGATTGGTTTCCACCATTTTGTGTTAGTCGGTAATTGAGTGAAGCACACACGAATCCCGCCCTCGAGTATGAATACGCTTCATTTTGCCATGCTTGCTTGTCTCCACTGGAATATCCTCCGCCGTGAATCATGACCAACAAAGGTTGTTTGTGATTATTTAATGCATTGGGTGGTAAATAGATATCCATTTTTATTGTCAAATTTGGCAACTCTTTTTCAATAGATTTAGTTTTTTCGGAAGAATATTGAATATTTTGAAAATTGGCTTTCATTGAATATGGGACTTCTATCAATTTGATATCATCTTTCTCATACACAGCGGTTTCGTACAATCCTTCCGGTGTAATATTTGGTATATCTTGATTTTCTTTTTTGCAGCTAAACATCAAAATTGTCAAGATAGACAGTAAAAGAACATTCTGTAACATAAATATTTTTTTTAATAGATGTGATACAAAAGCAAAGGTTTAATTTCATGTAAAATTTAATTTTGTTTTTTAAAATGTTTTAGTGAGAGTTGGAAATTAATTGGATAGAATGATAATAGGCTAATAAATACTATCTCTTAAATTTAACAAGAAATTAAGGATGCAATTAACTTTTATTTAGAATGCCTTGTTTAACTTTGCCTTTTCATTATCAAATAGAAGATGCTTCTAATACATATAGTCAATATTTTCTCTCTATTTTTTTCCACAATGGGCGTTACATTTAACACTCATTTTTGTGGTGGAGACAAGGTATCCGGAACTTTGTATATGACTGCTCAGAAATGCGACCATGATGATACTGAAGAAAAGGCGTGTTGTGCTTTTAAGGCTCATTTTTCTATGGTGAAGAAGCACAATAAAGACTGCTGCAAAGACTATTCTAAGTATGTTGTGGTAAAAAAAGAAAACATTCAATCTGATAAAACGCCTAATTTACCCATTTGGACGATATCATATATAGAAATATATAATTGGAATGAATCAGCTGTAACTGGTAGGTATTCAGTTGATAATATTAATGCCTCAAAGTATCTTTGCCCACGCACGCGCGATCCCGTATCGGAATTGTGTGTGCAACTTTGTTAGATAGATTATATGCATTTACTGAGGTTGACAACAATATTTCATGTATGACGGTATCGTTGTATTTATTGAAAGTTGTCTAAGAGTTTAAATGTGTATTTCTATCGTAATTAATGAATAATTCATTGGGTTTTTACTCTTGACCTGATGATAAAAACAAATAAAAATCGGAAAAGTAAGTGCCTCGGAGTGTTGTAAGAAAACCTCTAAGTGATTTTAAAAGTTGATATTTACAAAATAGATATGTATTAAACAATTAATGTATAAAACTTTTAAACTTGAATTTCGGTTTATCTAATAGGGTAGCTTTTATAATTAACAAAAAATAATTAATCCATACAAATGAAATTAGTAAATATTTTAATCCTCAATTTTATTGCAATTGCGACAATAATTGGTCAGACTCCGGTACAAATGAAAGTAGAAGGAATGTCTTGCAACTCTTGTGTAAATAGTGTTACAAAGAAATTATCGACAGCTCAGGAGGTTGAGAATATACAGGTTGATTTGGAAAAAGGGATGGTAACTTTTCATGTCAAGAAAGGATCCAAGGTGGATAAGAAGAAGTATGTTGGTCTAATAGAAAAGGCGGGTTATGATGCCAAGGAAGTTAAAGTCGGCGATGAAATCAATGCCAAAAAAGCATCTGCAAAAGGGGTAAGCTATGTGCCGAACGGCAATGTCACTTCAGTATTTAAGGTTGCCGGTAACTGTGGTATGTGCAAAAAGAAAATTGAATCAGCAGCAAAGTCGGTGAAAGGAGTTAAATCAGCAACGTGGAATGCTGACTCTCAGGAGATAACGGTTAAGTATAATGACGAAAAAACAGATTTAATGGCTATCCATAAAAAGATTGCTGAAGCCGGTTATGATACTGAATTGGTAAGAGCAGATGATGCAGTGTATAAGGAATTGCACTCTTGTTGTCAATATGACAGAATGGAAAAAAAGCAAGAATAGTAGCAAATAGATGTGAACCCAAATTCCGCATTAGACAATTGCGGAATCGATTTACTCTCGTAATCAATGGTTTAATGAAGCCATTGATTACGAGTTGTACATCGGGACGTCCCTCATAATCAGCACTATACGGTTTTTCAAAACCTTTACTGCTGAATTCTGGTTTAAGGTACGACTATATAGAGATAATACTTAATTTTTGAAGTTCTCAATTATTTTGGTTTGATCCCAAATTCCGGATTAGACAAATGCTGAATCGATTTACGACTCGTAATCAACAATTTCTGTAAACCATTGAAACGATTAGTACATCGGGACGTCCCTCATAATCAGCACTTTACGGTTTTTCAAAACCTTTACTGCTAAATTCCGGTTGAATCTACGGTTTATTTTATATCATTTTTTAGTGTAAAGTTCGTTTAAGTGTGCATATAGAATTTTTAAATTAGGTCGATATGAAAAATCCGTTGTTGTTGTCTTCTCTAATCATATTGAATTTGTTTTTATTATCATCTTGTACTAAGGATGAAATGGTAGATAATTCTTTAGATGCCAATAAAGCTGATACTCTTTATCAAATTAAATACGGTATAGATAATCAGCAGCGTTTTGATTTGTATCTTCCGGCGGGAAGAAGCAAGGAGAAAACCGGCGTTTTCGTTTTGATACATGGCGGCGGTTGGACAGGGGGAGATAAAGACGATTTGAAAGATTTTTTTAATGGCATAATTCAATTGTACCCTAACAATGCCGTGGTAAACTTGAATTATCGTTTAGCTACTAATGGAAGTCCGGGAAATCCAAAACAAATTGAAGATATTAAGGAGGCTATCAAACACCTTCAAGATGATAAGTATCAATTAAAGTCATCTTATTTTTTGTTTGGCACTTCAGCAGGCGGGCATTTGGCGATGCTTTATGGATATGGTTTTGATCCTCTGCATCAAGTAAAGGCTATCGGCAATATGGTTGGTCCTTGTGATTTCACAGATGTAGCTTATACTTCTAATATATTTTATTTAGGAGTTTTGGCGGGATATACAGGTACTATTGACTATTCGAATAATAAATCATTGTTTTATGATGTGAGCCCTGTGAAATATGTTAATTCTGAGTCGCCACCAACCATTGGTTTTTTTGGTGAGACCGACCCATTAATACCTATTTCTCAAAAATCAATTTTAGAGAATACGTTAAATACTGCACATGTACCAAATAAAATGTATGTTTATCCCGGTGGTCATGGTGATTGGAATACAGCCTCTACCAATGACATGATTATTAATTTAGTTGCATTTATAAATGCACATTTTAGTGGATAGTCAACTTTTTTTATTTTAACGGCATTGATTGTTTGTATGATTAATGTATTTCTGTATTTTCACCTTTGTTTAGTATAAAAATCGTGAAAATGCGAACAATTAAAGGTCCCGGGATTTTTTTAGCACAATTTATCAGTGATAAAGCACCATTTAATAATTTAGATAGCATTTGTCGTTGGGCAAGTGATTTGGGATATAAAGCAATACAATTACCTACGCTGGATGATCGATTTATTGATTTAAAGTTAGCTGCAGAGAGTAAGGTGTATGCGGATGAATTAAATGGGAAAATCAATAGTTATGGTTTAGTTATTTCTGAACTTTCTACGCATATTCAAGGACAATTGGTGGCTGTACATCCGGCTTTTGATACTTTGTTTGATGGTTTTGCACCGAAGGAAATACAAAATAACCCAAAAGGGCGGACAGAGTGGGCAATTCAACAATTGAATTACGCGGCAAGAGCATCTCGCCATCTGGGTTTGGAGGCTCATGCAACATTTAGTGGTTCACTGCTATGGCATACTTTTCATCCATGGCCGCAGCGACCTGCCGGATTAGTAGAAGAAGGATTTAAAGAATTAGCAAAGCGATGGACACCGATTTTAAATGCTTTTGATGAAGCAGGAGTGGATATATGTTATGAAGTTCATCCGGGCGAAGATATTTTTGATGGGGAGACTTATGAAATGTTTTTAGAAGCTGTTGATAACCATCCAAGAGCTTGTATTCTCTATGATCCGTCCCATTTTGTATTACAGCAATTGGATTATTTGCAATATATTGACTTTTATCATGAGAAAATAAAGGCTTTTCATGTAAAAGATGCTGAGTTTAACCCCACTGGGCGGCAAGGCACATTTGGTGGGTATCAATCCTGGTTGAATAGAGCAGGGCGATATCGATCACCGGGAGATGGTCAAGTGGATTTTAAATCAATTTTTTCAAAATTAGCTCAGTATGGTTATGAAGGTTGGGCAGTCCTTGAATGGGAATGTTGTATCAAGCATCCGGAAGTTGGAGCAAAGGAAGGAGTATCCTTTATCAATAATCATATTATTCCGGTTACCGATAAGGCATTTGATGACTTTGCTGCAACACAAAAGTCCCGTGAAAGCAACAAGTTAATTCTTGGTTTGAAAGATGAAATGGAAGTAAATTAAAAAATATTCATACAATGAAGTTAGGATTATTGATGACCTTAATATTGTCAGGTATCATGATAAAGGTGGGAAGCCCAGATAAAAAAAGGTGGACGCCACTCTTTGATGGAAAAACGACCAAGGGATGGCATACTTATGGTGCAGCCGGTATTGGTGAGGCTTGGAAAGTTAAAGATGGCATTCTTTATTTGGATACTTTAGGTAAAGATGGCTGGAAAATTAAGGGTGGGGGCGATATTGTCACTGACAAGGAATATGAAAATTTTCATCTTTCACTTGAATGGAATATTTCAAAAGGCGGGAATAGCGGCATCATGATTTATGTACATGAAGACATGTCGAAGTATCCTAATTCTTATGAAACTGGACCAGAAATGCAGATTTTGGATAATGATGGCCACCCGGATGGAAAGATTCACAAGCATAGGGCAGGGGATTTGTACGATTTAATTCCATGCAAAGTCGAAACTGCTAAGCCTTATGGTCAATGGAATCATGTCGAAATTATCTCAAATCACGGAAAGTTGACCTTTATATTGAATAAGGTGAAAGTAGTTGAAACGACTATGTGGAACGATTCCTGGAAGGAATTGATTTCTAAGAGTAAGTTTAATCAATGGTCGGGATTTGGTACCTATAAACGTGGGAGAATATGCCTGCAAGACCATGGAAATATGGTTCAATTTAGAAATATTAAAATCAAAGAATTAAAATAGCGGAGAAGGCTATTTTAATCGCTTTCTTTGTATTATTTGTTAAGTTGCATGCTTCTTTTCAAATAGCTACCATTAAGTCCTGCCAGGCCGCCTAAAATACTTATTATAGTAAGTGAAACGGTAATGAGTGTTGTCTTTGACCCATTTAAAGGTATAAGAAAGGCTATTTTTTCAAAAATTAAGCCTCCCGTACTTCCTGCCTCATAGGCAAATAATCCGCCCCAAAATAAGCAGAGAGATAGTGCACCTAACATAAAAGATTCGGTATGGGAAAGTTTTAAGCTAAAACCAAACACTATTGGGCCGAAAACAATCAGCCACCAAGGGCCAAGATATGCACACAAGAAAGCAATAAGGATAGAACCAAGAATAAATATCAGGTATTTAGTGAATTTCATGTGAATATATTAAGGATTGAAAACAATAGTTTGTTTAACTTTTGTACTGTTTGACTCGTCTGCAGTCATGAGCCAAAGCTTGAAATAGCTGCCTGAAGCCCATGTAGTTACGCCTGTGTCATAATATTGATTGCCCGGATGACCAGATTGCCCTCCGGGATATACGCCCCAGGCTTCAATTGGTGTTGACAAAGAAACAATCATTTTCCAGCTTGGGCCATGGCTTTGTTTGGTGGCATTTACAATACCTTCACCGCCGCCTACATTCAAATTTAACCTGCTTAAAGCCGGCATATTTTGTTTTTGATCTATTAAATGAGGAATACCTGTTTGTTTATATTGACCCCATGCCAACTTTCCTGAATTTTTAACTTTATTTAATTCCGGAATTATAGAGAGGAAGGATTTATTAAGTTGTTGTTCAAAGGTTTCTTTTTCAGGCGTATCAATATTATCTACACATAAGAAATCTTTATTTTTCAATAAGTTTTGAACAAGGGTATTGCTTTCCGGTAAACTACCGATTACAGATTTTCTTAATTCATCTCCCCAAATATTTTGATTTAGGCTATCCATTAAAAGCGAATAAACGGTAGCTCCTTCGCTATTACTGTCATTAAAGAGATTCCAGTCTTCCAAAATATGAAAATATTTTTTTGCATCGGGTGGAAGATTTTGACTTTTTAAAGTATTTAAAAGCAATGGTCTTATCTGATGCGCTCTTGTGTTGAAATTATCATTTTGTAAGTTCATCATATCTTGAACAGTGGCTTTGTGAATTTTTCTCAATATTTGATTAATTCTGTAACCTCGTTCATAGACATAGTCTCCTCCTAAGTAATAAGGATAGCCTTTGGGATCAACCGGAAGTTGGTTGGCAGAGCTGACGAAGCCACGTTTTGGATTTTTCATGGTCAGCACTTCCTCAGGAGGAATCATACCTTGCCACTCATACGACGAATCCTGACCTTCCATGATAAATTCTCCTTGATATTTCCATTTTGCAGGAAAAACACCTTGCTGAGTAATTGCAATATCTCCTGATGTAGATGCAAAAATCAGATTTTGTCCGGGACACGAAAATCGACTGATAGCATTTCGGTAATCATCATAATTCTTTGCTCTGTTAAGCATCAAGAAAGTGATTATGTCATTACTCGGATCATGAGCCTTCCATCTTGCAGCATAGTATTTATTGCGATTTGACCTTGGTTTTCCATTTTTTAGACCTTGGTATTTTTCATCATATACAACCGGTCCAAAATGTGTGTAAATTACAGTATCCGTTATTGATGATTGGCCTCTTATGGCAAACTCCTCCAATCGTTGTGAGGCATTATTCCATTTGCCTTTATACAAATATTGACTTTTTGACTTATCCTTAAATTTGATTTCATAATAATCCAGTACATCGCGCATCGCATTTGTTGTACCAAAGGCGATGTGTTGGTTAAATCCGATTAAAATACCCGGTGCTCCGGGAATAGACACGCCATAGCAAGAATAATCAGGTGTCGTAAGTTGAATTTCATACCATATAGATGGTAATCTTAATTTTAGATGTGGATCATTGCACAAAATAGGATAACCTGTTGCTGTTAAATTGCCTGCTAATGCCCAATTGTTGCTGCCATTGTCTTTGTCAGGTTTATCAGGCATAATAAGATTAGGCATTTCGGGATGAAAGTAATTGGTATCTGATACAGATTTCGGTATCATTTTCCCAGATGATGGTACAAATTCTTTGGGTATAATAGGGTCAATGGAATCTTCTCTATTGGGATACATTAAGTCAAAAACTTCTTTGCCAAGTGTTGCAATCACGGCAGTTCTCTCAAAGTCGTCATCATAAGCTGCAAGATCTTTAGCCATATATTTGCTTAGTAAGGCTGATTTCAGATTTGTCCATGGCTCCGGACTATAGTCTAATATTTTGTATTCCAAGGGGTAATCTTTTTCAGATAAACCACTGATATAGGCATTTACACCGGCTGTATATGCGTTTAGCGACTGATAAGTTAAAGTATCTTTTTCCATCTCAGCAAGACTAAGTTCAGCCGCATATACCATACCCAGTCTTCTGTTTGCACGGTCAATTGGTAAGGCTTTTGCTCCTACGATTTCGCTCAGACGACCAGCAGCAAAGTGCGTTTGAAATTCCATCTGCCACAACCTGTCTTTAGCGTGTAAGTAACCTTGAACAAAATAGGCATCCTCATCATTGTCGGCAAAGATGTGTGGAACCATCCGATCATCAAAATATACATGGACAGGATTCTTCACCCCCGTCAGCGACAAGGTGACAGATTTCTGATAATAATCGTTGAGCTCTGGATCCTGTAAGTATCCATGTGTCGGGCTTAATAGTTTCCCTATTGGGGGAGTAGCTCCCCATTTTGAACTTAGAAAATAAATAAACCCAATCAGTATTAATCCTGAAAACAGCGTGCCTAAGTGTCTCATGCTATATTTTATAAAGGTTTTTGCTTTAAAGGATATTGTAATATCCTGACAAATCTAAAATTTTTAATTTAAAGAGTTATTAAAAGATTAAGGTTGTGTGGTCTTTGTGTAATTTATTATATGTTTACAGCGTTTTTATACAATGAAATATTTTTTAATATGAGGTATTTTTTTGCGTTGATTACGTTCTTTGGTCTGTGTATAGGCGCACAAGGGCAGGTGATTACGGATTTTCCGGTGGATTCATCTGTTATCAAGGAGTTTGAAAGACGCGTTAAACTTACTCGCATTGAGGGAAAGTATATTCCAAAGGATTTGAATGATGCCATAGCTGAACTCAATAAAATAATGGAGGATGGAGCTAAAAAGAAATTTAAAGAAATGTCTGAGGATAATGCTCGACGGAAAACTCACTTTTCCTTTGGCAAATATATCAATGCCAGGTGGTATATTCAGGAAGGGAGTCGTTTAACTTTATGGTTTCAGAACAATAAGATTTACAACACCGATGATATGATTGATTGTATTATTGCTGCTTATCATAGATCCCTCAATAATCAACCCATTCAATTTGAGCAACTTGCAGAATATTACTTTAAGAAGCAGAAAGAAAAAGTTGATAAGTTGGTGAAAAAGAAAGCCGAACAAAGTAAAGCTCGTCAAAAGTAAGAACAGCTTTGATTTCCCTTCATTGGTGCATTGATCAATTGAATCTCAAATAGCTGTAAGGAGTTAATTTGAATGTATCATAGGAGAAATATACTCTAAAGACTTATTTATGATTTGTCAATATTACTTTCTTTGATGATATACAGCGGTCTATTTAGGATATTTTGGTTCATACGGCTTAAATATTCTCCGATAATGCCGATTGCAATCATTTGAACGCCGCCAATAAATAGCACACTTATCATAAGAGAGCCCCATCCGGGCACAAAGTTTTCTTCAATGTAGATAGAGTACAACACATAGAGCGTTGTAATAAATGCAAAGAGGCTAACAATAATGCCAAAGTAAGTAACCATTTTGAGTGGAACGCCCGAAAATGCTGTGATTCCATCAATTGCAAGGCGAAGCATTTTACGGAGATTATATCCGGTTGTCCCGGCATTGCGTGCCGACCTATTATACTCGACAAAGGTTTGGTTAAACCCTGCCCAAGCAATTTGCCCTCTCAGGAACTTGTTTTTTTCGGGCATTTGTTTCAAGACGTTGAGAATCTTACGGTCTATGAGTCTAAAGTCGCCGGTATCCAGCGGAATATTGATATTGGTGAGAGAAGAAAGCAATCTATAATATAACCCGGCGGTCTTTTTTTTAAACCACGTTTCACCTTCTCTTTTTTGACGTTGGGCATAGACGACTTCGTATCCGGACTTCATCTTTTGGTACATTTCGGAGATCAATTCCGGTGGATCCTGGAGGTCGGCGTCAATGATTCCGATAGTTTGGCCGGAGGCGCAATCCAAGCCGGCCATAACGGCTATTTGGTGTCCAAAATTACGGCTTAGGTCAATGTACTTAATGGTTGGGTCTTGCTGAGCTAGTTGCTTGATAAGAAGTAAAGAATTGTCTTTACTGGCGTCGTTGATAAAGATAATTTCGTGTGAAGCAAAGGTTGTCACCAATATAGCTTTACATCTTTGATACAGTATTTTGATGTTTTCTTCTTCGTTGAAGATGGGCACAATTAGGCTAAATTCCATTATCTAGTCACTTTATAACGATCTAAGTCACGCTGTGTATCCTTTTCTTTGATACTAGCCCGTTTATCGTACATCTTTTTACCTTGAGCCAGTGAAATCTCCAATTTGGCAAAGCCTCTTTCTGTAACATATAATCTTAGAGGTACCAATGTAAATCCTTTTTCTGAAAGCTTTCTTTCAATTTTTTTTAATTCACCCTTGTTGAGTAATAATTTGCGTTCTCTTCGGGCTTCATGGTTGTAATATGATCCCTGACTGTATTCCGATATAAAAAGATTTTTGACAAAGACTTCACCACTTCTGATATAGCAAAAGGCATCAGTTAAGTTGGCTGCTCCCAATCGTATAGCCTTTATCTCTGTGCCCTTTAGAATGATTCCTGCTTCGTATTTTTGAAGTAAGAAATATTCGAAAGATGCTTTTTTGTTTTTTATTTCAATATTTTTAAATTTTTCTGCCATCGGACTGCAAAGTTACTTTTATTTTAATTCTTTCCACAATAGCGTGTGTAACGAATTAATTTTTTTAGGTAGATATCCTCCCCATTTAGTATGACGTGTCAGAAAAGTAGGTATATTTTTAAAGCAATCGCCACCCCTATCAGGCCGACAATAAATCCGGCTAATAACTCATGCCATTTGTGCGCAAGTAAAGTAAGCCTTGATCCTGCTGTCAATCCTCCCAATATGATAAAAAACGATGGAAGATTCGGCATTCTACTGCTCAATATTCCCAACGCATCATTTGCTTCAATGCGGTAGCTCATTAAAAGAGTAAGCATGATTAATCCACCCATTCCCGCCATGTGCGCACTTATTTTATAAAAGTTATTGATAAAAAAAACGGTAAAAAGTGTAATTATTGTACCGAGCATATAGGCTTTGAACAATGCAGAAATCTCCGGATTACTTTTTGTTGTAATGTATAACCATAGATAAAAGATAGAAGTAGCTATATAAGGTATAATGCGCTCCTTTGTCGTTTCCATATTTAAACTTTTAATGAAGCCTAAACGTTTCAATAGAAAAACAACCAATGCCGGAAAAAAGAAGGTCATCATCACTATCGTAATAATCAATGGCCATTTCAATGTCCAATCAAATACACCGAAGGAATAAGGGTCAAGATGGAGACATAGCAATAAGCCTAATGTCACCATTAAAAGTGGGTGGGTGATAACAGATATGGTATGTGAGATTAATTTGGTCAAATATGCGGTTTTATGGAATAAAAAAAGAGGAAAACATCCGACAGTTTGCTTTCCTCTTTTTTAATTAGAATTTGTAATAAAAAGCTATTCTGAGTCCAGTAGCAACATTTTGGCTTTTCCCATACGTTTGTCTTTTGCCATCTTTATAGCCGTCTAATCTCCATTTTTCAGCATTGATATCAGTCAATGACCCATAGGCACGACCTTCAACACTCATAGAGAACTTTTCAGTGAAGTAACTTTGAATTCCTATCCCAAGAAATCCTTGAATGTCGGAAGATTGAAATAGGTCTTTGTCATTGGCTGGTTCGCCATTAGAAGTTAGACCGGCAATGGCAATAGAATTAAAGTTGTATGGGTCTCCTCCTCCTGCAATGTGATTAGCAAATGCTGCCAATGTTGTATTTTGCCCATTCACATTGTGGGTCACTTCTGCTTTTTGTAAAAGGCCAAATTGAGCACCCAGCGCTACAAAGAATTTAGTGCCTTGGTGTGGAGTTTTCTTTCCGCCTACTAAAAATTTGTATGTCAATGGGATAGCTATGTAATTAAGCTTGATTTCTTTTTTTAGTTTATCACCATTGCCGAAACCATCTTTATATTTTTGTCCTGATTGTTGTGAGCTGATGCCTAATGACAATTGACTCCCTCCATTGATATCATATCCGATTTCAAGTCCAAAAGTAGGGTGAAAGGTTACACCGTCATAGTCTAGTTCTTTTTGACCATAATTCATTTGGTTAGCCACAATGGTGGCATTGTAACTTCCATTGAGGCCGGCAAAGAAGCCTCCTTGAGTGTATGCCGTTGAGTAAGAAATTAATAAAAAAAGTAAGGTTGGAATTAGTTGTGATACTTTCATTTTTAAGGTTTTATATTAATCAAATAAATTTTCCTGAAAATATATTGGTGTTTCATTGGGTAAAATTAAATCAGCATTATTGTTTTTTATAGAATTAACCTTGGAAGATACTCTATACGCCTGCAAATTAGTAATTCTTTCGATATTAACAAGGTTTTTAATAATTTTCCTTTCAATTTTATTATTCAACCAATTTTGCTGCTCTGATTCAGTCAATATTACAGGCATCCTGTCATGAATTTGTTGTAAACTATCTTGAACAGGCTTTGTCATGACTATCACATTATTCACTGAATTACCATCTTTGTTTATTTCTTCTCTGAATAGACCAGCAATGGCTAATATTGAGCCATCGGGTGAAGTTATACGGAATGGTATTTTTTCATTGTGTAACCTCATCCATTCATAATACCCATCAATTAGTATAATACACTTTCCATAGTCTAAATATGGAATAAATGTCTTTTTTTGATCTATTTCTTCTAATCGGGCATTGATAACAGGTTGAGTCTTTACTCCTATAGTAATATTCCAACCCCATATTCCAATTTTTAAATGAGATTGGTCATTTTGGGCAATGTAAACCAAAGGTTGAGCCGGTCCTATATTATAAGAAGGTATTGGATTATACCTCTCTATGTCTTCTGAATAAAAAGTGGCTCCAAACTTCTCTTCAAGTTCAGACTCATTTTTAGTCAAGGTTGCACGCCCACACACTATGTTACAGAAGTATTGGTCAAGATATGTCCCATCAAGTTACCTTCTTGGTTAAAGGCTCCTAACTCAACAGTAATCACGTTATTTATCAGCGAACTATCATACGGGATAACTATTTTGATATAGTTGTCAGTATAGCCGGTAAGCTCATCTTTGGAATGTCCATGTTCAACAAGCATAGATCTGGATTCACCTTGATGGTTTTCATAAAATTTTTTCCTCTTAATTTCGGACAATTCCGTCAAAGTCTCATTTCTAAGGCGTCGGGTGTGCATAGGGACAGCATGTTCCATCTCAGAAGCAGGAGTGTTGAGTCTTTCCGAATAAGTAAAAACATGGAGATAGCTTACATCAAGGCTTTCAATGAAATGAACTGTTTCCATGAAGTCTTCATGTGTTTCGCCGGGGAATCCTACGATTACATCTACTCCAATACAGCAATGCGGCATGAGGTGTTTAATTTGTTTTATCCTATCGGCATATAATTCTCTTTTATATCTGCGTCGCATAGCAGACAAAATTTTATTATTGCCGGATTGTAATGGAATATGAAAATGAGGAACAAACCTTTTGCTTTGTGCGACGAATTCAATGATTTCATTCGTAAGTAAGTTGGGTTCAATGGAAGATATTCTAAATCTTTCTATATCCTCAATTTCATCTAATTGATGGATAAGGTCGATAAATAATTTATTTTTCTTAGGTTTGACTCCTTCGATGACCTCAGTACCATTACCAAAGTCCCCCAAGTTTACACCTGTAAGGACTATTTCCTTTATGCCTTGTGCTGCAATATATCGAGCATTGTCTATAACTTGTTCGATCGTATCACTGCGGCTTGCTCCTCGTGCCATTGGAATTGTGCAAAAACTGCATTTGTAATCACAGCCATCCTGAACCTTTAAGAATGAACGGGTTCTATCTCCCATAGAAAAGGAAGAAACAAATTGATTGGCTTCTTTAACATCTCCAGCCATCATCATGCCCTTGGATGTTGCATTGCCAATACTTTCAACAAATTCGACTATTCTAAATTTCTCGGCAGCCCCCAATACCAAGTCAACACCTTCAATTTGTGTTATTTCCTCCGGCTTTAGTTGCGCATAACAGCCAATAACAATGACTTTTGCTTGCGGTGAGGTTCTCAATGCCTGTCTTACAATATTCCGACACTTTTTATCGGCAGAGTCTGTGACGCTACATGTATTGATTACGAAAATGTCGGCACCATCCTGAAACTCATGAACGGAATAACCATTGTTTTCAAATAGTCTTGATATTGATGACGTTTCAGCATAATTGAGTTTACATCCCAACGTGTAAAATGCTACACTGCGTGGAGTTGCCATATCTTTGCTCTTTTTTGCACAAAAGTACTGAAAATTATTGATTAAATGGCTGCGAAGTCTTTTATTGATGAATCCCTATATGTCTATACAACAATAGAGAATACATTTATTCTTGCTTATTGAATTCGCCTCATTTTACACATGTAGAAGCCATCGTGTCCATCTTCAGTAGGGTACAAGGTTTTTTCTTCAACAAAAATAAAATTAGGATTTAATTCTAAGAACCGAGTTATTTGATCTTTATTTTCAACTGGCAAGACACTGCAAGTAGCATACACTAAAAAGCCGTCAACAATTACCCATTCACTGGATTGGACAAGGATTTGATATTGAAGATCTATCAACGATTGCAATTTGTCAGGTGTCAATTTCCATTTTTGATCGATTTCACGTCGCATAACACCGGTTGCACTGCATGGAACGTCACACAAAACAATTTGGGCTGTATGGATAAGCAGATTAAGTCGATCTTTGTCAGAATAATCAGCTATATTTATAATTGAAATGCTGGCTCTTTGCGCCCTTTGTTTTAAGGCTTCCTGTGCTTTGTTGTTGACATCAAGTGCCATTATGGTGCCCGAATTTTCCATTAAATCTGCTAAATGCAACGTTTTTCCACCGGCACCACAGCATGCTTCTATGACGAAATCTCCGGGACGCGGATTGCAGAAATGAGCAATTTGTTGAGAACCTAAATCTTGTATCTCAAACCAACCATCGCTGAATGCTTTATTTTGAGAAAGATTCATTCTATCTAATAATCGGATACAATGTTCATTTTCAACTTTGTGTTGGATATTATTTTTGTTGAAGTAATTACTGAGCTTGCGGAAGTTTGTTTTTAGGTTATTGACACGAATAAATATAGGTGCTTTAAGAATCGATGCCTTGATGATATTAATCCAATTGTCCGGTAAAGATTTTATTCCAAGGTCATGGAGCCATTGAGGAACTGAAAACTTAACTTCGGGCATCGTTAAAGCTAATTTTTTGAGCTCTTCAATTTTTGTTGCTTCGATAATATTCCAATCTTCCTGTTCCGGAGGAAGAATATTGTTTTGATAAAAGTAAGCTGCAATGATTCCATTGATTGGATGATTTGATGTCGGACTGATAAATTCGTAAAAACGGTAATTTTTTATGATGGAGTATATAGCATCTGCAATAAATCGACGATCTTTTGCACCCTTTTTAGAAGAAGAAGTGTATTTTTTTACGGTGATTTCCGTGTTATTGCCTTGCAGCATTATCTCCTCTATAGCAGATTTAATGTCATTGCAATGCGACCATCTAGCTTTTATCAAATGTTTCTTTTTATAGTTTAAGAAAATATTAGGTATCTATTTGACCTAATTTTCGTCTAAATATCGTTCTTTTGATAATATTTTAATTTAAAAACTAATTTTTTATTCTAAAACATATATAAAGTCATGAAATATATCCTTATGCTCATTATTCCTGCTTTCCTATTTGTCGGGTGTGCAGAGCTCCAACAATTTGTCAATACAGCTATGAGTGAACCCACCAATGCCGAAGTCTCAGATGGTTTGAAAGAGGCGCTTAATATCGGAATTTCTAACGGCGCTGACCGTTTGTCCGCCAAAGATGGGTATTTTAAAAGTGCATATAAAATATTACTTCCTCCTGAAGCCCGTAAAGTTACAGATAGATTGCAAGCTGTGCCTGGCTTTTCCGATGTGGAGAATGTTATTTTGGAGAAAATCAATAGGGGTGCAGAAGATGCTGCAACCAAAGCCAAGCCTATTTTTATAAAAGCAATAAAAAGCATGACGATAAGTGATGTGATTAATATCCTGATGGGAGCGGATGATGCGGCTACTCAATATCTCAAGAGTGCCACATATAGTACATTGTATTCAGAATTTAATCCGGTCATCGTCAACAGTTTGAATAAATTTAATGCGATAGAATACTGGGCCAAAGCGACCAATGCATACAATTCTATTCCGTTGGTTAAGCAAGTAAACCCTCGATTAGATGATTATGTTACCAATCAGGCATTAGACGGGCTTTTCAAGATGGTCGCCAATGAGGAGAAAGAAATTAGAAGAAATCCCGTGAAAAGGGTTACAGAGTTGCTAAAAAAAGTATTTGCGAAGCAAGATAGCAACAGGTCTTAGTCTAAAATTGGAGAAATTGAAATATTATTAAACCCGTGTTCCTCTTAAACCCGAATTCAGCAGTAAGGGTTTTGAAAAACCGTATAGTGCTGATTATGAGGGACGTCCCGATGTACGAATCGTTTCAATGGTTTCTGTAAACCATTGATTACGAGTCGTAAATCAATTCCGCATTAGACAAATACGGAATTTGGGATTAATAAAGGAATGGACAATGGTACAGACGAGGTGCGGGAGATTGGAACAGAATGAATTACAGCTCAAGTCATAGACCAATTAAAAATAAAAGAGTTTTTAGTCAATTCCAGATGAAAAGAACAAAGGGTACACTTTGCCATAACTCTGCTTATCAGCAGATGTGTCTATCCATATTCAGAGTTACGGACTAGCCGTTGGATAGCAGCCACAAAATTCTGGATAAACTCATTGGAGAAAGAGGAGCAAAAACTCAATTAAAACAATCCTCTTCCTGATTCCCTTTACTCTTATCTAATTTTCCATTGACTGCCTGAACAGGATAAAAACAACCTTGCCTTTCTGCAAACTCTCCTGCATCGGAACAGTCAATGGCACATGCTTCTCCCTGACCACCCATCGTATATTCAGCACCTTTATGATTAAAATAAGTAACCAGGTAAGTAAATAGACCTTTATAAGGTCTTCCGTCGGGAAATGTACCATTCCAGCCACGTCGCTCTGAATCTTTTCTATTTATAATTTCCTGATGGAAAAGCTTAATACCTGATGTATCCCATTTTCCCGCAAAAACCACCATATTAAAATATACAAAGTCTTCATCATTTACTATCGGATAAAAAACGTCATTCACACCGTCACCATTGGGTGTAAAAGCATTGGGCATAAAAATATATCCTCCTCTGTCCGTAGTCCACTCCACAGGCTGCACTCCGCAACAGTCTTTATATACTTCCTTTGGCGCAGGGTCTTTCTTTACAGCATCATCCGGTGTACAGGACAGGTAAGACAGTAATGTTGTCATTAAGACGATCGATAATTGAGTCAGCATTTTCATGATATTTTATTGTTTAATAATTTTTTGCTTATAACTGATTAATTGCTCTCCCCGCTGCTCTGTGAGCAGGAATACATACAAGCCGGGAGGCAGATGGGATATATCTATTTGGTCAGATGTAAGTCCTCTGGTCAGTACAACAGCCCCCGTGCTGTTATACATCGCTATCTGAGCTTTCTTGCTGAATTCATTGGTTCGGATAGTAATCAAAGATTGAGCAGGATTGGGAAATAATTCTGTCTTACCTTTCAAATCATTTTCTTCACTCACAGTCAGAGCAAGAGAGTTCATTTGAGCAGCAGTACTTGTACTATTTCCATCTGACAATGATAGGATACAAGTAGGATTATAACTTCGCTGAATTCTGTTGCCGGCTGGATCGTAGGAGAATTGGATGCATTGAGCATCCAAGTTCAGCATTGTCAATATTAACATTGCAACAAGTCCTAATTTTATTATTTTAAACATAATTCTTTATTTATAAAAAACATCAATACTCAGATAAAAATGTATTACTACTATCCGGCTTAGGACTGTATGGATAAAAATGATTTTCTACTTCATAGCCTGATCTAATCTTAGGACAGCATTTATTATCATATGCGTAATTTTTGATCCAAACTATGGTGCTGTCATTTTTTACATATCCTTCAGCTCGTGATCGCGGCAATCCACCACCGACAGATGTATTCCAGCCTTCACGAATAATATTAGATCCGTATATTTCATACAAGCCCCAATTAGTTTGATCTTTTTTCAGAATCTCATACTGATTTTTAATATTAAAGTCTAATATTTCTTTCTCCAATGAAGGCGACGTAAAGTGCTTCAGAAATGTTCCATCAATATAATAAAAAGTAAAATTATAATTGGTTACACTATCTTTCAAAGTTTTGGAATATTCATTTGTTTTTACATAGTAAAAACCATTTGTTTTTATTACATCAGGTATTTCACTTTTTTTCAATAATAATTTCTGATTCGCACAGGATATAAAGATGCCTATAATTGTTAAAAGCAAATAGGATAATTTATTTACCATGTTGTGTACTTATTTTTAATTCCAAAGTATTGTGAATAGATTCCCTCATGACCAGAGAGTCTTTCAAAATGCTTTGCTGCTCCTTTCTGGATAAAATCATGGGCAAATCTGTTCTGAAAAATGTGCCTGATGGTTTCTGATGTATAGCCCAATCGAGTACCTTTATAGCCAATATAAAGCGCACCAAGCCTGTATTGATTGGGCTTGCTACCATTCTTCTCTATATATGTCATTTTGCCATCAATCAAGGCAGCAGGACGATACTTCTCTTTACTTTCTAAGTCAAAACCATCAGGATCACCTGTAAACATGTTCAGTCCTAGACTATAGTCTCCTATTGTAACACGAAATCCGGTTGTACGCCATCTGTCACCTCCATCAGCAATTTTTAAACCGAATTGCCAATCATTTTCATATGAAATGCTCCAATTATCTCCGTAGAAATTAAAGCTGCCTGTCCTTTGATTTTGACCCAATCCGGAAAATTGCATTGTTGACAAACCAGCCTTGAAACCCGGAAATCCAATTGCAGCACCTCCGCCAACATTACTATATACACCATTTTCTCCAAGTGAATTTGCAAATTGATACCCTATCCCAGCTGAAATCCCTATATCAAAATTATCAGAACTGTAGCCAATTCCTGCACTTAAGCCAATACCAAACCCTGTGGTTCCATAGCTTACGCCAACACCCAGATTGAATGAAAATCCACCTCCCAAATCTGCATTGATCAAATTTACTGATGTGAAGCTGGATAAGGCATTCATTGCATCATTCACATTCTTCCAGGATTGGGCAGCATTGCCATGCCCATTGAGCAATCCTGAGAAATAGTCTGCTGCAAATGCACCTGCCATAAAAATATACTGAATATAATCCCCGGTTGGATCAGTGTATCTTAATGGGTTGTTTAGAACATAACTATACCTGTTAAAGTTCTGTGTCATGTCGGGAGCCTGCACATAATTGTCGGGTGAGAGCATACGGGCTACCAGAGGATCATAGAGTCGTCCGTTCATATTGACCAGATTGAACTCTCGCAGGTGCTCATGACCTGTATAGCCCCTGGTGAGCCATACAAATGTAGGTATTGTGGGGCTGGTATAAGACCAGGTGTCTTTATTTCTGTACCGACCCCATGCGTCAAAATTTTGCTCTGCAACGATAGTGCTCCCTGTCGAATTGGTAACGGTCAGAATTGAACCAAGATGATCCGTGTAGGTATAAAAATAACTATCCGTAGTCCCTATTCTTTCTACTACTGAGACCAATCCTGCTCCATACCCGCCGTTAATGTAATACACATACCGGGTAGTACCTCCGGAAACCAGCTTCTCATAACCGTCGAAAAAATATTTTGTCATCAGTGTCGTGCTACCCTGGGTCAGAACGGTTTTTATTCTTTGTTCATCATCACCATAGGTCAGTGCAAGGTTGTACGTACCTTCTGAAATAGTGGCGGGTTGATAAAACGAATTATACGTGACATTCTGGATCATCGCCGGAAAGTTCAGCGGGTTGTCGATCTGAACCACGGCATTGATCTTCGTACCGTGATAATTGTACGTTCCTACATCTGTTTTTGACGAGATGTTACCATTGGCAGCATAGTTCATGGTGATAGTAGGCAGGCTTGTGATGGCAGTAGTTTTCAACCTGTTCAGATTGTCATACGTAAAGGATTCTGTCTTTGATTTGATGGCATCGTTTCTTGAAGTCAGATTACCTGTAGCATAATTCCAGGCAAGGTTGAGATCCTGTATCCCGGTAGTCAGGTACCTGGTAGGGATGCCGTGATGATAGGTATTGGTGGATGACTTGGTATTGCCAAGCGTATATTGAAGTATCTGCCCCAGACCATTGACTGAAGTCGCAGAAAAAAGTGTAACCGTATTCGTTGCATTTTTGATATTCTGCAGATAGCCCTGAGCATTGTAATTGTAATTTAACCCGAATCCTCCGGGATAGCTCACCGTGATGATGTCATCATAAGTATTGTAACCAAGTGTAGTAGTATGGGCCGTTCCATCGACCGTTATTTTTTCAGTCAATGTCCTGCCGTAGCTGTCATAGGTATATTCTTTAATACTACCGGAGAATGCTGTTATTTTTTTCAGCTTATTGACAGATCCACCGGTTCCGCTGGGGTAGTATTCATATGTGGTAGTTCCTTCCGGTTTTATCTCAGAGGTTATTCTGCCTATCAGGTCATAGTTTGTAGTGGTCACCTGGCTCATGGCATTGGTAAATGTCTTTACCTGGCCCAGGGCATCATAGGTATAGGATGTAGTACCGGCATTTACGTCATTCATGGAGATCCTCCTGCCTGCCGCATCGTAAGTATTCGTGACGAGCGTTGCCGACCCGGAGCTGACTGTTTTTACCTGGCCGTGGCTTCCATAGGTATAGTCCAGCGTACCTCCGTAGTCTGTAGCCGAGGTCATCAGGCCGGTAGCATCATATGTTTTAGAGCTGACCTGGCCGGCAGGATTGGCCGTTTGGACGGTAAGTTTTGCCGAGGTATAGGTGTAAGTATAAGAAGCAGTACCGAGCGTATTGCTGATCGTACTGAGCCGGTTATAGCTGTCATAGGTATTGGTAGTAGTCAGGATGGTTTCACCGGACTTATAAGGGTTTGTGGTAGTCGCCACATTTCCACGATTGTCATAAGTAGTTTTGGAAAGAATGGTACTACTCCCGAATCCTATTATGTCTTCTTTTACCTTTCTTCCCAGCAGGTCATACCATATTCTGGCATCCGGTTTCCCGGGAGCAGCAGTCTTGTGATAATATATAGTTCTGTCTGTCACATTCTGATCCCATACATAACTTTTTGTGATGGTGTATCCCTGAGGCACGCCGGTGGTTAATAACCTGCCGAATGCATCATAAGTATGTGTGGTCGAAAGTCCATCAAAACCTGAAATCAGGGTGGGCTTTCCCCATCTTACATCATTAGTGTAAGATATAGTTTGATTTAAAGGGTTTTTTATAGAAGTTGTGAACCTGCCCTTAGTATCATAGGTGTAAGTGGTCACGATTGGCGACATACTATTTGGGGTAATTGTTTCCGTATTGATATTGCCCAGCGGATAATAGGTATAGGCAGTTTGTACAGATTCTGATGTAGATGGGTTTACAGTTTTTAATGTACACTGACCAATAGCATTGTATCCGAAAGTGGTTTGAGTTGAAAACGCAGGTTCTCCTGTTCTTGTAGTATTTATAGTGATGCTGGTAGGTTTTGCCGGCACAGGTGTGCCAAAAGTACCGTAAACTGTTGTATAAGTAATATATGAGCTATTGTTTGATTTTGCCTGATATGTCACATTGCCGTAAGCATCATAAGTATAGGTATTGCTTTCATACTGTCCTTCCAGGTATTTATTCTCATGAGTCAGCCAAAGTCTGGTTTTGTATTTTTTACTGCCCAAATCATCAAAATAATAATTAAAAGCTTTCTGATTCAGAATTACCGTCGGGCTGGAGTTCAGGCTGGTCTTTACTATGTCCGGGTAAATAAACAAATAAGTGGACTGAAAACTATTTTCATTTATAACCCGGTTGCCCATTGAATTATTGATCTGGGCAGTTTTCATAAATCCTAAAAATCCTTTTCCTCCACGGTGAAGCCTGGCTTCTTCATACGTATAACTCATGTGAAAATCTCCACCGATTCCGTTTGATGATTTCAAATCAGCAATCAAATACATGGGAAGCTGTACAGGGAGTAAATGAAAATCTGTTGAAGGAGAGGTTGGAACAGTCCCACGAACATAGAAACTACCAGCTTCATTCATCCTTTTATAGGAGTATTCTGTCTTTAAGCCAACTCCATCCAGTGATTTTTCCAATAACCGTTCTTTACCTCCACTTTTAAAGAAAACCGTGTTGAGTGGATTAGAATAAAAGTTCATATTTACAAGATCGGCTCTTCCGTCACCGTTTAAATCGAAGATTCCTTCACCCAGCTTCGTTAAGCCGGGCAAGCCGTAGCTTAAAACCACCGGAGCTAAAAACTGGTCACCTTTGGAATAATAAATTTCGAATTTTGCCTGATCATAACTATATGAATCAAATATGCCCCATACAACATTGATGTCCATCTTGCCATCACCGTTGAAATCAGCAATTACGATTCTATCCTTATTATAACTCCATTTAACTTCCGGTTTATGACCGGAAAATGTAAAAGGCACTTCATTCCATCCCGTTCCCGTATTATAGGAGATGTACCAGGGGGCATTAATGTCTTCAAGACTTGTTCTTGTGAGCAAATCAGTCCTGCCGTCTCCATTGAAATCGCCGAATTTAATCAGATGCCAGGCCGTCGGATACCCTGCATAGCATCCTACACATCCCAGAATTTGTTTTGCATGGTAATCCGAGCCTATTTTAACAATTTCGAAAACCCGGGTCCCGCTATTCGTTACCTCTATAATATCACTTTTGCTGTCACTATTGTAAAATATAGTACTTAAGTATTTTGCTGTGGGTAATGTGTGGAGCCCGGAAATGCCTTCAATTGTCAATGGATAAACATTACTTAAAGCCAGATTGGGAAAGCAAATAAATGACCTGTATCCACCTCCGTTACTTAAGTTTAATATAATATCCATACTTCCATTCCCATTAAAATCTCCGATCAGGAAGAATTGGAAATTTGGATAGATAATATCATAGGTTTGTCCTCCATAATTTTGCGGATATATCTTATTACCAGGGGTAAAGCCTGTACCGTTTGAGTAATGGAATTCAATATATTCTAATTTTCTCCAGCCACCTTCTAATTTCCATTTGTAAGTAATGATATCATCCCGGCCGTCTCCGCTGAAATCTCCAGTCCCAATCTGGTAATTCAGGGGAAAGTTCTTTTTATTGATTACTGTAGTATTCGGCAGTAGTGTAGAATAAGCTGATTGGGTGTAGGTACCCGATGTCGCTGTTCGTTTTACAATCTTATAGCCAGTATGAACTCTGAGTTCACTTGTATGGTCAAATTCAGTTCTGGCAGCAAGTATATCCGTATACCCGTCTCCGTCAAAATCGCCAGGTATAAGATCATGTCCATAATCTGTACCGTACGTGGTCAGTGCCGGTATGGAGCCGCCTGACATATCGTCTGGGATATCACCGTATTTAAAAATAGTAGAATTAAGCTGGGAGTTATCACTGCCTTTTTCGATTATTTCTACAAGAAAAGGCTCTACATCATTCTTTCCGTATTTCAGGTCATAAGATTTGAATGCTGCACTACCTTCTGTAGTCACGGTTATATTGGTCATCAGGTATTTTGACCGGAATGTCGTTCCATTGTCATATGATGTCCTGATATCGTCTCTTATGAGATAATTGAACTTGATTTTATTATAGGGTATCAGGCCGACACCGGTATTTCCGGTATAATTAATTTCATCAATCCGGCTATCCCTGTCAGTGTTTACGTATTTAAAGTCAATGTAATTACCATCCCTATATAAAATCCTGTTCAGTCGCCAAATATAAACTTTACTATTGTCGTCGGTAAAATATTTGGAATCAGCAGTGTTTCCAAACTCCATCACGATGCCATCTTTAGATTCTACAGTAAAATAAGCCGGTCCGCCTAATAAGGTTCCCTTCGAAGTTATCACAGAAAAATCTTCGGTTTCACGTCCATAAGTCGCTCCTGGAGACCCATAAGAACCTGATTTTAGTATCAGGTGGCTTCCATCTATAGCAAACCGGTCTTTGCTGTCATAATTAACCGGGCTTACTTCTCCATCAAAATAGAGATTAGATCCAACTCTCATTATCATGGATAGTCCTGACACAGACCATCCTTGGCCAAGCGCTCCGTTCATTCCTCCGGAGGAATAAGCCAAGGAAATGTTGGGAGTGATTCCATTTGTGCCTTGAGGAACAATTAAAGGAACAGCATACATAGCATTACCGTTACTGGTTGATGCCGAACCTGCCATAGCACCTACAGGCAAACTTACATTTATGGTCTTACTAAAAGTAGATGTCGTGTACAACGGAACATAAGATACATTCTGAGAATGAAGCTGAAAAATGAATATAAAATGTAAAACGAATACAATTGCGGAAAATATATTAGTTTTCATAGGAGCAATTAATTTTCTGATAGCAAATATAAGGCAATTTTCTTCCTACATACAATTTAATTTGTCAATTTTGTCAATGAATCTAAATTGAACATTTTATTAACGCTTTTATGAGGACGAGAACAATAAACGATGAGACCTTTGCACGGCAAAATCAGACAAATATGCACAATAAATATGTATAAATAAGTGGTATATAATAATTAATATGCATATACTTAGGCAATATGGAATAATTTTAGGGATGAAGGTACTGAGGTGTTGCTCAATGACCGTTTATCAGCTATGCGGTTATGTGGTTTAGAGATAGAAGATGACGTGCCGGATCATAGTACGTTGAGCCAATTTCACAAGGAATTGACTGAGAAGAAAGCGTATGAGAGGATAAGGAGGAAGCTGAATATTCAATTGAAGAAAAGAGGATTAATCATAAAGGGAAGAGTTAAGGTCGATGCCTCTCTAACTGATAGTCCATGGTGTTTGAAAGGAAAAGTAGAATAGGAAATAGCTCAAGACCGACATGAGTATGAAAGAGAAACAGAAGAAGTAATGAAGGAGGAAGCCGCATCAAAAATACTCCGCAAAGAAAAGCCAGGAGTGGGTAGTGAGGTTCGCTTTTTTAAAAAAGGTGGTAAGTTGTACTTTGGCTACAAAAGACAAGTAGCCGTTGATCCAAATGGAATGATATACTGTGTTGACACAACCACCGCTAATGAACACGATAGTCAAGGCTTAATACCATTATTGGAAAAAGTGTCTGTAGAATTCAAAAATGATGGCATATTCTGCGATAAAGGCTATCAAGTACCAAAGAACAAAGAATATTTACAAAGGAAAAAGATAAAGATGTTGTTCCTTTAGTTTTAAGAAAATAAAGTAAAGTTGAAATTGTTATTTGGCCTACACGTGGAATTGAAAATAATTGAAACATGAATTAAACTATTTTGAAATTTTAACATCCAATAGATAACAACAGCAATTTGGAAAGTAAGAATAAGACCGATACAGAGTTGATCTCGATGATGACAGATAGCAGTCAACAAGAAAAAGGCTATCGGTTGCTGTTATCCAAATATCAGGAGAGACTGTATATGGTGATAAGGCGGATAGTATTGAATCATGGAGATGCCGATGATGTATTTCAAAATACGATGATTAAGGTATTCAATAACATTCATCGATTTGAACAGAAAGCTTCTCTATTTACTTGGATGTACAAAATTGCATCGAATGAAGCGTTGAGCTTTCTTCGGGTAAATAAAAGGGTGAATAATGAAGATGGTAGTATGCCGATGCAAGTGGCGGAACAAATCCTTGCTGCCGATCAATACTTTGAAGGGGATATGCTACAATTAGAGTTGATGAAAGCTGTGGCCGCACTTCCTGAAAAGCAAAGGGAAGTTTTTCAACTAAAGTATTTTGATAATATGAAGTATGGTGAAATGAGCAAAATGTTGGATTTGACAGAAGGCGCCCTCAAAGCTTCTTATTTTCATGCAGTTAAAAAGATTGAAACACATATTAAGAATATAAATATATAATACCGTGGATAATAATATAAATAAGCTGAAAAAAGATAATTTAAAAATTCCAACAGGATATTTTGAAGAATCTACTTTGCAGATATTAAATCGGATGAAGGATCAAATTGATGATGACATCAAACTGGATGTGGCTAATCTGAGGGGCGTTCATAAAGCAAAGCGCATAAAGATGATATGGATATCAGGTCTTGTTGCAGCTTCGATAGCGATATTGATTTTTATGATAATTCCTGGACGAGTGAATCAAGGTTTCGATTCTACCACTTTGAGTGATACGGAAATAGTTTCATATCTCAACCAGAATGTGGATAATATTGACCTTGAATTATTTGCCAACACGGAATCCGATAAGTTTGATGAAATCAATGCAATGGGATTACAATTGGATACTTTAGACACACAAACAATATATGATGATATCCCACTTGAAGAAATAATTAATAACTAAACTAAATATAAACACTTAAAAATGAGAATACAATTGAGTATTATTGGAATTTGTCTGATTGCTTTTAGTACATTGACTCAGGCGCAGAAACAGGCAAATATGGAAAGAATCAAATCGCAGCGAGTTGCTTATATAACGAATGCTCTGGCATTGACCTCAGCAGAATCTGAGAAGTTTTGGCCAATTTATATGGAATTTACCCAAAAGGAGAAGCAAATGCGTAAGGAAATCGCTCCTGACCAACCTTTTGATCAGATGACTGAAGCAGAAGCCAATGCATTAATCAATAAGGTACTGGATTCCGAAGTGAAAGTGGCTGAAATGAAGAAGAGCTATTATCGAGATTTGTTAAAGTACATTCCGGCGGTTAAATTGGCTAAACTTGACAAGGCAGAGAGAGACTTTAAAAAAGAGTTGATCAAAGCTATTGGAAAGCGTAAAGGAAAATAATTGATATTGCACATGCTTATAAAGGTCGTTGAACTCACCAACGGCCTTTTTTTATGCTTGCATGGAAGTTATAATTTACTTGCCTTTACCTTGGAATAGTACAAGAAGTGTATAAAACATAATTTTAAAATCAAGGGATAAGGACATGTTTTCGATATAAAGGATATCAAATTTTAGTCTTTGAATCATTTGGTCAACATTGGATGCATACCCGTATTTTACCTGACCCCAACTGGTAATGCCCGGTCTCACTTTGAGCAGATGCTTATAGTGTGGAGCTCGGAGCATAATCTGATCGATGTAGTACTTTCTTTCAGGACGTGGTCCGACAATGGACATTTCACCCTTTAATACATTGAAAAACTGTGGTAATTCATCAAGCCTCCATTTTCGCATCACCGCGCCCCAAGGTGTACATCGGGAATCATTCTCATCACTTAGTTGAGGCCCGTCTTCTTCAGCATTAATATACATAGATCGAAACTTGTATATTTTAAAAGGCTTATGATAAAGACCTATCCGATGTTGTTGATATATACAATCTCCCGGGCTGCTCAACCTGACTCTGATATAAATATAAATATACAATGGGCTGAGTAAAATAATGACAATGATGCTTATTATGATGTCTAACAACCTTTTTACCAAAATCTGCCATTTGGGCATCATAACCTGTTCAATCTCAATTAAAACGGCTCCATAAACATGGTTCATTTTAACTGTGCCCAACATGATATCATACATACTGGGAATGATTTTAATTAAAATGTCAGACCCAAAGTCAAACAATATATTTAAAATGTCTCGTAGCTTGTCATGTTCCTGGGTTTCAATAGCAATGATGACTTCCTCAACTTTATATTGCACAATGATTGAAGCTAAATTATCCAACTTCCCAAGTATGGGTAGGTGGCTTTGTAATAAATTCTTAGAGCTACCATTACTATCGACAAAGCCGACAAATTTGTATCCCAATCCTTTTTCCCTGCTTTTTATTTCAAGATAAAGTTCAAGAGCATTTTCGTCACCACCGATGATAAGTGTATTGAATGTGACAGCTCCAGCCTTTAATCTTCTGCTAGCGCGTGTAAGTAAAACCATACGGCTAAAGGCAGTTAGTCCAAAATGAAGTAGGAAATAATGCCCCCATAATGTCAGTGTGTTGCCACTCAATAAATTACGGGTCAATATGATGACCAACAAGCATGTCAACAATGAAATAAAAAAAGTGCGTGTAAATGTTGCTAACCTGGATTGTCTATAAAGATCCGTGTAAAAATCAAATAGTTGATAAATAAGTATAAATCCGACAACTATTATGGCCGTAATGCCGACTGATTGTAAAGTTAAATTATCTAATAATACAAAATTTCTATCCCATATAGTTTGGTATGAAAAGACTAACCATGCAGCGATGCACATCAATCCATCCCATATGCCATATATCAATAAATCCTTTTTTCTCGTATTATTATTCATTAGACTTTAATAATGGACTAATTTTATGTTGTCAATATATAAATTCCCCGGATCAATTGTTCCACCGGGGTGTGTGACGGTGAAAACCGGTCGATAACCACCTGTGCTTTTTGAAGCTAAGACTAAATCGGTAAAATTGATATACATTTTTTTCCATTCCTGTGTTGCATAAATGCCGGCAGCATATTCTAAAAAGTCACCTGATGTAAGGTGTGTCTGAATACCTACTAAAAAAGGAAAATCACTTTTATATTCAAATTCAAGGAATACGTCTCTTCCATCGGATAAGAAATCCTTGTAAAAATCTAAGGTGGTGACGGTGTTGGTTGAGGCTGAAGCACTCACTTTTAAAGCTAAGCTGTACGAACCCTCTGCTGCTGTAGTAGTCTGGGTAACGGCATTGGTGGCTGAAGATTGATCAAGGTCTATTGTAAAACGGTTGCTGTTTTCAAAATCTTCTATAAAGCTGAACAACGCCTCATTCTTGTATTCAAATTGTGGGTATATATCAATTGTATCGGCACATTGACATAATGTCACAGATGAATTAAATGGTTGTAAAAATGAATACACATACGCATTGTCTCGTAACCCATTGACACGTATTCCGGGTAAAATGGATATATCTTTAATTCCATCCCCTATAACCGGAATTACATTATTGGTAGGAATAACCCCAATTATCTTGTGATCAACGTATAACCAATAATCTTCAATGTTTTGATGCTTTGTGCCGGTATTGGGTTGCGTTTTAAAAACAGCAGGATGAAGCCTAAGATAAGTAGGTAGTAGGCTTTCTTCTTGTTTACACGCAGTAAAAAACAAGGATAAGAAAGCTGTAAATAATACTAAATTAATTTTTTTTAACCTCATTCCTTTTAAGAAAGCGCAAAAGTATGAAATTTAAAATCATTACTGGGATAATTTGAAATATTGTTTTTGTGAAGAATGAATGATATTTGATGAGTTGATGGCTTTGTACTATAAAGAAAGGGATAAGTATTTGTCTTTGACGATAGCACAATAATTTGAATTTGAAAGGATATCATAGTAATTATTATGAAGTCCGAATTCCTATTAATGGCTATATTTTTTCCAGTAAATATGAATTTTGATTTATCAAAATGCCGCTAAACTTAGCTTCATATTTATTAATACACCACAGTTACATTAAAAGAAAATTGGTTAAAAATATTTTTTTACTTATAAAAACACAGTTAAAAAAATAATTATTTATTTTTTAACGAAATAAGGTAATAAGTTTCTAATAGTTTCATAACTTTATTGATATTTTATCACTAAATACTTTTGCCATGAGAACTCAGCAGTTATTCATTCAAGCTTTTATCAGCTTCATACTACTCAATTCAAATAACATCACATCGGCACAAAGCCTTCAGACACAAAGCCCCGAGGCACAACAAGCACTGCAGAAGACAGATCGCTTGTATTTCATTGAAAACAAAGGCCAATGGGACAGTGACGTGCTCTATCTGTGCCGGATGGGTGGATTAGATGCCTGGATAACCAAGTATGGTGTCAATTACACTTTTTACAAGGTACAATACCAGGATGCCGACCAGCTATTAATATCCAGTACCGAACCAGCCGCTTTGGAGCAGAGGCCTGAAAATGATACACTGCTGGGGCATCGGATTTTGTTCGAATTAGAAGGGCACAATCCTGAACCGGGCACAGAAAGCCTTCAGCAACAAAGTGGGTATTACAATTACCTGATCGGTAATGACCCCGGCAAGCATGCGGCCAATGTATCTTTGTACAAAGAAGTAGTCGTGAAAGATGTGTATCATGGGATAGATGTCCGTTATTATTTTGACCGGGGCTACTTACGCTTTGATTACATCGTACATGCAGGGGCGAATCCGGACCAGATAAAATTTGCCTTGAAAGGGAGTGATTCCGAATATCTAAAGGATGGCGCACTCTGTTATACGACACGCTTTGGTGAAGTACAGTTGGCAGAGCTTAAAACCACACAAGCAAGTAAAGAAATACAAAGTCATTTTGTCCACAACGGAGATGTCTGGCAGATATCTCTTGCTGCCTACGATACGAAGCAACCGTTGATCATAGACCCATTGGTTTATTCCACTTATATCGGAGGTTCCTCTGATGATCGTGGCTATGGAATAGAAATAGACCCTTCCGGCAATGCATACATCACGGGATATACCAATTCATCTAATTACGACGTGAATTCGGGTGTATTTCAGACCACTCTTGGTGGGGGCTATGATGTTTTTGTGACCAAATTGAATCCCGATGGAACCACAATGATTTACTTTACCTATATCGGAGGCACCTCTGATGATTACGGTCAAGGAATTGATATAGACATCTCCGGCAATGCATATATTACGGGACATACCACTTCTTCTGATTTCGATGTGACCTCGGGAGCATTTCAGACCACATTTGGTGGGGCTTATGATTGTTTTGTGACAAAATTGAATTCCGCAGGTACTGCATTGTTTTATTCCACCTATATCGGAGGTAACGCTTCTGATTACTCCAATCGAATTACTATAAACCCTTCCGGCAATGCATACATTACAGGAATTTCCGGATCAACTGATTACGACGTAACCTCGGGAGCATTTCAGACCACTCATGGTGGGGGCGTCTATGATGTTATTGTGACAAAATTGAATCCTGATGGGACTGCATTGGTTTATTCCACTTATATCGGAGGTAGCTCTTCTGATTTCGGTCGGGGAATTGCAATAGACCCCTCCGGCAATGCATACATTGTGGGACAGACCGTTTCGTCAGATTACGATGTGACTTCAGGCTCATATCAGACTGCTTCTGAAGGAGGTTGGGATGCGTTTATAACAAAATTGGAATCTGATGGGACTGCCTTGGTTTACTCCACCTATATTGGAGGTAGCAATAGTGATTACGGATATGGAATTACTTTAGACCCTTCCGGAAATGCATACATCACAGGATATACCGGTTCAACTGATTACGACGTGACTTCGACTGCATTTCAGACTACTTTTGGTGGGGCTTATGATGTTTTTATGACAAAATTGAATCCTACCGGAACTGCATTAGTTTACTCCACCTATATTGGAGGTAGCAATGGTGATTTCGGAAATGAAATTGCTATTGACGCTTCTGGCAATGCATACACCACAGGATATACCGGCTCAAGTGATTATGACGTAACCTCTGGTGCATTTCAGACCACTTTTGGTGGTGGATTTTCTGATGTTTTTGTGACAAAATTAAATCACAATGGTACCGGATTGGTTTACTCCACTTATATCGGAGGCAGCAATAATGATGAAGCTCTTGGAATTACTATAGACCCCTTCGGCAATACATACATTACAGGATCTACCAATTCAACTGATTACGACGTAACCTTAGGAGCATTTCAGACCATTAATGGAGGGGATTTTGATGTTTTTGTGACCAAATTAGATGGTTTAGAACCATTAGCTATTGATTTGGTAAGCTTTACGGCAGAAAGATCCGATAACGTGGTGCAGATAAAATGGGCTACTGCGGCAGAGAAAAACCATGACTATTTCATCGTGGAGCGCAGTACGGATGCTGTATCCGGAGATTTTATCGGCATAGGCAGACTTGATGGTAGAGGTGACAATACAGCCATAGCTCAATATTCGCTGACTGACAAACAGCCTGCCATGGGCAATAATTACTATCGCCTGAAATCGATAGACAAAAGCGGTATAACCGAGTATTCCAAGATTGCATTGGTTCATTTCGACAGTGACATCTTTAATATTCATATCTCGCCCAATCCGACTAACGGTGACTTTAAGATACACTTCGCATCAAAACAGCGGAATACATACTATATAGCCATGTACGATAATATGGGTCAGCTCGTATTTCAGCAAGACTATCTATCCAATGCAGGAGCCAATGGAATATCAATGTCTCCGGATAATCTTAGTCAGGGAGCGTACACTGTACATGTAAAAGATGATTTTGGGCATTCCGTCACCAATAGATTAGTAATAACGAAGTGACGACATAAAGATTATACACCAAATAGACCAAGGGTCACAGTATGCCTTGGTCTATTGTTGTTTTATAGAGGGATAACTTTTGTAAAAATATTTTGATGCTGTCTAAACTCTCATTTTTTACAGTATCATTATATAATAATTTATACGTAACTTTGCGGGCTATTTGACAGTTTTTTCAAATACATAATCAGAAATGAATGTATCGTTTATATTATTATTTGGTTATGTTTTTCGTACTCATATCACATCTAATAAATGATATTTTGCTCTAAGTCAAGTGTTTTAAAGTTATTGGTTTTACTCACATTGACACAATTTTTTGTAGCTTGTAAGCAAGATCCTCCTTATATTGCCACAAGTGAAATGGATGGCGTGGTGGATGATTCCCTTCATGTAGAAAATAATGCTGGATTATATTTTAATAAAGCGCTTTCTTCTGATGGCCTCAATGTAGAGGTGAAAACATCCGGGAATGACGAGTTAAAACATCTTAGTTTGGATGTAGCCCTTGATGGTAAAGTTGCCATAAAAAAAACACTTACCATTGATGGAACTATAGTTGATGCGATGATGGCTGACCTGAATAAAGACGGGAAACAAGAAGTGTATGTATTTAACCAATCTGCCGGGAGTGGCAGTTATGGACAATTGTTTGCCTTTCAAATGGATGGTAATCGTATGGATAGTATAATTTTGGATGAGCTGCCCACCAAATATTTAGATCAATATATGGGGCATGATAGTTTTGATTTACAAGGAAAACATCTAATCAGAGTATTTCCACTGTATCATGAAATGGATCCTAATTGTTGCCCTACCGGAGGGATGAAAAAATTAAAATACAAGCTCGTGAAACATTCCGGTGAGTTAAGACTTGTTTTGGATAATTCATGAAGGGATTAAGAATATATGCACCAAGACCATTTTTGATTCCAACAGTGGATTTTGTGGAACTTCCTAACGGATTAACTATTTACTATTTGGAAGGAGGGATAAAAAATACGATTAAGTTTGAATGGTGTTTTAAGGCCGGGAGGTCAACTGAAAAAGTTAAGTTGGTGTCAAAAATGTGCCATAGCTTAATAAAGGAGGGAACTGACAAATACACCGGTTATGAAGTTGCAGAATATTTTGATTTTTACGGTTCGGAGCTAAATCAGAATGCAGGTGTTGACTTTTCGTCTCTTTCTTTCTTTTGTTTAGGTACTTATTTTAGACCATTATTCGATAGATTCATTGAAGTAGTTGTCAATCCTTTATTTCCGGAAGAAGAACTTCTTATTTTAAAGCAAAATAGTATTTCAAAATTGCATCAGGATCTGGATGATGCCGATTTTGTTGCTTATAGGATGGTGACGGAAATGATTTATGGAACAGATCATCCTTATGGGTACAATACCACAGAGGATATGATACAAAATATCCATGTCACAGATATTCGACATCATTTTCATGAACAATATTTGAGTACCGGTGGATTTGTAATGGTTAGTGGTGATATTTCTTTGGAAAACCGTGCATATATTGAGTCTTCATTAGGAGGGATATCGTTGAAAGCAAAGTCTTCGATAAATTATCCAAAAGCTGCGACATCAAATGTGCCTATATTTGAAAACCGAGCAATGGGGAAGATTCAGTGTTCTTATAAAATCGGGAATCAAAGCATTCGTAGAAATCATCCTGATTTTATACCCTTTTTTATTGCCAATGCTATATTTGGAGGGTATTTTAATTCAAGATTGAGTCAGGTTATTCGAGAGAAACAAGGATTGACCTATGATATATACAGTACGATTGATTCGTATTATTATGATGGCTTGTTTTATATTTCTTCAGAGGCGTCATGGCAGCATTTGCCTCAGTTGAGAAAGTCTATTCGACATCAAATGGATTTGATGGTAGATAAACCGGCTTCAAAAGCTGAAATGGAGAGAACACGCGCTTATTTGATGGGTGTTTTGATTGCATCGTTCGATGGCATTTTTAGTTGTGCTGATACATTTCGATCTTGTCTGGTGGAAGGAGTTTCTTTTGATTCATTGCAAACTATGATAGACACAGTAACGACTATCACACCCGAAGAAGTATGGAAGCGTTCTAGTCCTTATTTTTTGCCGGAAAGTATGATTGAGGTCATAATTGGATAAAAAGAGATGACTAAAATTCAAAAAAAGTAGTTTAAGCTTGGTAATTTTTTATATTTTCGACTTTTAATTAATATTTATCATGATAAATTTGATACTATTTGGGCCGCCAGGATCCGGTAAAGGTACACAAGCTATAAGATTAGCAGAGAAATATAACTTGGTGCATATTTCGACAGGAGATTTATTTCGCTATGAATTAAATAACTTGACCGAATTAGGGCGATTAGCCAAAAGTTATATGGATCAAGGTCAGTTGGTTCCAGATGAAGTAACTGTTAATATGTTGAAGGCTAAGATGTTGCGTCATCCGGATGCTAATGGTTTTATTTTTGATGGGTTTCCAAGGACACTTAAACAAGCAGATGCTTTGATGTCACTTTTGGAAGAAATGAAAACTTCGCTTAATGCCATGATTGCTTTGGAAGTGGATGAAGATGAAATTGTAAGAAGGATAAAGATGCGCGGTGAGACCTCTGGCAGAGCTGATGATAATGATGAAAATATAATTAGAAAACGATTTTTAGTGTATAAAAATGAAACAAAGCCTGTCTATGACTATTTCAATGAGATGGGATTGGCCACATCTATCAATGGCATAGGAGAAGTCGATGATATATTTGCAGCATTGACGGCCCGTATCGAGCGTTCTCTCAATCGGTTATAAATTATATATTTTTGTATTGATTTGGTATTCTTAAATTTTTCTTTTGTAAGTTACAATGAGAGTTGGTTATGAGTAAGAGGATGTTTTCCACAGAAATAAAACTCTATTAACCCAAATTCATATTATAAGCAATAAAGTTGGCTTTAAGAAATATGAGGCTTGCATTCAGCTTAGTTGAATTCAGAATTGCTATGAAGTGATTGTTTCTCATGATGAAGCTTGTATTCAGTTTGTTGTGACGAATAGATGTATTTCTGTTTTCGGCACATTCAGAATCGATACACGACTTGTAATCAGCATGATACACTTTTTTCAAAATCTTTACTGCTGAATACGGGATTTAGAAAACTTAACCATCGTCTTTGTTATTTTGATTAAATATTTTTTATACACTATACAGAGTATCAGTGGATTTATATATTTTTTAATATCTATTTTAATTCATTAGTATATTATTTGATAAAATATCCTCATTTTGCAGGATAAACTGATGAAGATGAAAGTATTGATTTTATCGCGAAATATTGGACTTTATTCAACCCAAAGGTTGATTTTAGAATGCCGAAAAAGAGGTCACAATGTTCAAGTTGTGGATCCATTGACTTGTAGTCTGATTGTCGATAATCATAATCCTGTGATTTTGGATAATGCGGGCATGGAGATAAAGGCTGATTGGGTGTTGCCTCGTATAGGTTCCACCGCCACGAGTTATGGAGCAGCCATTATCAGGCAGTTTGAATTGAAAAATATCCCTGTTATTACGTCATCACAGGCCTTACTTCAAGCAAGAGATAAATTGGTTGCCTTGCAATTGCTGGCAAAAGAAAATCTCCCTATTCCAAAATCCGGCTTATTGAGTCCATTAGAATGTGATCCTAACCTGATTAGAAGGGAGTTTGAGTTTCCTGCTATTATCAAATTACTGGATAGTACTCATGGTCTTGGTGTAATTTTGTCCGATTCGTTACAGAATGGGGTAGCCATTTCTGAAGCATTTGTCAGATTGCAAAAGAAATTCATTATCCAAAAATTTATTAAGGAATCAGCCGGTCAGGATATTAGAGCTTTTGTTGTCAATGGTAGCATTGTGGCCACTATGCTTAGGAAAGCGCCGGAAGGTGAGTACAGAAGCAATATGCATAGAGGCTCTTCGGGTACTCCCATTCAATTAACGGAGGATGAGCAACAGGTTATTCTAAAAGCGTCAGAAACGCTTGGTCTGCAGGTATCAGGAGTGGATATTATGCGTAGTAAAGAAGGTCCCTTGATTTTGGAAGTGAATGCAAGTCCTGGATTAGAAGGCATTGAAAGTGTAACAAAGGTTAATGTTGCCGGTGCGATTATTTCTTATGGAGACCAATTGGCAAGAAGCGCAATGAATGGATGATGTTTTCAACATAAGCGGTACTCGAATATTGCCGGGTGAAAATGTCGTTGTAAAGATTCCGCTTGGCCGATTGCCCGTAGGTAATCAACTGAATATGAAAGTGCACGTGTTCCGTTCTCCCAATCCCGGACCTATACTTTTATTGACGGGTGGGATACATGGTGATGAAATCAATGGAGTTGAAATATTGAGACAAGTTCTTGAACTCCAGCTGTTTAATCAGTTGAAGTGCGGCTCGGTGATTGTTGTACCATTGGTGAATATTTATGGTTTTATAAGTTTTACCCGCGACTCGACGGATGGCAAGGATATCAATAGAAGCTTCCCCGGCTCAACCCACGGGTCGATGGCCTCGAAAATTGCCGGTATAATTTCACGACAAATCTTGCCATGGTGTACTGCAGGAATCGACTTTCATTCAGGGAGTCAGTCACGATTTAATTTTCCACAAATAAGATTTACGGGACGCCATTCCTCTGCCAAGGCTTTAGCAGAGGCTTTTAATGCTCCCTTTAGCTTGATTAAACCTTTTTTACAAAAATCACTGCGAAAGACAGCCTTTGACATGGGGATTCCTATTTTGGTTTATGAGGGAGGTGAAACTCTTAGGGTGGATTCATTTGTAATACAACAAGCTATAGAAGGTATTAAAAAGGTACTTAACCACCTCGATATGGCTTTGTTTAGAATATCACCCCAAGAAAATATCTTGTTGAAGCGCATGACGTGGCTTAGAGCCAATACACAAGGACTATTTTATCCGACTATACAAAATGGCTCACAGGTATCTCGTGGTCAGCTCATCGGATGGATACATGATCTTTCAGAAAACATTAATACCGCTGTAGTTTGCAATACGAATGGATATCTTATTTGTGTCAATAATCGACCGGTTGTATATTCCGGTGACCCTCTTTTTAATATTGGAATCTCCTGATAAACAACTTTGCACATCAAGAAAATGAGGTAATTAATGGAACTGGATATTTGAAACAGGATAACCCAAATTCCGCATTAGACTGATGTGGAAACGCTTACAATTCGTATATAGGTTTTCTTATTTCAGATGGGAGTTTACCTTGGTCATACTGTATTAATATTTATATATATATTTACAATATATTTGAATCCAGATTCGGCTTAAGAAAATGCAGAATCGATAAGTGTTCATAAATCTGGGTTATCCTCATTATCAGCACGATAAGGTTTTTCAAGGCCTTTACTGCTGATTTCGGGTTGAATTTAATTAATTGAAAAATATATACTTTGAAATGTAGTTATTTTCTCATTCTGACCTTTTTTCTAAGTGCAGGATGTCTTTGTGCCCAAAAAGTTAATGCCCCAATCATAAAGTTAACGGGAGATCCTGCCTTAAAAAACGGAAATGTTAGTTTTACCCTTTTGGATAAGAAAACGGGAGAATTGGTGGCGGCACACAATCCCAATTTGTCACTTATTCCCGCTTCTTCTTTGAAGTTGTTAACTTGTACTTATGGGTTAGAGGTGCTTAGAGGAGATTTCAGATTCAAGACTCAACTTGAAATAACCGGATATGTGGATGCCAATGGAATTTTGAAAGGAGACCTTATTTTACATGGATTTGGAGACCCTACTCTTGGTTCTGAGATGACGGAAGGGAGCAGTACTATAGATCAAGTTCTTAATTCTTTGGTTGACGCAGTAATTAAAGCAGGAATACGATCGATTGATGGGTATATTTATGGAGATGGAAGTTATTTTTCAAATGAGGGAATATACGATAGCTGGTTGTGGAATGATATTGGGAATTATTATGCTGCCGGTATATATGGCTTAAATATATATGACAACTTATATAAATTGAAATTTAAGCAAAGTATGCAAGGCTCTTCTCCTGATATTGCTACTGTTTATCCCAATGTGCCGGGATTAAAATTTGCCTCTGAAGTATTGTCGGCAGGACCGAAGAGCGGTGATAATGCTTATATTTATGGTGGGCCTTTGCAATTTAACTGTAAGGTGAGAGGCTCTATTCCTTCAGGTAAAGGCACTTTTGAAATAAAAGGAAGCATGCCCGATCCTCCGAAAGTTGCGACTTGGCTTCTCTATGAGAAACTAAAAGAAATGAAGATATCTTCTAAAGGAATGAAGAGTTCACTATCTGATCCACTTCCCGATGGTAAAAGGACTGTCTTGAAAACGCACTATTCATTGCCATTGGAAAATATCGTACAACAAACACTCTTGAAAAGCATCAACTTAAATGCAGAAGCAATATTAAGATATTGTGGGGCGAAATCTCTTCCTAATGCTACCATAGAAAGCGCTATAAAAGGCTTTGAAGCTTTTCTCCAACAAGAATCAGACAATGCAACGGGCTTTTTCTTGGCTGATGGTTCCGGATTATCTACATTAAATTCAATTCCAAGTTATGGTTTTGCAAAAATATTAAGAAAAAATTTTCAAGAAAAGTCCATTTCTTCAATATTAGAAGCATCTTTGCCCATTGCCGGCATCAGCGGAACGATGAAAAATTATTTGATAAATTCCCCCGCTAAAGGTAAAATACGTGCAAAAACCGGATCAATGAATAGAGTACGGAGCTTTTCCGGACTTCTGACAGGCGCCTCAGGCAAAGAATACGTTTTTACTTTAATAATAAACAATTATTCTTGTAGCTCTGTTCAGATAAAATCAAAAGTGGAAACCTTCTTTGACGGGCTGTTTAAGGCTTCCTGAATGTCCAATTAACACAGATAATTATGATAGAAAAAATGCTGGAATATATCAAGTGGGAGCAACTTCTCATTTTTTTCCTGATTATTTTTGCGACCATCATTGCCGCTCAGGTTTTGCATTACTTTGTGTCATTGCGGAAGATTCACAATAAAAAAACAATCTTTCGCGATCCAACCAAGCTGAAGTTTTTCTCACACGTGACGACTGCAGTCATATATATAGTGGGTGTGATGGCTGCCATTTCTCAAGTCCACTTACTTAAGCCTGTTTCCAATTCTCTATTAGCCGGTGCAGGGCTGGTTACCGTGGCTCTTTCTTTTGCTGCTCAGAATGCCTTGAGCAATATTATCAGTGGTTTTTTTATTGTATTGTTTAAACCCTTTGGAATCAATGATAGACTACGGTTTAAAGAGACGGTAACCGGAGTTGTCGAAGACATCACGTTACGACATACGATTATTAGAGATGGAGAAAATAAGAGAGTTATCATCCCGAATGCATTGATTAATAACGAAGTGGTGGTAAATTATGATTTTCTCGAAGAGAATATCAACAAAACGGTGGAATTGGTGCTTCATCATACTTCTAATATTGCCGCTGCCAAGAGCCTCATTAGAGATATTTTGACTGTTCATCCGCTTATTATTTTGAATTCAAATAATGCTGATGCTTCATCTATTGAAAAAATTATTCCCATCAATGTCAGTTCTATTACGGAGAAAGGGATTTTTATTCAAATTAGTATAGTCAGTAAGAATATCGAAAATGCTAATAGAGTCAGCTATGATTTATTGGAAACATTGATTGTCAGATTGCCTCAGGTAGGAGCGTGGTTTGCTTCAATGAGTGATATCACCCCGGCTAATTTTAAGCCCCATACTGAACATTAATGGTTGTATTATTTTGTTTTCTTTAACTTGTTGAAACATGAAAAATTTAAAAAGAATCAGCAAACCTTTGTTTGATACAAATGATAAGAAAGTGATAAAAACTCCCGGCACCGCCCCGGGAACATTGGTTTTTACCGGCAAGCAGAAGGTTTCCCATATTTCTTTTATAAATACCTTGATTGATGGAGACGACATAAAGATCATTAAGAATGAGAATGGAGATATTGACCGGATTCAGCAAGGCAAAGGCATGACATGGCTTGATGTGATAGGCATACATGATCCGGCGAAGATAGAAGCGTTAGGGGAGAAGTATGGTATTGGAAAGCTTATATTGGAAGACATCCTGAATGTAAACCAAAATCCGAAGTATATTGACTTGGGAAGCAGCAATTTCGTAACTTTTCAATCTCTTTTTTACAACAAAAATGATAATAAAATCAATAAAGAACAAATCTCAATTTTCTTTAATTCAACCATCCTTATAACCTTCCGCGAAGATGATAGTGAGACGTTTAAACCCATTTATGAACGGTTGAGTAATGGGAATAATCGGTTTCATAATCGGAAACCGGACTATCTTACCTATGCTGTTATGGATCTGATTGTAGATAAGTTTCTGGAAGCAACACATTATATTGATATGAAGATAGAGGAGTTTGAGGTCAAAATTGAAAATCATCCGGATAATACGTTAAAGCAGGAAATATTTTATTTTAGACGCTCCTTCTTAGAGTTTATGAAGGCAATTCCTGCGCTGCGCGAATCAATAGCCAAAATGAAGTCTTCTTTTAATGAGGCTATTCAAGCTGAAACCAAGATATATCTCGCCGATTTATTAGATCACAGCAATCAACTATTCAACCTGGTCGATACCTACAATGAAATGATTTATGGGCTTTATGATCTATATCACGCCGAAATAAACTATAGAACCAACAATATCATCAAGACGCTGACTATCATATCTACCATATTTATCCCTTTAACCTTTATTGTAGGCGTCTATGGAATGAATTTCAGGGTTATGCCGGAATTAGAGTGGCAGTATGGTTATCCTTTCGTATGGATTATTATGGTCGTCTTTTCTGTTTTGACGTTAGTTTATTTTAGGTTTAAAAAATGGATTTAGTCACTCTAAGGCAATAACAGCGGCAAATGATATATCTCAAAAATTCCCTGTAACTCTTTGTAAAGCTCCGGATATACAGCCTCAAAATGTGTGCCATAGACAAAGTAATGATGAATAGCGACAGGAAGAGGATCTACATTTGGCAGACCGACTGCACCCATTATTTCTCTTAGACCGTAATTAGCGACTTTGTACAAATCAGGCCAAAAATCTTCATCCAGTGATGGGAAGATGATATCCGGATAGGTCATTGTCATAATTTTTGCATATTCGTATAAGACAACATTGAAGTATTTATGAGACTCACGAAAAGCCGGTAAAATGTGTTTTAATGAAAATAACACGATACCATCTTCCGCAAAAATTTCCGATGAATGATATCTTTCAGGAATATTGGGCGATATAAACGGATTCTGATAAACGGCAATCCTGTCAAATGGTTTCATCAAAAAATTATTTTGACTTAAAGTCAATCGGATCGGCTCAAATGCTACAATCGCTTTAAGATCATAAGGCATTTCCTCTTGCATCCCAATATATTGCCATCCTTTTGCCTCAATAAAGAGACATACTCTCTCATTGAATAACTTTTTCTTCTCTGTTGGCAAGTTTTGGTAATAAACGCTATTGTTTTCAAAGATCTGAACAACCTTTTCTTCCAATTGTGGCGGAAAGCGCTTGCTGTGCCACCAGTCTATTTGTGGCGATAGTACATACGTGCCTATCCCCAAAGCTACCGGGATGACTAAGTATGGACTAATCCAGTTGCCGGAAGAATAAACGTATTCATAAAAGATAATTGAGCCCAAAAGGACGACTGCGACAATATATAGGTAGCCCGATAACTTCATTTTATTTCGAATTTAACGACAAAAGTAATCAAAGAAACGGTATATGCTTTTTATCAATTGTTCGTTATTGAAATGAATTTGATATTTATTCTCTGAAAAATTTACTGTTTGGTTAGAATTGATGCTTTTTCGTTCCGTGTATTGGTAAAATTGTTTGAAATGATGGTTTGTTATTATTTGTATAAAATTTAAATGATTTTTCATTTTTATTCTACACCTTTGAAATTCAAATAGTTTTAATACAACCGATGTATTTTTTTTTATTTTTTTTAAATATGACTTGTTGAATTGGAACTTAGTGCTATATTTGCACCCGCTTTGGTACCTTAGCTCAGTTGGTAGAGCAAAGGACTGAAAATCCTTGTGTCCCTGGTTCGATTCCTGGAGGTACCACCGAAGCCCCGTTAGTGATGATGGGGCTTTTTTTATTGGAAAAAATTAACCCGAACCCTATTAAAGACAGAGTATTTCTTTAACCTGAATTCAGCAGTAAAGGTTTCTAAATGCCGTATAGTGCTGATTATGTGGGACGTCTCGATGTACAAATCGTTACAATCTTGTTGCTACGATACAGAATACGGGTCTTTTATCTGCTATAAATAATTACAAATCTAAAATGTGAGGTTATGGAACTAAGTTGATGCTTTTACTTTGACTGAAATATTCATTCCGGATGACAAAGTGCATTTTACCATTTACTTCTTCATCATTAAATGTTCTAATTAAATATAATGTAGCCATTCCTTTGGGCAACAATTGCAGGTCTTCTGCTTTTAAATGTATTGTATTGCTTGAAGCGGGTCCTTGAATCGTTGTGGACGTTGATTTGTCGTCAGATGTAATTAACATAAGTATGATGGACTCATTGGCACTGAGTTCCTGACCAAAATATTGAATATCCATTCCCTTTGACATGGACACGACAGGATTAACTAAGATGCTGTCAATAGAATACATCTTCGTTGACTTTGACAATATATCTCCATTGGGTTCTTTCATTTTAATTTCAAACTTATGGGCAAACGGTGTTTTTGTCTGGAAAGTATAGTTTTTTATGCCGTTGCCTACAATAACTTGCTTGAGATCTTTATTGTTGATAGTTATTGCATAGTTAGCTGTATCTGGCTCTCCAATAGCCAAAGTGTCGGCAAATGTAACCTTGCACATTCCACTGAATTGGTTGCCTTCTGCTAAATACCTTAAATACACATCAACATTTCGTGGGAAGCTATCATCTGTATAATCTTTCTTACAACTCACTATGCAGAAAGAAAATGAAATAAATAAAATTAAAAGTATTGAAATGCGATACTTTACTATGTCCATAGATATAATTGTCTTAGCGGGTAAATAGATTCTATTTCAATAACTGCCGCAAAACTATGTAATTAGAATTTAATTTTGTAAGTGTTTGAATTACATTTGCATTTATGAGAAAAATATTAATAACTGATGACTGTCATCCATACTTGATTGACGGACTGCATCAAAATGGATTCCAAGTGGATTACAATACGGGTATGCCGCTTCAGGAGGTTGACGATATATTGTGTAATTATGAAGGCATTATCATCAATACACGTGTTAAAATGAATAAAGCCCGAATTCAAAAAGGTACGAAATTAGAGTTTATTGGTCGAATGGGTTCGGGATTAGATATTATTGATTTGAATTATGCGAAAGATAAAGATATTCAGGTGATTAGTACTCCCGAAGGCAATGCCCAAGCAGTGGCAGAACATTCTATTGCACTCTTGTTGGCACTGTTCAATAAATTGGCTTTGGGAGCACAACAAGTAAAGGATGCAAAATGGAATCGGGAAGCAGTACGAGGGACACAATTATCCGGGAAAACTGTCGGAATCATAGGTTTTGGACATACCGGTCCGGCTTTTGCAAGTGTTTTATCAGGATTTGACGTAAGGATACCTGTTTATGATAAATATAAAGAAATTAACGCAGAACGGTTGGGCAAAGCGGTTATTATTCCTTCAACAATGGAAGAAGTTATAAAAGAAAGCGACGTCATTAGTTTTAATCTGCCTTTGACAAATGAAACAGAATCAATGATAAATGCGGATTTGATTCGGCAAATGAAAAAAGGTGTTATAATAATTAATGCTGCACGGGGTAAATTAGTAATCATGGATGATGTAATTGAAAATATTGTTTCAGGTCAAATTGGCGGTTGTTGCTTTGATGTATTTCCCAATGAAAGGGCGGAAACATATAGTATAAGGGAGCAGCAACAAATGACTTTTTTGGCTGAACAAGATAATGTCATCATGACACCTCATGTGGCAGGATGGACTTTCGAATCCAAAGAGAAGATTTCAACACTTTTAGTCGAAAAAATTATTCAATTTTATAACATTAAATAATGTTTTGTTAACAATTGATTATCAAATGCTTCTGAAATGATAGTTGGAGAATAAGAGTAAAAAGGAAGAATTAACAAACTAAAATTTTTGAATTTATGGTTTCATATCTTAAAATTTTGTTACTATTGCAACACTTAAAACATAATTTGATAAATAACTTGATATGAGCAGAATTCTTTTACTTTTTGCTTTTTTATTTAGTTTTTCCATTCTTAGTGAAGCTCAGACGAGTTTGTCTGGAAAAATTGTTGATAATGAATCGGGTGAAGTAATCATTGGCGCAACCGTAGTTTTAAAGAGAAATGGTGTGCAGACTGATGGAACTATCACGGATGAGTATGGAAACTTTTATTTTAGTTCGGTTACACCCGGGACGTATGATGTCAATATAACATATACCGGTTATGGTGCTGTTTTAATGACAGATGTTCAAGTATTTAACGGTAAAGCCAATAAAATGGCGGTTACTAAGCTAGATACTGAGACAACCTTGTTGCAGGATGTTGTCATAAAGGCATATAAAAACCCTTTGATAGAGCAGGATAATACCACCCAAGGTACTGTGATGACACAGGAACAGATTGCTAAGGCACCGGTGAAGAACATTCAGGCACTTGCTGCAGCTTCAGGGGGTGTTTCAAGTTCTAATGGAGGAGACATCTCCATCCGAGGTAGCCGTACCGGTTCGACCAATTATTATATTGATGGTATCCGCGTTGCAGGAGCGTACCTTCCACCCAACGAGATTGAGCAACTCCAAGTGATTACAGGTGGATTAGAGGCTCAATATGGTGATGTTACCGGTGGATTGATTGTAGCGACAACCAAAGGTCCAAGTAGCTACTATAGTGTTTATGCAGATGCAGAAACATCAAAGTTTCTCGATCCTTATGAGCGTTCTGAATTTAATGTTTCTACTTCAGGTCCAATTTTAAAAGACAAAAACAACCAGCCTTTGATTGGCTTCAGATTGGGCGCAAGGTATGTTGGATCAAAGGATCCTAGTCCCAATTATGATCCTTTACATTATATGAGTGCGGATAGAATCAAAGAATTAGAGGCCAATCCGGTTAGAAATATTGGAGCAGCAGGAGCTTATTCTGCCGGTGAATTCAACCTGACACAGAATACATATTCTTCAAAAATAGGAATAAATAACCAAAGTAAAAATCTGGATTTCAACGGTAAGTTGGACTTTAGAATTTCGAAAACCATTGATGTCCAAGCAGGTTTTGGTTATCAGGATAGCAAAAGTCGATACGCCCCACAAGAAGATGGAGTTTATTCTTCTCGTTCATGGGAGTTTGCGAATTATGAGAACAATCCATACAATTATTCCAGCCGATACAGAGGTAATGTCCGATTGAGACACAAACTCTCTACTACCAATACTGGTATCATTCAGAATGTTGGTTATATATTAATCGGAGGGTATGAGAAAACAAAAAGTAATACAGAGGATTTGAGACATAAGGCTAACTTGTTTGATTACGGTTATGTCGGTAGGTTTAATTCTAAGTTGGGCGAACCAGCAATTCAATTGGTCAATGACACTTTAAAGAATGTGTATAGTTTAGTTGAGTCTTATGATGGTACTTTTGTACCCGGAACTACCAATCCGGTTCTGGCTAATTATAATAATACCCTTACTCCTGAACAGATTATTAATCAAGAATTTATAACATATAATGGCATCCAGGCACAGTCTAATTTATACAATCAACTATATGGATTATACAGCAATGTAGGTCAAGTTTTTAATAGATTTAGGAAATCAGAAAGCGATACATATACAGGAAGATTGGATATCAACTTTGATATTGTACCGGGTTCATCTGAAACCGGTCGTCATTCTATAAATCTAGGCTTTTTATATGAACAAAATGTGCAGCGTTCTTATTCAATAGCTCCTAGAAACCTATGGACTTTGGCCAATAACCTGGCAAATACCCATCTAAAAGAACTGGATTATTCAGCTAATGCTATTGATACACTCGACATACAAGGTATTCAGATTCCGGTTTATCCGTATAAAGTTACCCCTCAGGCGGGTAATCAGTTTTATCGTGCAGTAAGAGAAAAATTAGGTGTGCCGTTAGATCAACCTATTTTTGTTAATAACTTAAGTCCGGATCAACTGTCATTGGATATGTTTGCTCCGGGTGAGTTAACTTCTTATGGTATTCTTGGCTTTTATGGCTATGACTATTTAGGAAATAAAATTAAAGACGCGAGCTTTAATGACTTTTTTACAAAGACCTCAGGAAGTGAAAATGGAGTAAGATCAATGCTTTTGGCTCCATTTAAGCCTATTTATCAATCATTCTATATCCAAGATAAATTCCAGGCGAGAGACGTTATTTTCCGTTTGGGTTTAAGAGTTGAAAGATATGATGCCAATACTAAGGTTCTTAAAGATCCATATAGCTTGTATCAAATTTCAACTGCAAAAGAATATTACCAACAGATAGGTCAACAATTGCCTTCTAACATCGATCCTGATGCAGCTGTTTATTTAAATACACTTGGTAATGATGCATCAGGCGTAAAAGCATTTAGAGTAGGAGATACTTGGTACAATTCCAAAGGTATAGCGACACTCAATCCGGACGATATCTTCCAAAAAGGTGTTGTAAATCCAAGGTATAATCTACTTCCCGGAGAAGTAAATAAACCAGATATCCAGTTAGCATCTTATGATCCTAACCGTTCATTTAAAGATTATACCCCTCAGGTAAGTTTTTCACCAAGGATTGCGATATCATTCCCTATATCAGATGATGCCAACTTCTTTGGACATTACGACATCTTAGTAGAAAGACCAACCAACAATTATGCCTCAGGTTTAGATTATTTATATTGGGAGAATCAATCTTCCTTTAATAATCCGGATTTGAAGCCTTCCAAGAATATCGATTATGAAATCGGATTCCAGCAGAAGTTGACAAATACTTCAGCCTTGAAATTGTCTTTGTATTATAAAGAAATTAGAGATTTGATACAGAACTCTTTGATATTATATACAAGTAATATCGGTGGCAAATTGTTGACATACCGTAATATTGACTTTAGTACCGTAAAAGGGATTCAGATACAGTATGATTTGAGAAGAACAAGTAATCTTACCTTACAAGCCAACTATACACTACAGTTTGCGGATGGTACAGGTTCTGATCCTCAAACTCAGGCAAACATCGCCAAGAATGGTCAAGTGAGAGTATTGAGCCCACTTGACTTTGATGAAAGACATGCTTTGAAATTAACAGCTGACTACCGTTTTGATGAAGGAAAGGCGTACAATGGACCCGAATGGTTTGGTGTCGATGTATTTGCCAATGCAGGTGTTAATATCATTGGTACAGCCGTTTCAGGTCGTCCTTACACTAAGGCTGCTACTCCTACTGAACGGGGCGGAAGTGGAACTATTGGTACATATAATGGGCAGCGATATCCTTGGAACTTTAATCTGGATTTGAGAATAGATAAATCATTTAGATTGAATTCTGCAGATGTTAAAAGAGCCGCATCGCTTAACGTATATGTAAGGATTACCAATTTATTAAATACACGAAATATATATGGATTGTATAAAGCCTCTGGTTCAGCCTTTGATGATGGATTTTTACCGACTTATCTGGGACAGAATTTATATTCAGCAATTGATTTGAATCAGGTTGCCACGGGCTTAGGAAGAACTTCTGCCGAATATATTAATGCTTACAATTGGTTGATGTACAACCCTGGGTTTTTTAATGGACCACGAAGGATTTATATAGGAGCAAGTTTTAATTTTTAATAACAGAATTAATTGATATTTATTAACTTTTCATTTTTCGTCAATAAATATTTAAAATATTACAAATGAAAAATTATTTATTTTATTGGGTATTTATTTTTATAGTAAGTGTGGCTTATGATGTGAGTGCTCACGTACCTCCCGGATTTAAGAAAGATCCACCTACTCAAAAAGAACTTGAGTTGAGAGAGCTTTGTGCTCCGGCAACGGCTAAAGTAGAACTTACTATTAATAATGTTAGGGCTTTATTACTAAACGGTGGTGACGTATGGTGGGATAGGAGTGATGGTAGATATATTGTACCTAATGTAACCGTGAAGCCTGTTTCATCAATATTTGCAGCAGCAGTATGGATTGTAGGGTACAATGGAGATCAATTGAAAGGTGCAGGAAGAATGTACGGTGGTAATAGTAATAAGCATGACTGGTTTCCTGGTCCACTTAATGATCTGACTGGTCAAATTACTGTTCAGGAATGTTCTAACTGGGATAGGTTCTTTGAAGTAAGAGGGCAGGAAATAGATAAGCATATAGCGCAATTTAATGAATTTCTAGAAGCAGGGACTGACTATCCGGAAAGTTTAATTCCATTAAATGTAAGAGGATGGCCAGCAAGAGGTAATCCTTATTTTAAATCAATATACAATTGGAGTTTGCCTTCTACTACTGCAGCATTAGCACCATTTTATGACTATGATGGCGACGGAGAGTATGATCCCGCTAAAGGAGATTTTCCGATTATTGAAGTGCGTGGTGTAGGTGGAGCATGTGAGCCAACAGCCGACAATCCGGTTCCTCCAACGTATGCAGATCAAATGTATTTTTGGATCTATAATGACAATGGAAACGTACATACCGAATTTAATGGAACTCCTATAAATATGGAAGTTCAAGTTCAAGCCTATGCTTTTAAAACGAATGACCAACTGAATGATATGACCTTTATGCGTTATAAATTGGTCAATCGTTCTCCCACAGTAACAGATAGGTGTATTTTTGGATGGTGGGTTGACTCTGACTTAGGTTGTCCAGATGATGACTTGATTGGATGTGATTCCTCATTAAGTTTAGTGTATTATTACAATGTTGACGGAACTGACGGGAATTCAGGACCTGATATGACTTTGTGTAATGCAGGTGGAGGTTCTGTCAATACCTATGGTAGGAAAGTTCCGATTTTGGGTATTGACTACTTTGAAGGACCTACCATTGATACAATAATAGAAGGGAAGGAAACCAATTATGATATAGGTATGACTTCCTTCACCTATTGGAATAGAGAAAGTGCTGAGCCTGGTACGACTGACCCTAAAAATTTACAGCAATTGTATAATTATTTGGATGCTAAGTGGAAGGATGGCACTCCCTTTACCTTTGGTGGTTCAGGATATAAATCAGGAGGTCCGGTAACAAGATATCCATTTCCGGATGCGCCGGACAATGTTAACGGTTGGTCGATGAAGACTGTTACAGCATTACCGGGTGTTGACCGTAGGACAGCTCAATCCACAGGACCGATAACATTGCAGTCCAATAAGACCAATTATCTTGTTGTTGGAGTTCCATGGGTGCCTGATCAAGATTATTCTGGACCCAATAATGCACCATCATTAACGGACTTGATTGCTGCAGATAGAATATGTCAAGGACTTTTTGACAATTGTTTTAAAATATTTGACGGTCCGGATGCACCGAATGTAGATATCATTGAATTGGACAAGAAATTGGTTTTAGCTTTGAGTAATGATCCCGAAACTTCCAATAACTTTGATTTGAATTATCATGGATTTAGTCCGGGTATTTCGGTGTCAAAAGATACATTTGGTTTGTTTAAATTTCAAGGCTATATGATTTATCAGGTTAAAAGTCCTGATGTTTCACCAGCCGATTTGGATGATCCAAGTAAATCAAGACTTTTTGCTCAAGTTGACCTGAAGGATTCTGTGACAACTTTATTTAATTGGACTCCTATAGTCAATCCATCTTATCCTGATCCTAAAGATCCATTACATCATATATGGATTCCAACAACCATGGTTAATGGTGAAAATAAAGGATTGAGAAATACATTCGAAGTAAATAGAGACTTATTTGCAACCGGGGATGATCGTTTGGTGAATCATAAAAAATATTATTACACTGCAGTAGCATACGCATATAATAACTACAAAACTTTAGATGTGAAGGGTGATGGACAGCGAATAACATTTGCTCTAGGAAGAAGAAATTCACAAATTTATACCGCTATACCGCGACCTATTATTGATAGAAAATTGAATTCTGATTATGGCTCAGGAGCAATTATCACTAGGTTGGATGGTGAAGGAACCTATAAATCTTTCCTTGAACTAGCAGATGGCGAAAGAGATAGGTTGTTTAATTTGAGCTTTATAAGTGGACCTTCCGCAGAGAGAACTATTCTGTATAAAGAGGGTAATGGTCCGGTTGCAGTAAAAGTTTACAACCCGATTGATGTAATTGACGGCGTACTTAATGTTGCTTTCAATGATAAAAACCCTACTGATTCCAAATTAGATATTAATTCGGCAGTATGGAATTTGACGAATGCCACAGGTGACACTTTGGTTAAGGAAGAAAAGTTTGCTAAGTTTAATGAGCGATTGATTGCAGAATACGGTATTTCTATCTTTTTCCCTAATAATGATCCTGGAGAAGACTTAGACGATGTAAATGGATATGTTGGTCAGGAAAGGGTATATGCTGATCCAACTAAGGATAATTGGCTTACAATGTTAAGAGATGGAGGTGAAGTCTTGAGTGATAATCCAAATATTTCTCTTATTCTTTCTGAAGCCTTAAATTGGATTAATTTTGTTGAGAAGTTTAGTGATAAAGGAAATCAGGATCCGAAAAATGTTTATGAAAAATTGGGTTTCTGGCCATTGGCATTAGCATTGAAAGAACCAGCAGATGTTGGAGCTGGAGAGTTCCTAACACCTGTTCCTGCTTCTTCTAATATTAAGAATACGGTTGAGAAATCCAATACACTTGCTGATCTGAATAACGTAGATATTGTGTTCACGAGTGATCGATCTAAATGGTCTAAATGTATTGTTGTCGAAGCTTCTAATGCAATTTATTCTAATGCCGGCTTACCACCGGAAGGAAATGCGCCTCAGTTTTCATTGAGAAAAGCAAGATCTGTTACTAAGGATGTTGATGCAAATGGTAATCCTGTTCTCAATTCTAATCCTGATTCCACCGGATTGAGTTGGTTCCCTGGATATGCTATAGATGTTGAAACAGGAATGAGATTGAATATTTTCTTCTCGGAAAATTCAAGTTTTGACCCTGCTATATTTGGCGGAATATTAGAGGAAGTTGGAGAGAATCCTAATATTGGCAGGGATATGTTATTCAATCCGGGGGCAAATTGGGCTATTCCTTTTTCTAACAATTTCCAATCTCCGGATAATTTCTTCGCAGGTGGACAACATTATATTTATGTAAGTAAAACTAAATATGATGAGTGTTTGGCGTTCCAAAAGAATTTGAAAGGTCAAAATCCGAATGATATCAATAAAGCTCGTGTCCTTGCTCAGATTACATGGGTTGGTGTTCCTCTTGGTACTAAAATGTTGTCCTACAAAGATGGTTTAATCCCTCAAGAGACAGTTTATAAGTTAAGAGTCAACAATTCATATAAGGTACCTGCTACAAGTGATGGAATTTCCGGATTGAATAATGGTATGCCAATGTATAAAATTGAAATAAAAGATAAGGCATTTGCACCAAGATCTAATGATTTGGTAAACCGGGCATTGGATAGTATCTCTGTTGTTCCGAATCCGTATTATGCTTATTCGGCCTATGAAAACACGGAGGTTGCTAATATCGTTAAAATTACCAACTTGCCTCCTAAATGTGTCGTGACGATCTATTCATTAGATGGTAAGTTTGTTCGTCAGTTTAACCGAAATGAAGTAAGAGAGGAACGAAAAGGTGAGGGACGAGGTGTTCGATATGGACAGGTAACACCTGATATTGAATGGGATTTGAAAAATGGAAGTGGTATTACGGTCGGAAGTGGAATTTATTTAATACATGTTAAATCAGATGAAGGTGAAAGAGTGATTAAATGGGTTGGTACAATCCGTCAGCTCGAAATCTCCGGATTCTAATAAATTTATATGAATCCGGGTAAGTTGTTATCCGGATTCATATTTAGTTTGAAAATTTATTACAAACGAACAAAAGAATTAAACGTGAAAAAATTATTTACAATATTCATTTTAATAGTGGGCACTTCCTATGTTTTTGCCGGTAACCCTGATCGTCAAGGTTCTTCGGGAGCAGGAGAATTGCTTATGAATCCATGGGCGAGAAGTGCCGGTCTTCATACGATGAATACAGCAGGAATATCCGGAATTGAGGCAACACGACTAAATGTTGCAGGGTTGACGAATATTAAAAGTATGGAAATAGCCTATAGCCATGGACGATATTTGGTAGGTACAGGAATTACTACCAATACTTTTGGTCTTGCAAAAAAGATAGGTAAAAACGGTGTATTTGGTCTAGATTTTATGGCACTTAATTTTGGTGACATTAAAGTGACCACGGTTGATTTTCCGGAAGGCAATGGAACATATTATAATGCCTCATGGGCTAATATAGGGCTTTCTTATGCGCACATGTTTGTCAATGAAGAATCGCTTGGAAAAGTTTCTGTTGGGATGGGTGTAAGACTTGTAATGGAGTCTATTCCGGGTGTTTCTGCCCGTGGTGTAGCTTTTGATGCCGGGGTTCAATACTCAAATGGTGCAAAAGACAATTTTAAGTTGGGTCTTGCATTGCGAAACCTGGGTACACCTTTGAAATTTAGAGGTGAAGGATTTACGGTGACCAGACCAAATCCGAATGTTGAGAACGTAAATTTGGCTTATGATCAAAGAGCTGCTAATTACGAGTTACCGGTAACTTTAAATATAGGTGCGTCTTATGACTTTTATGTTGCTGATGATGCAGTTCGAGTTACGCCACTTGCCAATTTTACCTCTAATTCATTTAGTAGAGATCAATTGGGAGCCGGAGTTGAAGTATCGTTATTGAAAGATATGCTTCAAATAAGAGCTGCCTATAAAGGCGAAATTCAAAAAACTACCGAAGTTATTAAAGATGATATTTATACAGGATTATCATTTGGAGCATCAGCTAATTTAACATTGAATAAAGAAACAAAATCAAAAATAGCATTGGATTATGCATTTATGAATTCCAGACTATTTAGTGGTACACATAATATTGGAGTAAGAATAAACCTCTAATATTTGTTTCTTCTATAGATAGTTTTTTATATTTTTGTAACATAACACTAAACACTTCCAAACGGGAGTGTTTAGTGTTTTTAAACTTATTATTATAATTATGTCAGGCTATACTTATCTTACACAAGAAGGAATGGATAAACTTAATGCTGAGTTAGATGAACTTAAGTCAACGGGCCGGCAAGAGGCTGCAAAGGCGATCGCTGAAGCACGTGATAAAGGTGATTTGTCAGAGAATGCTGAGTATGATGCAGCAAAGAACGCACAGGGTATGTTGGAATTAAGAATTAACGAGTTGGAGAAAGTCCTGGCAAATGCTCGACTAATAGATGCATCACAGTTGGATCCAACCATAGTTACACTTTTATCCACCGTTGAGATTGAGAATATTAAAACCAAGAAAGTTTTTAAATATACATTGGTTTCAGAAGCAGAATCTGACTTACAATCAGGGAAAATATCAGGAAATTCACCCATTGGGCAAGGACTTTTAGGAAAAAAGGAAGGTGATATAGCTAAAGTGACGACACCTGCCGGCGTATTAGAATTTAAAATTATAAAATTATATCATTGATCCAATGGCAAGTATTTTTAGTAAGATAATTGCAGGCGAGTTGCCTTGTTACAAAGTATATGAAGATGACAAACACTTTTGTTTCTTGGACATACGACCGGTGGTTAAGGGACATACATTGGTTATTCCTAAAAAGGAAGTAGATTATATCTTTGATCTGAATAGTGATGAATATATTGAATTAATGATGACAGCACGTAAAATTGCTAAAGCTATGAAGAAAGTAATTCCGTGTAATAGGATAGGTGTGGCTGTTGTAGGACTTGAGGTGCCACATACACATATTCATCTGATGCCAATAAATGCGGTTTCTGATATGAATTTTAAAAATCCGCCGATTTCATTATCTGTTGACGAGTATGAACAACTTGCGAGGGAAATATCTTCTGCTATTGAATAGTTCTTTTTGATACTATTTTATGCCAAATTGAATTATAAACCAAGCCAAATTAGTGCTGATTTTAAATATGTTAGGGAAAATAAAATTTTTTTAATAAAGGAAATGATAAGGGTCAAATGACTTTATTTGGATTTTTCTTTATGAAATCTGACCAATTTTTACTGCCGCCTTTTTGTGAAAATCCACCTTTAGAAAAAGAATGACATATAGCAACGGAAAGTGCGTCGGTAGCATCTAAACCTACATTTTGCAGGTTTACACTGAATTGCTTTTCAATCATCCTTGCAACTTGTTCTTTGGATGCATTTCCATTTCCGGCTACGGATAGTTTGATTTTTCGAGGAGAATATTCGGTGGTTAATAATCCGAAATATCTCGCAGCAGAAATAACAACACCTTGAGCTCTTCCCAATTTTAGCATGGATTGGACGTTTTTGCCAAAAAATGGCGCTTCTATAGCTAATTCTGTAATTTGATACTTTTGAATCAGTTTTTCCATCTTTACAAAAATTTGGTGAAGTTTTTCATGACCATCATCAATATATTGGAGGTTGAGTACGCCGTAATCCATTAATTGAGGCATTGGTTTGTTATGCTTTATAACCGCAAATCCCATTTTGATGGTACCGGGATCGATTCCTAATATTATTGATTCAGATTTTACTGGATTCATCGCTTAAAATTACACCTTTATACTTAAATAGCCTTAAATTACATATTAAATCCCAATTTAGCCGTATAAGTTTTGACAATTTGAATAATGTTGATTAGGAGGGTAAACCCAAAGTACAATTCTTTTCAGTATTTGCTTAACCCAAATTCCGAATTAGACAATTGCGGAATCGATTTACGACTCGTAATCAATGGTTTACAGAAACCATTGAAACGATTCGTACATCGGGATTTCCCTCATAATCAGCACTATACGGTTTTTCAAAACCTTTACTGCTGAATTCGGGTTAATGCCGAATTTGAGATTAACTAATTTGTATTTTCCCAATTGTATCTTCTTATGGCATAAATGAGTTCATCCAAATATTCGCCATTTTTGTAAAGTATATTATTATAACGTCCCTCTAATAAGAAATTATTTTTTTCAAGGATTTTTTGAGACGCAAAGTTAGTCCCATACGGTCTTGCAAATATCCTTTCAATGTCGAAGGTTGAAAAACCAAACTGAATTATCTGTTTTATAGCTTTACTAACAATTCCATATCCCCAGAATGGTTCACCTAGCCAATATCCAAGTTCGGCATTTTTAATAAAAATATCTGATTGAGGATGTATGCCGATGCCACCTACTGCTTCTTGATTAACTTCTATAGCAAAAATATGAATAGGATCATCCTTTGTTGCATATTCTATAAATGCCTTTCCGTCTTGAATCGTGTAAGGATGTGGGAACTGATTGGTTAAATTTTTAGCAATGTTCCAATTATTGGCATATTTAATTAAACTATTTATATCTGAAGCTTTCCAGGGTCTTAGTATAAATTCCATGTGTATTTAGGATTGAAGTTGTTGATAATATTTAATTGCTTTTTCCAAATCTTCAGGCGTGTCGATACTCACACCTTGTGATTCAGTAATGGCCATTTTTATTTTCATACCATATTCAAGATAGCGCAGGCATTCGATCATTTCTTGATCTTCTAAATTACTTTCAGGTAAAAGTTCTATTTTCTTTAAGGCAGCCGCTCTATATCCATAGATGCCGATATGCCGAAAACAATTCCTTTTGCTTTGTAAATTTCTTTGGTAGGGAATAGGACTTCTAGAAAAATACAAAGCCTCACCGTTCGATGTAGTTACTACTTTGACAACATTTGGATTGGCTATTTGGGTTTCATCAATGATAGGAGTCATGGGAGAAACAATGTCTATTTTTTCAGAAACATCTGCTTTAAAAATGTCTATTAAAGATTTGAGTATGGAGCTTTGGACAAATGGCTCGTCACCTTGAACATTGAAAATGATTGGAAAATCTAGGGTTTTGGCGATTTCACTTATTCTAGCTGTTCCATTATCATGTTCATTTTGGCTCATATATGCCACGCCTCCGTTGTCTGTAATTTCTGAATATATATCTGAATGATTGCAGACAACACCCACATGATCGAAAAGCTTTGAAGCAATCATATTATCATGCACATGGCGGATAATAGATTTGCTGCCAATCTTATGTAATAACTTGCCGGGAAAACGAGAGGATTCCAGTCGAGCAGGTATCAATGCTGCTATTTTCATGTTATTAATTTTTTAAACAACTCTTTGCAAGATATCGACAATATTATTAAAAACGGGCTTACATTCACGTAGAAAAGTCGGAATTGGAAGCCATACTCCATCATCAATATCTTCTTCACGCTGAACTTTTACTGGTTGTTTGTGGGTTTTCATTTTAAACCAATTGGTTTTTTTTAAGTAATAATTTCCATTTTTTTGGGTCTTAAACAAATGAAATGTTTCACCAATTTCACTTATAAGTTTTAATCCGGAAATACCTGTTTCTTCTTCGACTTCGCGAATAGCAGTCATTTCAATATTTTCGCCCGGATCTTGTTTGCCTTTTGGAAGGTCCCAAAATCCTCTTCTATAGATAAAGAGTACTTCATTTAGTTCGTTGAATACGACACCTCCACCGGCAGTTATAACTTTTATCTCAGACTTTAAATCTTTTAAAATATTTTCAGGTTGATGCGAAAATATATAAATTGCATCAAAAGAGTAGGGTGGTTCACACAACTTTATCATTTGGTGTAATGATGTGGATTTACCTAGATATGGGAGGATGAGGGTTTTATTGTTTGGATTACGAATATTGGTAACCAATTCACTTTTTAGCAAAGTAACAGGTATCTCGTTGATATAAATTTTATACATTTGATGTTAATTCCTATATGATGGTTGATTATAAAACAAAAATAGCGCAAAAGCTACTGCAAATTAACGCAATTAATCTTAATTATGATGAGCCTTTCAAGTGGGCTTCAGGAATAAAATCGCCTATTTATTGTGATAACAGAAAGAGTTTAAGCGATATAGAGGCGCGGAATTTAATTTGTCAAGGATTTGTGGAGGCGTCAAAAGGATTTGGTGCTTTCGATGTAGTCGCCGGTGTAGCAACAGGTGGTATAGCTCATGGAATGTTGTTAGCGGATCGATTGGGAGTTCCATTTGTATATGTTAGGACTTCGGCCAAGTCGCATGGGTTAAAGAATGCTGTTGAGGGGCATCTGTCGGAAGGTCAGCGTGTTTTGGTGGTTGAAGATTTGATTTCTACCGGTGGGAGTAGCTTTCAGGCGATTGAGTCACTAAGAGAAGCTGGCGCTCAAGTGATTGGGATGGTGGCTATTTTTACTTATGGATTTGATGAATCTAAAAATTTATTTGATAGTCACAATATTCCGGTTGCAACACTTTCAAATTATGATGTTTTAATAGAAGTCGCTAAGGATGCCCAAATGATTCAGGAAAATCAAGTTGATGGTTTGAAAGAATGGAAGAAAGATCCAAAATCTTGGCGACAATAGTTGGTAATAGGAATAAAAATTATATTACCTTCGTAAACTTTTAAAAAACAGATTAATATTATAGATTATGTCTGAGGCACAACATTCTGATCCCCTTAATTTTTTGTATAGTTATATGAATAATGCCTCTCCAACAGGATTTGAAAAGGAAGGTCAAAAAATATGGACTAATTATATTTCACCATTTGTAGATGAGATTAGGTCAGATTATTATGGAACAGCCTATGGTATTATCAATCCGGATCATCCTTATAAGGTTGTAGTAGAAGCACATGCTGATGAAATTTCTTGGTTTGTCAATTATATCAATGATGATGGATTTATTTATGTCATTCGTAATGGAGGCTCTGACCATATCATTGCCCCATCTATGCGGGTTAATATTCATACACCTGGTGGAATTGTAAAGGGCGTCTTTGGTTGGCCGGCTATTCATACAAGAAGGGGAAAGAATCTGGATATGGCACCTGCCTTGGACAATATTTGTATTGATATAGGGGCTAGTTCTAAAGCGGAAGTTTTAGAAAGTGGTATTCATGTCGGTTGTGTAGTTACCTATCAAGATGAATTTTCAGAATTGGGGAGTAAATATTATTGTGGTCGAGCCTTAGATAACCGAATGGGAGGATATTGTATTGCCCAAGTAGCGCGGCTGATTGCATTAAATAAAATAGAAATTCCATTTGGACTCTACTTTGTAAATTCAGTTCAAGAGGAAATTGGTTTGAGAGGGGCCGAGATGATAGCCAATACAATAAGGCCCAATGTGGCCATTGTTACCGACGTAACGCATGATACTCGAACACCTATGATAAATAAAGTAGAACAAGGAGATGTAGCCAGTGGCGCAGGCCCTGCATTAACCTATGCCCCTTCCATTCATAATAAACTCCTGAGTATTGTCATAGAAACGGCAAAGGAATCGGGAATTCCATTTCAACTTTCAGCTGCCTCAAGGAGTACGGGCACAGATACGGATGCATTCGCATACTCCAATGGTGGAATACCAAGTACACTCATATCCTTGCCGTTGAGGTATATGCATACCACTGTTGAAATGGCGCATAAAGAAGATATCGAAAATATTATTCAACTTATCTATAAAACTATTTTGCGATTGGACCCGTCTTTTGATTATAAGTATTTTTAGTAAAAATTGAATGAAAAAAGATATCTTTCAAATTAAACCTTGTGTTAGCTTCTAAGAGAACGTAGGATGTAATCTTCCGGCTTTTTACGTTTCCATCTTTTATGACTCCATAACCAAAAAGGAGGATTCTGTCTAATATCATTTTCTAGGAGATGCGTTATATTTTCTGTGATACTTCCTTCTTTCATCTTTGATGGGTCTTTGCACACTTCTATTAAATTCAAGGTGTAATATCCTCTTTTAACTTTTGAAATCTGACCATAATATACAGGCATATTGTATTTATATGCATATTTCTCTACACCTAACAAAATGCCAGTTTCCTGATTGAGAAATTGCATCCAATATGCATTATAGGCGTTGCTGGGTGATTGGTCAAATCCGAAAATTGTTGCTATTGCTTTATCCTTATTATGATTGAGAAAGTGACCGATTTGTTTCGTAGGTATCATCTTTAGTCCATACTTTCCTCTGGTTTCTTTCATTTTATCGTCAAAAAATTTGTTTTTTAACGGGCTATAGATGGCCACCGTTTGAAAAGGTATAAATTCACTAATGGTAATGGCAAATAATTCCCAGTTATTGTAATGACCGCCTGCAATGATTACATTTTTACCTTCATTAAAAAAATCATTAATAGTGCTTAAATTTTCCATTTTCATGTGTTTGAGGGCATCCTCTTTCGAAATGGTAAAATACTTTAGGCTTTCGACGATCAGGTCACTAAAGTGTTTATAAAAGGTTCTAACAATAAAATCTTTCTCTTTGTCGGACTTTTCAGGAAAAGAACGATATATATTTCCTTTAATTACTTGTTTTCTATATCCGGTATAGTAGAAAATAAGAAATAGAATATCTGATATCCAATACAATACCCGCATGGGTAAATGTGATAAGGGTATAAGGATGCTGTAATAAAATAAAGCGATTAACAGATGCATATTCTGTTCTATTAATGTTCCATTTTTATTAAAGTTTCCATCATATTTTCTTGGTCAATATTGAGTATAGAATCCAATGCATTGTCTATAAGTGAACTGATGGCTTTTATATCGGTAATTACTTTGACAAATTCAGTAGATTCGGCGCAATTTGCTTGTTGGTGATCTACCTTTTGTATTAAATCTATGATTGGATCTAATTCACGCCGTTTTCGGTTCAAAATAATTTGCCTAAATACGGTTAGCATGTTTTTTTCTGCAAAATAGAAATCTTTTCGACCGGAAGTGTTTTGACATTTATACACCAATCCCCATTCTACCAATTCTCTTAAATGTGTATTTACTCCACCACTGGAAATTTCAAGTTCCTCAATGATGCAAGGGGCACTTAAGGGTTTTGAACTAATGATTAATAGGGCATGTACTTGTGCCATACTCTTACATATCCCCCAGAAACCACTGATTCGACCCCAATTTTCGATAAATTCCTTCTTAGTTGCCAAAAACTCTGAACTACACCCCATCCTCCAAATTGATTATTTATTACAACTGTATTATTGGTAATTTAACGATTGTTGCTTCAAAAAGTTTATTGTTTATTTCTATGTTAATTTGACTTCCCGGCTTTGAATGCGTTGTTTTGACATATCCAAGCCCAATGGGATACCCGAGTGAAGGAGACATTGTTCCTGAAGTTACTACACCAATTTCTTCACCATCTGCTGTTAAGATGCGATATCCATGACGTGGTACTCTTCTGTCTTTCAACTCATAGCCAATTAATTTTCTGGATAATCCTTCTGCTTTTTGAGCTTCAAATATTTCTGAAGAGTTGAATTTGCCTTTTTTTAACTTGGTTATCCATCCTAATCCTGCTTCCAATGGTGAAGTCGTTTCGTCTATATCATTTCCATACAAGCAGAATCCCATTTCCATTCGAAGTGTATCTCTTGCCCCCAATCCTGCTGGCATTATTCCGTATTCTTCACCTGCTTCCATCAGTTTGTCCCACAATAATTCAACAGCTTCATTTTTGCAATAAAGTTCAAATCCTCCTGAACCGGTATATCCTGTTGCAGACACTATGACTTCATTGATGCCGGCAACCGTTCCGATTTTATAGTGATAATATGGGATTTCAGAAAGGTTGATATTGGTAAGTTTTTGTAACGTATCTAATGCTTTTGGTCCCTGCAAGGCTAATAAAGCAGTGTCATCCGATTGATTTTCAATATGCACATCCCCTGCTTTAAAAGATTGTATCCAATCCCAATCTTTAGCCATATTCCCTGCATTGACTACTAACAAATAGTTTTTAGCTCCGTCCTTATCTTCCATTCGATATACTAACAAATCATCCACAATCCCGCCATTGGTATTTGGGAAACATGAATATTGAATACTTCCCGGTTGGAGTGCACTGACATCGTTAGAAGTGATTTTTTGTAAGAGAGCTTCGGCATCATTTCCATTTACCCAAAATTCTCCCATGTGGCTTACATCAAATAATCCCACACCCTTACGAACAGCTAAATGCTCGTCAATGATACTTTTATAAGAAATAGGCATATTATAGCCTGCAAATTCAGCCATTTTGGCTCCTAATTCTTTATGTTTGGAAGTAAGAGGAGTTTCTTTCATGTTATATTTATTTTATTTAATGTTTATTTTTAATATTTTGTCACCCCGATTGATTTTATTGACAACATCCTGACCTGAAATAACCCGTGCAAAGATTGTGTATCTTCCGTCTAAATGAGGTGTTGCAGAGGAAGTTATGAAGAATTGTGCAGATTCGGTATCAGGGCCGGCAGAAGCCATTCCGACCATTCCCGGTCTGTCATAATAAATGTGACTGTATTCCGATCTAATTGTATAATTCAATGCGCCAAATCCGTCGCCTCTATTACAACCATTTTGAATAACAAAATTAGGTACAACTCGGTGAAATGCTTTACCGTTGAAATAATTGCGTTTTAGCAACTCAACCCAGTTGGCCACGGTCATTGGTGCGGTTGTGGGCAAAAGCTCGATCTTTATAACTCCTTTGCTGGTATGAATTTCACAGGTTGTACTGTCTGTAATATTATTCAATACAGCCCAGTCCATCATTCTAAATCCCTTATTTGGCGCAGGTCGATATGGCTGCCCACTCCAATAAGAAATCGTCTTTGATAACTCATTATATGCCTCTACATTTTCGGGAAGCTTTTGTTTCCTCATAGCAATTCTAAATATTGAATCACTAGGATAAAATGTTTTTAAATTAAGTACAGGATCTCGTAATACCATCGCTGCAGTGGAAACCAAACCTACATCTTTTGATAAAATTCCGTCTATCAAATAGGAGAATATAAGCCTTTTATATGGAATAAAATTAGATTTGTAAACTTTTGGAAAGTAAGGATTTGATAGAATGTTACCAAAGCATTCGAGGCCGGTAACTTGCATTACTTTATCAGGCGCTTTTTCAGTTACACTTCTTATAAAAACAAAGTTGGTTACATCATTTGATAATGCCCTTATAATATCTGTCTTGCGATAAATATCAGATACTTTAAGTAAACTATCTTTTAAGATATCATTGATAGTAGATTTAGTTACGGAAAATGTGTAAGGCGTGTGTTTATTGGCTGCTGCTAACAATTCAATGTGAGCGGCTTTATTGGTAGTTGGATTAAAATAATAATCCATATATTTTTTTGAATCTTCGGGATTCCCGTTATCAATGAGATAATTTGCAGCTGATCTTGCTATAAGGAAATTATTATCTTGTAAATATTGAAACGCAATGGTGTCGACTTCAGCGTATGAGAAAGAATTTAAATTATTGATTAAAATATATCTGATTGCTTGATCCGAGGATTTGGCTAATTCGTTTTGAATAAAGTTGAAAGCTTTTTCAGTTTTAGTCTTTGAGATCGCTGCGGATAAAGCTTTTCTGATATCAAGGTTTCTTTCATTATTGTAAATGTGAATTAAAGTGTCAATTTGATTTTTTAGATCAATACCCTTCACTTTTGTCAGGTAGTTTGAAGCATAAAGCCTAGATTCGATTGAATAAGAGGATTGTCTAATTATCCGCAAGCAAGTATTGGTGCCTTCCGGAACGGACAAATTCCGGAGAGCAAATTGATACAATGCCCTCGTCTGCCCTGTAACCAAAATGCTATCGCTAGGGAGATATGATTTAACTCCGGCAATTAACTTTAAGGTCTCAATGTCTCCGCATTTACCCAAAGATTCCAAAATAGTAGCATTAAAAAGCTGATTGTTGTTTAGGCTGTCAAATTTTACAAAGGCTTGCGTAAGATAATGCTCAGCTTTTATACTTTTTTGTTGACCCAAACTATATGCAGCGGCTATTCTGACATTCTCGTCAATATCTTTAAGTAATGGGGCAATTGAATCAATAATTGTTGTATCTCTCCAAGAGGCAAAAGCATTCACAGCAATATAGCGCACTGTTGGATTTTTATGGTGAAAGTAGGAAAGTAACGAATCTCTTGATTGGTTGTATCCGGCTTCAAAAGCCTGTTGTATTTCCTTGTCTTCTAAATCTAAGGCAAAGTCAAGATTTGATTTAGGTTTATTTGGTATGCATGCACTGATACCAATGGTAATCACTGAAACCCAGAAATAAAATAATTTTTTCATGTACTATTATTGCTTTTCTGTAGAAAAAGTCAAAGCTCTCAGAAATTTATGCAAATATACTATTATACATATTGTAATTTTAAATTAGAATAATTTTTTAACCCAAATTCCGCATTAGACAAATGCGGAATCGATTTACGACTCGTAATCAATGGTTTACAGAAACCATTGAAACGATTCGTACATCGGGATTAACCCTCATAATCAGCACTATACGGTTTTTCAAAACCTTTATTGTTGAATTCGGGTTTAAAATTCTATAATTGCAAATATGGATAAAATTATTAGGATAGTTTATTGGTTTTTTATATATATTTGATATATAAATATGTATTATTATGTATATAAAATAATTACAAAAACATTTTAATACGAATATGAATTTTTAATGTCAAGACAATATCTGGAATGTTATCAAACTTACTATGTATGCCAATGCAGTATAGCCTACAAGCTGAATAATTGGCCATTTCCAGCCATTCGTTTCTTTTTTTACAACTGCGACAGTACTCAAGCATTGTAAAGCAAACATATAAAACATGATTAAAGAAGCGGATGTGGCAACATTAAATATTTTTTGACCGGTTTGGGGATTGACTTGTTTGCTTAAAAGCACTGAAAGACGTTCAGTATCTTCATCATCATCTTGAGAACTGTATATTGTTGCCAATGTTCCTACAAAAACTTCTCGGGCTGCGAAAGAAGTTATGAGGGATATACCGATCTTCCAGTCAAACCCAAGAGGTTTTATTACCGGTTCTATATATTGCCCGGCAATGCCGGCAAATGAGTTTTCTAATAACACTGAGGATTCTGATTGATGTTGAACCAAGGTGGGATTGGTTTTCACTTCTGTTTTATATGCTTCTAATGCAGCTTCTCTTCTTTTTTCAGGTCCATAACTTGTTAAAAACCATAATGCTATACTTATGAGAAATATTACTTTTCCTGCTTCAGTAATAAATGCTTTTACTTTGTCCCATACGTTAAAGGCGACATTTTTTGCGATGGGCATCCTATAATTGGGCAATTCTAACATTAATTGGCTTTTTTCCTTTGATTTTATTATTTTGCTCAATACGAAAGCCGCAAATAATGCCGCAAGCGTACTAAAAATATAAATCCCTAAAAAGGCTAATCCCCGGGCATTTACGATTCCAAAATATAGATTTGCAGGAATAATAAAAACAATGAGCAGTGAATAAACCGGAAGCCTGGCCGAACAACTTATCATCGGAGTTACCAATATTGTAATTAACCTTTCCTTCCAATTGCTAATTGTACGTGTACTCATGATGGCCGGAATAGCACATGCCCCTCCTGATATAAGTGCTATGGTACTTCTTCCATTTAATCCAAATTTCCGCATCCAAAAGTCAAATAAATAAACAACTCTGCTCATGTAGCCTGACTCCTCCATAATTGAGATAAATAAAAATAAAAAGAAAATTTGTGGAACAAAAACTATGATACCACTTAGGCCGGGCAAAATACCGTTGGTCAATAGTTCTCTAAACCAACTCTCAGGAAGATAAGTTCCGACAACTTCTCCAAAAAAGACAAAGCCTCTTTCCAATAAATTCATGGGTACTTCTGCCCAGGAAAAAATGGACTGGAATATTAAAAACATGATGGCGGAAAATATCACCATCCCATATATTGGGTGTATTAATATTTTATCTATGCGATTTTGAATGGGTGGAATCTGCTGGCTGCCATCTCTGAGCTGATGTATTAAGCCTGCAATATTATCATACCGTTCCATGGTATCTTGCACCTCTGCTCTTAAGACAGCCGATGAATTATGTTCTTTTTCATTCTTTAGGACTTCCAAAAAATAGGAATAATTCACCGTTTTATTTGTATCAAAGGGTATGCCAAGTGATGTTAATTCATCTTTGAAAATTTTGGAACCATTATTCAAATTAGATTTCGATACATTAGACTCAAGGAGCGACTGTAAAGCCAATTTTAATTCTGTCAATCCCGACCCTGTTCGGCTACTAAATTGAATGACTTGACAGTCAAAATAGTTTGATATTAGGGTTATTTTCTCCGGATTAACTTTATGAATATCTTCCATCGATAGAGCAATTATCATAGGAATACCAAGATCCTTTAGTTGACTTGCCAGTAGCAATTGTTTGTCAATCTGATCCGGATTGATGACATAGCATATTAAGTCAGGGTGGCTGTCACTATCTTTATCTAGAATTATATTGGTAAATATCCGTTCATCTAAAGTAATGGCATGCATACTATACGTACCCGGCAAATCAATGATTGTCTGACTTTCACCATTGGGCATAAATAACTTCCCTGATTTTTTATCAACAGTGACTCCCGGAAAATTAGCGATTTTTTGATTCATACCGGTTAAGGCATTAAAAAGGCTGGATTTGCCACTATTCGGATTGCCTGCTAAACATATTGTGTATTGTCGAATCATTTGTTTTCTAATTTTTTGACAATTATTGAACTGGCTTCATTGTCATTCAAACCTATTTTTAATTTTCCTATTATCAGAAAATATACTTTCTTGCGATGATTGGCATTTAATATATAGACTTCCGATTGAGGAAAGAGTCCCATACTAATCAGTTTAGTTGCTATTGAATCATCTTCATATGAAAGTATTTGACAAAAATCACCGGAATGTAATTTGCTCAATTTTAAAGTCATAAATAGTATCACATTTTTATATCAAAAGGATGACTTAGCCTGAAATTTTTAAATAATTTACCCATTGACACTAATTCCGCATGAAACAAATGTGGAATTCGATAAATGGCTTGTGATCAATAGTTTTAGCAGACCAATGATACGTTTCGAATATCTGAATTTTCTTCATGATCAACATTATTTGATTTTGCAAAACTTCGATGGCTGAATTCGGTTTTAATTTTAATGAGTTTAGTTTTTTTATACTTTTTTTATTTAGATTAATTCTAAGTTGAAATATTTGGCAAAAAAAAGTGAGTCGCCGCAACAACTCACTACGAATAATGAACAAATCCAAAATTATTCTTTATAAGATATACATGTATGAATGATCACTTAATTACAATTTTTCTACTTTATGTATTTCAACACCCTTTTGTGTGAAAGTCTTCACAAGATACACACCTGATGGATAATTTCCAAGGTTTATTTCAATTTTATTTTGATTAATTCGATTCAAATTAATTATATTTTGACCTGTAATAGAGTAAATATAACAGGATAGGATGTTATTCTCTTTATTTTCACTTTCCAACCAGATATTGCCATTTGTTGGATTTGGGAAGACATTGATAACCTTATTTGGGTTTTCGGCCAATCTTTTTTGAACTTTAATCGGGAAATAGAAAGTTTGTGGCGCTGTACGTAGTTCAAGGCAATTGTCATCTGTTAAGAGGGTGGCATCATTTAATTGAACGCGTGCATAAATAATTCCGTCATCATCTCTAAATCCATCTAATTCATCATCTACGATACCTTTTATGACTGCAATATCACCGTATCCGGCTACACCCTTACCACTTAATCGTCCTGAGCCTAAGTCAATATTTCTAACAGTTGGTTTTTTCGCCATTTGGAGCATTTTGTCTCCTGCCGACAGCCAATTATTGTCATTAAATTCAGCACTTAGACTCGCATCGTTGAATGCCTCGCTAAAGTTAAAACTAACAGTAAAACCATTCAAATTAAGTACAGGTAAACTTTGATCGCCTATAGAAAGTGTCATAATAATGGAGTCACCGATTTCATAAGATGTTTTATCACTTCTTAAATCAAAAGGTAGGAAATCACTATTTACTCCTTTATTGACCCATATACCATGGAGATTACGATAATAATTATTCATCATTACTGTATCTTGTGCAAGAATCAATCCATCTCCGTCTCCATCGCCATACTTTAGATTGGTATTATTGGACGAAATATCCCAATTTTCGGCACTTTGACCCATCCAATAATTATTAGGTGGATTATTTCTCGATGCTCCACTCTGCCCAACAAATGGTGCAATAAAGGTTAAATCTCGCATATCCACTCGACCGTCATTATTGTGGTCTCCAGGCCAAACACAATTGCTATAACAACTATTGTAATTGATATCATAAATATGGATATAGACTTTTGCTGTCTGAGTAATTGAAGGATTTGAAATCAATGTATATTTAATTTTCATACTATCCAATCCTACATAATCTTGTGAAGGACTGTAGTCCAAATTCCTTTGATAATCAACTACCGATACGTATGCATGCTTTGGATAGGCTGATGGAATTACAGAAACTTTATAACCCGAAGTCGGGAATGGATAAAAAATCTTGAATGGTGAGCCTTGTGCTGTGTATAGATGATATACAGGTTCTAACTGGAAGTTACTAACCGTGATATTGGCAACTCCGTATTCACATACATTTGAAGCTAAATCACATGCTTTGTAAACAAACACATCAAGACCTTCAAAGCCTTGATTGGGTGTATATTTGTATATCCCATTGGACATCTTTGTAAGTGTTCCATTTTCCGGTTGAACATCTATGGTGACATAAAGTACCATATCGAAGTCGTTTTCAAGAACATTACAATTGATACTTTGGCTCTTGAGACTGTAGAAGTAATCATTGTTTACTAAAATATTAGCTGAAGTTCCATCTATAATTTTGAACAAGAACTGATGGATTGCAGTATTGCCGTCTTTGCCTACTTTTATTCTAAGTGTATCTATACCAACATAATCAGTATCCGGAGAATAATTCCATTGATATCCATTATGTGTTAATGTACCGTGGGAAGGAAATTGAACCGTATTGACTAATTCATAAGGGTGGGAAAATTCAATTGGATTATTTTTGACAAGAAATTTTGTAAACAATAAGGCTTCATTGGAAGAGGTTGTGTCAATTATATTTAACCTGAATTTACCAAGTTCTTTTTGGTTTCCTTTCGTTACTTGATATGTTAAATCCTCGCTTATCGCCTTTGTAGAACCATTAAAAATCAACTTAGAACCGTCAGAATTGATGGAAAGTTGCGCATTACTTTGTATTGGAAGATTGGTAATTATACCATTTCCGTCTGGAATATTGTCATTACCTAAGACATCAAGTTCGACATTTTGGTCTGTTGTGTACAGTGTGTAGCTATCTGGACTTAGGATGAAACCAGATGTTTTTATAACGACTTTTTTTGATTTTTTAACAAGTTCACCAGTGTTTTGGATGGGGTAGAAGTAAACAACTTGAAATGTGTCCAGCCCAAAATGTCCACTATTGGGTTTATAACGAATTACAAATTCATCATTGGTTGAAAGTAATTGGTCGGTTGAACCATACTTTGCTAATTTGGTGTAAAAGAATGAATTATCATATCTCGGAATTGTAACAACCACAGAATCAGATGGGAATATATTGTAATAATCCACATAACCTGTCGTCTGTGCTTGTATCGTTGTGCCTACTACAATGAGCATACACAACATATATAAACTATGTAAACGTTTGGACATGTTCGTAAAAAGGTTCTTGTTCAAAAAAATCGTTGCAATATACGCATTTATACTAGTACTTTGTATATTTCTATGTAAATTTTAACATATTTATTGTGTTAGAGTTTTATTTACCTTTACTTAAAATTTACAATAGAATGAGATCAACTAAATTCTTTCATATCATTAATGAATTGGGAATCAGTGAACTTAATCGTTTTGAGAAATTTCTAAACTCTCCTTACTTTAATATCAATACATTAAATATAGATTTATTTAAAATTTATTATGAACTTGTAAAAGATCCTAAGCTCATTATTTCTAAAAAAGATGTGTGGAATACTATAAAGCCGGGTGAACTTTATGATGACGTCCGGTTGAGAAAGTATCTTTCTGAGTTGCTAAAGCTTTTATTGGATTTCTTTGCTGCTGAGGAGTTGAAAGGGCGTCCTATCCTAATGTCTCAACTTCTATTAGAATATACCAATAAGAAGAAAATCCCCAAATTGGTCAATACTTCAATTCAAGTCAGCCAGCATACATCCAACAAATTTTATAATCGGAGTAGCGACTATTATTTATTTCATTTTCAGATAGAAAAGAACTTATTTTACTTGAAAGAAGGCAACATTGAGCTTTATTCTAAGAAGAATGTAGAAAATATTGCCGAGAACTTGGATAAGTTTTATATAGCTGAGAAGTTGAAATACTATTGTGAAATTTTGGGGCGGGAAGCCTTATCCAATATTCAGTATAATTTTAACTTTATATCTGAATTACTTTCTTTTGTCGAGGCAAATGATTTTAGTAATGATTTGATTATCAGGATTTATTATCTAATCTATAAAACATTATCTGTTCCGGATAACCATACGTATTATTTTGAGTTAAAGCAGACATTATTTGATAATTTTAGGTCATTTGATGGATTAGAGTTGCAAGAATTATTTGGAGCAATACTGAATTATTGCATTGCGCAGATCAATGATGGTAACCATATTTTTCAAGACGAGATGATTTCGGTGTACGATTTGATTTTTGAAAAAGGAATTATGCTAAACGAGAATTATCTGACTCCTACAAAGTTTAAGAATGTGATAACCACTGCTTTGCGTGCCGGTAATTATGATTTTGCCGAAAGTTTTATTAAAGAATATCAAGATCTCTTGCCATCTGCACAAAAGGATAGTATTGTTACTTTTTCACTTGCTCAGATTTATTTTTACAAAAAAGAATTCGAAAATGTTATTCAACAGTTGCAAAGAGTCGATTATCCGGATCTATTTACCAATCTACGAGCTAAAACAATCTATTTGGCTACTTTACTTGAACTAAAGGAATATGATGCCATTAATTCATGGACTGAAAGTTTTAAAGTATTTTTAAATCGTAAGAAGAAGGAAATACCGGCAGCGAGAATTAAGACGTATCAAAACTTTATTTCTATGGTTCGTCTTATTTCTGGTGTAGAGTTTGGTGATCGTAAATACCAAGAGAAAGTCAATAAAGAATTGAGCAAAGTTGCGGGGAATGTCGTAAACGAGCAATGGTTGAGGGATAAATTGATTGAAAGGTCGAAGTCTATATAAGTCCTCTATATGAAAGGTTCTTTAGGTTTTAATGGCTGGAAAGTTGCTAAATGGTTGTTACTTCCTGCTTTTCTGTTTATATTATATTTTCAATTGAGAAAATTGCCCCTATCTCCCGATTTGCTGGATAGAGTGCAACTTTTTTACAAAGGGGAGTATTTCGTAGTTATTTTTTGTATCCTTATCACCTTGACTTTTGTTAACTATGCCATCGAATCCATAAAATGGCAGTTGTTGATCTCGCCTTTTCAAGCTGAATCTTTTTTATTGGCTTATCGGGATGTTATGATGGGCATACTTTTTTCTATCATGACACCTGCACGTTTGGGGGAGATGGTGGGCCGTGTGTTGTACTTTAAGAATAAAGTAAAATTAACGGGTACGGTGTCAAGCCTTGTTGGAAGCATGTCTCAGAATATGGTAATCATCTTTCTTGGGTGCATTGGAGGGTTCCTGTATTATTATCAAGATAAAAAATGGGATGTATGGTTTCTTGTCGGACTTTTCGGAATTCTTGGGGGCATGACGTTATTTTGGCTTTTGATATATTTTAATATTAATAAAGTATTTTCTCTTTTGAGTAAAATTCCATTACCCGGTCGATGGACAAAGTATCTTTATAAAATTAAAGATCTGGAAAATTACACAACTGCCCAGTTAAACGTAGTGTTGCTCCTTTCGTTATTGAGGGTGTTAGTATGGACAGTTCAATATATATTCATATTGTGGATCTTAATGCCGGAAATTAACTGGTTATATGGCATACCTATTGTTTGGCTAATTTTTTTAATTCAAACAGGCATTCCTTTGCCTCTGATTACGGGTCTTGTTGCCAGAAGTAGTGTTGCTATTTTTATGTGGAAAAATATAGGGGTGGATGAGTGGAACGCCTTCGCATCAAGTTTTGTTATCTATTTTTACAATTTGCTTATACCATCTGCGGTAGGTCTTTGCGTTGTATTATTAAATATAAATAAAGGAAATGGTAAAATTTAAATTATTAGTTTCATCTTTATTGCTTTTCTTTCTATGGATGATTAATTCATCTCAAACGACGAGAATTGAAACCAGTGTATCAACTTGTTCTATTGATAATGTGGTGTTTAAAAATAATGAAGAATTAATATATAAAATATATTATAACTGGGGATTAATATGGCTTAGTGCCGGAGAAGCGACCTTTCAGGTTAAAGAAACGAAGGATGGTTATTTAATGAAAGCTGTTGGGAAGACGTATTCCACTTATGAGTGGCTCTATGCTGTACATGATATTTATGAGGTGTATGTGGATAAAGAGACACTTTTGCCTATTTGGTCCACACGTGACATCAAAGAGAATAATTATACCCAATACGAACGTATGGTATTTAATCAAAAGGCCGGTACAGTGACATCTACAAGGGGCAAAACAAAGAAAGAAGCTACTACGGCGGTTATACCAATCAAGGATTGTGCACATGATATTTTGAGCATCCTTTATTTTGTTAGAAATTATCCATTTAAAACATTTAAAAATGGTCAAAGCTTCCCCGTTAGTGTTTTCTTGGATAGAGAAAACAATGAGTTGTCAGCTAAATATAATGGAACAAGTAAAAGAAAAGATTTCAAAGGTCTTGGTGTATTCAATTCTTATATTATTTCGCCGGCGACCATAGCTGGAAAGGTTTTCGATCAAGGCAATACAATGAGAATGTATATTTCTGAAGATTCGAATCAAATTCCTCTTATGGTTGAAACAAAATTAAGCGTAGGAAGTGTGAAGGTGGTTTTGAAGTCATACAAAAACCTTAGACATCCTTTACATAGTAAGGTTAAATAGAGTTTATTTTTCCGATTTTTTGATAATTTTATTTTATTCAAAAATGAAACAGTTGATAAGAATAATCGTGAATAAAGTTCAATTATAAATTGTTTTTCCAGAAAATATCATTTTATGTCTGTAAAATTTGGGAGAATCAAAATATCATGGAAAAGTTAAGTATTAAATAGACAAATGAAGTATATTGTTGCATTAATAGTTATAGTTATTTTGTTTGCAGGAGGATATTTCTTTTCAGAATATCTGCACAATAAGGCTGCCGAGAAAACACATATTTCAAACGAAGTAGTTTTAAATCAGATTAAAGAAGTGGCCAAATTAGTTTCTGTAGAAGGTTATTTTACAGAGATTTATAAATATAAGAATTATTATAATATGGATTGGAGCATTTTTACGAAAAAAGCTTTGGTTCGTGTCAAAGCAAAAGCTTCAATGGGAATCGACCTTAATAAGATGAAACTTGTTTTTGATGAAAAGTCCAAAACTTTGACAATTGGTGTATTACCTCCGGTTGAGTTAATTAGTTTGGATCATACTTTGGATTACTACGATATTTCAGAAGGCACATTCAATTCATTTTCTGCGGAGGATTATAATAAAATCAACAATGATGTAAAGGAACATATCCGGAATGTTGCTTTACAAAGTGATTTGGTACAAAGAGCTGAAGTGCAAAGTGCCAAAACATTGAAGATTATTCAGGTTATGGCTGAAACTGCCGGATGGAAAGTGGTAAATGAGAATCCCGAAGCCATTAAAGGATGATATATTGAAATAAAAACTATTTGATTTTTTAGAAATATCGTCATTTTATGGAGACAAGTGTTATGCCATCACCACCAGCATCGGGTGCCGGATGTGTAATTTCCATCGGAATGTTGTATTCTTTTAGTTTTTGCCTAACTATACGTTTGAGTGTACCGTCTCCTTTTCCATGCAAGATTTCAAGGTTTATTTTGCCTGCAATCAAGGCATGATCGACAAATTCTTGTAATTGGGTAAGGGCTTCATCTACACGAAGACCACGGATATCTATTTTGTCTTTAACTTTACTTACATTGGTCAGTATATCTGTAAAGACATTCTTGGTTCGCCTAAGGTCCTGAGGTTGACGTTCTGGTTGAAGTTGTGTCAGTGGAACTAAGACGGTTAGCCCGCCCATAACGACTTTAGCGCTATCTTTCATGATTTCTTCTACGGTGCCTAATGTTCCACTTGTTTTTAATCTGACAAAATCACCGGCTTCAACAGCCTTTTTGAGAATTTTGTTATTTTTAGTGTGATTGGTTTCTTTTTCAATATTTTCGATATCATGTAGGAGTTGCTCTCTTTCTTTTCTTTTCTGTAAAGCCAATTCCTTAATCGCATCAAGATTTTTTTCTTTTTGCAGGTTTCTTAATTGACTTTCAATGATTTCCTCTTGAGAAATAGTGGCTTTGAGCTGGAATTCCTTAACATCTTGGCGTAATTTTTTTCTTTTGTACTCATATTCACCCATCTGCCTTTCATAATTTAGAATGAGTTTATCCAACATTTTTTGTTTTTCAAACAATTCGCGCTGTTGTTGTTCTAATTGATTTTTGTTTTCTTGTAAATCATTTAACAGTCGATCTACTTTGTACTTCTTGCTTCCCAGCTTTTGTTCAGCATGGTGCAACACCACCTTAGGTAAGCCATTGCTTTTTGCCAATTCAAAGGCAAAGGAACTACCAGGGCTACCGATTTTAAAGATATAAGTTGGTTTTAAGCCATTTGTGTCAAATAACATTGAGCCATTGATGACACCTTGATGATTGTGTGCGTATAGCTTCAACACAGAATAGTGTGTGGTAATAACTCCCCATGCATTTTTTTTGTTGATATAGCCTAATATGCTTTCTGCGATGGCACCACCGACATCAGGATCCGTCCCGGTTCCAAATTCATCTATTAAAATGAGCGTATTTGGATTGACTTTATCCGTAAAAAATTTCATGCTTTTAAGGTGACTGCTATAGGTACTAAGATCTTCTTCCAGTGACTGCTTATCTCCAATAGCTGCAAAAATGTCCGTAAAAATCCCTAATTTGCTTACATTCGATATAGGTATTAAAAATCCACATTGCGCCATTAGTTGGATCAATCCGGTCGATTTCATTAAAATTGATTTACCGCCGGCATTAGGTCCGGAAATAAGAAGAATCCTATTCCCTTCTTTTAAGTTAAGATCAAAAGGGACAGTTTTTTTATCCGAATTTTGATTTTTGATAAATAAAAGAGGGTGGACAGCATGCGTCCATTCTATGTGAGGATATGGTAAAATAGACGGTTGTTGACCTGAATATAGCAAGGCCAAATGGGCTTTTGCTCCTATAAAGTCCAAGTGTGATATGCATTCGAGGTACTTTACAAAATCATCGTGCCCATCCGATAAGTCATTACATAGAATTTGTATTATTTTATAAATCTCTCTAACCTCCTCATGTTCAAGTTCAAATAAATCATTATTCAGTAAGATGACGGGTTGAGGTTCAATATAAACTGTTTTTCCGGTGTCGGATTCGTCGTGTATAATACCCGGTATTTGTCTTTTATATTCTGCCGGAACACTTAGTACACGTCGACCATTGCGATAACTTTCACCGGATTCACTCAAAAGACCTTTCAGTTTGTATTGGCCGGCAATTTGGTTAAAAGCTGATTCGAGTTCCGACTTTTTAGAAACGATATTTTTACGTATTTTGACTAAAAGCTCTGAGGCATTGTTTTTTACTTTACCCTGATCATCAAGGACTTGATTGATGCGTTGTAGATACGTAGGCTTATAGGCTGCCTGAAGGATATTATTCGTTAGAAGAGGAAAATCTTTTGAATTTGCACTTTGTATCGCATACCTATCTAATCCTTTCATTATTTCCAAGACTTTTTTCAACTCGTTGATGTATTCAAGTTCTAGAAAATAGTCAGTAATTTTAAGATATTTGAGGAAATGTTTTAGATCGGTATAGTTGCCAATTGGAAAGGTATTTCCTGATTCAATTGAAAGTTTAAATTCGGAAACTTGAGACAATTGTTTTTCAATAATTGTTGCATCCATGGATAACTTAACCGTATCAAATAAATCAATACCCGGCTGACCTTTACAATAGGAAATGGCCATTTGAATTAATTTATCAAATTCTAGTACTTGAAACAGATCTTTTGGGTACAGCACGTATCTCAGATTTGCGCATAAAACAAAAAGCCTTATGAAATAGTTCACAAGGCTTTTTATTTAAATTATTTTAAAGGATGATTAATTGGTTTTTTGAAATCAATTGGTGCATATCATTCGTCAAAACCGCCTGATATGCGCCTGGCATTAAATTATTGGGTAAATTAATTTTTGTAAATCCTTTATCAACAGATTGTTCATATTGAACTTTACCTGAATCGTCTATCAAAGTAAGTTTATAATTTTGAATGGCATTTTGTGTAAAACTATTGATTTTTAAAGTGGTTTGACCTTTGGCTGGATTGGGAAAGAATTGACTTTCAGCAACTAAGATTTCCTTAGTATTCAGGATAGCAGGATCCAAGTTGCCGGTTGTATATTCACCTTGTAATACTTTTGATAATAGAAATGAGCCTTTTTTATCTACAGCAGAGCCCATTTTTTTAGTACAATATGGATAAATAGTCCAATCTTCTATGCCATTAGGACGATAAAGTAGTTGGATACTATCTTCGGATACTTGCAATAAATTGCCATCCCATGTTTGATTGTATTCTATTTTTCCGGTCATATCAATATTGTCGGGATCGGCAATTGTTAATTTCCAAAAATGCTTATCGTTTACAACTATATTAGGATTTTGTGCAGCATCAGGGGCAGTATAGTGATTTTCCATATAAGCCCAAGTTGAATCTCTGTATTCTGAAACACTCATACTAAGGTTGGCATAGGAAAAAGGTATATTTCCTGTTTTGACAATCTTTTGTAATGAGTTGAACTGTGCCAGATTTAGTGTCTGAGGATAATTGATGAAGACTGCTTTAGGCTGAATGGTCAAATCCAATGGAATTGTAGTGACTTCTCCAGTGCATAAAACCCTTTGGTTGTGCAACTTATTATCTTGGTCAACGAAGGTTATTACAACGGGCGCATCTTTACAAAACCCATTTGATTTTAAAAGTTTTTGTTTTATGGTTATTTCATGTGTATGCTGAGAAAAGTCCAATGCATGGAAATCGGAAATGACAAAATCATAAAATCCAATATCAAATACCCAGCGATTGAAAAAGTCTGTCAAATCAACTCCTGCGGCTTCAGCCAAAGCATCTCTATATGAGTAGGCTGTCAGATTGGAGTATGCATACTGTTGTAAAACTTTTTGTTGGGCGCTTCGGAAAAGATCGTCCCCCAAATATCCTCTTAATGAATGCATGACCATGGCTCCCTTTTTATAGGTTGTACTGCCGTAGGTAATGTCTTTAGGCATTGGGGATAAGGGAAGATAACGACCATCATTGATATGAGCGTTATTGATGACGTCATAACGATTATCATTAATAAGTCTTTCAAAATCAGCTCTTCCGTTCAAGTATTCTTCAAAAAGGTGAGATCCATATTCAGCATTGCCTTCTTTAATCCACATATCAGCTTGGGTCCTCAATGTCAGTAAGTCTCCCCACCAAAGATGACACAATTCATGACTCATTAGACGCCTTGAATCAGCATTTCCTGAGTTTGAGCTAACAGGATATGCAATACAGTTGGGATGTTCCATTGCACCTCTTGTTGTCATAACATAGCCGACACGCTCAAATGGGTATTTGCCATACCAAGACTCAAGTGCATCAACAGCTGAACCTAAGGTCGCAAAAGAATTTATTACTTTGGTTTGATCCGCCGGTTTACTAATTAATTGTATCGGTATATCTCCATATATCGCATTGTGGGTATAATCAAACGAAACATAATTCGATGCAGCAATTGCCGACAAGTAGGTTGGGATAATCTGATCCATTTGAAATACTCTCATTTTTGATTGATCATCAAATGGATACTCTTCTATTAAACGTCCCACACTATATGATGTAATGTCATTATTGGTAATAACACGGTAGGTATAGGTACTTCTTTCTACAAAGTTGTCGAAACAGGGGAACCAGCTTCTTCCAAAATTGTGCGGATCATCAGTAAGTCCTATACCTAAGTTGTATGCTATACCATCTTCAAAGTAAAATCCACCAAATCCTGATGTCGATGTTATCGGTGTGCCTTGATAATAGACGGTAATGGCATAGTTTTTTCCCAATTCTAAGACCTTGGGAGATTTTACTTGTAGCAAAATTTTATTGTATTCGTAAGTTGTTTGTTCGCCTTCAAATAAAATTGAGTCAACTTGCAATCTTAGTAAATCTAAAGGGATAAAATCCAGACCGGCTATCTTAGGCGTAAAAGTAATTACAGCTTTGCCTATGAGCAACCTACTGTCCATTTTTCGCAGGTCAATTGTAAGGTCATAATTTAAAATATCAAATGAATCAGACCTTTCAACAGAAGCAGACCATAAGTTGTCTTCGACTATTCTGTTTACATTTTTATTAGCTTGGACATGCCTCATGTGGCATCCATACATCTCCAATGGCTGAGAATAACTAATTACAAATGAAAACAAGAAACATAGAGTTACAATTACTCTCATAACTTTTAATTTAATTGATTAAAGGATTGTTGCTTTGACAGCATCTAATATTGTGCGCGTATCAGTCGCATCCTTACCTTGAGCATAAACTCGTAATACGGGCTCTGTACCGCTTGGTCGAATCATTACCCATCTTTCATTGCCAAAAATAAATTTATAACCATCTAAGTCTTCAGTTGCAATAATAACATCCTTTCCAAAGGAAGTGTATTTGCCGACCTTGCATGAATGGATAACATCTTGTTTGATTTCTTCTGTAATATGGAGATCATCTCTATCAAACCAAAATGCGCCAACTTCATCATACAATTCTTGAATCAATTCTTCCAATGACTTATTGGTCGAAGCCATAAACTCTAAAATCATTAATCCTATCCAGATTCCGTCTCTTTCAGGAATATGTCCTTTGACAGCGAGTCCGCCACTTTCTTCACCACCAACGAGAACATCCCGTGTAGTCATAATTTCTGCAATATATTTAAATCCGATTTTCGTAATTTCGTAAGGCAACCCATATTTAATAGCCAATTCACGCATTTTATCCGTTACTGAGAAAGTCACGACAACCTCACCGGTAAGTTTTTTGTATTTATATTGATACAAAAGTAAAAGAAGCAGGATGTGATGCGAATCAACAAATTTTCCATTTCCATCATACATACCTATTCTATCAGCATCACCATCGTTGGCAATACCCAATGCAATAGAGTCATCTGATTGAATCAATTTTGCTAATTCTTGCAGGTTTTTACCGATCGGTTCCGGAGCTTGACCCATAAATGAAGGGTTGTATTCACAATGAAGTGGCAGCACATCAGGTAAAAGCCTGAGCATCGCTCTTTGACCAGCCCCATACATGGCATCATAAGCGATCTTCAATCCACTTTTTCTAATTAAATTAAGGTCAAAGCATGCTTCAGCGTGACTGACGTACATATCCTCTAAAGGAACAGACGAAGCGAGTCCCTGATTGACGTAAGTTTCAAAGGATGGGGTAGGAGTGTCCCAACTTTCCGGTATTAAGTTTTCTACTTCAGTGATTTCAGCTGGAGAAGAAGGTCCGCCAAAATGTGATTTAAGCTTATATCCATTGTAGGAGGGAGGGTTGTGACTTGCTGTTATAACAATACCTAAATCTGCCTTAAGTTTGATGACTCCCAATGAAACCATTGGAGTGGAGACAAAATCCAAGGCGTATAAAACCTTTATTCCATGAAAACAAAATATTTCAGTTATTGCTTTTAGAAACATTTCTCCTCCAAATCGACAATCATGGCCTACAACAACCGTTGAATATCCTTTAGAATTCATCCATTTGGCCGTACCAGCTGCAACTCGTCTAACGTTATAAATTGTATATGTATCAGCGATGATAGCTCTCCACCCATCTGTACCAAACTTAATATTTACCATTTTATTACTTTTTTGCCACTAATATAATAAAATGATTTTTAGCCAAAGGACATTAGAAGTTCTTTTATAAAAGAAGATTCATAATTTTTTAAAAAATTACATTTAATAAGATGAATTGTAAAAGTTGATTTTGATAAAGAAATCCTTGTTATTGGTTGATATTGAGTCAATTGGAAATAAACTTAGATAAATTATAGCATAAAAAAAGCCTCGCATAAATACGAGGCTTCAATATGAAACATTTATATTTATCTTAAAGAACTCTTTTGATACAATATAATCTACTAGACCAATAAGCTGACGAATAAATAGCATCAATCGTAACACCTTTACTATTGCTACTATGAATCATTTTTAAGTCTTTATTGAAATTAGAATAGACAATACCGACATGGTGAACTCTACCTTTTGCAGCAAAGAAAATTAAATCACCAGGTTTTGCATCTTCGGGTTTAATTGATTCACCTTTCATTGATAATGTTCTTGAACTATGATCAAGCGTCATACCATATTCGGAATATACAAATCTTACAAATCCTGAACAATCAAATCCACCGGGATGTGTTCCTCCTGAACGATAAGGCGTACCAATGTATTTGGTAGCGTAATCAATGATATTTGCACGCATTTTTACTTTACCGGATAGGTTGAACATCATGTTGATTGTGTTCAGTAAAAATGGTGGAATTGAAGTAGGTTGTGAAAGAGTCCGGGCTTCTGTTATGCCAGGAGTTAATGCCAATATAGAAAATACAACTATTGACTTGAGCAGGATAGACTTCATCTATTCGCAGTCTTTAGGTTTAGTAATACGGTTTCTTCTCGACTTACTTTAAGTCATGGATTCGTTGAAATGATAATAATTTAATTATTGATTGATAGAATAACATTCTGTCAAATAGGGAATAATTGATGGTCAAAGATAAAGAAAGTCACAATATTTTATTGATAAATTAATGTTTTTCATATATTTTATTTGTGAATTAATATTTTTAATGATAATATTTTGACTGGAAAGCATTGATATGACTATCACATGATAAAATAAATTAATATATAAAATAAATATTTAATAATTTGTTAATCAGTTTTAACTTAATTTTAACCCAAATTCCGCATTAGCAATTGAGGAATCGATTTACGACTCGTAATCAATGGGTTCTGTAAACCATTGAAACGATTCGTACATCGGGATTAGCCTCATAATCAGCACTATACGGTTTTTCAAAACTTTTACTGCTGAATTACTTCTAACTTTGTTACAATAAGTTGAATATCAGTATTATGGAAATTGATTATTTCCTAACTATTTTGAATGCACCAGGCTAAAAGTTTGCTTCATATTTCTTAAAGACAATATTTTGCCTTTAATATGAATTCGGGTTAACGTATAGACTAAAGAATTTAGCCTCTTACATTTATTGCAATTATTCAGCTATATTGTTTGTAAAAATTTTTCATACCTTTTGGACGAGCTGAATCCAACCCTATTTTTTATCAATATAAACCCAAAGGGTTGTCATTATTATAGAATAGATTCAATAGCAGAAAAAGGAACCCAGAATGGGTGAAATGATTATTCCATCTATTTGTTCCAGTTTTTTTGAGCAGATACATTTTTTCTTGGATTGTAATAATGTCATCCCTTCGGGATTTTGAAAATATTATTCTCCGTTTTCTATAAAAATATCATCCCTTCGGGATTATGCTGTCCAGAATGTTTATCATTGTTCAAGGAGCTACATAATTCACAGATTCGACGCTGTCTGAGGGAATCGTTTCCATTTATTATATTGGTATTAGAGGGGGAAGATAATAAAGTGTTAAATAAATATGTTATATATACAGTCATATAAACCAATGCAATTGGACTATTATGAATATCCAATCGAGATCAAATATGAATAAAAAAAAGAGGCTATCTATCAGACAGCCTCTTTTTTTCTATGATTCAAATCAATTAATACGACCAAACGTCATGTTCAAAATTAAAGATTTCTTCTTTAATCTTGTTTGATTCTAAGAGCATATCGACTCCATTATTTCTCAAATCTTCATAATCAACTAAGCGGTTATCGTTTACATTAGAACGTTTAGTGATATAACTAGAGAAATGCCTGTTTTCGAACATATCATCCCAAGAAATTGGGCTTGCTACGTTTTGTTCATTAAATACTTGAAATTGTGACAAGTACTTCCTGCAATCAGGATAATAGATCCAAAATAGTGGCATAGGAGGCAACTCTATTCCGGAAGTTGGATCTACCTTTACATACATTGGAGCTATACCTAATATTCTAACTTTCATTTGAGAAGCTTCTGAGTCAAAAAACCAAACTTCCTTAATTCTGTACTGGTTGATACTTTGTACATCTAAGTCATTTTTAGTTATTTGAGAGATATACTGTTGTGTTTCAGGGTCATAAACTTCAGTAGTGTCAATTTTAGATATTTGTTTATTAATATCTTCTGTTGATGTTCTATACTGGAAAGTTTCTGTTGAATAACATCTAATATCTCCACTTTCTATACCATTTTTTAGGATGGTAAATAACTCATGATCAGGATATTTAAAAGGTAAATTCATTTTTTCACGGCAATCAATTACCCTCCAAATTCTTCTCTCCCAGAATACATCTCTTTCATGTACCGGTTCATAAGCTAAAACAATTTTTTGTTTAACTAATTCTCTTTTTACAAAGTCGTCAAGGGGCGCATCAGCATCCGGTTTACGGACAGTGTCTTTAGCAGCAACAATGACTGGAGCCGTTGGTCCGGTACTTTTGGGCCCGGTACTCTTAGCAGCAGAATTAGTTTTACCTTTAACTGTTTTTTTGTTAGATTCAGGTACATAATCATCCGGTACATAAGTATCGGGGACGTAATCATCCGGTACGTATTCTGAATCTTTCTTTTTTGTTGTTTTTTTGGTTTTAGATTTTTGTGCATCCACATTATTGGTATAAACCAAACTGAATGCCATCACTAAAAGAAACAAACTGAAATATGATTTCATAATAATTATGAGATTTTTTTAAATAACTATCTTATATTAAAAGATAATGAGTTGATATTTCTTCCTGCGTTATCACCAGGGCATTTTGCTTTGATGTTATCGAAGATATACATATCTCCCGGTTTAGCTCTGGATATCAATTCTCTGGCTTGACCTCCAAATGTTCCACCTGGATTTGTTGCAATTATAGGGTCTTGTCTTCTTGCCACATAGGTTAAGACAAATCCTTGGATAACACATCTTGCATCGAATTCAAAACCTTCTAATCTTGGATCGATTCCACGTTGAGCGGAAAATTCACCGTTTCCAACTGCACCACCTAATTTATTAGCGATATATGCTACCGGACTTGGAATTCTCTTGATACGGAAAGGGAATGTTGATGCCGTGAGACCTCCACCAGATAGCGTAACATTACATACTGCTCCTGGATTTGAGACAGTAATGTCATATTGTCCTCTGCCTGTATTACGAGCTGTACCGTTTGTTACAGAAACTTTTAAGTCATTGGAAGATACTCCTGCTGCGGCTACTGAGATAGGGTTGTCCACACCTACATAAAATACGTTCATTTTATCAGCAGAAACTGTTGCAGATCTTTGACCTACTTCATATTCAAAGTCACCTGAATAGGTTTCAACTTTCTTTGTTACCGGGTTGGTCAATGATATTTTAGCATTGTATTTTTTGATACCTGGAGCATTTGCAGCAGCAGTATATTTAGCTACCCCATCTATGTTTGGAACAGATGCTCCATTAACAGTTACAGACATACCTTTGATGTTAGAAGAAGATGAAGACAAGAATATATCTGTTTCAAATTTTTCACCCAATACAACGTAAGATTTTTTGGAAGCAGAGACAACCTGAAACTTATCGAAGACGACGTCTGTAGTTGCACCAATTTTATTCATTAAATAGTTTAACACAGTAGCTTCAGAAGCTTTCGCATCATTCTTCAATTTGTTTAAAATTGGTAATGCAGCGCCCAAAGGCATGTGGCTGAAGTTATAAGCAGCCCAACTTTTGTGTGTTCTACTTTGCTTCCACGCCGGATCAATATCTAATGCCAATTTTGGCACATTAACTGCTTTGTCAGTTTCATCAAATAATGCAGACAATTTGTCTTTCAATACAGCCAGTTTCTTTTCAATTTCATCTCCTTTGCCGCCATCGACGAGTAAACGAGTTGTTACATCTTTATCTTTGTAACCTTTCATTCTCAAGTCGTTAGGGTCATTAGAGTGCTCATCGGGAACCATACCTCCGGTTTCATCAATCATCGATTTAATGATACCGTCGATAAAGTTAGTATATTCATCTGTTGCATCTTTAGCAGGTCCGGTTCTTTCAGCATATTTCGCAAATTCTGCTTTCTTTTTAGAGAATTCAGCAATTTGTTGAGGTAATTGGCTGTTAGATTTGTCCAATGCATCATTAGACTTTACCAATCCGGCATTTACAACTTTGAATGCGTTAAATATTTCAGCCGAGACGTTTAGAGCAAGTAACGCTGTCAGAATGATGTACATTACGTTAATCATCAACTGCCTCGGTTCCTTAGGTATAGACATTTTTTACTTTTTTAATGATAATTTATAAATACTTGAATTAAATTGTGAAAATTATCACTTAAGCTTTATTGCCACCTGTCATAGCAGAAAGAACGTTACCGTAAACTGCGTTCAATGATGTCAGATTTTTATTTAAAACAGTCATTTGATCTTTATAATGCTTGATATCTTCTACAGAATCAGCCATTGCTGTAATAGCTTTATTCATATTATCATAGAAATTACCCATGCTTTTAATTTGATCTTGAGTTTTTGAGAAATCCACTTCTTGCAAAGCTTTAAGTGAACTCATGCTTTTTGACATAACTTGCAGTTCTGCTAACATACCACCCAATTGTTTTTCTACAACATCACCATTTAATGGTTTAACTTGATTGCCGCCACTAATAACCGGACCATCAGTCAATGCTTGAACATTGGCATTATAATCACCTAAACCCGGATATAGTTTATCCCAATAGTAATCTTTTTCTGGTGGCAATATAGCCAAAAAGAAGAAGATAAATGCTTCAGTTAAAAGTCCGACTGTAAGCATAGGTCCACCCCAGTCATAACTTTGAATTTTACCTAAGGCACCAATCATTACTACCGATGCACCTATACCAATGATGAAGTTTTTAAAAGTCTTGAACTTATTTGAATGAACAAATGACATAAATCTTGAATTTAAATTAGTTTAATAAATTTATTAATGAATTTTGACAATATATCGTTATAAACCTGACAGATGTAGGTTATTATTTCTATTTACGATTTTGATTTTAATACTAAGTTAGAAATCATTTAATGATCTACCCATGTGTGTCAATACACAACGGAAGCCTACGTATGATTTAGCGGAATCTTGAAATTCGTAATGACGTGTTCCTGTACGTAAGAAGTATCCTATATCTTTCCATGAACCGCCTCTGATTACCTTTCTTTTCATGCCTTCAGGATCTTCATCTTTAGCATCATATCTAACATCAGGGTTTAAGTCATGAATGAAAGAGTATGCATTTTCTACATAAGCAGTTGATGTCCACTCTGCGACATTACCTGCCATGCAATAGAAGCCATAGTCATTAGGGAAATAAGCATCAGCTTTTACTGTCCATAGTCCACCATCTTCCGGATAATTTCCTCTACGTGGTTTAAAGTTGGCAAGTAAGCATCCTTTTGAATTTCTTAGACCATAAGCACCCCAAGGATAAGGTGAGTTGTTGTGACCAGCACGTGCAGCATATTCCCATTCTGCTTCTGTAGGTAAGCGGAATCCTTCTGTCTGAACATCTTGAGGTCTATACATATCCCATATTTTGGTTCTCCAATTACAGAATGCAGTTGCTGCTTTCCAATTAACACCGACAACAGGATAGTCATCGTAAGCCGGATGCCAAAAATAGTTTCTCGTCATCGGTTCATTATAAGAATAGGCAAAATCTCTGATCCAAACCATTGTGTCCGGATAGATTTTGGTCTTTTCTTTCTTAATGTACGTTTTTCTAGTTGATTTACCACGATCGGCAGCAGCTTGTTTCCAATCCATCCATTCGTAGTTGAAGACTAATTTGTCCACATCAAATTCTTTCTTTCCACTGATAACGTCATCACCGCTAAAATACATATCCGATAATGCCTCATCGGTATAGTCAATATCGGCAGTCCAGTCAATGTGACTGTTTCCGGCGTCATCTTCTTCCATGTTGCCGAGAATGGTATGAGCGATTGAATCTCTTACCCAGTTTACAAATTGACGATATTCATTGTTGGTAATTTCAGTTTCATCCATGTAGAACCCGGCAATAGATATACTCTTTGGACGAGATATATGTGTACTACTTAAGTCCTGGTCATCTGAACCGATGGTCAATGTCCCACTGCGCACGTAAATCATACCGTATGGATTAATACCTTTCCATGACGGACGATCTGTAACACCTATTAACTGTCCATCCATTTTGCTGCTTTTCCCACATGAGATAATAGAAAGGGATAGGATAGCTAATCCAAATAAAAATACAATGTTCTTACTCATTTGATAATAAAATAAATTTCCTAAAAATTTGGATATAGTATTTAAGGGCGTAAAATTAGTTTGTTTCTCAATTTTTTCCAAAACAAAGTTCGTTTATCATCCCAATTTTAACAATTTTTATTTTTATAATATTTTAATGCGTTGTATATCAGGCAATTGTAGATGCCTGTCTTTTTTATTTAGTTTTCTTTTTTATCGGATTTTTTGTTGTTTTAATAATTATTTGACAAAAGTAATATTAAATTTTGAATTGTAGTCACATTCTGGGATGATATATTATTTTTTCTTTTGGTCTTTTAATAATATTTGTTTTTATTCTGTATTGTAACAATAATTCATGGGTATTTCCACTAAATGTTTTTATGTTACCTATTGAACTTTCAAAGTTGTAAGCAAGCAGTAAATGTTCACTAAGTCGTCCGCCCAATACTAATTTAACTGCATCTATCGAGTTTTTATTGTATCCTCTTACTCCGATACCACCAAATATATTATTATTATATACGTGTACGTCCAGTTCTGATTGCAATGATATTAAATCAGTTTTTATTAATAGTGATGGAGCTATCTTCCAATCTTCGTCTAAATTGTATGTATAGCCACTATATAATATAATGTGACGATAGGGTTGATAGTAGTAGTTTTCTGTATTGCGTTTCCCTAATTTAGTAGTTTGGTAACCGGATAATCCAATTTCCCAGGCATTAAATCGAGTAAAGATTCCCAAATTTATTATGCCATTGTTGCTCGTTGTCGAAATATTTGGGATATTCGGGTCATTGTGATTTATGTCTATTTCATAATTTCCATCAGGAGTCAGAAGTATGTCTGATTCTAGTTTTTTGGAAGTTAATCCTATACTTCCTCCTATGGAAATCAATATGGGAGTGGGTAAGTAGTAATTATACGAGACCATGCCACTTGTTATTTTGCTTGCTCCAAGTTGGTCATGAGTAAATTGTGCTCCAATGCCACTATTTAAGGAGTGGAGTGGTGCATGTAAAGTTACGTATTGTGATTGAGGTCTGCCGTTGATTTCAGTCCATTGTTTGCGAAAATCACCGGTAATTGTTATGCTGTTATTAAGCCCACCATACGCAGGGTTTATGTTGTACGGATCTAACATATATAGTCCTTGTTGAATTAGTTGTTGGGCAGAAGCCATTGATGGGATATAGAACGGGAGTGATGAAAAGAGAAAAAATATTATGTTTCTGCAAAAATGAAGTAAAGGAATCGGAGCGAAGATTTTTAATGTTTTCCGGAAACAAAAGTTAAGTAAATACCACAATATGTTAAATTCCTTGCGAGAATCAATCAATTGCTTACAATTAGTATCTACGAATGTCCCCATTCCTTTTCTTGTAAAGGTACGATAAGAAATGAAATACGTTGTTATTATGCAAGTATTTAACATTTCGGGTGATTAGATGTCAAGGTCAATATACTATAAAGCTTCCCTACCTGATGTTTTGGAGAAAATTTGATATTTACAACTTTTCATGCCAAAATCAGGTAGGGTTAGGCTTGTATTGAATTAACCCAAATTCATATTAAAGGTACAATATTGCCTTTAAGAAATATATTGCTAACTGTTAGTTGTGTTAAAATTAAAATAGCCACGAATCAATGTATTTACAAATATATGATAATCAACTTGTTGCGATTTAGTTAGATGTAATTCTGCATTAGACAAATGCGGAATCGATTTACGACTCGTAATCAATGGTTTACAGAAACCATTGAAACGATTCGTACATCGGGATTAACCCTCATAATCAGCACTATATGGTTTTACAAAACCTTTACTGCTGAATTTGGGTTAATTCTCCACTCTAAAGGAAACTTTACAAATTACTCCATAAGAAGTGATTTTGGAGTCAGCAACGTGACATTTAAAATCTTTAACATAGACGGAATCAATATTTTTAATGGTTTTAGAAACTTCAGCGACTGCCTTTTGAACGGCGTCATCAAAACTGATTTCTGAAGAGGATATTACCTCAATAACTTTTACGATAGACATATTAATATATTTTAAAAAGTAAAAAAAACAAACAATAGGGTAGCTGTGTTGTAGGGCGAAAAGCCACATAGAAAAATCAAATATACTTAAAAAAATCGGATTAATTGGAAAAGATGTATGTTTTAACACTAATTTTAAATATGGCAATATTTTTACATAATAAGCTGAATATGAATTTAAGGTTATTTTAAATTGTGAAGAGTGTACTTTTGCAACTTTTTAAGATTTAATTCAGACAATGGAAGAAAAGCTTTGGAGTAGAGATTTTATCAATGTTAGCGTTACCACATTTTTGATGGCTTGTTCGTTTTTTTTATTGATGCCGACTATTCCAATTTATTTAGCTGAGGAGTTGGAGGTTCCACATGCACAGATCGGCATAGTGTTGTCTTCTTATGCATTTGCATTATTGATTATTAGGCCATTTAGCGGATTTTTAGTGGATATATATTCCCGCAAGCCGTTGTATTTATTGGGTTTGGTGTTTTTTGTAGTCATGTTTATTGGATATTATTTTGTAGTCACGGTTCTATTTTTTGTGATTTTAAGATTTATACATGGGTTGTTTTGGGGAATATCCACGGTATCAGCGAATACGATTGCAATAGATATTATTCCTTCTTCAAGACGGGCTGAAGGTATTGGTTATTTTGGAGTTAATATGAATATAGCCATGGCTATTGCACCGTTTATTGCGGTATTAATATATAATAATTATGGTTTTCATACCTTGATAACAGCGGCAATTTCAATGGGATGTCTAGGTGTGAGTGCTGCAATTTTTATCAAAGTTCCAAAAAAAGCAAAGGTTGCGAATATTCCTGCGATTTCACTCGATCGATTTTTTCTTTTGAAAGGTTGGCCAATATTTATCAATCAACTTTTTTTATCTTTTGGATGGGGTACATTAGTTGCATTTGCTGTGTTATATGGAAAGGAAATTGCCATAGCTAATTCGGGTGTATTCTTTTTATTCTTAGCATCCGGTATTGTACTGTCAAGGGTGACTTCCGGTAGATTTGTTGATAAGGGGCATTTGCATAGAGTCATGATGTTGGCAATCGGTATGATTGCGATCGGGTTTATCTGTTTTTCTATTTTTCACAGTATTGTATTATTTTGTTTTTCTGCTTTTATACTTGGAATAGGTTATGGTACACTTTTTCCGGCATTACAAACCATTTATGTCAACATGACTACGGCAGACAAGCGCGGTACGGCGAATTCTACCTATTTATTAGGATTTGATTTGGGCATTAGTATAGGTATGTTGCTGGGAGCTTATATAGAAGATCATTATGGATTTAGCAATATGTATTTGTTTACGGCTGTTTTATGCGTTATTGCGTTGCTAATATATCAAGTCAATTCAAGAAGAGTTTATGATGAAAATAGGATAGCTGATGTTTAAAGTATGAATTAAAGGTCAAATCTTCAAATTTTATGAATTAGATATTGCTCCACTAACTAAAATTGGAATTCCCTCTTTGTAGGAAATGAAGAGAGGTTATGGAAATTAGAATTCGAGTAAAGCGGAAGGATGTGAAATTAATCAAAGTAAAAACTGTTTGGAAAAAGTAGAATATACTAAGCTAAGTCCAAACAGTTTATTAATTATAGTCTCGGAAGAAGAAATATTAATAGGTGGCAGTGGGTACCGGAGCTACTGTAGCCGGATGTTCATCACCATGGTGGCATGAAAAACAAGATACTTTGAAATTATTGTTTACGTAATTTTGAGTAAAATCTCCTTTGACGTCGAAGTATTTTTTGTTGATTTTCATCGTCATTCTCATCATATTACGTGTGATTTCTTTATGAGGATGCTCATCGGAGGCGAAATCCAACTTACCCGGGTTGGTTTTTGACTTGGCGTGACAGTCACTGCATTTAAAGTTTAATGCTTTTTCAAATCCTTTCATGACTGCCATTAAGTCATCGTGTGAGATGTCTTTTGATAATACTTTGAGAGAACCTTTCTGCGGTTCAACTTCCGAAGGCGTAAAGGCAAAAGCACTAAAAATAATTATTCCCAACATCAAGGTCGTGCCTAAAAATAGTTTTGCATTATATTTCATAAAATAATATTTATAAATTAAACAGAATCAATTTTTAATAATTTAACGTATGCGGACATACGTAATAAAATATTAAGGACTTATCATTTTTTGTTAGTAAAAATTAAGAAATCAAATATACGAAATAACAAATTGTATCTTGACTTTTTTTAAAAAAATGAAAAATGATTTGTAAATATAGATAAAAATTAAAATTTTATAGAATAAATTAGAGGAAACGGAAAATAATTGTGGAAAAATGGTGTAGTGCAAATGAAAAAATAGAGGTGCATTGAATTAATAAGCAATTCAATTGTAAAGAAAAAGAGTGGAGCTGGAGGGATTCGAACCCTCGTCCAGAGAAAGCGCCTGAAAGCTTTCTACATGCTTAGTTTTTCATTTAATTTTCGTGTTGGGACAAATGGAAAAACGCATCTAATCCAAACCTTAGTTCCTTTATCTCGAAATAGTTACGGAACAGAACTACTCCTTGCCTGATGAGTTGTGACATGCGACATTACCCGGTATCAGGCTACAGGTAAATTGCATGAAGGCTGGTTAATCTACTAGATTAAGCTGCCATTGCGAAATCAGATTCGCCAATTATAGTTTCAACAGCACTTTGTTAAAGGAGGTAGCCGTCATACTCCTGCATGCTTACTAACCGATCATAACTTTCCTGTCGATTCCGGTCAGCCCCATTTTTTTCAAAGAACGTAATGTGTAAACTGTAATCTGTTGGTAAAAGTTCAACAGTATTTAATATTTTTATTTTTTATTTGGAGAAATTTGCCAAAACCCAATTTCAGCGCTGGAAAATGCTAAATCGATTTACGACTTGTGTATTAGGGCGTTCTTCAATGTCAGTATTTTCCGGTCTTGAAAGTTGCGATTGCTGAATTCGGGCTGAAATTGAAAGGTTATTTGTGGTTGATAAAAAATGTATATTGGATTTAATGGGAAGGGAGAAAACAGAATTCAAAATAATACAAATGTATGTTTATCCTGTCAAAGGGTTGCCGGGCGTAAAAGTACAGTCAAGTATTATGGACGAGTATGGGATGAGATTTGATAGGCATTGTATTTTATTAAATGAAGATGGGGAGATGCTTACCATGCGGAATACGCAAGGAATGGCAGATTTTAAAATTGAAATAAAGGGAGATTTTTTTAGTATTTATTCTAAAAGGTTAGGCACGGAAGTAGAAGTATTGTCGGATTTAGTCGGTCAGCCTGTAGATATAAGCGTTTGGGATCGGATAGAAGTTGGGCGTAGAGTAGGAGAGGTATTTGATGAATTTATGTCGGATCATTTTGGAAAGAAAGTGTGTGGATATCAGATTTCCAAGGGAGCAGAAAGGGCGGGTTTTCATGATAGCGCACCCATATTAATATGTAATTTGACATCCATTAAAAAGGTGGAAGCGTTGGAAAATCAAGAGATTGGAATTATGCGTTTCAGACCAAATTTAGTTGTTGAGTCTTTAGAGGCATTTGAAGAAATAAACTGGGATAATATAATGATTGGTGGGGTAAATTGTATGAGAAGCAAGTTGTGTGCTCGATGCATAGTCATCAATCAGAATCCTGAGAGTGGGGAAGAAGATAAAAATGTTCTGAAGCTACTCAGACCTTTTTCTCCTGAGGCCAATAAGGTCCAATTTGGTGTTTATTATCGACCTGAAGGGGTTGTACAGTTAAGTGTCGGAGATCATATCATAATAAATTACAAATAAAATAAAATTAAATGTGAAAATATCGGAATAAAAATATACCTTTGCAGTCCAAAATAAAACAATACAAAAAACAGTTTATATTTTATGTTAATTATCGATGTAAAAGATGGCGAAACAATTGATAGAGCGCTGAAAAAATACAAAAGAAAGTATGAAAAATCAGGCACTATTAAGCAATTACGTATGCGTAAGCATTTTACTAAACCGTCAATTTTAAAGAGACAGGAGAAGTTAAAGGCTATATATAAGCAAGAGACATACGGAAATAGCGCTATTTAAAGATTTTTTTTATATTAAGAATATTTTGCATACATTTACAAAAGTATGCAGGATGTTATAAAGAGATTCTATAATTATATTGTTGCAGTTCAACGATATAGTGAAAATACAAAGCAAAGTTATCAAAATGATGTTGATAGCTTTGCTTCTTTTTTAAGTATTACTTATCAAATCCACTCAATAAACGAAATATCTCATTTTCATATTCGGTCTTGGATTGTAAAGCAGATGGAAGCAGGGTTGACTGTTCGATCTATCAACAGAAAGATATCGGCCTTAAGCACTTTTTTTAAATACCTCAAACGTTTTGAAGGATTGGAATCTGATCCTTTGAAAAAAATTGTTCGTCCTAAGGCATCAAAAAGGCTGCCAATTACTGTTCCAAAGAATGATTTAGTTCATCCGATACTCAAGGACGTGGATACCAATGCTTCTTACTCCAAAGTGATGGAAGAGATGTTGATAATGTTGCTGTATTGTACCGGGATAAGAAGATCTGAAATTATCAATTTGAAAGAGTCAGATTTGGATAAGCAAAGGATGGTATTACGGATATTTGGAAAGGGAAAGAAAGAGCGATACATACCTGTAAATTCAACTTTAGTCGAAAAAATTGAAACATTTATTGCATTTAAACATCGGTGTATCAATGAGATAGTAAATGAGAATATTTTTTTAACAGAATCCGGGAAACCTCTCTACCCAAAAATGGTTTATAATATAGTAAATCGTTTCTTAAATACAATACCTAATTTGGAACGTCGCAGTCCTCATATACTTAGACATACATTTGCAACACACTTGGTTGACGCTGGGGCAGATATCAATGCTGTAAAGATGTTGTTGGGACATAGCAGTTTGGCGGCGACGCAGGTGTATATGCATAGTTCTGCTGAGAGGCTTAAGGCAGTGTATCAAAATGCGCATCCCAGGTCAGGTAAAGAATAAAGTAAACAGTTTTTTTAACATATAAAAAGTAATCATATGAAAATTACAATTGAAGCGGATCAGTTTAAGGCTGATAACAGTTTGACTGAATTTATTGAGAAGAAATTGTCCAAATTAGATACCTTCTATGATAGGATTATTGATGCTCATGTCATTTTGAAGCTAGAAAATTCAGGACAGGTTCGAGACAAGGTGATTGATATTATTTTAAATATTCCCGGAGATACACTGGTTGTCAAAGAGAGTGATAAAACTTTTGAAAATGCAGCGGATAAAGGTATTGATAACTTAAAGAGAAAGCTGATTAAGAAAAAAGAAAAGATGCGTGAAGCGCATTAAGCTAAATAAAAGGGGCTGCTTTGATAGGCAGCCCTTTTTTATTTTATGCGAGTCGAATATTGATTTCGCAATTATTCCAGTCGAATTTGGGTTAATTTTTATAAAATTTAGATACGCCCATTTTCCCATTATAGAATGACATCATCATATAATACGTACCTGGAATCAGGTTGTTTACTGGGATTAGACCTTTGTTGTAAGATAGTACTTCTTTTACTATACGTCCTTCCGTATTATAAAATATGATATTTTTGACGGCTTCTTTAGAATCCAATTGAACGTAATCAGAACTTGGATTCGGGAATATTTTAACTGTTTCTACATTTTCAATTCTGGAGAAACCGGCTGCAATAGCAGAGCAATCAGAGCCATTAAAGAAGTAATGAGCTACGTCGTCATCGTGATCTGCACCTTCTTCCTTTACAGTGATGGTATAATAACCACAAGTATCTTGTCCATTAGGGCGGAAGAGTAATTTAAGAAGGGTATTACCTCCACCAGGAATTTCAATCGTTTTGGATTGAATTTTATCAGTATAGCAGAGTATATTGTCACAAACTTGAGAGTTACTCCATTGAGAGCCTTTAAAAATAGTTTTTTGTGTCCAACGCATTACTTTAGTTTCAGTAGTGGTGTTATATCCAAAGTTTTGGATATAGTTTTCAAATTCATCTTTGATGACTGTTGTTGACATGGAGTCATTCTGAACCTTAAAGGTTTGAGAAAAAGAAATAGTAGAAAATAGCAACATGGCTAATAAAAATGTAAAAAACCTCATAATAAATAGTTGAAGAAAAATAAATATATGATTAATGCTGCAAAGGTAAACAATATAATTGTGTAGTAAAAATTCCTTTATAAGAAATAAATACGGTTTATTGTTAAGATAGTGTTATAAGAATTGGGACAATGTCTTTATGATGGGACTTTTATGTTGTTTACGAGCCTTTGGATGCGATTGAAATCTGATTCGTAATAATCGTTTTCGTCCAGATCGCCGCCTGTACTGAGGTTTACTTCGCGATTAAAGTGAGTTGAAGAGCTTTTAACTTTATTTTTGAGGGATGCGTGGAACTCTTTAGCTCCGGTAAATGAGGCTAATTGTAAGATATTATTTTCGTTAACTCCGCAGCCCGGCATAATCGTGATTTTGCCTTTGCTTTCACTTACGAGTTTTTTTATTAAAAACCGACCGTCGATGACATTGTTTTTCTGACCTGAGGTAAGGATTCGATTTATTTTAAGGTCAATGAGGGTTTGCATTGATTTTATAGGGTCATAGGATATGTCGAAGGCGCGATGAAAGGTAACATCAAGATTTTCTGAATGTGATTTTAAGGTTTGTATGATGTCAACATCAATCAAGCCTTCCTGGGTAAGCGCACCGATCACGACACCACTGACACCTATTTCTTTACAAAAAAGAATGTCATCCACCATTATTTTTACTTCTTCTTTCGAATAAATAAAATCTCCGCTTCGGGGTCTGATGAGTACAAAAATGGGTATTTCCAGTGCAGACTTGACTTGTCTAATCAAGCCTGCACTGGGCGTAATACCGCCTATTTCAAGGCTGGCACATAATTCAATGCGGGATGCGCCTGCTTTTTGGGCATTCAGAGCTGATTGGAGACTATTTGCAGCGATTTCTATTAGCATATCTTAGAATATATTCAAAGCATTATCTTAGGTACGGGCGAAATAGTCTGTCTGATAATTATTTATTTGAAATATTCAGTGGATTGAACCAATCGGCTGTTTACTTCATCCCAATCTATCACATTGAAGAATGCATCAATATATTCAGGTCGACGATTCTGGTACTTTAGATAATATGCGTGTTCCCACACATCAATTGCTAAAAGTGGAAAACCTTTTACACCGCATACTTCCTTACCCATCAGAGGGTTATCTTGATTGGGTGTGGAGCATATTTCAAAAGAGCCGTCTTCTAAAACGACAAGCCACGCCCATCCTGAGCCAAATCGAGTGGCAGCAGCATTGCTGAAAGCTTCTTTAAACTTATCAAAAGATGACCATTTTTTGTTAATTCCGTCTAAGGCATCACCACTTGGATGTGTGCCATTGGGTGAGAGTAATTTCCAAAAAAGAGAGTGGTTATAGTGACCTCCTCCATTGTTGCGAATTGCCGGAGTGGCTTTGTTGATATTTTTTAGAATGTCTTCAATTGACATATTTTCAAACTCAGTCCCTTCAATTGCTTTGTTTAAATTGTTGACATATCCTTGGTGGTGCTTCGTATGATGGATGTGCATTGTCTCTGCATCAATATATGGTTGAAGGCCATCATATTCATAACTTAAAGCGGGAAGTGTAAATGACATATTGTAAAAATTTAATGTTAATTTAATAAAATTTCGAACTATCGTAAAAGTGAATTTTCAGATAGTAAACCGTGTTTGCCAGATTAAAGTTTAGGGAAACATAAGAAATATTTTATAACTATCGTATTTCCCATCGGATAATCAGAGACGCTTGAAAAAGGTTGGATGGTGTTGTTTTTTAAGAGAACCATTATTTCATCCTTTTGACTATTATACATTTCATTTGTTTCAGAACCATGGAAGACAAGGTTTTTGGCATGATTTATGTCCAGATTAAATTTATTGGCAACACGGTGTATTATGTCATTAATTTCCTCTGTGGAGAAGGGCTTTTTGTCCAATTCTAATTTGAATATTTTCCTATTTAATAAAGCATTGGCTAAAAAAGATAAGGCTTTGTCTTTGCTTTCCGCAAATTGCTTAATGGCCCACCATAAGTCATAGTCATCAATTTTAAGAAAATGTTGAAGCATTTCTTGATAATCTTCATGATTTCTTTTGACCATAAAATAAGCTAAATGGGGAGAAATTGAAAAATGTTCTCCCTGTGAGAAAACTTCTTTTGCTTGATTAAGACACTGAATGAGCATGTGTTCTGATGCCAAAACAGTTTTGTGTAGATAAACTTGCCAATACATCAGCCTCCTTGCCATGAGGAAATTTTCGACAGAATAAAGACCTTTTTCCTGAATGACAAGTTGATTGTTGACAACAGTCATCATTTTGATGATTCTATCATATCCAATTTTCCCTTCTGCAACACCCGTAAAAAAGGAATCTCTGTTCAGGTAGTCCATTCGATCAAGATCCAGCTGCCCCGAAACTAATTGATGTAAAAATTTTTTGGGATGCTGGTCCGTAAATATTTGAATTGCAGTATCCAAAGCTCCATGAAATTCATCATTCATTTTATTCATGATAGTGAGCGTCAGGTCTTCATGGTGCTGTCCTGTCAAAGTGTGTTCCAGTACATGACTGAAAGGTCCATGTCCGATATCGTGCATTAAAATAGCTAAAAGCAGTCCTGTCGCTTCATCTTCTGTTATTTTTACACCTTTAATTTCGAGCATATCGAGAGATTCAAGTGCTAAGTGCATAGCACCGATAGCATGATGGAATCGGGTATGGTTGGCTCCCGGATACACAAGATTGGCCAATCCTGCTTGACTGATTCTTCTAAGTCGTTGAAAATATGGATGTTCTAAAATGTCAAAGATGATACCATCCGGAATATTAATCATTCCATAAACCGGGTCATTGATAATTTTTTTATATTTGAATTGCATCCAATTGTATTAATTGATTGTAAAGGTAATAGGAGTAATACTTTTATCAAGTTTTTGCAAAATAAAAAATTCGTTTTTTTTAAAATTCTATTTTCGAAGGATGAAAGTTGAATCCAGAAAAGTTTTAGCCCAAATTCCTCGTATAGAAACAATTGTAACTTTAAATGAATAACGGATTAAAAAGAACGCTTCCAAAGGTAAATACAGCAAATGTGAACTATGTTAAACAAATATCACATTTTGATATTCATATTATTGTATCTTACATGAGGGATAAAACTTAAATATTTATAAAATTTTAAATATTATCGACTTTATTTGTAGTAAAATAAGAAAACAAGCGTTAGATACAAGAAAAAACTTAGTTAGGTAGAAAATATGGATAAAATAAAAATTCTTTGGGTGGATGATGAGATTGAGACATTAAAGCCACAAATTTTATTTTTAGAACAAAAAGGATACGAAGTTACGGCTTTGTCCAACGGATATGATGCTATTGAAGAATTTGAGGGTGCAAACGACTTCGATGCTGTTTTTTTAGATGAAAGTATGCCTGGTATATCCGGTTTAGAAACATTAACTCGTCTGAAAGCAATAAAGTCGGGTGTCCCTATTGTAATGATAACCAAGAATGAGGAAGAGCATATTATGGAGGAGGCTATAGGCTCACAAATTGCAGATTATTTAATAAAACCTGTAAATCCCAATCAGATTTTACTCTCTTTAAAGCGAATAATGGATGAGAAAAGATTGATTCGCGAAAAGACTTCGAGTGATTATCAGCAAGATTTTAGGCAGATTTTTATGCAGATCAATAGTGGTTTGGATTTTAATGAGTGGGTTGATGTGTATAAGAAGATCGTTAATTGGGAAATTAAACTTGACCATAGCCAATCCTTAGAGATGAGTGAGATATTGGCAACGCAGAAAGGGGAAGCCAATACCGGATTTTGCAAATTTGTTGATCGAAATTATATGGATTGGTTGGATAAGAATAATAAAGATGCACCTATTATGTCTTATAACTTGTTAAGAGAGAAGGTGTTTCCCTTTGTAGATGATCAGGTTCCAACAGTTATTGTATTAATGGATAATTTGAGGTATGATCAATGGAAAGTTATTGAGCCTATCATCGAAGAATGCTATAAAGTGGAATCTGAAGATTATTTTTTCAGTATTTTACCTACAGCAACCCAATACAGCCGGAATGCGATATTTGCAGGTATGATGCCGAGTGAGATTGAAAAGAAGTATCCTGATTTGTGGAAAAATGATGCTGATGAAGGCGGAAAGAATCTTAGTGAGTCGGTGTTTTTGGGAGATCAGATAAATAGGTTGTTTAGAAAACCCATTAAACATGAATACATAAAGATAACCAATGTATCGAATGGTAAGGCATTGGCCGATAACATTATGAATCTTATGAATAATGATTTAAGTGTAATTGTGTATAATTTTATTGATATGTTGTCTCATGCCAGGACGGAGATGGAGGTTCTAAAGGAACTTGCTGATGACGAGAAAGCATATCGTTCTTTGACGAGGTCATGGTTTATTCATTCACCACTTTGGCTTGCATTACAGAGGTTGTCAGAGAAAGCCGTACAATTATTTATTATTACAGATCATGGATCCATTAAAGTTGGCACTCCTTCGAGGGTCATTGGAGATAGAGAGACTACAACCAACTTGCGCTATAAGGTAGGTAAAAACCTTAATTATGTGTCTAATGATGTAATCGATTATAAAGATCCTGCCAAAGTCTATTTACCAAGGCCGCATGTGAGCTCCTCCTTTATATTTGCAAAAGAAGATAAGTTCTTTTTATATCCCAATAATTATAATTATTACAACAATTATTACAAGGATACTTTTCAACATGGTGGCGTATCATTAGAAGAGGTGGTGTGTCCTGCAATTCGATTGAAATCAAGGGGATAAGCAGTTGAGAGGAATGCACTTTGAAATAATATGGAAAAGGATCAGGGACGTTTAAAACCAGAATTCATCAAACGAGGTTTTACTAAACCGGAGCGTGTTGATAATGAGGATATGACCGATGAGTGAATAGTTTTCGCATTTATCAATGTCGGAATTGAGGTTAAAAGTGGGAAATGGTCTAAAAAACTTACCAAATTAGCTTGGTTTGTGGATGGAGTATAATTTTTGGTAATTATTATGGATAAAATATTTCTGTAATGATGTCAATACATTATCTTTGCACATGGAAAATAGAAATAATTTTGAAGATAAATTTGGAGAAAAGGGACTAACCTTTGATGATGTACTCCTTGTTCCTGCACATTCTCAAGTTTTACCTCGTGAGACGGAATTAAAAACTAAACTTTCTGAAAAAATCACCATCAATGTTCCGATAATTTCGGCGGCCATGGACACGGTCACTGAAAAAGCGCTTGCTATCAGTATTGCCCAGCAAGGTGGAATTGGGATAATCCACAAAAATATGAGCATCGAAGCTCAAGCTGAACAAGTACGTAGTGTAAAAAGGTCGGAAAGCGGTATGATATTAGATCCGATAACACTCAGGGAAGATGCGACAATAGGGGATGCATTGGCGTTAATGGCAGAGAATAAGATAGGCGGAATCCCCATCATAGATCATCAGCAAAAGTTGAAGGGTATTTTAACAAATAGGGATTTGCGCTTTGAGAGGTCTCCTTCCAGACCGGTTGTAGAAGTAATGACTAAGGAAGGCTTAGTAACAGCCCCAAAGGGCACAGATCTTCACCATGCGAGGAGTATATTGCAGACGCATAAAATTGAAAAGCTGCCAGTAGTGGATCAGGAAGGCAATTTGATGGGTTTGATAACCTATCGTGATATTATGAAGCTTAAAGATTTTCCAAATGCCAGCAAAGACTCATTTGGTCGACTTCTTGTTGGAGCTGCTGTGGGCGTGGCACCTGATACAGAAGAACGAATGGATGCTTTAATAAAAATGGATGTTGATGTAATCATTATAGATACAGCACATGGACATTCACAAGGTGTAATTGACACGGTAAGAAGGTTTAGAAAGCAGTTTTCAGATATACAATTGATAGCTGGAAATGTTGCAACGGCTGAAGGTGCCAAAGCACTGGCAAATGCAGGAGTCAATGGGATAAAAGTAGGTATAGGTCCGGGAAGTATCTGTACGACAAGAGTGGTTACTGGAGTTGGCGTCCCGCAATTGACAGCAATTTACAATGTGTCTAATGCACTGAAAGGGAGTGGAATTCCGGTGATTGGTGATGGAGGAATACGATATACCGGCGATATCGTCAAAGCTATAGCAAGTGGGGCAGACTCGGTTATGTTGGGGTCCTTATTAGCGGGAGTAGAGGAGTCGCCCGGCGAAACAATTATTTTAGATGGGCGAAAGTTTAAGTCATATCGGGGTATGGGCTCACTTGGAGCAATGCAATCCGGTTCGAAAGATCGTTACTTTCAAGACGTCGAAGAGGATGTTAAAAAATTAGTTCCGGAAGGTATTGAAGGGATGGTGCCGTATAAGGGTCTTCTTTCTGAAGTGATTTATCAATATATTGGTGGATTGCGAGCAGGAATGGGATATTGTGGAGCTGCCAACATCGAAAGTTTGAAAGCAGCAAAATTTGTTCAGATTTCTGCCGCCGGGATGAATGAAAGTCATCCACATAATATCAATATAACGAAAGAATCGCCCAATTATAGTAGGCGATAATCGGGATAAGTTGATACCTGTCTCTGGAAATTTACTTACGAATTATGATTAATTTATCCGTAATTAAATATTTGATATTCATAGGATTATTGTCCATAATTAGTGTGGCAAAAGGACAAGGATGGAGTATTGATAGTACTTTCAAGCATGTTTTGGTCAATCATATTGAGGTGGATCCATTAGGAAACTTGTACACTGTGACCAAGGATGGGCAGATTACGAAGTTCAAGGATATCGGACAACCATGGTACACATATACCAATAATCGTTTTGGCTTGCTAAGTGAATTTGATGCGGGAAACCCTTTTCTGCTATTGGCATATTATGCACAGTATCAAATTGTTGTATTATTGGATAATACGCTATCAGAAACGGGTAGGATTCAGTTAGGGAATATAGGTTTGGGAAATATCCGAGCGGTAACGCTTAGTGATGACAATAATATTTGGGTATTGGACGAAGAGGGTAGAAGGGTGTTGAAAATAGGCACTGATGGTCGGATGATATTGGAAGGAGTGCCATACATGGGTTTTTCCTTTGATTCAAATAAAGATATACGAATCATACAAAGGGGCAGATATTTATATGTTATTCAGCCGGATTCCCCAATACAGGTATTTGACTTTTTTGGAAAATGGGTAAAACAAATTGATTTAGAAGGCTTGCAAACAGTTGTATTTATTGATGATAATATATATTATACAGTTAAAGGGTATTTGAAGACATACAATATTGCCTATCCGGGTATGGAATCACACCAAGAATGGCCTTTAGATGATTTTAAGTTGATTCGGTTTGATGCAGTACATCGTAAGTTAATTGGAGTGGATGACGCTTTTAGGATAGGTTTTCTTATTATGTAAGGGAGTTGAAATAATATTAATAATACCATAGACATGATATGGGTACTTGTAATAGTCCCACTATGATTTATCTTTACAATCTACCGTAGACTCAATGAGGGTAGATCTGAATCATAAGAAAATATCATTGGTTCAAGGACTATGAAACTACAACTATCAGCACCCCTATCACAGATAAGCTTGAAAGTGAAATAAAGTTGCCGATAAATGATTTGGATATATGAATATGAATAGATAAATTTGTATTTGGGATTATTGCAAGTATGCAGAAAGCTACGGAAAGTTCAGGGACTTCTTACTGTAGGCATTTAAGTAAACAAATCGGGGATTATGCCTCATATTGAACGACAATTACTCTCATCCTTTCGTTATCATCGTTCGACATGTGCTTTGCGAATTTCCAATAAATAAAATATTACATAAAATATTACATAAAATATTACATAAAATATTACATAAAATATTACATAAAATATATATATATGGGAGCATTAATTATAATTGCAATTTCTTTTGCAGTATATTTCTTGCCATCAATTGTAGGAAGAAATAAAGAAAATTCGGCTTCAATAATACTTTTAAATTTATTCCTTGGATGGACTTTTGTTGGATGGGTTGTAGCTTTAGTATGGGCAGTTTCTAAAGACGACAACACAAAACATTATTTATTAAAAATTCAAGCAGAGCAAAGAAATACACTCAATAAAATAAGCGACAAAAATACAAATATAAGTATTTCTGTTTCTGATGAGATACGAAAATTAAATGACCTAAAAAATCAAGGTTTAATATCAGAAGAAGAGTTTGAACAGCTTAGAAAAAAACTTTTATAAATAAAGCGAAATTATATAAATATTTATGAATATGAATATAAGCATATTTTAAAAGTTTAAATTGGATTTAATTTGAAACATATGAAGTTCCAAAATACGATTCTATCGCAATTTCTTTTAGAACTTCCTAAGTCTCAAGTAAATTGAGCATTATTTTAAAAAGAAAATAATATATGGATATTTTTATCAATATACAGTATACTAAATACACTGGGTTGTGAAGCCGATAGCTTAATACTAGAAGAAACTTAAAAGATATTGGATAAAATTAAATTATTTGGACTTATCCTTCATTACCCTAATTTTTTGTTTATTGCCTTACAGATCTAATAAAATTCAGTTTCGAAAGCTAAAAGTTTGCTTTATATTTCTTAAAGACAATATTTAGCCTTTGTTAGCAATTGGGATTAAAGAATGTAAAATGCTGCTATGTAATCATCACAGAAGTCATCGTTATAGATCCCATTAACGCTTCATTGTTGAAAATAGAGACTTTCTCGGAATCATTCTTTAAGCCCAAAGTATAAATAAGTGGAATATAATGTTCTGGTGTGGGGATGGCGAGTTGAAATGCTCTTCCCTGTTTTTGGTATTCTATCAAGGGTTGATAGTCGCCTGACAATATGTATTCGATCATTTTGTTATTGGCTTCGGTAGCCCAATCGTAGGCATAATTTGATTCATTAGCTTTGTCCCATGCTATCAATCTTAGATTGTGTACTATATTTCCACTGCCTATGATAAGAATTCCTTTGGATCGCAAGGCTGAAAGTTCTTTGGCTAACCTATAGTGGTATTCTACATCTTTGGTATAGTCAATACTCAATTGAATTATCGGAATATCTGCTTTTGGATATAAATGCTTAACAACCGACCAACAACCATGGTCAAGGCCCCAGTTTAAGTCACTTCCAATAGTTGTGTTGGTTACATGATTAATCACATCTTGCGCTAATTCGGGACTCCCGTGAGCCGAATACTGAACACGGTATAATTCATCGGGGAATCCACCAAAATCGTGAATGGTTTTCGGATATTCCATTGCGGTAACATAAGAGCCTTTTGTCTCCCAGTGAGCTGAAATGCATATTATAGCTTTTGGCTTTGGCAAATTAGAACCAATTTCATTCCATTTTCGAGTAAATTGATTGGACTCGATAGCATTCATAGGACTGCCATGACCAAAGAAAAACAATGGCATTGGATCAGAGTTGTCCAAATCTTGAATCAATTGATTTAATTTGCTAATTGGGTTAATTAGACCTAAAGTAGTGAAAATACTCATGGTGGATATAAAATCTTTTCTGTTCAAATCAATTCTTTCGATGAGTTCCGCTATTGTTCAACAAGCAAAAGGTTTGATTGTTGTCGAAACGTACGTGGCAAGTGGAAAAAATTATAAAAAATGAAAATATTTTTAGTAAATGATGTTATCTCTTATTCCGTGATAATCAAAGATATATATTATATAAAACAATAAATTGTATATATTTATAAATAAATTATTTACATTTTATAAAAAAATTTAATATAAAAACATATTACAAATAAAAATAATGTATATCTTTGTCATTTGAAAGGATATTTAACAAGTATTCTTTCTGTTCTACCCCAAATTCAGTTAAAGAAGATGAATTGGATTGATTTCAATTCTTTTATGTATTTTTTAACAACATTTCAGTCTTATGAAGAACACTACATTAGCCGGCTTGAACCGAAGGCCGCACCGAGTGTCTAACGGCATTATATGTCGGCGAGGCATTCAAACAACCATGATGCTTTTATTGGCTGTATTGATGTCCCATAATTTATTTGGGCAGCAATATAGTGTCAATACAGCTTGCTCAACTCCTTTTGATCCTATCAACATACCTGCCAATCAAATTGCAGTCAATGGGGATCAAAGAACGTATGATTTAACAATGCCGTTTAATTTTCAGTTTTTTGGTCAGAGTTTCATTACACCAACACTTAGAGTGAGTGTAGGTGGATACATTTTATTTAATGCCAGCACGGGAGAATTATCGCATGATAATGCCACTTTGCCTGTTATTGATGGCGACATTAATCCGGGTGGTGGAATATTTGTACATTGGGATAATACGAATTTTTTGGATCCCAATGTTGGTGTATATGCTAGTACTAGTGGAGTTGCGCCGAATCGTACTTATACGATACAGTGGTATGCATCACGAAGGGTAATAAATGAAAGTCCACTGTTATTGAGCAATGGTGATATTAGTTTTGAAGTCGTTTTCCATGAAAGTACCAATGTTATTCAGTATTTATATGAAGATACATATTTTGGAAGCAATGGGGATCCATTATCCGGATATGAAGGAAATTACGGTGCGAGTGCAACAATTGGTTTGCAGAGGGGCAATGGACCGGAGACCGTTTATTTAACATCATATAATAATGGGGCTTTGTTGTCAGGGACAAATTGTATATCATTTTCACCTACACCAACAACACCTTCTTGTACAATGGGTTGTAATACGACCAATATAGGTTTGCCAGCTGATTGTCAGCCGGTTTTGTATGCCAAAGATTATTTGACCACTAATTATGGGTGTACTGATAATTTTATTATAGAATTATTTGCAACGCCATCTTCGCCACAGCCATTAGAATCAGGGGTTGATTCATTGAAGGCTGATGGAATAGCCATCAATGGAAATCCATATCCATTAATTAACCAAACCTATGTGATTCGGATTACAGAAAATTTGGCAGGTGGCGGTAATCCTCAATCTTGTTGGAATTATCATACTTTCCAAGATAATTTAGCTCCAGAGGTGGATTGTAGAAATGCGGATACCGTATTTTGCTATGAACCAATGATATTGTATTCATTGGACGGAATAACAGATTGCTCAGGAGCGTTAACTGCGCACGTCTTGGATAGCACATTTACACCTTATACGGCATCAGATGATCCATATTTGCTTGGACGATTGATTAGAAAATACTATTTGACCGATGCATCGGGCAATGCTTCAGATACATGTACAGACACGTTATTTTTGGCACCTCCGAGCTTTGATAGTATCGTCATGCCGGCAAATGTCATGAACTTACAATGCGATGGAACCTATCCTTTAGATGCCAATGGCAATCCTGATCCATCCTACACCGGTGTACCGACTATCATTAATACGGATATTGAATTATATCCCAACAATTTTGGGATGTTATGTAATTTGAATACGACTTACACGGATACGAGGATTCCTGCGGGATGTAATGTGAAAATTAATAGGGTTTGGACTATGACGTATTGGGGATGTTGTGGAGATAGCACCAGGTCTAGGACACAGACTCTGATGATAAACGATACAGTTCCACCAATTGTTAGTGCGCCACCCAATGTCACTATTCCGGCTGGAAACAATTGTTCATCAAGTTATGCAGTTTTACCGGCAACAATTACGGACAATTGTAACCATATAGGTAATGTGACTGTTATTCACCCGAATGGCGTTACACCGACTAATGGTGGATTTACAGTTACCAATTTGTCTGTGGGTTCTCACAATATTATTTACAGTGTAAATGATGGGTGTGGGCATATTGTAAGAGATACGACGGTTGTAACGGTGGTGGATCAGACTTCTCCGGTACCTGTATGTAAGGATGCTATCGTTTCATTGGACAATACCGGAGTAGGAAGGATGTTTGCTTCTTCTATAAACAATGGTAGTCACGACAATGGTTGCGGACCGGTAACATTTAAGGTAAGGCGAATGAATCCTGATTGCAATGGCTTGCCTGATCAGACTACTTGGTCAGATTATCTGGATTTTTATTGCTGTGATTTAGCAAATAATCCAATACCGGTTATTTTGCAAGTAACAGATGCGGCGGGTTTAACCAGCACGTGTATGACGAATGTCACCGTTCAAAATAAGAATACACCTATAGTTACATTTCCATTACCTACTATTAATATCAATTGTGAAACAACGTATGATATCAATAATCTTTCCTTATCATTTGGTAAATATGTTACAAATTCATCAGATCGGGACGATATCATCATTGATGGACACAACTACGGTAAAGACGGATTGGTTACAGGAGTATGTACTGCAATTATAACTGAATTAACACCCCTAATAGAGCTGAGTTCTTGTGGATTTGGAAAAATTACAAGATATTTTAAAATTACAGACGGTGGCTCATTCCAAAATACAGTAAGTCAAGTTATTAATATTACCAATGTAGGCTATGAGCTTACAGCAAGCGATTTTAACGCACCACTCGACTATGTCGTCAATAGTGGTATGTGTAATCCGGGAGATGTGGCAAATGCCGATCTGCCTGCACCATATATCCCTACTTTAAAGAATCCTGTAAGTAGTTGCCACTCCTTGATGTTCAATAAGAGTGACGAAGTATTTACCGTAGCATCCGGAGCGTGTTTTAAGGTAGTTAGAACGTGGACAATTATCGATTGGTGTCTTCAGGAGGAAAAAGGTATGCAATATGCTTTGGATCATGCTGTCAAATTTACACATGCTATAATTGTGATGAATACGGTTGCACCGACCTTTGCTCCACATGCGGATCAGGTAGTAAATACAGATAATTGTTCATCGGATAATGTTACTGTAAGTACTTCGGCGACGGATGATTGTCCTTCGAGCTTCCTGACATTTCAATGGAAGGTAGATTTCAACTTCAATAATAATACTGCAACATGGGATCAGTCCGGATTTGGCAATTCATTTACGATAAATATGCCATTGGGACATCACAGAGTTTATTTTGGGGTTACCGATGGTTGTGGAAATAAGACAGATCAGTTCTTTTTCGTTGATGTGCACAGTGTGAAGAAGCCTTCACCGGTAATGAAGCCTTTGGTTGCTGATTTAATGGCCAACTGGACCGTAATGTTGCCGGCAAGATTGTTTAATCATGGGTCAACAGGTGCATGTCCATCGAGCTATCCTTTGAGATATTCATATTCAACCAATCCGGCAGATAGTGTAAAAACATTTGATTGTTCTTATGGTGTTGATGTTCCGTTTCCGGTTGCTATTTATGTTATTGATAATAATGGCTTATACGACTTTGTATATACTACCTTGACTTTGAATGACAATATTGTTCCTTGTCCGGATAGTTTGACTACAATTGGTGGTTCTATCCTGACCGAATCAAGTGAAGGAATACCGCATGTAAGTGTTAGCGCATTGTCAGGTTTAATGAGACAGACCGATACTAACGGTAATTATCGATTTACTAATCTCCAGCCGGATGTATCTTATAAGATTGAACCTACAGATGAAAATAACCCAATGAATGGGGTAACAACAGGTGATATAATAAAAATCCAGAATCATATTTTGAATAAAACTGCTTTAACGACTCCATATAAAATCATAGCTGCGGATGTGAATGAAGATAAGTCAGTGACTGTTTCGGATATTGTCATGATAAGGAAGTTGATTTTAGGTAAGATAGATCAATTGAGCTCCGGTAAAAGTTGGAAGTTTATTGATAAGTCGTATGTATTTAATAATCCGGAGATTCCACTTAAGGAAAATTATCCACAGTCTATCAAAGCAAGTGGAGATGGATCTAGTTCAAACTTAGATTTTGTTGGTGTTAAATTGGGAGACGTAAATGGTGATTTTACGTTGAGTTTGATGGATAATGAAATTGAAAGCAGATCAGCGGCTAAGGTTTTAGTGAGTGATGTGACTCTGAAAGCTGGTGAGGTTACTCCGATTTATTTCAGTGTAAGTGAAGGTGAAGCAATACAAGGCTTACAAGCTGCATTTAACCTTTCTAAAGATGTTTCATTTGTCGGAATGGAAAGCACTGTATTTAGTCCCGGACCAGATAACTATAACTTAAATGGTAATGTTCTCAAGTTGAGTTTGAATGCAGAGAATGGGGAAATAACCAATCAGCTTTTGACTTTCTTCGTCGTTTCAAACAAGGATGTTAAATTGTCTGATGTGCTTAGTCTGAATGGAGAAGGCATACGTCCTGAGATGTATGACGAGAATGGTAATTCTACCGGTTTTACTTTGGAGTTTGAAAGTGGAAATGGAGAGCTTGTCGTGGAACAAAATGTACCCAATCCGTTTAATGAAGAAACTCATATAACATTTACATTGGCACATTCTGATGAAGTTACATTGAAGATATATGATGTTAATGGTAGGATTTTACGACAGACGCAAGGATATTATGCTAAAGGTCGAAATACCATAACCATTGAAAATGGTACATTACATGCTAATGGAGTCTTGTTTTATGAGATAACTTCTAACCAGAAGTCTATAACTAAGAAGATGGTTAAGTTGAAATAGATGAAGCTACAGCTATGTTTTATCAGGTATGAATTAAATATAGATGTCGTTTAAGTATTAAAAATAAGTAAATTTTGTAGATAAAGGATCTGGTGTTAAATCGGATCCTTTATTTGTTTATATACTTGATATGCAGTGGAGTATGTTAGTTTGTGTCGTTTTTATTAAAAGGATTAACTTGTCTTATTATGACATAAAAATGACGGCAAATGGTTGAAAATGGTAATTCCGTAATCATTTTTTTATACATTTGTGCACAAATTTGAAACTTTTGGAAAAACAATATACCGACAATATCATGATGATTAGGCCTGCCTCATTTCAATTCAATGAGCAGACGGCTGTAACAAATGCATTCCAAACCAATGATGGCAAAGGCAATAAAGATGACATTAATGTCAAGGCTTTAGAGGAATTTGACAATTTTGTACTTAAGTTAAAAGATGTAGGAGTTAATGTTATAGTAATGCATGACACACCTAATCCAAAAAAACCGGACGCTATTTTTCCTAATAATTGGATAAGTTTTCATGGAAATGGTACATTGATAACTTATCCAATGGCAACACCCAATAGGCGAATAGAGCGTCGTGAGGATATTATCGATTCTCTTGGATTGTTATTTGATATACGCCATAGGTATTCGTTTGAGTCAAGTGAAGAGGAGGGAGATTATTTAGAAGGTACTGGCAGTATGATCTTAGATCGTACCAATAAGATTGTATATGCGTGCCTAAGTCCACGGACCAATATCTTTCTTTTAGATCGATTTTGCCTATTAATGGGATATTCTTTGGTTTCTTTTTTTTCTACTGATAAAGAAGGAAAGGAAATTTATCATACAAATGTTATGATGGCTATTGCTGATCAGTATGTTGTTATTTGCTTAGAGAGTATTAAGGATGAAGATAAACGGGCTGAAGTAATCAAAAGTATTGAAAATAGTGGAAAAGAGATTATCTCAATAACCTTTGATCAAGTATTAAGATTTGCAGGCAATATGTTGCAGATTGAAGGTGGGCTGGGCCAAAAAATAATGGTAATGTCCGAACAAGCGTATAACAGCCTGTCAGAAGAACAAATAACACGCATTAAACATTATAATCCTATACTTTCAATACCCATTCCAACTATAGAGAAGTATGGCGGAGGAAGTGTCAGGTGTATGATGGCCGAAGTTTTTCTGCCAAAGAAGAGATGATTTTTAGTTGGCAACGAGATATATGTTGCTATATTTAATTTATAAGATGATGAATAATAATAATTTATTGAAAAAAGTCAAATCAGATCAGATTAAAATCACGCTTTCTGAGGAAGAAATTCCAACACATTGGTACAATGTACTTGCAGACATGCCACATCAACCCAAGCCAACGCTGCAACCGGAAAACAATCAGCCTGTTACTATGGAATATTACACGGGTCTTTATCCGGGCGGGTGTATTGAACAGGAATTTAGTACAGAACGTTGGATAGAAATTCCGGAAGAAGTAAGAGAGATTTATAAGTTGTGGAGGCCTACTCCTATGGTAAGAGCTGAAAGATTTGAGAAAGCCTTGGGTACAGATTGTAAGATATATTTTAAGAATGAAGGAGTCAGCCCCAGTGGAAGTCACAAGACCAATTCAGCTATACCGCAGATATATTTTGCTGCTCGGGATGGGATGAAGAAGGTTGTAACTGAAACAGGTGCAGGTCAGTGGGGTAGTGCAGTGGCATTTGCAGCGCAGATGTACGGTTTGGATTGTGAAGTATTTATGGTTAGAGGTCCATACAATCAGAAGCCAAGCCGACGCCGGATGATGAATCTATGGGGTGCACATGTTACGCCTTCTCCCAGTGAAATTACAGAGGTAGGTAGGAAGCAATTGGCTGAAAACCCTGATTCTAAGGGTTCTTTGGGTACAGCTATTTCGGAATCAATTGAATACGCATCGGGCAATGAAGATATACAATATGTAATTGGAAGTGTACAGAACTTTGTACTCCTCCATCAAACTGTTATTGGTCAGGAGTGTATAAAACAATTTGAAAAGATAGGCTCGTATCCTGACGTAGTGATTGCTCCACTTGGAGGAGGCGCTAATTTTGGCGGAATAGCCTTTCCTTTTGTGCAACAAGTGATCAAGGATGGCAAGAAAATAAAGTTTGTTGCGAGTGAGCCATTGACATGTCCTAAGCTTTCAGAGGGAGAATTCCGGTATGATTATGGAGATGTCGGTAAGAAAACACCCTTATTTGCCATGTACACATTAGGTCACGATTTTATGCCGGTGCCAAACCATTTAGTTGGGTTGAGATATCACGGCGCTGGACCGATTATATCTCAATTGGTATTGGATGGTTATATAGACTCAATTTCACATGATCAGAAGGAATGTTTGAGTGCCGGAATTCTTTTTGCCAAAACGGAAGGTCTGATACCGGCGCCTGAAAGCACACACGCCATCGCATCTGTAATAGAGGAGGTGAGGCTTGCAAAAGAAGAAGGAATAAGTAAGACAATACTTTTCAATTTGTGTGGACATGGATTGCTTGACCTATTTGCTTACGAAGATTATTTAATGGGGAAAGTAAAGTAAGTCTAAATACCGCAATAGGCTATATTTAGCATCGAAGTACGACTCGTATTAGTTATGCCGATAGGATGATGTAATAGTCCAACTATATTGGTCTAAACAGATATCATCCTTATAGCCTTCAGGACTATTTTGATTATAAGAAATCCCGATTTATTTAAAGAAATCTCGAATTTTCTGGAATGCAAAAAGATATAGGATTGATTTATAAATCAATTTGGTATAAAACGTTTCGTACGCCGGGACGTCTCTCATAATCATTACTCTTCGGTTTTGAGAATACTTTCCACGACTAATACTTTTATCGGACATCACGCTCATAATCATTACTTTTGGGTATTGAGTACCAATAGGGTTTTCAAATGCTATCTGTGATATTCCTCATAATCCGCGCAATTGGGTTTTGGGAAGCAAGGATTGGTTATTCGGGCTGACTGAACCCAAATTCCGCATAGTTTTAAGCGGAATGTGGGTTAAATCGAATATAAGAATAAATTAGTAAAAGAAAAACCTTATTCAAAATAAACCTATCCGGGCGTGCACACGCTTTTAGGAACATGAGTGAGGTCGGGCTGCTTAAATGTAGTCCAAGTATCATCACTGAAATAGCTTTCCCTACTGCTCCAAAAAAAGGATCAAAAGGGAAGGGCAGCGCTCGCTGCCCTTCCGCTACAAAGCAAGCTAACCAACCACTTCGGCATTTCTG
>JAGPCT010000017.1 GCA_018057925.1 Saprospiraceae bacterium
TTCCGCATTTGACAAATGTGGAATCGATTTACGACTCGTAATCAATGGTTTACAGAAACCATTGAAACGATTCGTACATCGGGATTAACCCTCATAATCAGCATTATACGGTTTTTCAAAACCTTTATTGCTGAATTCGGGTATAATAAGAATCTGGGTAAAACAAGTAAAGAAGAGAGGATTATTAAAACATCGAATCCACTTTCATTACCCTGATATGGTATTTTCATTGTCACATAAGGGCATTTGGTTACTGAGGGCGGGTCATGAATATAAAAGAATAGCTATTTTGAATGGATAAAATGGATTCATAAACAAGCGATTGGGATATAATTCGGTCATGTGAAATAATCATAATGGTATGATTCCAAATAAATCACATACAGCATATCATTATTCTTAATTAATTGTAACAATTAAAAAATAAATACTGTAAAATGAAACTGATGTATTATAAATGGGTACTAGCTTATTTCATTTTATTTTCGATGGTAGATAGCGCTATTGGGCAAGAAATATCAACTATTTTTGCAACTCCACGAGTTTCTTATTTTTTATCATACGGACATTCTGGATGGTGGATGCCTGTAGAGGATCTTGATGGCGATGGTGACAAAGATGCTATCTACATAGAGTTACCGTCTGTAGGTGAGAGTATAATTTTTTTTCTAAAGAATAATAATGGAATATTTAATACTTGGTATAATTTTTCTATACCCATGAGGGATGCCGGGCAATACTGGGATCGAGTAAATGGATATTCATTGTTTAATGACTTGGATCACGATGGAAAAAAAGATATGTTGCTTCGATTCAATGATGGTGCTCTTTGTCAATTCCAACAAAGTAGAATATACTGGAATACAGGAGATGATAATCACCCATATTCAGATACTTTATATACTCATATAGATCAAGGAGGGTCTTGTTCTTACTTACTCCCTCTAGATATGACGGATGATGGATTTGATGATTTATTGATGGAGTCTGCGCTTTCTCCTGATGGATTGCTGCTTATTAATAATGGAAACAGGACTTTCTCTCACAGTAATACTAATTTCTCTACTCGGAGAGATGTGGCGAATAGCATTAATGATTTAAATAAAGATGGAAAGAAAGACATTATAGGATTTGATACTGGTTTTAGTGGCGATGAGATTATAATTCATGTACAAGGAGATAGTATGAATTTTGAATCTATTTTTCATGACTTTAGTTCAGGAGATAAACCTGTACCGGGATTAGTTGCTGAAGATGGGCATTTTATTTTTTCCATTCATAGAAGTGATAATTCAAATGATATGATGATTGCATCTTGGGACAGTGCTTTAGTAAGATATGATACAGTTACTTGTTACTTGCCACCGGGTAATTTATTTTGGCGACAAACGGTTGATTACAATGAAGATGGTTTTTTAGATTTTCTATTTGGCACCTATGATAATAATTATAATTATACGTATTATATTTTATTGGGAAATGCAGACTATACTTATACAAATAAAGATATAGTAAGGATTGTCAAAAAGAACCTTATTTATTTTGATCGAATCTTTAAAAATGAAAACCAATGGTACTTTACAGGCGGGACTAATGATAGCCTGTACATAGGTAAATTAAATATACAGAGTGATTATGCACAGGGTATTAATACTGGCGTCCCAAAAGAAAAAAGTATTTGTTTAAAAGATACAGGATGTTACTTTATTTCGCCTGATATCTCGTTGACTCCCGACACTACTATTCTGTCCGGAATGAATATATTTTTTAGCTCAGGTTACGAAAAAGGGAATGATTTTTTAGAAATTATTGAAAAATATGGAATTACTGCTATTTTTGATACATTACATGGAATTTTATCAATTACAGGCAAGGCAACTGGACATGAGTATCAAGAGGTTTTGAGCCAACTTTGTTATCAAAATTCCTCGGCAAATACAATTCATAATAAAAAGACGATTCAATTTGTCATAGGAGATGCTTTGTTTAACCCGGAAAATGCGCATTATTACAAGTTGGTTACTTTGCCTAACCCTATTACTTGGCATGAAGCAAGAGATTCTGCTGCAGCTTCTAACTATTTCGGACTACAAGGATACTTAGTGACTATTACCTCTGTCCAAGAAAATATATTCATAAATTCACTTATATCAACAAATACATGGATCGGTGCTAGCGATGAGGCTGAAGAGGGAGTATGGAGATGGGTGACCGGATGTGAAGGTCTCGAAGAATGTGGTAAGGGAAGACATTTTTCAAATCAGTTTAAAGAAGGAAACTGTTTTAGTTCAATAAATGCACCCGGAATCAATGGCAATTACGCTAACTGGTATTTTGATGACAGTGGTTCAAACAGAGGTGGAGAGCCCAATGATTGTGGATGTCCTTTGCCCGGCAACCATTGTGAGGACTATGGACACGTCTTATATGATGAGCTTCACCATGAGGGCGAATGGAACGACTGGCCAAATTCTAATGGAGTGACAAGTTATATCATCGAATATGGGTGTATGCCTTATGATCCAATTGTATCATTAAGTGATTCTATTGTATTGAATTTGATAAAATCCGTTTCCACTACCATCGATGTTTCCATCTGCCCCAATAGCACCTACACCCTGCCGGATGGCACTCAGGTGTCCACTACAGGCACTTATATAGATACTTTAGCCACCTTAAATGGTTGTGACAGTATTATTACAACGAATTTAACGGTATTAGATGAAGCTTCCCACCACTATAATTTTACGATTGTGGCAAATCCGGATGGCAAAATACCATTGGGTTCTGAACTTACTCTTACTATTTCAAATCCTTTGTCCGGTGTAACTTATAATTGGTATGCGAATGGTTTATCTATCGGTATGACTAGCCCTGAGATTACTACCATTGTATCAGATATCCATACTGTATATAGTGTAGAGATAACGAATAATCTTGACAGTATCTGTAGTGCTACCGGCGAGATTGCCATCGACGCCTTCACCCCCACCATCCGCATCCCCAATGCCTTCACTCCCAACTATGATAATAGAAACGATCGCTTTCGAGCCGTCATAGATCCCGGGATCGAGATTGTAGAGATGGTCATCGTCAGTCGCTGGGGCGAAGTCATGTATTCTGCTTCGGGCAATGAGGGCTGGGATGGAAGATATAAAAATCAGGAAGCTCCGGCAGATACGTACCTTTTTCGGATTCGATATAAATTTATAGTAAGTGGTGACGTCAAAGAAGAGAAAGGAGAAGTAAACCTGTTTCGATGAGGAAAGTTGGGTTTTTAAATACAACTTTTTATTATTACAGAACACTCGGAGACTTTAATGCTGAGTGCGCCGATTTATGCCAGATTGATTCCTTATCCTGAACACCATATCTATGAGACAGGGAAGAATAGCTCACTAATTGTCTTAATGATATCCTAATGCTTCATAATATTGAATTATTTCATTAAATTAGTGTTCTTATAACAAAAATTTAAAAAATGGACATTACACAATTATTGAACAGTGGATTGGGACAACAAATTATCAACGGCATTGGTGGTCAAGTAGGAACATCTGAAAAAGAAACTTCTTCTGTTATCAGTGCTTCATTACCGGTAATTTTGGGCATGTTGCAGAAAAATGCCACCTCTGAAGAAGGCGCCTCCGGTATCATGAATGCATTAAACAAGCACGACGGTGGCATCTTGGACAATCTAAGTGGTTTTTTAAATTCAGGAGACACAACAGATGGTAACGGTATATTAGGACATATTTTAGGAGGAAAGAAAGGAAATGTAGAAAATGCCATCAGTAAGCAGACAGGTGTTTCTTCTTTTGATGTATCAAAAATTATTGCCATGCTTGCTCCTATTGTCATGGGTTACTTAGGACGTCAGACCAAAAATGAAAATGTAACATCCGGAAGCGGATTAGGGGGCGTTTTAGGTGGACTATTGGGCAATGCAGGTGGAGCATCATCTGTAGGCGGTAGTATCCTAACCTCTATGTTGGATCAAGATGGTGATGGTCAACTTGGTGTAGGTGATGTGTTAAGCGCTGTTACCGGATCTCAAAAAAAATCAGGTGGCTTAGGTGGCTTGTTGGGCAGTATCTTTGGTAAGAAATAAATCGAACGGTAATTCGTAAAATGGACATTATCTTTTTGTTGAATATTGAATCAATATAAAGATGCTGTGACTATCGTCTGAATTGTCCAAACGGAAGTACATCCTATTGCTTATCAATGAAACAATAGCATTTTCCGGTGCTAAACAATATAAAGAAAGGGTTGTGTGAATCAACCCTTTCTTTTTTCCCATAATCTCAAATCAACCGATTGTCATGCCAACCAATTTCAGGAAAACAATGATGACACCCATTTCAACCCAAATTTCACGTTATCCAAATTCGGAATCGGTTCAAAACCTTTACAGCTGCATTCCGGTTTTATAAAAACAATATTTTGAACATTACCGTTTTTTCAAAGAGATTCTATGAAACTTCGTGATGGACATTGTGATACTCTTGGCCCTCCTTTTTTAGGCCACAGGGTTACTCAGTGTCTTACACAGGGTTACACAGTGAAAATTACTCTGTGAGACTCTGTGTCCAAATTTTCTAGGTCACAGGGTTGCACAGTGTCTTACACAGGGTTACACAGTGAAATTACTCTGTGAGACTCTGTGTCCAAATTTTCTAGGTCACAGGGTTGCACAGTGTCTTACACAGGGTTACACAGTGAAATTACTCTGTGAGACCTTTGTATCCAAATTTTTTACCACAAGGTCACATAAGGTTTTACGCAAAGTTTTTTTATTACAAACTTTGATTGCCGTCAAAACCAATCATAATAAGCGTTTCGACAAATTTGAGCCTAAAAAATGTCCATTAAGTCATTATTGAAAATATATGACATAACTTACCCTTAGTCAGAATGCAATTGGGCTAATACGAATGACCAATCGGTATGAGTAAAAAGTCGAGTATCCCAAAATGAAAAAAGCCCCGTCCGATACATTTACCGGAGCGGGGCTCATCCCAAAAACAGTATATCGCTTAATTCTTAAGCCTAATCATTTTTCTCATCTCTGTACCGTACTTAGTACTAATCTCGTAGAAAAGCACACCATTTGCACTAATCATATCAGAATTGATAACTATCTCGTTAGCACCTTTCGCATAGTGGTTAGTTGCTTGATAGATAGTTCTACCATTGATATCATAGACTTTCAATGTAACGTCCATATTTTCAGGCAGATTAACACCGATTCTCGTCTCATCAGAGAATGGGTTTGGTCTGTTTTGGAATACGGTAACTCCATCTACAGATGTTCCTGTAAATTCAAGTGCTACGTTCATTTCATTTCCATTATTATCGTATGCAGCAGGATTCAAATCACCCGTAAGGATGCTGATTGCTTCACTCAATTTGATATTTTTATCAGATACCAAAGTCATTGTAACTGAACCTTCAGAATGGTTACCATTTTCAGAGTTCCATGACATTTTAGTAGTCTGGTTGTTCAATACATTGTAGTTTTCTTCTGTAAAAGTAAGGTCATTACTTGTAACATCAGTTACTTGAACACCTTGTGCAGCAGCTATTGCCATCTGGAATCCTTCTACTTTACCGAAGTTATTAGCTTTTAAAGTAACTTGTGTTGGAACACCCGCAGAAATCATTTCATCAGCAGCAGTAAATGTTACAGTTTCGTTATTACGTACTTCAATAACATCATCACCACCGATGCTTAATGTTACGTTTCCGTTTACATCACCCAATTTCACACCGTAGAAGTCAACATTATTAATTGTTCCTGTAGGAGTAACTGTGATGTGTTCTGGGAATGCAGCCTTGAATGGATTTTCTTGATCAGAGAAAGTATATTTCTTGTCAACAAATCTCCAGCTTTGACCGCTTGGTAATTGGTCAATTTTACCCAAAATCAATTTTCTCATCGTTACGATATCCGTTACAGTCACTTTATTGTCCATGTTAACGTCAGCAGCAATAATCTTATAAGGACCATCTAATGCCTTCTTGTTAAGGATATGGTTCTGTATCTTGATGATATCACCCGTTTCAACACCATTTAATGGATCTCTTTCGCTTCTTGGAGTGATGGTATAGCTTGTACCCGGATTGATTGAGCCAAACTTGAACACACCATCGTTAGAAGTATTGGTATTTCCTGCACCTGATACACTTACTTTAGGGATACCCAAAGCATTTTCAGTTACGATGTTACCTGCAACAAATGTTGTCAAAGTGCCATCACATACATTGTTATTATCTTGGATAACAACCGGTACAACAACATAATCTTGGTTACCAAACTGATCTGTTACCCAGAATTCAACACTTGCAGGAGGATTATTTCCAATATCATCACATGTAAATGTCTTCAATGTATCATTCACATCTGAACTGAAAGAGTACTTAAGTGGACCTCCACAGTTAGCAAATGATCCAGCATCGAAGTACCAAGCAGGTAAAACGATCATACCGGCAGTAGGCATTATTTCAGTAACTAAATGGTGAGCTACAGGAGTAGGTTTCTTTCTGTTGATTACAGTAACTGTGATACAAGACTCACCTACATTACCACAATGGTCAGTAGCGTATATACATACACGGTGAATACCTAGTGGATATATTCCGGAAGCATTATTACCTGAACCCTGTCTATCCCATGTAGGAAGACCATTCGGATTGTAGTTATAATCTACTTTATAGCTATAGTTGATCAAGTTAGTCGGAGTACAGTCATCTGTTGCAGTATTTGATACAGTAACAAATTCATTGAAACAATCAGAATCCTGAGATATTGCTGTTATATCAGCTATTTGAGCAAATGTCGGCTTTATTGTATTCTTAATCTTTAATACCTGAGTAAATTGTGCTGCAGTAGCTAATGCTGCATCAATTCCATATACAGAAGCATAACACCAATCCATCACTTTCCAGGTACGGATAATTTTGAAACATGCATCTTGTACACCATAGAATACTTCATCATGATAGCTGTAAGCAAGATTGAAACATGTAGTTACAGTACTTCCTATAAATCTTGGGCTAAATTGAGCCGGCAAGTCATCCGGTTGTAAATTGTCAACCACACATGGACCATCCACAAACATAGTATCCTTAGGCGCAATAAATAAATTAGGCGCATTCAAGTTAAGTGGAGTCTTATAGATATGGATTGTCTGTGTCTTTGTAACCTTATTTCCAAATGGATCGGTCGCTGTGAATGTACGTGTAATAGTACCTGATCCACAATCATCAAAATCAAAAACTGGAACTTCAGTCAATGTCACATTACAATTGTCAGTAGCATATCCATCTAAGTAAGTTACAGTATAGTGACCTTTATTATCTGTATAAATTGTATCTTGTCTTCTTGTAGATCCATCGGTTAAAACATAACCAAATGTCAAACCTAAGTTATCCACATTGTATTCAAATTCACATGGTACCCACATATCCGGAGGTATAGTCATGATAGGCATAGTTTTATCTTGAACCTTCACATTTACCATACACTCACTCTTGTTTCCACTTGCGTCATATACAAAGAATCTAATCTGTACATAATCGGTTGGACTAACATCACAACAGTAGAAATCAATAAAGTCTCTCTCAGTAGTCTGTTTATCATTATCATTATTACAGTCAGCATTCATTCGAGCTACTTTAAATGTAACCGGACCACAGTTATCCCAAGAACCATTATCAAATGACTCTGAATATACTCTTACAAAATTACTTCCGTTAGGAATGGAAGCCACAGTATATTCTATACATACCGCATTTGGTGCAACATTATCAACAACTGTAATTGTCATTTCGCCTGTAGTAGATTGTGTACAACCATCATTTACGATGTACTGAATAGTATGTACTCCTACCGGTAGGTTGACACTAAATCCACCATTTTGGTTTTTAAATCCACCCGGATAAACAACTGTCCAATTTAAGTTGGTCTTACAATTGTCGGTAGCTGAAGCTGCCGGAATTGTTACATTTGCAGAGCAGTTAGCATTTCCGGTATTCACAGTAAAGCTAGCCGGAACAGTTAATACAGGTGGCAAAGTATCAAGGATACATATAATTTGTATTCTTTCCGCATGGTTATCTTCATTACAACAACCTTCGTCCACTGTCCACCTACGTCTTACTTTAACGGAACATCCAAGATCTACAATCTCATCTGTGTAGTTGGTGTATAAATTACATATCTGTAGTAAATTGTTGGGGAAGAGGGGATACTTGCCAAGACCTATTGTAGGTACTCCTGTCACAGAAGGTGCCGGATTACCATTCGCATCTTTGGCATAATTGTCGTCGCAATATACTGTATCAGATGGCGCCCAGTTTATTGAGTCCAAATTAGGTCTAGCGACGTAAACTACATCACTACATGTATCACTAACATTACCAGCTCCATCAGTAGCATAATATGTTCGTGTTACTTTTCTTAACAAGCCGTCATTGGCTGGAATACAAGCCAATTCATCTGTAATCATAGAAATGATATGCGGCACTACTGGTGCAGAACAATCATTTAAATCAATGTTGGCGAAATTGACATTCACATAACAAGGAATTGTGTCCGTTGAACAATTAATCACCGGTGGCAATTTATCTTCAAATGTGTGCCAGTTCCAACAAGAATTTCCTGTTGCATAATCATAATACTCTAATACATAGGTATGTCCTGTCAATGTGTAAGGTACTCCCGCCGGAGTTAGTCCATCGCATACAAGCTGACCATTATTTACTGTTTCCAGAACAGGTCCATTCATAGTAGCCTTGAGGCTGATTCTCCATACAGGCCCACATATTGTAGTAACATTCATAACCTCAGTTATGTTGATAGTTGCATTGCAATTAGCATCAACTGAGATGTTAGAAGACTTACATTGTGGAGCACATCCTTGGGCATTGAGCTGCCCTTGTAATAAAAATAGGAATGAAAAAAGCATTAACCCCAAAACAGGATTAAATAATTTTTCCAACCTAAAACGATCTGTAAAATTCGTTTTTTTCATGAGACACTTAGTTTAAGTTTTTAGAATTAAGAATTAAAAATATGGTTGTATGCCACACCTCAGCGTTCTGAGAGCGCAATACTGTAGTTTCTTATTAAATAGTCTGTCTCTTTCCGTATATTCAATATATTATCCATATATTCACATACTAAAAAGTGACTGTTGTATAAAACAAAGTTCAAAGAGTATCAACGTACGATTAATACTTCGATGACCATTGTTGTAATACAATTGTCTTTCTTCAAAGAGATAACTCTTCGAATTAGTTCTAATTCTAAATGTAGGTTGGAAAATAATTTAACCGGCAATGTTCAATTCCCGATAGATGATATGTATTTTATATTTGATAAAATGTGTAGGTTGTGTTCGGTTCTGGTATATCAAATAAAAATAATCTTTTAATAACTGGTGTATTTCTTTTAATACATGCCACAAATATATAATATGATTCCATTGTAGCCATATACCTATATGGTGTTATTTTTTATATTATTTTTATTTTATAATTATAATCGACTTATTATAAGCAAATTAGGGCGAAGACAAAATCATCTTCACCCTAACAAAATGGTCTTAATTCAAAAAAACTACAGTGTAAATATCATTTTCTTCGTCTCAGTAAATATTTCTGACTCAAACTTGTACAGATATATTCCTGAGGATTGAAGGTCTTCTGCTTTTAATTCTATTGTGTTGATGCCTTTCTCGAAGCTGCCTATTTTTCTATACACAACTTTGCCCGTAATATCATATACAGTAAATACTCCTTCGACTGCTCGGCTAAGCATTACCGTAATCTTTGTACTGGCTGTAAATGGATTCGGAGTATTCTGTAACAACTGCCCTGTAGAGAGCCCACTCCCATTCCATTTGCCCGATGAGATTAATTCTATTTTCTTTTCATGCCCATTTAAATCCTGACACATAGCATCAATCCTTTTTTCATTGAGCTTCATATACTCGACGCTTTCACCTTTATCCACTTTACGGAAAACAAGGGTTGCTATTTCGCTTCCATTCCTACCTTCCACATCATCCCAACTAAATGTAATACTGCCATGTTTTTTATCTGACCGCACATTGTCTTCATCCAACCCGTCAATATCGCCCATCCGCATATCAACTAAGTCAAGATTTGTTTGGTCATAGTCAAATTCAAATTGAAAACCGCGTAATGTCTGTATTTCGCCACAGCTTAATTTAATCTTTACCTCATATTCATTTTCAGATTCTACAGTCGCAAATACCGGTATTGACCCATGATATCGTGCTTCCAACTGATCATCGCCATGTACATTATGGGAATTGTTTACATCGCCCATTTTTAAACCAACCCAATTTATCTGAGGAATCACACCTTTCAAATCCTTTATATGTCGGAACCATACTTCAGGTTGATTAAATGGATATTCATTGCTGAGAAATTTATATGATCTATCAGCAAATCTCCATGATTTATCTGTAGAGTAATGGTCGGTATATCCCAATATCAATTTCCTAATCTCCAACAAATCACGTACACTTAGGTAGTCATCGTTATTGACATCAGCTGCTAATATCTTATAAGGTGAATTAAAGATTTTTTTACCTAAGATATGATCCCTTATAGCTATTACATCGCTTACATTGACTCCATTGATAGCGCTTTCTTCTTTTTGGACACTTACATCAATATTGGATCCCGGCGGTATGTCATTGATCCTATACCGTCCCTCAGCATTGGATTGTTGTGAGAAAGAGACTGTACCATCCGTATTTATTGTTGCTCCCGATATAACATCGCCATCTTCACTAGCCAACTGTCCGAATATGCCCATCATGTGATTACAATTGGTGGTTTGACCGGCAGGCTCCAAAACATTTAAATCAACAACACATGAAGTGCTCAGCCCTGAATCATCAAATACCCATATCTTCAAGTCCTGGATACTTAAATCTGAAACATTGCCCGTACATGCAAGATACAATACGCTATCCGCCAAATTGAGTGAGTCAAATGTCATGATCACGTGATTATCACAATTGTCTTGCGCAAGGAATGGAGCATAAGAAAACATACTCGCATATACGGTATCCAGTCCGCTTGCATTGATATAAAAATCCAAACTATCCGGACAATTCCATGTTGGCGGGAATGAATCTACTACCTGAACATACAAATCATAGTATGAATAATAACCCAAACTGTCCACCAACTCGTAATTGATATGTGAAACACCCAAATCATAAAATCCGGAAGCATCAATCGGTTCATAATATTGTCCTCCATTAATCGAGTATGATTGCTTTAATACTCCTGAACAATCATAAGCTACTGCATCACTCAAGTCAACATATTGGCTGCAAGAATTGGTGTATATCGGCACTACTATTGTATCCCCATTGGTATACCCCAAAAGGATAGGACCAGTAGTATCGATTAAGTCAATATGCTGACTAAATGTGAATATACCACTACCACTTCCCGAGTCAAAAAAGCAGCTATCCACAATAGTCCAGGTCCGATCTATTGCACCTACCGCAGTTGGCAAAATCGGTGTTGCACTTTCATCTGTATATTGGATAGAATATTTCACACATGTACCCGGGGCTGTAACAATAGGGAAAGAGTTTAATGAATCCGGATTATTAGATTGACTACACTCGGCAGTCAGATAACTCTCTGGCCAATCAATATCACTAACCAATATTGGATTTTTACCTAATAAAGTCACCAAAAAGCTACATGCATCTGTTCTTCCATCATTGGTGTTTATCGTATATGTTATGGTCAATACAGAGGCATCACATGAATTCAAATCACCTAATATTTGTCGGTGTAAAGTATAACTTCCACAGACATTTTGAACCATTGGTAGTGGTATATCATCCGAATTAAAGCCTATTTCACAAGGTATTGTATAAGGCGCCGGACAAGTTAAGATATTACTAGTATTATACTCAACAGTCACTGTCATTGAATCTTGCGATTGAATACCACATTCATTGGTCGCTGTAAACACGACTGTTGTCGTCCCTAATGGGTATATCCCAGAGGCATTGGCACCACCATTGTTGTAGTTATTGGTTATCGTTATATCGCCACACCCTGTTGCAGTGGCATCAGCCAGCGTTACATAAGCCGTACACGTTGCACTATCTGTCGGCTCGGTCGTTATATCCGCAGGAACAGTGAGAATTGGTGCTGTTATACCTCCTACTGTAATCAACTGTGTATGGGTGTATTTACCGGAAACACCCCCGGATAAACCAAAAACACATGAATCAACCACAGTGTAAGCCTTGTGGATAACTGCACAACCAGACAAATCAATCGTCGTATCAATCAATGCCGAACTAACATAAATAGGATTACAGAACGTACCTAATAATGTGACTTCACCCGTGACGTTATCATCGGCTACATCCGGAAAACATCCGGCATCCGGAATATCCACCGGCCATACAATATCGCTGGCATCAAGGGGATTGGTATTGGGAAACTGGAAGGTTTTTGAACAACTTGCTGTATTACCGGCAATATCCGTAGCGGTATATGTTACGATATAATCACCTTCAAAATTGCAGTTCATTTGATTCTGTATCGTCCAAGAAATAACCGTACTGCCACAATTATCCGAAACTGTCGGAGCATAACTCCCTGGATTGAACCCTGGGAAAGCATTACAACTCAACACGGTTACACCCGGTGGACCACAATCTATGACCGGTGCAGCTTTGTCCTGCACCTCTACTTCAAATTCACATATTGTGCAATTTCCATATTGATCACATGCTCTAAATTGTAATATATTTCCATTGCCCAATTCACTGCAATCAAATGAAGTACAACTGCTCCACGTCGATGAGGACGGCTTTTTAACAGAAATACTTATCGGGCCGACACAATTATCATTGACATCAAAATGAAGGCTATCCGCACAGACTGTAGCGCTGCTCGCATTGCCCAGGTCAACAATTATATCATGGCATACCACAGTAGGTCCTTGCTGATCTTCAACCGTAACAGTGTAAGAACAAGACGATGTATTATAGCAACCATCATCTGCCAATACCTCAATTGTGTGTGTGCCTATATTCAATTGAACGCTTGAGCTATGCACATAGATACCATTTACCTTATATTGGTAATTAATCGTAGATGAGCAATTATCCGTTGCATTTGCCCCATGGAAAGTGTAGGTAGCAAAGCAACTGCCAGTATTAGTTGGTACGACTTCATTGTCAGGACATACCAACACCGGCCCCACTGTATCTATGGATTGAATACATTGTACGTGGTTGCGTATTGTGCCGGTACACTCATCAGACACCATCCAAGTGCGTCTGATTGAAAATTTTCCTGCACATCCAGTTGGAATCACCTGATCCGTGAAAGAAAACCAGGTATAACATACCCCGGTGAGAGGATATCCGAGCCAGGTCGGTTGACCCGTTATGCTGGTATCACTGTTAAAAACATTGCAGTTGATACTTGTATCTTTGGGAAAAACAATGTCTGCAAGGACAGGTCTTAAAAATCGGACAGTATCCGTACACGTGGACGAATTGCCCGAAGCATCCGTCGCCTTGTATTGTCTTACAATTTCAAATGTATAAGGAGATGGACAATTGTATATTTTTTCTTGATGGCTCAAAATGGTCACAACCGGAGGATTGGTACAGTTGTCTGTAACCGTAACAAGTGGTGTGTATGGTTGTGGGACTGAATATACATCAATACCACATGGCAGCTCGAGGGTCTGACACACAAAGACAGGAGCCAGTTTATCTTCAACATTAAACTGACTGGAACAAGTCACATTGGCTATCGGATCCAGTACTACAGCAGTCAATGTATGACCGACATCATCACAAGTTATCACCGTATTGGATCGTCCTTCAATAGTTAAAATAAGAAAAGGGAAATTAGGATATGATGGAGAGACGAAGTATCCGGGATTGAGCGTAGTCGAACCCGTTTCACTAATTGAAATATTGGTGTTGTTCAAACAATTCAGCGCAACAGGGGGCGGATTCTGAACTAGTTCATTCTTGTTTGCTGTTGCTAACCTTGTCTTGTTATTCCTTACTTCATCCCATTGATGTTGTAAAAAACTTAGCGTCATAATAGCGATCCATGCAAAATTATACATCATGTGACCGCCAAATTTTCCATTTGCATTAAAAAATCTCATAACCAGAAAAATTGTAGTTCTTATTTGAAAAAAAGGGATATAGCTTGTTAGTAAATTGATCCAAAGGATGATACTTTTATCACCCTTTGGATAAGAAACCTTATTACAAAATATATCATACCGGCTTTGCCGGCTTTGAATACTGTTTATGGGAAATTTTCTTAAAAGTGGCCGATTCCGCAAAAAATCGGCCGGTCGGTTCTATAAAATGATTTCTTTATTATATTATAATATTTTTATAATTATATTCTATTCTTGTATCATTGTTTAGACATTACAAAATTATGTAATATGTTTTAATCGACAATACCACCAACTTATTAATTTTTAAATTTTATTTTTTTATATGGAAATATTTTTAATATAAATGGGGATATAATTTACAGTGAATATTATATATATACCTGTTATGCAGTATTTAATGAATACTATTATTGACGATATGTCTAATCAAATATCGCCAATCATTTATATTAAGTGAAAGTTAATTTGAGTCTATATGAAATTTCTTTAGGTGACTTTTGCTTTTCTAAGGATTTTTGAAAATATACCGGGTACAAATCTTTTCAAATATATCGCCAATATTTCTATTCCGCCAACATAGATTTCCTCTTTTTCAGCCCGTATCCCCTTAACAACTTTCTTCGCCAAAACATCCGGATTCATGCCTTTGCCAGTCTTTTCATCCATCGTATTTTGAGCTTTACCATCGCCTGTAACGGCTGACAAACTAATATTAGTATGGATAAAACCCGGGCATATCAATGTCACCCCTATCTTTTCATGATACAACTCAGCCCTCAAACTGTCAAAATAGCCATGTAATGCATGTTTGCTTGCTGAATAACTCGTCCTCTTCGGGCTTCCAATGATTCCAACCAAACTGGTCACAACAGCGATGTGTGCTCCGCCTTGAGCAATCATAGTCGGTAAAAGAGCCCGCGTGAGATGTATCGTACCAAAAAAGTTAACATCAAATATACGCCTACTCACTTCGTCCATGGTATCTACGGCCAATGCCCGCTGGCTGATTCCTCCGTTATTTACAAGTATATCTATGGGAATTGACTGCTCTTTCAACGCATCAACAGCCCTTTCTATCGACTTATTATCAGCAAGATCGATTTCTTGAATTACGATTTTGCTTGCAGGATTACAAGATGAAGCTGTTTTCTTCAGCTCCTCCATATTCCGACTCAATAACACCAAATTACTATTGTGATATGAAAACTCCAATGCGATAGAACGCCCTATTCCGGACGAAGCCCCGGTAATCCATACCCATTTTTCTTTCAACTCCATGGTAATACTTTTTCACAAATATGGTTATTTTCATCCTATTTCAAACGGAATTCAGCAGTAAAGGTTTTGAAAAACCGCATAGTGCTGATTATAAGGGTTAATCCCGATGTACGACTCGTTTCAATGGTTTCTGTAAACCATTGATTACGAGTCGTAAATCGATTCCGCATTTGTCTAATACACACTTTTTTGAACATTACCGTCTAATGCGGAATTTGGGTTCAACTACCGTAATGGGAAACGATTACGGCTTAGACTTTTAATTATGGTTATTTCAGGCTTTCTGTCAACACTTCAAGGGATTAAACACAAATCGGAAAATAAATTGACCATTTAATATCCTTGTTTACCCCAACACCCCTATAGGGGACAAGAATAGTAAATGGTCAATTTCAAGTCATTTTAGTATAGTTTAATGGCAATAGTTGCAGAAAAAGTCCTTCCGTCAGATGGCCATATTCCCGGTCCAGGATAGAATTGTGGCCTCTTGGCAAAGTAAGATTTATCAAATAAGTTATTGGCATTTACTTGTAGTTTCAAATGCTCATTAAACCGTACACTCATATTCACATCCACGATAGAATATGCCGGAACCAAGCCAACAGCACCGCTTGCATTGGGTATTTTAGTGTTTAAAGCATCCGCAAAACTTTCAGCGGTATAGCTATACTTTACACAGGCTGTCCACCGACTGTACTTATAAGTCACACCTGAGCGACTGATGATTTTTGGCGCACTTTCTACCTGATTGCCATCGACAGAAATATTTTCATTTCCGGTACGAACGGTTGCATCTTTATATCGGGCATCCATCCAAGAAGTCGCATTATAGACCGAAATAGTACTTGCTTTGCCTAATGTCCAATCTCCTTGAACAAAAGCTTCTACTCCCTTCGTGTGAGAATCACCGATATTGGTTCTAAAAATTGTCAATTGGCCATTTTGGTCATTAAGAGCTACTGTACCAAGGCGGTTTTGGTACAACAAATAGAAAGCAGTCACATCCCAAGTCAACCATTCTGACTGACCACGATATCCCAACTCGGCATTGTAACCGAAAGCATCTTTCAAATTTTTATCCGCTTTTTCATACACTGATCCGGGAACAATATCCTTCAAAACAACCGGGCGATATGCCTGAGACCAGCCCCCATATATGTTGCTCTGAATAAAATTATACTGCATGGATGCGCCTAACAATGGAAACTTGTGTTCAATGGTGTTGGGCAGTTCCTCATTCGGATAGTTGCTTATTACGCCTTCCAATCGGGATTTTCCTACTTCCATACGCGCAGAAGTATTGATTGAAAATCGTTCAGTCAGTGCCCATTTATTTTCCATAAAAACAGCAACATTGTTGGTAATAAAATGCAGATCACGTCCCCACCCCGGCTTGGATAAAGAAAGATCATAATCTGAACCGGTACTTCCAACCCCTTGCTGACGACGGTGTAGGTCGTTATTAATTGTTTGAATTCCAGCGGTCAATACATTTTTATTAGAAAGGAATCTATACTCATGTAACATCCTAACCTCATTCATAAAACTATGGTAATTATCGATGTCCACCTGCCTATGATTATACTGACCGGTAGCTGTAACGATGGTATCAGCTATATTGGCCGGCTTATCAAACATAACACTATTCCTATCCCCTAAGATAGCATTAGAAACAAGCTTTAATTTTGTACGCTCTCCTATCTTCCAATCAAAGGTGAAGGAAGGTATGTATATATCCGGATTGTAGTAATTACGAGTCCGTGTAGCCTGGCGCGGATCATCAGCAAACTGTCGGTCATTGAGTGCACCTGCTAAATGGATGACATAGTTGGAATGTGTAAATTCAGCTTTTAACGTCATGCTTTCATTGATATCATAATAGAGTGCGACTGATTCCGCATTGTATTTAGAATCATTGTAATGCCGATATCCTTCTAATGATTTTTTATTCATCCATACAGCGTAACGTAACTTTCCAAGTGTGCCACTTAATGAATTAAAAGTACTCAAAAGGCCATAAGAACCAACTGTATTTATTGATTCAAAGCCCAATTTCTGTGAAGAAGGCGCTTTGGTAACATAATTTAACATTCCTCCAAATTGACCACCATACTGTTGTGATGATGTACCGCGTACCAACTCTATTCGCTCTACAGCCTCCATCGGAACATTGTAGTGGCTTGCCGGGTATCCATACATATCTGTATTGGTGATGACACCATCTTTTCGTATGTTAAACTCCCACCCCCGGTGCGGATCAAGCCCACGGGATGAGATATTGACTTGATTGCCGGTTCCATCCATATCATAAACAAAAATACCCGGAATCTTTGCAAACAACTGCCTGCAATATTTTTCTGCTAATCCATTATTTTGACCGGAAAGAATAACAACTTCGCTTTTTTTACCTGAGAAATTATAGGTACCTTGAATGTCATCTAAACGACGAATATCCCTAACCTGCTTGGATCCATCAATTATTACAGGGCGAAGCGTGTGCGTCTTAATGGTATCTCCTGTTGATTGCCCGTAAATGGCACTTAGGAAGGTTATCTGAAGTAAAACAAAACAAATTCTCCTCATTTCTTACTTTTTTATTTGATTGCAAAAGTAAGTCTAAATGAATGACCTTTTTGGCTCTTATTCCATTTTTAATAACTTTTTAATTATTAAAAATATCGTATATTGTTGTTTATCAATACTTTATGTATTTTATAATTTTTTAATGTAAAATAAATTGATCCATTTTACTTTAAAAATTCGGATAATTTAGTTGACCGTTAATTATAATTTCATGAATAGAAAATATTTTTTAGACATGTCTAAAACAATCGACATTTTATTATTCTCTAATCTTTTTCTCGATATCTTCTATAATAGCTTCCACATCAACCATTAATTCTTCAGCCTTAACACCAGTCGGCAGGCCAATATAAGAGGATGCTTCAAGGTCTTTGAGCACTTTGACAATCAATTCATTTTGATCTATATCAGAATTACTTTCACTTAACTTTTCGCTGACCAAGCCGACGTTATATTGAGAAAGAGGTATGCCCAACCATTCAATCAATTTGGAGGACAACATATTGTTCAACAATCGCATTGAGCCTTTTACATCACCTTCATTTAAAAGCTGATGGGCTTCTTCTATTTGTCTTTTAGGTGAACTACCCTGATCGATTGGAGCATCTTCGATGTGGATATTTTCCGCTTGTTTTATTATTGGTTTGCCAACCTTTTTTTCTTCTTCAACAGTATCTGCATGTTGTTTGCCTTTCTTTCTCAAGGCTATCAAACCAATGAATCCCAATATTACAACCCCTGCTCCTGCCATCAAAAAAGACTTATATTTAACATAGAATGGCATTTCTATGACGACATCAGTCAAAGGTGTTTCACGATCTGTCGGCTTTTCATTTCCCTGACTAATTACAAGTGGAATAGGTTCTACAGAGATCGTTTTGTATTTATTCTGGTTGGGATCAAAATACACGAAGTCGGGAATTTTCACTTCCAAGTGACCGGCTTTTTTGGGTGTCAGGTCAACAACGTACGTTTTGTATCCGACGAATTCTCCGGATCGCTCTTCCTCATTATCCTCCAAAACTTCCGGTGGATAATAATCTGCATTTTCGTCAGCCTTCATGGTTGGAGCCTGAATGGTTTTCATGTCGCCATTTCCTGAAATTTTAAAAGTCAGCATAGCAGCATCATCGGTGGATAATTCTGTTCGATCACTCGACACTTTATATTCAAACTGTCCTACAGCACCTAGAAAATTCTCCGGTTCGGGTTGAGGTAATGGTTTCACATGTAATTCAACCGCATTGGTTCGCACTTGTTTTGGCTTGGTAGAAGAGAAAAAACCAAAGCCGTCATCTTCCATGGGAATGCCCAAGGTAATGACAGCGGGGTCAATGGTAAGCAATCCGCTTTGTTGAGGGAAGAGTGCAAGACGTCTCATAATCCGCCTTTGATAGGTGTATCCATTGATAGTCTTTGTTTTTACACCGGCGTCATAATTTTTAAAAGGTTTGACAAAAGCTCCTGTATAATTGGATTCTGAATTAAAATTATAAGTATTAACACTAATTCGAGAATATATCACATAATCCAAAACAACCTGCTGTCCGGCGTATGGCTGATTTTGATCTACCTCCATTTGTACAAATACTTCTTCTCCTTTCTTAGTTTTTTCTGCAATACCACTGGGCTTTGCAGACTTAACAACTTCCACTTCAATAGGAGAAGATGTGTACTTTTTCCCTTCTACTGTCACTGTAGCCGAACCGATGTGAAATATTCCAACTGACTTAGGTTGCAAAATATAGGTGAATGTACATTTCCTACTTACTTTACCGTTATCATTGGCGGTTTGAGCCGAATAATTAGGCCCGCCTAAAACTGTAAAATCAGTAAATACCGGCGGTTGGATATCTTTTCCAATCCCATTTTCGACCTGAAAATAAAGCTCAAAATATTCATCAGAAGGCACTTGCCTGGATTCTGCTTCGGCATAAAAGCGTACATTCTGATTATAGCCTATTAGTGGCCAAACCAAAATAAAAAGGATGTAGGAGATGCGCAACATATAGTCAGGAAGTATTACAATTTTTCCGTTTTAAATGGATAGGTTTTCTTCGGTGGAGCCGGTGTTATTTCTTTTGGTTGGACTTCAAACCCATTCCAGTCGGGTGTTCCGAAAAAAAAGTCGTTCATATTTCCCAAGTCACCTAACATATCATCGAATCTATTCTTAAGATTATTCTTATCAGCCTCTTCCCTTATACCTTTTGGGTTAGGCTTAACAAAGATGGTTATTTCATTGGTATATAGCATGCCTTGAGAAGTTTCAAAACCGGCTTTTCCCAGTTTTAATGCACCTTCCTTGAGAGGCTGGAGCAAATATGTATAAGTAGTCTTGCGATTCACTTCACCATTAACAAAGGAGTATGAACTGGAAGTATTGGGTCCGCTCACCAACTCAAAGTCTTTAAATTCCGGTGCAGTAAATTGACCCGAAACATTACTGGCAATAAATGATACTTTGACTTGATTTCCAATATAAACACTATCTCTACTAACCTGTACTTCAAGCATTTCATTCTGCCCTTTCAATGAGTTTCCACCTAAAATCACCATCAACAATACAATTAAAGTATTTATTTTCATTTGGCTTTCATTTAAGATTGAATAAATAATATTTACATCAAAAGAAAGTTAAACTCGAATTCAACCATTGCGATTTTACAAGAACAAAACTGCTGCTTATGCGTCGTAAATCGATTGCCCCCTTGTCTAATGTGCAATTTGGGTTAAATGGTAAATCTGTATGTGTCATACAATTTCTCTATTTTCCATTATCATCTGATGTACAATTATTACAACGCAAAAATATGTTGTAAATTGAAGAAGTCTGCTAAAGATAACATTTAATTTACATCATAAAAAAAGGGGATGACCCTTCATCCCCCAAGATTATTCCTTAAAATGGCAAATCGTCCATGGATTCCTCATATTTGGGCGCATCTATAGGCTTTTCATCGTCTTTTGGAGCGAAATTGGAAGTACCTGAACTCGAAGCTGAATCCAAGAAACGGAAATTATCAGCCTTTATCTCAGTGACATTTCTTTCAACACCCTGTGCATCCGTATATTTTCGATAGGTTAACTTACCTTCCACATACACTTTGCTACCTTTTTTTAGGTACTTTTGAACTATTTCAGCTGCTTTACCCCATACACTGATGCGATGCCATTCAGTGATAGTCTGTTTTTGACCCGCTTTATCGATATAGCTTTCACTTGTTGCCAATGAGAATGAAGCAACAGAATTTGTTTCAAATTGACGAATCTCCGGATCTTGTCCTAAATTTCCAATTAAAATTACTTTGTTTACCATAAAATAGAGATTTGAATTTTAGTTAATCAATTATTTTTAAACAACTAAGGTACACCAATTTTCTAATTCTTAGATTATTTTTAGTAAAATGTTCCTTTTTTGCTTATATTTTATCAAGCTGAATTATACTTTTTGTTTTTCTTCCAGCTTTTCTTTTATTGCTTTATATCCACCTTCGATCTCTTTAAAGTCGTGAATCCCACGCATTTTGAGGATTGAGGCGGCTATCATACTTCTGTAACCGCCGGCACAATGCATGTAAAAATTATTAGTATGGCGTACATTTTGTGACCAATCGTTGATACTATCCAATGCGAGGTTTACAGCATCCGGGAAATGCCCGCCTTGATACTCATTATCCGCTCTAACATCTATTACTGTCTCTTGCTGATGTGAATATTCAGACAAAAATTCTTCAGCGGTAATCCTGTTAACCGTATCCACTTCTTTTCCTTCATTTATCCAGGCATCTATACCTCCCTGGATACAACCCAATTGATGATCAAAACCCACTCTACTTAGGCGAATCGATGTTTCTTCTTCTTTCCCCGGATAGGTCACAATCAGTATGGGTGTCCTAGTATCTATCAGCATAGCGCCTACCCATGGTGCAAACTGTCCTTCCAGCCCAATATTAATAGAGCGGGGTATAAATCCTCGTGCGAAGTCTCCCGAACTTCTAACATCTAATATCACGGCTTGTGTTTCTTCGGCAATCTCCTCAAATTCTGCCGGCGATAGTCCTGTCATTCCCTTATTGATTACATTACTCACTTGCTCATATCCGACTTTATTCATCTGCACATTGTGACCAAAATAACCTGGTGGTGGCGCCAACCCATCCAATACCTCACGGACAAAAGTCTCTTTATCCGGCTGTCTGAGAGCATAGTTGGTAAGCTTCTGGTGTTCTAAGGTATCGGAAGTCTCTTTCATCATATTCTTTCCACATGCACTGCCCGCACCATGTGCCGGATAAATTATGATATCATCCGGCAAAGGCATAATTTTATTCATCAAACTATCATATAAATATCCTGCCAATTGTTCTACCGTAAGTTCACCTACCTTTTGTGCCAAATCCGGTCTTCCCACATCGCCTAAAAACAAAGTATCCCCACTAAACAAGCAATAAGGCTTACCTTCTTCATCATACAATAGGTAACAAGCACTTTCCATAGTATGTCCGGGTGTATGGAGCATTTTGATCTTAATATCTCCAATGGAAAATATCTGCTCATCCTCACCTATTAATGCCTCATAATCAGGCTGTGCTCCCGGCCCAAACACAATAGGCGCTCCGGTCTTCCGATGCAAATCTACATGCCCGGATACAAAATCAGCATGAAAATGTGTTTCAAAGATATACTTTAAATGAACGTTATTCTTTTCCAGACGCTCCAAATAAGGCTTTATATCCCTCAATGGATCAATAATTGCCGCCTCCCCTTTACTTTCAATATAATATGCACCTTGTGCCAAACATCCTGTGTAAATTTGTTCTACCTTCATCTATGTTGTTTAAAAGTTAATAGATTTCTCCTTCCTTTCTCAGACTTTTCTTAAACCCGAATTCAGCAGTAAAGGTTTTGTAAAACCGAATAGTGCTGATTATGAGGGTTAATCCCGATGTATGAATCATTTCAATGGCTTCTGTAAACCATTGATTACGAGTCGTAAATCGATTCCGCATTTGTCTTATGCGGAATTTGGGTTAAATAAAATATTTCAAAAAAAGTTCTTTCCCTAATATGATTAAAGCCATAATCAATATAAAATAACCAAATAAAGGTTTCAACTTTTCATTAGGCATCTTATTTGCTATAGAACTTCCCATAATTATTCCACCTATGGCAATTACCGTAAATGGAATCAACAGCTTCCATTCAATATTAACATTGTTGTGCAAGTCGCCCGTAAATCCCATCAGTGATTTGACAGCAATAATGACAAGACTCGAACCGATAGCCTTTTTCATCTCTACCTTGCCTATAAGCACTAATATCGGTATTATTAAAAAGCCACCTCCTGCTCCCACAAGACCTGTTAGCACTCCTTCTAAAAATCCGGCCGTCGTCAATTTTAGAAAATTGGTATCTACATTATCGGATTTCTGTACTTTCTTTCGTCTCGTCATGGCAAAAGCCGCTGCCAACATAAAAAACGCAAAAATCAATAAGAAAAATTTCGGCTTCATCACTTCCAAAACTGTCCCCGCAAATACAGGATTGGGAATATTTGGCACGATCAATGTCCTCGTTATAAATACCGATGTTATGGAAGGAATACCAAAGAAAAATACTGCTTTCCAGTTGATATTACCCCGTCTAATATGTGATAATGAACCGGACAGGCTGGTCGTTCCTACAACAAACAAGGAATAACCGGTCGCAATAACCGGATTGACACCAAACAAATATACTAAAATAGGTACCGAAAAAATAGAGCCACCGCCACCTATGGCACCCAATGAAATGCCCATCAATAAAGCACCGATATATCCTAATATTTCCAGTATCATAACCGCTTGAAGTATGGACTCAATCGGTATCTGTCCTCTTGATACACGCCCCGCAATCTCTCCATTTCTCGTTCTATCCTTTCATAACCGTATTCCCTTCCCCACTCAAGCAGACCTTTCGGATAATTGGTACCTAACTGCATTGCTTTTTCTACATCCTCTTCCGTGCAAATACCCATATATACTGCATCGGCTGCTTCATTGACCATCATGGAAAATATGCGATTGAATATCTCTTCATCAGACATTGATGTGTCGATTTGGCGCATAGTCTCCGTACCTTCGGGATAATTATAAAATCCCTTTTTCGCCTTCCTACCTAACCATCCGGCATCTAATAAGGATTTTTGCGTCAATGAAGGCTTGTATCGAGGATCTTGAAACATGGAATTATAGACTGATTCTGTGACCCTAAAATTGACATCATGCCCAATAAAGTCCATCAACTCAAAAGGCCCCATATTAAAGCCCCCTAAGACCTTCATAGCCTTGTCTATATCACTACATCCGGCAAGACCTTCATCATAAATACGCAATGCCTCACCATAAAAGGGTCGAGCTACTCTATTGACAATAAATCCGGGCGTATTGTGAGCCGTAACGGGCACCTTGGACCATCGTCCCATCAATTGCATCAACGTACTGACTGTGTCCGGATGTGTCTGCAAAGCCGGAATCACCTCCACCAGCTTCATGACCGGTGCAGGATTAAAAAAATGTAAGCCCGCAAACCGTTCAGGATGCCGCATCGTGGTAGCCAATGACGTTATACTCAAAGAGGATGTATTGGACACCACAATGGTAGTAGAATCAATCTTCTCAGACAGTTCGGCAAAGATACTTTTCTTCACTTGAAAGTCCTCCACGATTGCTTCTATAATCAGTTCAGCATCGACAATATCTTTCATTTCATGTGTCCAAGTACATAAAGTCAACAACTCATCTGCTTTACTACGGTTCAGCTTGTTTTTAGCGACCAACTTATCCATAACCTCGTTGAGCGATTGCTTACTTTTGACCAAGGATGGTGCGTAAGCGTCATAAAATATCACACTACAGCCATTAGATGCCGCAACTTGACCTATTCCGGTGCCCATTGCCCCTGCCCCGATGATACCGATTTTTTTTATTTCCATTTCTAAAAAAGATGAGTATTGAAGACACTTGAGAATGCCGATGGTTTATAGTCCTTTAAATACAGGTTTTCTTTTTTCCAAGAATGCCTTAACCCCTTCGTCATAATCCGCCGATGAACCAGCCATAGTTTGAAGTTGCTCCTCCACATCTAACTGTTGGTCCAAAGCATTGCTCAACGCCAAATTAAGTGCTTGCTTGGTAAGGGCAAGTCCGTAAGTAGGCATGCTTGCCATCCGTCCACTCAGCAGTTTCACTTCATTCTCAAAGGCATCATCGTCATAAACTTTATACAGCATACCCATCTGCAAGGCTTCATCTGCACCAACTTTATCACCGGTCATCATAAGAGCCGAAGCACGGTTCATTCCGACCAATCGCGGTAGGAAGTAAGTCCCACCACTATCAGGTATTAGACCTATCTTTGAAAATGCCTGCACAAAAGAAGCAGAACGTGCCGCCACGACGATATCACCACTCAATGCAATGTTGGCACCGGCACCGGCAGCAACGCCATTAACGGCACAGATAACGGGCTTTTCAAGCGTTCTTATTCGCCGGATGATGGGATTATAATGCTCTTTGACAATATCTTGCAAAGCCGGTCCATGGGGATCCACTACCTCATTCAAATCTTGCCCTGCACAAAATGCCCTACCCGAACCGATAACAGTGACACACCTGACTTCAGAAGATTTGCATCTATCGAGTGCATCCTGTATTTCCATTGCCATATCACGATGTATAGAATTAAATACTTCCGGTCGATTAAGACGGATAAAAGCTTCTTGTCCGTGTAACTCGAAAATAATATATTTGTAATCCATGGGAATATGTTATTTATGACAAACCTACGGCTTTTTTGATAAATGTCTATTGACTCTACATCATTTGAAGGAAAAATAAAACCGGAATTCAGCAGTAAGGGTCTTGAAAAACCGTATAGTGCTGAATACAGATTAAACTTAGATTGGCTTGTTTGTGTTTATTCTCATGAAAAACAAACGAAAGGTATCAATAGTAATCAAAGCTTTATGAAATACTCGCTATTATTCAACAATATTCGCAAAAACATCGATCTCACAGCAGCAGAAGAATCATTGTTTGAATCCTTATTAGAAGAAAAGTCAATCTCCAAAAAGAAAAGTTTAATCAAAGAGGGTCAGCCCAATGAGTACTTATATTTTGTTTTAAAAGGTTGTTTTCGTGCCTATTCAATCGATAAAAATGGGTTTCAGCATATTTTGCAATTTGCACCTGCCGACTGGTGGATTACCGACATGTACAGCTTTATCACAGAGAATCCGGCATCTTTGAATATCGACGCCATCGAAGATACTTCCTGTCTTGCCATTTCAAAAGAAAATCTGGAAAAAGCCTATACTGAAATCCCTAAACTTGAGAGACATTTCAGAATCTTATTGGAAAAAAATGTCGTCGCCAATCGAAAACGTATTATCGACAGACTTAGTCTTACTGCCTTAGAGCGTTTTGATGCGTTTTGTAAAACATATCCTGATTTGGTAAACAAGATTCCACAAAAACAAGTTGCTTCTTATATCGGAATAACGCCTGAATTTCTAAGTAAGGTTAAGTACGAATATTTTAGATCAATGTAGTAAACTAATTGACTATATGCCAATTAGTTGCCCATAAATCTTCGTTAGATTATCTCGAATTCAGCAGTTTAGGTTTTGAAAAACCGTAAAATGCTGATTATGAGGGCAATCCCGATGTACGACTCGTAATCAATGGTTTCTGTAAACCATTGATTACGAGTCGTAAATCGATTCCGTATTTGTCTAATGTGGAATTTGGGATTATTATAAAAATGGAGTCAACTTCACATCAAATGCTTATTTCCTCTAATTGGATTCATACAACCATGCGTCGGCATTAATCTTTTGCATATCAGCCATTGTAGCATCAATGCTCACCTGATTGCACTCGCATGCTGCGCCCACTCTGGTTAGGCCTTTTGAAACATAAGAATAAGGTGTATATCCCGCTTTTTTAATTGTCCTTTCCAGGCGCTTGACATTAGACGCATTGGCCATGACACCCACTATTACAGCGCATACTTTATTTGGCGAACCATCTTTGATTGATTTCTCAGGTGATGGAGTCACAGCTTTTTCCTGAACATTGTTGGAAGAAGTTGTCTTTGTAGAAGAATTGGACACTTGGTCATCCGGTACATAATCCGAACCGGCTTGTTCAGAAGGCAAATTCTGTTGGTCGATTTCCTCTTCTATACCTGATTTGTCATTTATACTGTCCTTGACTTCATTTTGTTCGACAAAGTTATTATTGGCCAATAACAAACTGTCTTGATTAACCTCAATTTGTTCTGAAGGATTGTCGCTAGGGTGCGCATATTGGCTTTGGTAAAGAAAATAACCAATTAGTCCAAGTCCTAAAAGTACAAATCCACCTATCAATGGAATCATCCAACTATTATTGTTAGTCTTACCCGGCCGCGATTCAACAAAGGTCGTCGTTGTCGTTACTTCAGCTTCTTCCGGCTCCTTTGTGTATTCGTGAGCGACAGGAATTACACTCAATTCAGGAAGTCCCATGGTAGGCTTCATGGCTTTCATCTTGTCACCCGAGGTAAATTGGATCGTCGTGTTGTCCATTAAGGACAATGTGCCCAAGCCTGAAATATAGGCAAATCCGGTTGATTTAAGATCTTCTTTAAGTTGATGGACGTAAGCCTTGATACGTATTTCTGCTTCATGCTCATCAAACCCCTTCTCTTTTATTAGAAAATCTAAAAAACTTACCTCTCCTTCATCTGAGGTAGATTCGGAAAACACAAGCTGCTGACTTGGCGGATAAATTAAATTCTCCCCAAAATTCATACGTGCCGGGCTAACTTCAAACCGAAAAGAGCCCAATTCAGGTATCACAGCAGACTTCTGTCTGAAAATTAAATCTATTAAAAATTCACTAAGCCCATTCACGCTTGTAGATATTTAACTACAAATATAAGAACAATCTTTAATATTTTGCATTAATATTAACTTATCATATATATTATTTTGTCAGATATCTATTTTTTGATTCCTTTCTCTTTATTTCTTTTTTCCTACTAAGCAGTAAATAATGATTTTTTTGGAAAGAGAAATGGTATAAAGTGAGTCAAGTTTTCCGAACTTTTTTTTAAAGACGTGATTTAGGTAAGCATCTATTTTTTTACTCCAAATCAAAGTAAACCCAAATTCCGTAAATGAAGTTTTCCAAAACCGAAGAGTGTTGATTATGAGAGAAACTCCGATATACGAATCGTTTCTATGTATTGAATCAAAAGTAGATTACGAGTCGCAAATCGTTTCCATTTTTGTCTAATGCGGAATTTGGGCTGAAAAAACCGGCTATCCAATAAGAATATTCGCCTGGAAAGCAAGAATCTACTCCATCGAATAGCCGGATAATAACCTATCTTACTTGATAATTGTATTGATATCTAAACCGAGTGCCTTTGCTACGCCTTCTCCGTAAGCAGGATCCGCTTTATAACAGTTCTGAATGTGCCTTTCCTGAATAAAGACTTCTGCACCACCCACTTCTCCGGCAGTATTGTTGAACAACACTTGTTTCTGTGTGTCATTCATCAGCCTGAATAAGTTGCCAGGTTGTGTGAAATAATCATCATCATCTGCCCTAAAGTCGTGATGATCCGCATCACCTTCTAAGCTCAACGCCGGTTCGGTGTATTGCTTTTGCTCTTCCCATTGGCCGTAGCTATTGGGGAAATAGTGAAGCGTGCCCCCTTCATTGCCATCGACACGCATAGCTCCATCACGGGATGCATTATGGAATGGACATTGTGGCTTGTTGACCGGAATCTGATAGTGATTCACCCCCAAGCGATACCGTTGTGCGTCTCCATAAGAGAATAAACGGGCTTGTAACATCTTATCCGGAGAGAATCCGATTCCCGGAACAACATTTGCCGGATTAAAGGCAGCTTGTTCTACATCAGCAAAATAGTTTTCTGCATTTCGATTCAACTCCAAAACGCCCACATCTATTAGTGGATAATCACCATGTGGCCACACTTTGGTAAGATCGAAAGGGTTAAATGGACACTGTTTTGCCTGATCCTCTGTCATCACCTGAATCTTCATGTTCCATCGTGGGTAGTCACCCTTTTCAATAGACCCAAACAAATCACGCTGGTGACTTTCCCGGTCTTTCCCTACAATTGCAGTTGCTTCTTCGTTAGAAAGGCACTGAATACCTTGTTGGGTTTTAAAGTGAAACTTTACCCATACACGTTGGTTTTGTGCATCTATCAGACTAAAAGTGTGGCTGCCATATCCATTCATGTGCCTATAAGATTTGGGTATGCCGCGTTCACTCATGGTTATGGTAATCTGATGTAAAGCTTCGGGCAACAACGTCCAAAAATCCCAGTTGTGATTGGCACTTCTCAAATTTGTCTTTGGATCTCGCTTCACGGCTTTGTTCAAATCAGGAAATCGGTATGGATCTCTAAGGAAGAAAACAGGTGTATTGTTGCCTGTTAAGTCCCAATTTCCTTCTTCAGTATAGAATTTCATTGCAAAGCCTCTAATATCCCTCTCCGCATCGGCAGCTCCTCGTTCACCGGCAACCGTAGAAAACCGAACAAAAACATCTGTCTTCTTTCCTACTTCTGAAAATAGTTTAGCCCGGGTATATTTTGTAATGTCATGCGTTACTGTAAATGTTCCAAATGCCCCTGACCCTTTTGCATGCATACGTCGTTCAGGAATAACTTCCCGATCAAAGTGAGCCAACTTTTCCAAGAACCAATAATCTTCTAAGAGCATTGGGCCGCGCCTACCCGCCGTCTTGACATTTTGATTTTCAGCAATCGGGCGTCCGGATACTGAGGTTAATTTCTTTTTTTCATTGTTTTCTGACATAAAAATGCGTTTGTTATTTAAATGATAAAATTGAATTGCTACTACTTTTTAGTTATTTATAAAGCTAACTAATTTCCTCCCCCTCTAACACTTATATTCTGGATTTCTAACCGGATACTTACAACACGAATTATGGTCTAATAATAATTCTATGGAGTATTGATCCAATTTAGATGTCTCGATTATATTGAACCCATATTCAGCAGAAAAGGTTTTAAAAAAATGTACAGTGCTGATTTTGAGAGATATCTCGATGTACGAATCGTTTAAAAGGCCTCTTTAAACCTTTGATTATATGCCGTAAATCGATTCCGCATTTGTCTATGCAGAACTTGGGCAAAACTGAATTTTGTTGTATCAATTTAACAATGGAATCAAAATACGAATTATTAACCATTTTCTCCATGACATCAAAATAATTTCCTTAAGGATATCTTCATAGATATTACGTTTTTTACAATATTTAACCAACCCTATTAAAAATATAACAATTATTTTGCTCAAATTGTTCATTTTTGAGAAAGATTTAAATTATGCTGTCGTAAAGAAAAATATATGTGAAGGTCAGTGTAGAAACGATAAATTTTATGCTCTTTTCCCCATTATATTATTCAAATTTTGACCCAAATCAATAGTATCTGTTTCCACATAATACTGATTGGATAGTAGTAATAGTCCAATATGTATTATCCATTTATTAGTGTGAATAACATATTTCCCTCTCATTTTTTATTCCACTCAAAATCTGACTCTTTAATTGATATTTAAACTCTTTGGAAGGAATGACTTCATTATTTGGTTCTCCCGCTTAAGGGGAGTTAGAGGGGAAAAATAATGAAGTCATTAGGGAAATTTGTTATACACACCATTTATTGAACAATAGATTTTATGCATATTTTTTGTATCTTTGATTTCCAGCCATACAAATAAACTGCATTTATTCAACTTTCGATATGATGGAAAATCCGGTACTTTTTTCAGAAAAACAAAAATTCAGACAATGGTGGATTTGGATTATTTTATTGACCTTAAATGGCTTTTTTCTTTTTGGCATTTATGTCCAAGTTATTGGAGGGAAACAATTTGGGGATAAACCCATGAGTGATGGCGGCCTCATTTTTTCTGCTTTGATGCTCCTGATCATTACTTTGTTAATTGTGCGATTTCAATTAGAGACCGTTTTGAAAAAGGATGGTATGTATGTTCGTTTTTTTCCATTTCTATTCAAATTCAAATTCTATCCCTGGAAGGATATTTCCCGAATATACATTAGACAATATTCACCCATCAAGGAATACGGTGGCTGGGGTATCCGATTCGGCATATTTGGAAGTGGAAAAGCGTATAACATTTCAGGCAATTACGGTATTCAAATCATTTTTACAGATGGTAAAAAATTATTATTAGGCACACAAAAGCCTCAACAATGGGAAGATTCACTTAAAAATATCAAAATAATGAATTCAGAAGGTTATATTCAACAATAAGAGGATTGTAGCATTACCTTTAATTGAACCTTCAATTATTCACCAACTTTGCGTGTATTACATGGATTCACTTCGTTTTTTTTCCCAATTCCAGGCAGTCCTGACAATATCATTCAGGTCGTATTGTAGATTCCATCCCAGCTGATTGACAGCTTTGCTATTGTCGGCATAAACAGCAATTACATCACCTGCCCGACGCTCTCCAATAGAAAATCGAGGCTTGACATGATTCACCTCTATAAATGCATTTATTACCTCCAAAACCGTATTGCCGCGTGCTGAACCCAGATTATAAAGGTCGAACGAAAGGTCATAACCTTCTTCCAACATAGTTTTCATAGCAAGTACATGAGCAGAGGCTATATCAGAGACATGGATATAATCCCTAACACAAGTGCCATCTCGTGTATCATAATCGTCGCCAAATACGGTAAAATCAGACCTCTTGCCGATGGCTGTTTCGGTTATTACGGGTACTAAGTTGGATGCATTGATGGTGGGAGATTCACCTATTTCATTGGATGGATGAGCTCCTGCCGGATTAAAGTAACGCAGCGCTACTGATTTCATGGATGAGCCTGATTCAGCAAGGTCTCTGAGTATATCCTCACACATTAGTTTTGTTCTGGCATAAGGACTTCTAATCTCTCCAAGTGGGCTTTCTTCAGATACCGGCAACTGCGCTGCATCGCCATAAACACTGCATGAAGAAGAAAATAAAAATCGCTCGCACCCGTGTGATAAACAGCTTTTCAGCAAGTTAATCAATCCTGCGACATTGTTGGAGTAATATTTCAAAGGTTGCTCTACCGACTCATTGACAGCTTTATATGCCGCAAAGTGTATGATACCATCGACTTTGCCTTCAAGTTCAAAGACCTTGTTGACAGCCAGTTCATCTCCAGCATCAACCTGATAAAACGATATTTCTTGTCCTATAATTGATTGTATGCCTTTCAGGGCGCTCCCATCAGAATTGCTCAAATCATCTATTATGACAACATCAAATCCGGATTGGTACAACTCAACAACTGTATGACTGCCTATATATCCACTTCCGCCGGTGACTATTATTTTCTTCCTCCTTTCTTGCATTACTCTACAACAAATTTTTTAGTAATAACTTGATTACCTTTATAGATAGAAGCAAAATAAATGCCTTTGGTCAGATTTTCGGTATCAAAATGTACAGACTGCTCATTGTACATGCTCATACGCATTAATTTCCTTCCCAAGACGTCTGTAATTAGGATTTGATAATTACCCGGTTGGTTCATATTGATATACGTTGTCCCATTTGTTGGATTGGGAAACAAGGTAGCATCCATCAAGGTATTTACCTTCGTGGAAGAAGTCGGCACACATGTAACTTTGGCAATCCACCCGGGTGAAGTTACAGCGATGCTTGATTTAAACTGAAAGGTCAAGGCTCCATCACTATTATCAGCTATGATATTCTTTGGTAAAGTTGAACCGCAATATTTGCCCATGAGAGGAGCCGTAATATCTGGACCGTTATACACTCGTAGAACATCATTTTTACAACCTGTACTTTCTTCTACAGAAAACTCCAACCATTCTACTGATATTTTATGACCCGCTATGGTAGGGTAAAAAGTCTGAACGATATTCGCATTATTATCATAATCCTTCAATCCACCCGGATCCAGAAAGTTATAACCACAATCACTTATTCCAATTGTATCCATCAAATAAGTTTTTCCTATCAGAACCTGACCCAAATCAAACTCAGATCTCGCATTTTCTTCTACTTCAAATTTAAATTCCACTTTATTAAAATCACCTAAGGAAGCTTTATTCCTAACATTAAACACGACTTCTACGCTGCTGTCACTTTCGATTAAGCCCGGCAAAACTGTGGGATTAAGGATATCCACAAAGCCGACATTATTACCTAATACCGTACATGTAACCTTAGCAGAAGTGGATTGACCCGGTTCAATATTCTTAATACGAACAACTAAATCATAGCTTTCGCCGGCAGACAAAAACCCATCACCATTTTCATCATTTTGATATCCTAAATATTCTACTAACAGTGAAGGCCCTGCCCCAATTTTATATGTCATCACATCGCCTGGTGCGCTAAAGTCCCATAGTCGAAGCCCACTATTACTTTTGTCATACCAATTAGAACTGGGAGTAGATTCATCATTGTACTCCGCAAGCCTTCCTTTGCGGAATAAGGCTTCTGCGTGGTTTGTTATCTTGTTATTTTGATGAACTACATATACCTGATGATTAACAGTCTGATTATCCCCTTTTTCGTTGATATGCCAAACGATAAGTCCTTCATCCGGGATACTTTGACTGCGTCCTTTCTTCTGTCTGCTTTGAAACATGTAATATTCCGAAGGATTATTAGGATTGCGGTACGAATAAGTTGAATACTGACTGGTTGTATCACGCAACAAAGTATTTTTACCGGTAACATCAATATCTTTGCTCCACCCTATTCTATTCATGAAATATGGGTTGGGCAAAACCGGATTAGTTTCCGAACCGGATCCACACATAATATCAAATGCCCCGATGCCATCCGGACCGGTGTCACTATTGTACTTATAGGTATCCGGCCACTTACAGATCATGTGGCCATTTTCATGTACGACAGTCCCCATTTGTAAAGGCGACTTAGCGGGAGAGGTGTTATATCTTCCAGATTTGACACCATTGGATGAAAAATCACTAAAATAACCCTGATGAAACCACATACCCTGTGCCCATTTTGGAGGATTTCCCATATACATCATATTGATGGCTTGGATTGTTTTATCCGGATTGATAGAGAGGGTAGAAAAGTCAAATCCCTTTGATTTAATCCAATTTAGTGCTAATCTCAAGATTTCTTGTGCCCCCACAGCATAAGGCATTGCGTCGTATTGCTTAAATGTCTTGGGCGCTCTAAATATCCCAAACACCACATTCTCATAGTCTAACAAACCGCCTGATATGTCTGCAAAATAGTTTCTTACTGAACCGTTATTACCGAACTTGGCATAATTTAAATTATTACAAAAATCTTCGTATTCACTGACATCCAGATTGCAAACTTCATCCGAGAAGTCTATGACAATGCACAATCCCTTTAGATGTCCCTGCAAAATCTCACCGGCACGCTGCTCGTTGCGATAGCTCTGTTGTACTTCTTCAACCGTATTCAAGCCAAATAATGCCTTAGCATTGGCGTTCATTTTTTCTTCAATATATTTGGCTTTAATATCGAGGTGTTTGGGAACGCCCGGAATTACCTTGAGTGTTTGCTGATTTGCTTGTGTACCATAGTACTTGAGATGTGTGGCTATCAGGCTACTTCCATCTTCTGACAACTTAGCATAACATATCCAATCTGTAGTTTCATCTCTGACCAAGGTATATCCATCTAAGCCCTCAGCACGCATATAGAATTCAGAACCATATAATCTCACGTCAACTGATGTGCCATCCGGCTGCTTAAAACTTTGAATTTCACCATGATAATTTGTACCATATACATACTGACATACCATTACCAACAAGAACAAATAAAAAAAACGCTTCATCTTTAATTATAAATTAAGTACATAGGGTTGTAAAACTACAATTTTTAATCTATTTATTGACATTATTTACACAATCCGTGTGTATAACATATTTCCCTCTCATTTTTTATTCCACTCAAAATTTGATTCTTTAATTGATATTTAAACTCTTTGGAAGGAATGACTTCATTATTTGGTTCTCCCGCTTCAGGGGAGATAGAGGGGAAAAATAATGAAGTCATTTGGGAAATTTGTTATAAACACTACACTATCAAGACCAACCTTTTTTCATTTATTTTATAAACAAAATTAAATATTGTGTCAAAGTTTCAATTCTTTTATCAAAAACCAACTAGTAAAACACTAATTTCCTTGTACAATATCTTGTAACATCTGATACAAGACTCTTGCTGTTTGACTCCAAGAATATCGATCGGCATTCTCAAATCCGCGCTTCATAAGATCCAGTCGCAGTTTTTCTTCCTCTACTATCTTTCTCATAGCATCAGCTATATCATCAATATTGAGTGGATCGACCAACAAAGCAGCGCCTCCGGATGCTTCAGGTAGAGAAGAAACATTGGAAGCAATTACCGGACAACCACAGTGCTGTGCTTCAATGATCGGCATCCCAAATCCTTCAAAGGTAGAAATAGTCAATAATGCCATTGCCTTATGCAGTATAGACGAAATCTCTGCATTCGTCTTATATCCCGCCAAGTCTATATCTTGACAATATTTACTCTGCTTCCTCCGTCTATAAAAGGCTGAATCTTTCCATCCTTTACCTCCGATAAAAATCAACTTTGTGCTTTTCCCTGTTGTATCACGATATTTATCATAAGCCTCAATAAGGCGAACAACATTTTTTCTAGGCTGTATTGTGCCGACGTGCACAAAATAATCTTCTTTTTGAATATAATTGCCCCGTACAATACCTTCATTTAATCCAAGTCCGGCTACCCCAATTTTCACCGGATCAATTTGGAATCGCTTCACAATATCACGCTTGGTAGTTTGGCTCACCGTCGCTATTCTGCTTGCCTTCCTCGCAAATCGAGGCATAAAATACCGATAATACATGAGCTGCATCATAGACAGACTCTCCGGTCTATATAGGTAGGCTAGATCGTGGATAACCAATAGAGTAGGCACTGCTGAGCGAAGCGACATAAAGTTATCCGGACTAAACAATACATCAACTTTTTTGCGTTGAATGGCCGCACGAAGACTCATCTCATACCAGATTACAAATAAAACAGGTGTCCGTGCCGGAGGTGGTAAAACAACCGCTTCAATATTGGATGCAAAAACAAACTGCTCATCAAAGGGTCGATCAAAGAAAAAAACAAATTGATCATCCGGATGGGACTTTACCCAACATTTCACTACCTCAAAGGTATAGTGACCCAGTCCGGCCATCTTATCCTTGATTAAAAAACGAGCGTTGACACCTATTCTCATGGAAAGCAAAGTTAATGAAATCTATGTCGCTGAATATGGTATTTTTGAAGAGATAAATGGATTTTGTTTGTATTAATGAATCGATGACTTAACCCGAATCAGCAATATGTGTATTCACATAAAGAATAGCGCTGATTATAAGGAACGTCCCGATGTACAAATCGTTTCAATGGTTTCATTAAAACATCAATTACGAGTCGCAGATTTATTCCGTATTAGCTAATTCGGGATTTGGATTAAAAATCACTCTCAAATAATCTTATCCACCTTACAAACTTTTGAAAATAAGCTCGTAAATGTAACTTTTTCGAAAATAAATATAGCAAAAAGGGAAAAAATAAGGATATGGAACAATATTTGCTATTTTTGATGTGTTCTATTATGTTGACGACTAAGAAACAAATAAACGATTGTTAAAAATATTTGATTTTCGGCTGTATTGGCGGATTTACGTTGTATTCATCGGAATAGTCGTAGTGACTATCTCAATGGTATATACGACATTTTTGGCTTCAAAACTGAAAGAAGGTGAAGAAAAAAGTGTGCAATTTTATGCCATGGCTATTCAAGATCTCGCAAAAAGCGAATCGAATGAATATACCAATGATATTGCCCTCCAAGTAACGCAGGATTTTAAAATACCGGCAATTTTAACTGACGAAAAAGATGTAATCATCGACGCTGTCAACTTTGGAACAAAGGAAAATCTTGATACTTCTTTTCTAAAAAGTCAACTCAAGCAAATTAAAAAAGAAGGTTACAAACCCATTGAAATCGTCAATCCCTTTATTAAACAAAGAGTCTATTACAAAAACTCAAGGATCTACACCTATCTGACTTACTTTCCGTATATCCAACTTTTATTACTAACCTTCTTCGTCATTATGGGATATTTGGGATTAAATGCCGCCAGAAGAGCAGAACAGAATAGGCTCTGGGTAGGTATGGCCAAAGAAACCGCACATCAATTAGGTACACCCATTTCAGCAATAGTTGGTTGGATCGAACACATTAAATCGCTCAATGCCGATAATCCCAATCAACTCGAAATTTTAAATGAACTGTATAAAGATGTCGGTAAATTAGAAAAAATTGCCGATCGCTTTTCCAAAATTGGCTCTGTCCCCATTTTAACTCCCAATGATATATTTCCGCTCTTGGAAAATATTCGTGTGTATATGAGCAAACGAGCACCCCGAAAAGTCCTTTTCTCTTTCCCTTCATACCCACATGATAGTCAAATAATTGTCAATGTTAATCCACCCCTGTTTGATTGGGTTACTGAAAATCTGATCCGAAATGCATTAGATGCTATGGAAGGCAAAGGAGAAATATCCGCAGACGTATATCAAGACAGTGAAGACGTATTTATTGATATATCCGATACCGGAAAAGGTATGACATCTACACAAGCTTCAAAAATCTTTCGACCTGGATGGACAACCAAGTCAAGAGGATGGGGACTGGGACTCTCCCTTAGCAAACGAATCATCGAAGAATATCACGGTGGTAAAATATTTGTCAAAAAAACTACTCCCGGAAAAGGAACAACTTTCACCATCCGATTGAAAAAATATCATCCGACAGAGGCTTGACACATTTGTAATCTCAACATTTCGGATACCTGACATTTATTCCGAGTTCAGCAGTAAAGGTTTTGAAAAACCGTATAGTGCTGATTATGAGGGTTAATCCCGATGTACGAATCGTTTCTATGGTTTACAGAAACCATTGATTACGAGTCGTACATCGATTCCGCATTTGTCTAATGCGGAATTTGGGTTTATTCATACACCACACGATTGTTTTTACGAGAAAATTTCGGATTTTTTATAAATATATATAAGATGATAGCCAATATAATAAAAAATGCAGAAACCTCCCATTTATATTCCATTGGATGAACCCATATCTCCTTGAATAAATCCCACCTACCCAATATCTCTACAAAGTTCCAAAATATAATTACCGTAGGTACCGCATATCGTATAGCATAATCAAATGATTGTATTCTAACCAACTTACTTATGAGGTATAAAGACCAAAGTAAAGACCCAAATCCAACAATATAGGTAGCAATATGCCGATCTCCCGCTATCTGTTCATCATATACCAACAATAATACTACATAAAATGTCCATATTATCATGATGGTCTCTATAAATGTCGATACAGCAAAAGGCTTTTTAAAACCAACTTGTGTCTTGATATCTTCTCGAAAACCCAAATATTTTTGTTGCCATATATAAAAGGTACAGTTGGATCTCGTGAAAAGATAAAAGAAATAAAACGTACACAATAAACCCAGAGATGACATCATGACCAAATATTCACGCTTCGTCGCTATCTCATTGTCAACCATTAGGTGAGACACATTATTTTTCTCCGCTATCCACATAAAAGAAAACTCTACCCATCCTGTCCACACCAATACTCCACCTAAAAATCCTAAAATCGTCGCCAATGTAGGTTTACTATTCTTTTTAATCCCCCATATTAGCAAAATTATGCCCGCAAATCCCATCGCTATTGCCCCTTGATACTTATATTCCAACAACAAATGCTCATTAAGAACCATTATAGCGTGCCCTATCGGCATTAACAACAATACCAATAAAAAAGAAAAAAATCCATTTCTCAAACCAACCTTGTTCATGCGCTTATACTCATTATTATCACGCAAACATAATAATTAAGATTTAATCTAAATAAAAAATGGCGTATAAAATTGTAATATTTCATTTAACAACCCTTCATTACTCAAATTATACTGCACTGCATTTATTTTGCTGGACGATTTTTTGCGCAAACTCTCACGGATTCAGCATGATAAAGCCGAATTCCGCTTTCGAGGCTTTCCTAAACCGAAAAGTATTGATTTTGAGGAGATGTACCGTAATAATAACCCATTTAGCTCTTAATCCCAAAAAATGTTGGACTGATTTATAAATCAATTTGGTATAAAATAGGCATTCAATAAAAAAAGCACCTTTGTTCTTATCCGTTTTTCAACATCTTTCACAAAGGTGCTTTCACAAAATTAGTATCGTTAGATACCCAAAAGCTATGGGTTTAGATAAGCAATTTATCCATTCATAGAAGTCAGGAATTCCTCATTGGAGGCTGTACCAAACATATATTTTCTCAAGAATTCCATTGCTTCATCCGGACGCATATCAGCCAATTGATTTCTCAGGATAAACATACGTTGGAGTGTATCTTTTTCCAGGAGAAGATCATCTCTACGTGTACTTGACTTAGTGAGGTCAATAGCCGGATAAAGGCGTTTGTTGGCAAGGGAACGATCCAATTGAAGTTCCATGTTGCCGGTACCCTTAAATTCTTCAAAGATAACGCCATCCATCTTAGAGCCTGTATCAATTAAGGCAGTAGCCAAGATAGTCAGGGAACCACCATTTTCGATCTTCCTGGCAGCACCAAAGAATTTCTTTGGTTTGTGAAGAGCATTAGCTTCTACACCACCAGACAATACTTTTCCACTAGCAGGAGCGACAGTATTGTATGCCCTTGCAAGGCGTGTAATAGAGTCTAACAAGATGACGACATCATGACCACACTCGACGAGCCTTTTCGCCTTTTCCAAGACAATTCCAGCCACTTTAACGTGGTTGTCGGCAGGTTCATCGAACGTTGATGCTACCACTTCAGCATTAACACTTCGACGCATATCAGTCACTTCTTCTGGTCTTTCATCGATGAGGAGGACAATTAGAAAGCATTCAGGATGGTTGGTGGCAATAGCATTAGCTATATCTTTAAGTAAAAATGTTTTACCTGTCTTTGGCTGGGCCACGATGAGACCACGTTGACCTTTACCTATTGGAGTGAAAAGGTCGATCATTCTATTTCCATAGTCCTTACCAATACGGCTTGTACTTAGGTTAAATTTCTCTATCGGAAAAAGTGGTGTCAAATAGTCGAACGGAACTCTATCTCTGATTTGGCTTGGTGAAAGTCCATTGATATTTTCTATTCTCAGAAGGGCAAAATACTTCTCACCTTCCTTTGGTGGTCTGATAGCTCCTTTGACAGTATCACCGGTCTTGAGACCAAAAAGCTTGATTTGAGAAGGAGACACATAGATATCATCGGGTGATGTCAGGTAATTATAGTCTGATGAACGTAAAAATCCGTATCCATCAGGCATCATCTCAAGAATTCCTTCACCATCGATCATTCCATCGAAGTCAATATTAAACTTAGGACCGGCAGGCTCCACAATAACAGGCTCATCATCAACAGGCTGCGCATTCTCATCTTGAGATACGCTATCATGCGACTTTGGCTTATCTTTCTTTACATCAGTTTTAAACTGTTTGACTTGTTTACGTTGCTTTTCCGAATGAACTTCCTGAACAGGAGACTCTTTAGCTTCTTTGTTTTCTTCGACTTCATCACCATCCTTTTTTACCATATCGATGGTAGAGAACTTCTTTCTTGGCACAATAGGCTCTTCTACAATAGGTGCTGAATCTGTACTATTCTCAGGTTGTTCAAAAATTCCTACCTCTACTTTTTCAGGCTCACCCGATTTTTTAACGCGCGGTTTTTTGAGATTCTTCGATTCAACTTTAGGCGAATCATCGTAATCAGAGGCTTTTTCAGGAATGGCATTAACTATAGGAGTATGGATTCGTTCTTTTTGGTGGGGTTTACTTTTAGCGCTTTCGGCGTCCATAGCTTTGAGCTTTTCCTCAGAAATTTGGTTTGTAAGGGCTTGTTGATCCAAGATCTTGTATATAAGTTCTTGTTTACTGAGTCTTTTATAGCCTTTCAATCCGTTTTGTTCAGCTAAATCTCTCAACTCAGGCACCAACATGCTGTCTAATTGCAATATGTCATACATATAAATAATATAATTTTGGAATTAACACACTTGCCGGGATGCGACAAGAATATATTAAAAAATAACCACTTATTCAGGTAGTTCGGTTAATAAATTTGGTTTAATAATGAATAAAAATACTCAACACGAGAATTTTAAACTTTGGTTAAATCACTACTCAAAAACGTTCTTAAGAGTAAATAGGTTGTCGTTTTATTTACAACGATGATAGATGTTTGATGTATCAAATCAATCACTGATAACGAATATATGTATCATTGTTATTGAGAAACGAAAACGCAGAAAACAGATTGAAATCAGATTTTACCTTAGGTCGGTTTACCTAAAACCCTTTAGGTTTGAAATGATTCGGCAAATGTACAAATATTTTTTTTATTCAACTATATTTGCACTTTAAAATTTATTTTTTTCAATATAATTAATGAATTACTTGCTATGTTAAAAGTTGAATTGCTTCGAAATGAGAGAGAAAGAGTTGTCGAAGGTTTAAAAAAGAGAAATTGGACATCGTCAGAAATATCTATAATTGATCAAATTATTGAACTCGATGACGAAAGAAAGGGCGTCCAGACTACCTTAGATATCGAATTGGCGGAACAAAATCAACTTGCAAGACAAATCGGTGAGCTCATGAAAATTAAGAATCTTGAGGAGGCGGAGGCTCTAAAACAAAGAGTCGCTCAGCTCAAAGATTCTTCCAAAACAAAAGAGGATTTACTAAAAACCATACGTCAATCTTTAGACGATAAACTAATCACATTACCTAATATTCCACATTCCGACGTGCCAAGTGGGCAAAGTGCTGACGACAACATGGTCTTTCAGGCATGGGAAAAAGACCTTCCCACCTTGGGCAAAGGTGCTCTACCACACTGGGAATTAGCCGAAAAGTACAATCTTTTTGATATGAAGCTCGGTGTAAAGCTCACCGGAAGTGGTTTTATCCTTTATCGCGGCCAGGGTGCAAAATTACAACGTGCCCTAATCAATTACTTCCTCGATTACAACACGGCAGCAGGCTATGAAGAAATCCTTCCGCCACATCTCGTCAACGAAGATTCAGCAAGAGGTACCGGACAATTACCCGACAAAGAAGGTCAGATGTATTATTGCGAAAAAGATGACATTTACCTCATCCCTACGGCTGAAGTGCCGGTAACCAATATTTTTAGAGATGTTATCCTTCCGGATGACCAGCTTCCGGCATGCCTCACAGCTTATACCCCTTGCTTCCGTAGAGAGGCCGGCTCTTATGGCGCCCATGTAAAAGGCCTCAACAGAGTCCACCAGTTTGACAAAGTAGAAATAGTCCGCATTGAAAAACCTGAAAACTCCTGGAATGCTCTCAATACCATGGTTCGTCACGTGGCACAATTGATGGAAAACCTAGAGCTTCCTTATCGTATCCTTAGACTTTGTGGTGGAGATATGGGCTTCACTTCCGCCATGACTTACGACTTTGAAGTATGGTCGGCGGCTCAGGAAAGATGGTTAGAGGTGAGTTCTGTTTCCAACTTTGAAACCTTCCAAGCCAACCGACTAAAGTTGAGATATCGCGACGAAAATAATCAAACACAGCTTCTCCACACATTGAATGGCAGTTCTTTAGCCTTAGCTAGAATCGTTGCTGCCCTGCTCGAAAACAACCAGACGCCGGAAGGAATTAAAATTCCAAAAGTGTTGCGGAACTTTTTCGGGACAGAATACATTAAATGATAAAAAAATTTTAATATGGGTGGCGGATACTTTATTTATATGTTATTGGGAGCTGTAGGAACCATTGTCGGAATGATTCTGAGCGCTCGCCTTAAGTCTAAATTCAACCATTATAGTCAGGTCGGCCTTAGTTCCCACCTAAGTGGCAAAGAAGTTGCAGAAAAAATGCTGCATGATAACGGTATCTATGACGTCCAAGTCGTGTCTGTAGATGGCTTTTTATCAGACCACTACAACCCACAGAACAAGACGGTCAATCTAAGTCCGGCAGTATATCAAGGTCGCAGTGTCGCTTCGGCTGCTGTAGCGGCTCACGAATGCGGTCATGCGGTCCAACATGCCACTTCCTATTCTATGTTAAAGTTTAGATCAGCCATTGTGCCCATAGTTCAATTTGCAGCATCAGCACAACAATTTCTATTGATTCTCGCATTGGGAGTCATGGGAGCTACCGGCAATCAAACTATTTTATTGATCACCATCATAGCATTCCTTATCACTACGGTATTTAGTCTGGTGACATTGCCCGTAGAGTTTGACGCCAGCAATAGAGCACTTGCGTGGTTGGACAACTCAGGCATAGCTCTCGGCGAAGAACATCAGGGGGCAAAGGATGCCTTGTGGTGGGCAGCTATGACTTATGTCGCCGCAGCACTTTCCGCCTTAGCAATGTTGGTCTATTTAGTGCTTCGATATATGGGCAATAGAGAATAAAACAGCATATCAAAAGTTTTCAATTGAATTGGGTGGAAAAAATGAGGCAAAATTAAATTTTAGATAATCTTCATTTTATTAAACTCGATTTTTCACTTAAAAAAAATAAATACATGAAATATTTGATAATTTTATTGGCAATAGCCTTGACATCACCTCTTTCAGCCCAAACAGGTTATGAAAATGCGATGTCGAGAGGCTTGCAGATGATTGAAAAGGCAGATAGCCCTTCCAAGTTGAATGCTGCTTCAAGTTTTTTCGAAACGATAGCAAATAGCGAGAAAAACCAATGGCTACCCTATTATTATGCGGCATACGCTCGTCTTATGAGTGCATTTCAAGACGAAACTACCGATAAGGACAAAGTCGCTTCCCAAGCGAATGCACTTATCATGAAGGCTGATTCCTTAGAACCTAATAATTCAGAAATATTTTGCCTAAAATATCTATCCGCCACACTGGCGTTGATTGTGGATCCGATGACACGTTACCAAACATACGGCATGGAGGCTAAGACAGCACTTGACAAGGCTAAGTCTCTGGATTCATCTAATCCAAGAGTATTGTACCTTGAGGCATCCGGAGCATTGAATACTCCTGAACAATACGGTGGAGGCAAAGCTAAAGCAAAACCCTTATTTGTCAAAGCACTCAAGCTGTTTAAAACCTTCCAACCCGCCTCACCTTTACACCCAAATTGGGGCAAGGATAAAGCGCAAGATGGACTTCAACAATGTAATGACTAATGAAAATGTTAAACCCAATTTCCGCATTAAGGGTTTAAAAAAAATCATATAGTGCTGATTATGAGGGATAAATCCGACATACAAATCGTTTCAATGGTTTCTGTAACTTTTGATTATTCCATTTATCAAACAACTAAAACTCTCTGATATTCCCGACTTTTCAGGAATACATCTATATTTCGGTTATTATAAAAATCATTTTCGTATAATATAAACCAATTAATGGAAAAGATAAATTGGTCTATATAAAAGTATCAGCGGTATTACGATTGTATAAAATGGTATTGGCATAATACCCGCAATCAGACTAATTACGTATCTTTACATCATGACACCATCTAACATAAGTCATATATACAATAGTCTTCTTACAGACAAGGCAAAGGATCAAAAGCGATTCGTCGTATTGCTCGATCCGGATAAACTGAGATTATCCAATATGAACAAGGTCTTGCAATCATCCATCGATGCCGGTGTAGATTACTTTTTTATTGGTGGAAGCCTCATCGTCAGCGATATGCTCGACACTATTCTGGTTACTATCAAGGAGGCCACCAACATACCGACAATTCTATTTCCCGGAAATTCCTATCAACTAAGCTACAAAGCGGATGCCATCCTTTTCCTTTCATTGATATCAGGTCGTAATCCGGAATTACTCATAGGCAATCATGTACTTGCTGCTCCATATCTTAAAGTGAGCCCACTTGAAATACTTCCGACAGGTTATATTCTGATAGATGGTGGTGTACGTACCACAGTGAGCTACATATCCAACACACAACCCATCCCTGACAACAAACCGGACATAGCGGCATGTACAGCTATGGCAGGTGAGATGCTCGGAATGAAGTTGATGTATCTTGATGCAGGAAGCGGAGCAAAAAACCCTGTTCCAAATGACATTATCACTGCTGTTCACCAGGTTACAGACATCCCTCTGATAGTTGGAGGAGGCATTCGGTCGGCCGAATCAGCTAAAAAAGCAGCTCAAGCAGGGGCTGATGTCATAGTAGTAGGCAACGCCATTGAGAAAAACCCCGAGTTGATTTCTGAATTAGCTCAGGCTGTCCATACAACCAAGACACTTATCATCGAGTGACGGGCATTGTAACCAAATCAACAGGTTCCTGGTATTCTGTACGATCAGAAGAAGGAGCATCTTATGAATGTCGTATCATAGGCAAATTTCGCCTCAAAAGTTTTGAATTGACCAATCCGGTCGCAGTGGGCGATACCGTACAATTTGAACTGGAAAATTCAGAAAATAGAGGTGTTATTAAGGAAATTATGCCCCGTTCCAATTATGTCGTTCGTCAATCCCCTAGAATGAAACACCATCTCCATCTGATAGCTTCCAACATAGACCAAGCTGTTATCATCGTCACAATCATTGAGCCCGATTTAAAGCCAGGCTTTATTGACCGTTACCTCTTAATGACTGAGCCACACGATATTCCCGCTATTATTGTGTTCAATAAAGTTGACTTGTATGATAAAAATGCTTTAGAACTATTGGATTATTTTACTTCCGTCTATCGACTTATTGGATATAAAACTATTGCCGTATCAGCCAAAGAAGGCACAGGCATTGAAACATTAAAACAAGAATTGACTGGACGAATTAACCTCCTCGGCGGTCAGTCGGGAGTAGGCAAAAGTAGCATTGTCAATGCCATGTTTCCGGATTTTAATTTAAAAACAAGCCAAATCTCCGACCACAGTGGCAAAGGTGTACACACGACGACCTTCGCCGAAATGTATCTACTTAATGAGGGAGGTGCAATCATAGACACGCCCGGTATAAAAAGCCTTTCATTCAACAACCTGACTGTTCCGGATGTGGCACACAACTTCAAAGAATATTTTATCCTTTCAGCTCAATGCCGTTTCGGAGGCTCTTGCACCCATGTCAACGAACCCGGATGTGCCGTACAGTTGGCAGTAGATAATGGCGAAATCAGTGACATTCGTTATCAAAACTATTTAGCTATTGTGGGGGAACTTAACGAACAAAACTATTGGGAAAGAAAGAAAAAAATGTAACGGAGTCATTTCCTCTTATTTGTTGAATAAAGATATTATTTTCCTGATTTCATCAAACATATCTTCATTTTAGACATTACTAATACATAAACCAACGGATATCAATATCATGGGCTGGAAAGAAGAAAACAATCAATTGACAAAAGAATTTGTCTTTCCCGACTTCAAAGCCGCCATGTCTTTTATGCAATTAGTGGCATTTGAAGCAGAACGCTTAGGCCATCATCCTGAATGGATCAATGTGTATAATCGAGTTAAAATCACCTTGTGTACCCACGATGCGGGAAACATAATTACGGATTTGGATTATCAACTATCACGTGAAGCAGACCGTATTTTTCAACGATACTTTACCAACTATGACCAGCAAAGTGAAATGTAAATAATAGAGTATTTCTCTACACTATAATTTCTCAATAAGTCCTTTTAATTTGCACTCAGTATTTTGTTATACCTTATCGGATTATTCAACAATTTAATGGCTTCATCGACTTCGCTATCGTGTGAAATACTATTTAGAATCTTACCATGTTGATTATATACACGGGACACAATATCCTTGGTAATAAAATTGCAGATTTGTTGTTTATGCTTGAGTAAAACACTTTTCTTCTCTTTTATAATCTTGGATTTCAAAGAATTTAAATCATTATTGATAGCTCCGTACAACTCATCCTTCTTCGATGAATTAATCAGTTCATTCAATTTCTTTTCAGAGTCAATCTCAAAAGGATAGTTATTCGCTTCAACATATTTCATAAAATCATCAAAATCGTTGAATACATATTGATCAGCCGGTGCAATCTTTGGATGGGTAATCATATATTGTGTCGTAAAGTTAAACACCACATAGCTATCCAATAACACCTTGATGGGGGCATCTCCTGAGTCGGGAGTGATAAAGATATCCGGAGAAACGCCTCCTCCATCAAGTACTTTCCTGCCACCTTTTGTCCGAAATACATGTCTCTGAGAATCCGGTATATCCACCGGCTCGCCATTGTGATAAGAAACACTTTGAATACAACGTCCGCTCGGTATATAATATTTCGAGGTTGTCAACTTCAGTTTACTGTTAAAGCCAATATCTTTCGTATTTTGGACAAGGCCTTTGCCATAAGAACGCTGACCGATGAGAACCCCTCTGTCCAAATCCTGCAATGCACCACTAACGATTTCTGAAGCCGAAGCACTTCTCTTATTGATCAACACCACTACAGGCAGTTTCTGATCTAGTGCTGGTCCCCGAGTTGAAAACACCTTATCCCAATCCCTTACCTTACCTCTTGTGCTGACCACTTCAACATTAGCGCCGACAAATAGATTGACAATATTCACAGCTTCGATCAACAATCCTCCTCCATTGTCCCTCAAGTCGAGAATCAGACCCTTTAATTCAGGATCATCATTTTTTAGCTTTGTTATGGCGGCGCCAATGTTCTTGGCAGCATCCTGTGTAAAGCTCGTCAACACAACATAACCAACATGGTTTTTAACCATTCCGGAATAAGGTACATTGCTCATTTTTATTTCACCGCGATTGACTTTAAACGTTTTTATCTCCTTTGTTCCAGGCCGCTTAATTTCTAACGTAACGGCAGATCCGGGCACACCACGAAGTAAGACACCGAGGTCTTCACTGCTCTTACCTTTTGCCGACTGTCCATCGATAGAAAGGATGATATCTCCGGCTTTAAGTCCGGCTTCGAAGGCGGGATAACCTTCGTAAGGCTCAACTATGGTTATTTCGTCGCCGATAGACTGGACATTGGCTCCAATGCCTTCGTATTTGCCTTCAGAGAGATAACGCCATGTTTCAATCTGTGTCTCACTAAAATAGTTGGTATAAGGATCCAAGGTCTCGACCATAGCATCGATCCCCACCTTCATCAACTTGTTTGGGTCAATATCGTCCACATAATAGGTATTTAACTCTTTATACAGATTGGAAAAGATTTCCAGATTCTTCGATATTTCAAACAATTTGTCATTGTTATATACACCGGCCCCTAAGCTCAGAAACCCAATGATACTGATGGCTGCAATGATGGAATATTTTTTCATCTCTCTATTTTATACGTTATACCCGAATTCCGCAGTATAGGTTTTGAAAAACCGTATAGTGCTGATTACGAGTCGTAAATCGATTCCGCATTTGTCTAATGCGGAATTTGGGTTAAAGGTAGATAAATACAAACGGATAATCGTATCATAATGATATTAACGTTTCTTTTTTTCCGTTATTTTAACAAATGATGACAAAACTTTTAGTGTGATGTCTCAAAATTCAAACTTTAGTGACTTTTCAGGATACGTCAGCTTGTTGGTGATTCTTTTTCCTTGAACAATAAAATGAACGATTCCCACTTGATCTGTATATGCCTCATAAGCCAATGTATTTTGAATTTCAATTTTCTTAGGAACTTCAGCCATCGGATGTTCCAAATAAACATTGACTGATTCATGATCTATTTCATAACCGAGGCAGGATAAATCCAACCACTTACCATTAACATTGACAGCGAGATGCGTTTTCAAATATTTTGGAACCAACAAATTCATCTGTTTGGTGAGCTTCAAATCCGTAAAATCAGCTTTCTGGTTAAAAAAGAGATTTAGCGCTCTTTCAAAATCATCCGTGAAGATCTTACACGTAACCTCTAAATTTTTGTCTGTTTGATTGTAATTAAATTCTGTGTTGCTGACATGAAATGGATGATCAACGCCGTGCGAAATAACAGGAATCCATGAAGCAACTATCATCCAGATTAAATTTATCACAGGGAAGCATTTAAGTCGTTACTGTGGTCAAATTTACTCATGGCTTCATACGTAATAGCGTGGGCTTTCATCCTGTAATTACGGCGTTCCAATAAGTTGTTATCCATGGTTGGGTAGGTTCTATTGGACAAAAATACAAAGATGAGCTTGGATTGCGGGTCAGCCCAAACTGAAGTCCCAGTAAACCCAAGATGCCCAAAGGTAAATCGGCTTGCCTTAGCTGTAACATTTTGTGTGTAGCTCCAGTCAGTTTGTGGCATATCGAATCCAATTCCTCTCCTTGTGCCGGCAGGATGTCGCGTGGTAAAGAGTTTGACCGTCTCCGGCTTGAGATAGCGGAAGCCTCCGTATTCACCTCCATTGACCAACATCTGCATCAAAGTACCAAGGTGCAATGCATTGCTAAATAAGCCGGCATGTCCCGATACTCCGCCCAACATAGCAGCAGCCATATCATGTACATTACCTTCCAGCACTTGCTGCCTAAAGTAGCGATCATCTTCACTAGGTGCAATATCCTTCATCGGAAATTTTTCCAATGGCCTGAATGTCATTGTATAAAGTCCCATGGGCTTATAAAAAATGCCATCCAAATACCTATCCATTGGCTCTTGAACTACATTCTCGATAGCCTTTCGAAGCATAATAAATCCCAAATCAGAATACTTGTAATCATTGCTCTGTAAATTCTGACATTGAATGATTTGATTCCATATTGTATTGACATAGTCTGTCTTCATATACAATCGTTGGGCAACTTTGATGCCATACTGTTGACTACTTTTAGAATCATATATCAAGGCGGAAGGGCGCGTTCGATTTCCATCATTTACAAGTGTCTCCTTATAAAATGGCAGCCATGGGAAAAGCCCTGCACGGTGTGCCATGACATCTCTGATCGCCATAAACTCTTTATTAGACCCTCGCAGTTCCGGAAGATAATTACCTAAGAACTTATATATATCCAGCCTGCCTTCTTCATATAGCTTCATGATACCTATCGTTGTAGCAGCTATCTTGGTAATTGAGGCGAGATCATACAACGTATTCGCTTGGACAGGATGGGTATTAGATTTATAGGTATAACCACCAAACTGTTTGTTATAGACTACTTTTCCATTTTTTATAACGAGCATTTCGCATCCCGGTGCTGCTTGTCTTTTAATCAGGTCGTCAGCCAGGTTATCCAGCTTCACCAATACCTCAGAATTTAAACCCACGCTCTCCGGCTCTCCAAAACTCAGGCGTATGACCATCGGCTGATCAATCCCGCTTTCAAAGGGATAGGGCAATGCTGTGACCGGCAACTTGCCACTTATGGGCAAGCCACCAAAGACTGCTTGTATAGCCAATGATTGTGTTATTGAGTCATCGTTGTATGCACATAAGACGGCATCAGGTGCAACAAAATTACTCAAAGCATAAGGATTGCCATAAGAAACCAACACAACTTTGGTCTTCGTGGAAAGTTGATTAATCAACTTCGTTGCCTGACTATTTATCTTATAATTGTCTTTAAACGAATTATTCATGCCTACCATTCCAACAATAACGATATTAGCATGGGATAAATCATTCAACAGGTCGGAATCTCTGTCTTTACCATAGACATAGTGCTGAGCCTTACAATAAGCATCAACCTGATATTGAAAAGGTACCCTCTCCGTTGACCCTACGACAAGTGTTGCTATTTTACATTGAATATTTTCAATTGGAATCGTGTTATCCTTATTCTTTACGAGCGTCAAAGCTTGTTCAATCAACTTTTGATTAATCGTCTTTGCCTCACTATTGATAAGGTCTGACTGTAGATTATTAGTGGATATGCTGACCGGTTGAGTCAAGCCAAAGCGATATTTGGCATCCAGTATTTTGCGGACGCTCTCATCGATACGATCCATTGATAAACGCCCCTCTTTCAATGCCTTTTTTATGGCAGCCACAGATATTGCGACATCTTCAGAAAGAAGCAACACATCTACTCCGGCATTCAGGGCTTTCACTTCAATTTCACCTTTGGCGAAGTTTTTCGTTACACCTTTCATATCTAAGGCATCGGTGAAGACTAAACCTGAAAACCCAAGTTTTTCTTTTAAAAACCCGGTAATAATAGGCTTAGACAGGGACGCCGGAGTCTTGGCTGCCGTATCCAGAGCCGGCACAACAAGGTGTCCTATCATTACACTCTGAACGCCTTGATTCACCATAACTTTAAAGGGGTACATTTCCAATGATTCGAGTCGTTGACGATCAAATGGAAGGACCGGTACATCATAATGTGAGTCAACATTGGTATCTCCATGTCCCGGGAAGTGCTTGGCACAAGCCATTACGCCAGCCGACTGCATACCCAGCATATACATGTAAGCTTTTTGTGCTACTAAATATTTATTCTCGCTAAAAGAACGTGTACCGATCACTGGATTCCGCACATTGTTGTTGACATCAACAGTAGGCGCAAAGTTAATATGTACACCCAATCGAAGCAATTCCCTTGCCACTTCTCGTCCAAACTGATAGATAATCCTATTATCCTGAATAGCACCCATAGTCATCTGTCGAGGAAAATTCACAACTCCCGTTTTAAAGCGCATTGCAGGGCCCCACTCAGCATCCATAGATAGCATAAGAGGTACGGGAGACGCTAATTTCTGGTATTCATTGGTAAGTTCTATTTGTTTTTCGGCAGTACCTTGAAAGAAACACAAGCCTCCGATTTTGTAGGTTGTGATTAGGTGTTTGATGCTTCGAATGTGATCTGCTCCCTTATCAGAATGTGCCCTTACCATAAAGAGTTGCCCAATTTTCTCATCAAGGGTCATTGACTTCATGATTGAATCGACCCATTGCTGTTGGCTCTGAAGTAAAACACCTTTTACGGGAGGTTTTTGCTCTGCTGATATGCCGCTTATGGCGACACATGCCAACATTATAAAACCAAGGGATAATAACTTTATGATACTTTTATTTTTCACTTATTCAATCTTTTCTGAAGCGAAGGATCCTTTCTAATCGCTTCTGAATGGTAATAATTGGCTTTTTCCATGTCACCTACATTGGCATAAGCACTTCCAAGGTCAAACATATAGAATGCGTCATCCGGCTTTGCGTCCAAGGCAGCTTGAAAATATTTAATCGCCTCCCGTGCTTGTCCCGACATACCGGTCGCCACACCCATAAGTCGGTTTGTTTCAGGGTCTTTGGCATCTATTTCCAATGACTTTTGAAGCATTTCTTTTGCCTTAGGCAGATTCCCTTCTACCTCACCGGCCTTCCGCCCCATCTCCTTGTACATCTTCGCCATATTGGAACGTGCATCCCGAAAATCCGGATTATACTTCAACGCAAATTGGTAATATTCCAATGCTTTCTCATAGTTATTTTGATAAACATACGAATTTCCCAAAAGTAAATATGCATTGGCATAAGCTGGATGGATTTCTATTGCTTTGAGCAAATATTGTTGAGCCCGCTCTACCATCTCTCGCTTGACCTCCGGCTTCTCAACATGTACACTGCTGTCCAAAAGCACACCACCTGCGGCATTCAACATCTTGGCACTCTTATCAGAAACCTGCACATCGGTCGTAAACAACGTGTAATTGTCGCTCCAATCTTTATTGCGAGCCACCGTTTTAATGCCCAAAATTAATATTATCGCCACTAAAACAAGATTAATTCGATAATTTAAACTTCCTTTAACAATATATCTATCAATTAACCAACTGACTATCAGCACAAAACCGATGGATGGTATAAATAAAAAACGCTCTGACATTAAAGTCCCAACAGGAAATGGAATATTAGACATGGGAAACAAAGCAATCAGGTAAAAAAGTATGCCATAGACGACTACCTCTTTTCTCTTGAACCTAACTATACAGATAATAATGGCAGCAACGTACAATAACATCCCTAATATAGCTTTCCAGTCTGACCAAGTCGCTAAAGCTATTTGTTTAGGATAATAATCACTCGTCAATGGATGAGGAAAGCAAAGAAGTGCAATGTATTTGAGCATCGTTACAGCTATGGTTGCCATCTTGATGGACAAACTAACCGGCAAATAGCCATTGGTCTCCCAGTAAAGGAAAGGATTATTCATCAACTCCATGATTGGTCCTGCCTTGGGTGCAGACCCAAGCACCGCATATCGAATTACAACATAGGCTATTACCATCAAAATCGGTAAAACCATCGTTTTGACCAATTTACGGATAGATGCATCATAAAAAAACCATGCAGCTAACGGCGTGAGCGCAATAAAAACAATGCCGTTTTCTTTGGCCAACAATGCCAGAAACCAAAAGCATGATGCCAAAATTGACGGCAACAACTTGTTCGTTTCTATTGATTTCAGATATTGCATCATGCCCAACAATCCCAACATACAAGCCATTATTTCATCCCGCCCTTTGATATTGGCTACTACTTCGGTATGTATTGGATGAATTGCAAAAATCAACGCACTAAAAAAAGCAATTATCAATGCCCTTTCCTCGCCCAGTCGACGTCTCATTAAATTTTTGATTACATAAAACAAAAGCATACAGGTCAAGGCAAAATAAAGAATATTCATCACATGAAAAACAATCGGGTAAAATCCAAAAATCTGACCTTCGACAGCAAATAAAGCCAACGAAAGCGGCCTGTACCGACCACCTTCCACAAGATGACCCTTTCCTTCTTCTTTAAAGAAGCCGTAAAAAGTATCATGCCCAAATATTCCTTTTAATCCCTTGAAACCTTGAACTGTATATTGATTCTCCGAAATGACAATGGCGTCGTCCATAACATAAGCACCAGATATACTGTTTACATAATACAACAAGGCTACAATGCCTATTAAGTAAGGAATCACAGACCAAGCTCGACGCATTGATAAGCTACTTTGTCTATTATCAGTTATTATTTGAGTATTCACTTGCTTTGAGACCTTAGTATGTTTGGTTTTTGACATAAATGGATAGAAAATTAATCGAATACAAAAAGTTGAAATTTAGCTATAACCCCGAATTCAGCAATAAAGGTTTTTTTATACCGTATAGTGCTTATTATGAAGGTCTTCCCAATGTACGAATCGTTTATCGATTCAGCATGTTCTAATACTGAATTTGGGTTAAATATTGGAAAAATTTCAGATATGCAAAAATAAAAATAGGTAAGTGGGTATTGAACGAAGACCAACATTATTTAAAAATTAAGCATTTACCCATTTCTTCTTACCTAAAGCATAAACAAAAGAGCGCCACCCCATTCGGTATGACGCTCTTTAATTTCATCTATTTAGCCCATCTAAACAAAATGCTCTAACTCTTTAACAAAGTCCTAAAAGCTATTTTATTCGTGTCGCGGTGCAGCATCAATAATCTCTTGGCTTGCTAAATCAGCAAACTTGGCAAAGTTGTCATTGAAATCTTTGGCAAGTTTCTTCGCTGTTCTATCGTACGCTTCCTTGTCTGACCATGTGTTGCGTGGATCCAAAATTTCTGAAGGTACTTCAGGACATGAAACCGGAATGTTAAGTCCAAAGATCTCATGTCTGTGATATGCGACATTATTGAGTTTGCCTCTAATAGCATTGGCTATCATGGCGCGTGTAAATTTCAATTTCATTCTACTACCGACACCATAAGGGCCACCGGTCCAGCCGGTATTGACCAACCAGACATTGGCGCTGAATTTTTCCATTTTATCGCCCAATAACGCTGCATATCTCGCCGGGTGTAGTGGTAAAAATGGAGCACCAAAACATGCAGAAAAGGTATTCTGAGGTTCTTTGACTCCAGCTTCTGTACCAGCAACCTTCGCCGTATAACCCGAAATAAAATGATACATTGCCTGCCCCTTAGTCAGCCGTGATATCGGCGGCAATACACCATAAGCATCACATGTTAAGAAAAAAATATTGGCCGGATGTGGACCCTTAGATACCGGCAATGCATTGGCAATATGATGCATGGGATATGATACTCTCGTGTTTTCTGTGATGGACACATCTTCAAAATCAGGAACACGACTATCCCCAACAAACTTCATATTCTCCAAAATAGCGCCATGCTTGATTGCGTGAAAAATTTCCGGCTCGTTCTCCTCAGTAAGGTGTACCGTTTTGGCATAGCATCCACCCTCAAAGTTAAATACACCTTCATTGGTCCAACCATGCTCATCGTCACCGATAAGATTGCGCTCCGGATCAGCCGACAACGTTGTCTTTCCTGTCCCACTTAGTCCAAAAAATATCGCCGTATCGCCCTGCTTACCTGTATTGGCAGAACAATGCATTGGGAAAACTCCTTTGTCCACAGGTAACAGAAAATTAAGCACCGAGAAAATTCCTTTTTTGATTTCACCGGTATATCCGGAGCCACCGATCAACACTTTTCTACGAGTAAAATCTACAATCGAAAAATTGTGCTGCCTTGTTCCATCTACCGCTAGATCTGCATAAAATTCCGGCGCACAAAGAATAGTCCAATCCGGCTCAAATGAATCATCTGCCTGTGGTCGCAAAAACATATTATTGGCAAACATGTTACTCCACGGGTATTCGGTAACTGTACGCACGTTCAGACGATAGTTCTCATCCGCACAGACATAATTATCACGGATAAACACATCCTTGCCGTCAAAATATCGAAGCATCTTTTGCTCCAATTTAACAAACATTTCAGCATCAAATCTCGTATTAAAACCTCCCCAATTGACTTCCGGCTCAGTTTTTGCATCACTTACAATAAATTTATCCTTGGGGGAGCGACCGGTAAATTCACCCGTTTTTACGAGTAAGGCTCCTTTATCAGAAAGATGCCCCTGACCACGTAAGATTGTTTCTTCAATCAATTCTTCCGGTGTTGCATTATAATATACTCTTGCCGGATTGGCAATCCCGACTGCCTTAGAAACAGCCACAGAATCTTTATTTTGTATAGAACTCATAGTGAGAATTTTAAAATTTTATTGGACAAAAATAGCAGAATACATCAAAGGTTCAAAATATTTTTCGGATATACAAGTAAATCATAATTTTATATTTTGAAAAAATAGATTTACATTGCGACATCTTTTAGTAATATTTTTATCGATTGAATATTTCTAATAGATATAATTAAAATTTTACATTTTCATTAATTTTTTATTTAATTTTTAGAAATAAGCCATCAACTCCGAAAATCAAACGTATGAATTCTAAAAAGATAAGTGCAATTATAGTATTAGTCGTATTATTTGTGGTTGGATTATTACATGTTATGAATGCCTATTTGGGTATCCAAATAAATTCAATTGTCCTTTCAATTTCACATTTATTACTCTGTCTTAGCTTCATTTACTACGCCATACTAAAAAAGAATCTGACCACCTGGATTTTGATTTCTATGGTCATTGGCGCATTGATAGGGCACGAATTTCCCGTCATTGGACAAAACATGAGGGTATTGAGCCAAGTATTCCTCAAGATGATTAAAACCATCATTGCACCCATCTTGTTCTCAACCCTTGTCGTCGGAATAGCAGGACATTCCAACCTAAAACAAGTAGGTAGGATGGGCTGGAAATCAATTTTATATTTTGAAATAGTAACCACTTTCGCCCTATTTATTGGTCTTTTTGCCATCAATATTTCAAAAGCCGGTGTTGGGATCAAAATGCCACCTGACGTGCACGAGACACTTCCGGACGTTCAGCAGCAGACCTGGCAAGATATTATTTTACATGTCTTTCCGGAAAACATTGCCAAGTCAATCTACCACGCCGAAGTACTGCCTATTGTCGTATTTAGTGTGATTTTCGGCATTGGTCTAGCAATGCTCGATGAGCGCAAGAAGCGGCCCATGCTCGAATTTTGCGACAGTCTAGCTGAAACTATGTTTAAATTTACCAATATCATCATGTATTTTGCCCCGGTAGGTGTAGGCGCAGCGATAGCATACACGGTAGGACACATGGGGTTAGGCATTTTAGTTAATTTGATACAGTTATTATTGACGCTTTACGTGGCTTTGATTTTGTTTGTTTTATGTGTCTTACTGCCGGTTGCTTTGATTGCAAAAGTTCCAATTAAAAACTTCCTCAAAGCAGTACTAGAACCAATGTCAATTGCCTTCGCTACTACATCATCAGAATCAGCACTACCAAAAGCAATGCAAGCAATGGAAAGACTCGGCGTCCCTCGTAAGATTGTGGCATTTGTCATTCCAACCGGTTACAGTTTCAATCTGGATGGAACGACACTTTACCTGTCATTAGCTTCCATATTTGTGGCACAGGCGGCAGGCATGCACATGGATGTCCCTACTCAGTTGTTTCTAGTCTTCACACTGATGCTTACGAGCAAGGGCGTGGCGGGTGTCCCACGAGCTTCATTGGTCATTCTACTGGCGACAGCGGCGCAATTCAATCTTCCAACCTGGCCTATATTAATCATTCTTGGTATAGACGAACTCATGGATATGGCTCGCACTGCCACCAATGTTATGGGCAATTGCCTTGCAAGCTGTGTGATAGCACGATGGGAAGGTGAGTTTGAGCCCAGAGATCCTTCCATACCACTCGAATCAGAAGTAGAAGTTATCCAGGAAGCGACCATGTAGTGAATATAGCTTTTCCTGAATTTGAACCCAAATTCCGCAATAGACAATTGCGGAATCGATTTACGACTCGTAATCAATGGTTTACAGAAACCATTGAAACGATTCGTTCATCGGGATTAACCCTCATAATCAGCACTATACGGTTTTTCAAAACCTTTACTGCTGAATTCGGGTTGAGTATATGTGCCAGAAGTGTTGTTGTTAACTTGTTTATAAATAGTCCAATTGGCTTGCCACATTACATCACAATATAATTTCACAATATGATGAAACCCATATATTTTATTATATTCTCTTTACTTATTCTTTCATGCAATAATGGTTATAAATCCAAAAACCAAGAAGTTTCATTTGTCACGATTAAAGAAGGTCACTTTATCCAAGGAGACACTGCCTTCTATTTTGTAGGGACCAATTATTGGTATGGACCTTCCTTAGGACTGATGGACGATACAGTCAGGGGTTTGCAAAGGTTGAGACAGGAATTAGATTTTTTAAAGTCACAAGGCATCACAAACCTAAGAATCTGTGCAGCAGTAGAAGGGGAAGGCACAATCCAAGGTGTACCACGAATCGTTCCCGTATTCCAACAATCTCCGGGAGTCTTCGTTACTGACAACCTTAAGGGTCTTGACAGACTATTAGAAGAGATGAGTCGTAAGGAGATGAAGGCAGTTTTGTTTTTTAGCAATAATTGGGAATGGAGTGGCGGATTTTTACAATATCTATATTGGAATAAAGCTATTGACAGTACAGCGTTTTACAATCGATTATCATGGGAAAAATTGCGGGATGTAGTGAGTGGATTTTATTCCTGTGAACCATGCATTCAACAATATGAAGCACAGGTCAAAGCCATACTCACAAGAAAAAACTCAATAAATGGTCTCAAATACATCGACGACCCTACAATCTTTGCGTGGCAATTGGCCAACGAACCACGCCCTATGCGTCCTGCCGCTATAGATGCTTATAAAAATTGGATTGCTAGAACGGCTAAAATGATTAAAAGTATCGACACCAATCACCTTGTTACCATTGGCGTTGAAGGATTTATCGGAACTGAAAACATGGATGTTTATGAGGCAATACATGCTGATTCCAATATCGACTATGGTACTATACATATTTGGCCGCGCAACTGGCAATGGTACAAAGATTTAAACGATGTAAACCAACAAAAAAAGGCTCTCGATATGACCAAAAAATATATCACCGACCACATGAACGTAATGAAAAAAATAGGAAAACCATTGGTTATAGAAGAGTTTGGCTATCCCAGAGACAACAACAGTTTCGAACCTTCAAGCACAACAAGGATAAGAGATTCCTTTTACACACTATTATTCAATGAATTGAGCCAGTCTCAACAAAATAAAGGTATATTGGCCGGTTGTAACTTTTGGGCATTTGGCGGAGAAGCTCGACCCATCCCCGGTCAAAAGTTTTGGAAGCCCGGAGATGACTTCATGGGCGACCCACCGATGGAAGAACAAGGGCTATATTCCGTCTTTGATAGCGACAGCTCTACATGGAAGGTAATCAACGCATTTATTAAGACAAATGGAGAATTGAAAATTGAAAATTGAAAATTGAAGTTTCATGATTTTAGTTGACAACTTTTTCTAATCAGTAATTTAAATGTGGATAACTTTTTTTGATTAAATAATTTATTCCTTTCAATTTTACATTGCTCATTCGAAACGGAAGTATG
>JAGPCT010000018.1 GCA_018057925.1 Saprospiraceae bacterium
TGGTACTCTTGACGATATCGTAGTCCATAGAGATAAAGAGGCCGGAGTAGGGATAGAGGCCAATATCGAAATAGTGTTAAGAAGCAATATTTATTTTGATTTGATTAACGCTCTTGAGGTGCCTAAAAGGAGTATTTGGGTATATTCGGCTCAAAATGAATTTGGTTATTCTATACCTAATGAAAATTATTTTGTAGAACTATTGTCGTATGAACTTCAGAAAAATGATTATTTATACCAAGCAGAAATAACATCGGAAAGTCCAACATCATGGAAAACCATACCGGTAGAAGAAAATTTTGTCGAAAACAGCATACCGGAAATATACTTTGACTATCTGAATAACCTTGCATTTACAGATCCAATATCTAAATGGTTTTTCAAACTTGGAATCATCTTAGAGGAAAGCCCGATCGACTTAAACCCGATTACCCTTGGTCTGTCCTTTATAGAATTTATTAGAGATGATTTGCCACCCGACAGCAAAACTGATATACGTGCCATTAGGTCTTCAGACACTTATGGTGACATGATTTTTGAAGTTTTTGACCCAATAGTATATACCACTGTTAATATATTGGGGATGATTCCAGCGGTCGATAATATCGCAGATTGCATTGGCTTAGCATATGCTACTGTGAGAGGAAATGAAGACGAGATAATTAATTATTCTATCGGTATGGCTTTAGTCGGAGTGGGCACAGCCGGCGTCAAGATAATCAGGGAATCCATAAAGCCAATTAAAAATGCTATTGTATCTGCACGCGGTGCGACCTTTATAGCCCTTGCCAACAGCGCATTCTTGCCGGTCAAAGCCCGGAATTCATTCAGGATGATAGCATTTTCCACGGCGATGCGCATCGATCCGGACCAGGTCATCCAATTGTCTGAAAACTTCTATCAAGCAGCTATCAACAAAGCCTTTCACAACCATCAAATACGAATAATCTATCATGCTGCGGAGGCTAACAAGTTGACCTATCTCAAATTGTTGGATAAAGAGGGCACAGACATCTATGCCCACATCCGCCGGCCCGAACTGCAACAAATCCAAAATATCGCCGATAATTTGTTAGATGCCAAAAAAAGAGTACATTTGTCTGACATACTAAAGAGTATGGACAATGCCACCCTCAACCAGCTGGAAAAAGACCTGGCAGGTGAGGGCGGTGAAGCGTTGAGGGCGTTGTTTGGGGAGAAGGTGAGATGCGTGAGGGCGTGGGAGGTAGCAGCCAAGCATAATGATGAAATTCGCTTAGATGTAGAATTTTTAAGTAGGCTGAATAACCATTTAGATAATTATCCAAAATTGGATATCGATATTGATAATCCCATTTTGTTTAATGCATACAAAAAAATAAATGATAATCCTGAACTTGGTTTTGAAATATTAAAAGAACTTGAAGAGGATGTGACAGATCAGATACAGGCTTTAGCTAAAAGTGAGTTTTTTAAGCACTTTGTCGTCAAGGGAAGACAGTTTAATAAAAACATTGTAGATAACTTTCTATCCAATAATGTAATTAAGAACAAACTTCAACAACTTTTTCCGGGGATAAATTTAAACGAATACCAACTTTTGACAGAAGTGCAATTATACACAACCAACGGTTTCACTAAGGCGGATATTCTTTTAGTTAAGAAAACAGGGAATACAATTGAAGATGTAATTTACATAGAGAATAAATTGAGTAAAAGCACGACATTTACAACAAGACAGAAAGAGGGATTATCAATAATTAAGAATCAAGGTCAGTTAACAGTGAAAACTGGTGGAGGAAATGTTCTACCGAGTAATAATCCAATAATACTTCCCCAAGGTAAGTGTCTTAAAATCTCTGATCATGGGAATACAGATATTTCGGGTTTAACAGGAGGAGATATAGAATTAATTAAATTTAGCCCATTCTAAAAATAACTATTATTACAATGTGGTTAGGCGTTACTGATATTAAAAATGAATTAAAGGGTAAATTAAACCCATATTATAAGGATAAAGGGTTTCAATTTAAAATAGGTATACAAGGAGGGTCAATTGGATATGTTGAGAAATTAAAAATCGATTTTGCGTTTCTGTTTTTTAATGTTTACACAACAGGTAAGGTCTGGATTTCTCCAATGTGTACCTACTTAGATATAGTTGAAAGGACTTTGTTTAAAATTCAATTGCCAAATAAATCAGTTCAGCACCACTACGAAAAACCTTATAATATATTAAACCATATCTCAATAATTGAGAACAATAATTTTAGAGTTAAGCTTGAATCTGATACACTCTATTCAAAAGAGGATGTCCATCATTTTTGTGATAAAATTATTGAATATATGGAAACAAAAGGGTTTTCGTTTATGGAGCAAAACAATTCTTTGGAAAAAATTTATAATCAAATAACTCAGAATTGGGAGAATAAGAATTTAGACCCTATATCTGAACATCAGGATAATTATTTCAAAGCCCTAATTATTTTGAAGTTAATGAATGACCCTAATATAGAGGATTATAAGATACAATTTAAAGAAAAGATATTAGAATATAAAAACCCAGAAGCTTGGTTGCAAGGATACAAAAATCTATGTGATTTGCTTGATAGTCCCAGCTTTGAAAAGGAATATTTAATATAGTGTATCACCCCGCCTGTTCCTGAATCTGCTTTTTTGTAGTAAAAGTATTGATAATTTCTTTGACGATGATTTTGTCTTATTCTGGTGCTAGTTCCACTTTTTAGACGTGGCGGATTAAGTCTTTGTCAGCAAGTGGCGCTGACTAGAAATGTTCAGCCATCCATCCCGAGCTGAGCGCTAATACCGATTGGTTATTCGTAATAGTCCAATTGCATTGTCATAAACGACTATCGCATCGGTATTATATCAGAAAATGTTGGATTAATCTATAAATCAATCTGGTATAAAATAGGCAGTTCACCTGTACTGGAGAAATACTATCAGTACAAGCTCGACGGCCCATTATCGGCATTAGGTATCGATGAGGCTGCCTGGTCTGCCTTACTCGAAAAATATCCGGGGAAAACCTTTGAAATTGAAGCCTTATTCGTTAATCCAAAATTCAGCATTAGAAAATACTGAATCGATAAACGATTCGTAATCAATGCTTTTGCCAAACCATCGGAACGACTCGTATATCGGGAATACATTCAAAACCAGCAATATACGGTTTTTCTAAGCCTTGACTGCTGAATTCGGGTATAAAGGAATTCAGTATAAAAACAAAAGGGAACACCAATACTGGAACTCCCTTTTGATTATTAAGAAATTATGAAATCCTGAAACTTACATTTTAATATATTTATGGGTTGCTATCCCATTTCCATTTTTTAGTTGGACAAAATATATGCCATTTGAAGCGCTAGAAAGGTCAATATTGGTCAAATTAACATTGACAGAACTTTGTTTTTTCACTTGTTTAACTATTCTGCCGGACGCATCTGATATGGTAATTTCCATTTCTTGACCAGGAGTATTAAGCCAGCTAACGTTCAGACTGCCATTTCCCGGATTGGGGAATACATTGCTAACAATAGATTGACCCGCAACTTTATCAGTTGACACTAAGCCATTGTGACGCACATAAGTACCCAATTCATTTGCTTCCACACATTCTTCGTTTCCGCCATCAACCGTTATACATGCTTCACTGTTGACAAACACTGCATCAACCAACTCAAGATTATCAATATACCAATTATCCAATGTTGCATCACCATCAGAAGCTCCATAGAAGAGGCTAAAATAAAGCTCTTTCGTATCTAAAGCCTTTAAATCCGCAAAGCTGTGCACCCATCCTTTAGAATCGCCACTAAATCCTAATAAATTGGGAATAGTGAAACTTGCATAAGCCATATAACCGGGATATTTACCTCTAACTACTTCATCTCCAAAATATTTCCAACTATCGGCATCTTCGGAATATCGAATATTTCCGCCATCCACAGCTCCTTGTGTATTATATTTATGATTGAGGACTAAGTATGGGTGTGCTCCGGCAACCGTTACGGGCGATGCTTTTTCAAAAGAAGTTTTATAATCACCGGTCAATGCTGGTATAGCATAAACATTACTTCCATTTTCTCCTTCACCCTCTAAAAATTCAAAAAATACATTTCCGGTTTGAATGTTATTAAACCAATCTCCATCCGGGAATGAAAATTCACTTTCAAATCCTTCTTGATACATTAATTTTGAAAAATAATCATCATCTACCTTAATTTTATAACTAAAGGTATGCTCTGCAGAAGAAGATAACGAATCTAACTCAAATGTAACCACACCATTGGAATACGTTCCACCTGATCCAGCCACATAAGAAGTATGTTCAGGAATCACATCTGTAACCTTAATATTCTTTGCTGTGGCAAGTTTATATGACTTAAGATTGAAGTCAATGTTGATTTCTCCACCTTTGTCCACCTCTTTAGTAACCTCTTTATGCATCTCCACCTTATCTAAGCAAAACAGGTTAGGTGTAAAATCTACTACATTGTCACCCAGTGAATTTTCCGATCCTCCATCAGCAAAATAACCTAATCCACGACGAGCAAACACTTCCCATATCAAACAATTATTTTCTCCATTAAACAATAAATTATCAGCCTCAAGAATAGCGTCACGCCCACTTTCAAATCCTACACCGCATGGTTGAATCTTCATACCTTGAAATACTAGTTCTACTGCTTTACTATTTCCGCCATCACCGCCCCACAACTTACCATCATCACCGTACTTATCAATCATGGCCCAGTATAAATCCCATATCATATCACACCATATCTCTCCTATCGCATGTGGTCCGGATACATTAGCTACATCAGCAAATGTATTGGGACACTTACTCATATCCGTGCTATAAGGAAACCTTCTGATACCTGAACCTGATGTAGGTTGAGCCTGAACGTAAGTCCCTATCCCACGTGCGTCAGTCCCTTTATCTCCTGGTCGTTTTGACGTCACTAAAGACATAAAATCGCTCCACCCTTCGCCCATCTGTTCAGCTGATGAAAGGCATCCTGAATTCTGTGGACCTCCGGTTAGACGGGTGGAGATTCCATGCCCGTATTCATGCGCTATTACACCATTATCATAGGATGCGTCTAATAAAGCAGGCCCACTGTTATCCGGTAGTTGCAACTTAACTACGACTTTTTCACCTGTAGCAAGGGCTCCTTTAATTTTATCACGAACAGCCTTATTTACAAATACTGAAGGAATTGTCACTGATGTACCATTGGTCCCGCTTGCCATCCCAATTACTTGGTCTTCAAAATTCATAATAATAGCTGCTACAGCTCCAGCTTTCTGGGCGTTATATACTTTTTGTGAAAAATCACAACTTCCTCGATCGATAGCAACAATTTTTCCTTGCATTTGATCAGCATTTTTAGCTTCGCCACAGAAATATGAATTACCTCCGGTTTTATCCAATGCAAGCACTACCTCTGCTTCAATTTTATCTGTTGTAATAGCCGACCCAAAATCAGGATCGCCTACTTCATATCCCCCGGCAATATTTGATGGTTCTAATATATTAAATTTTTGTGTGCCATTGTCCCAAAGGAACATCCTCATTTGACCACTTTTACCATCTTCAGGTGTAGAAAAATCCGCATTATTCTTATAATCAGCACTTCCATTTCCATATTGTGACATAGCCTTTACAAAGTCCAAACCTTGTCCGCCTTTACCGTAATTGTTCAATTGAAAGTTGCCTGATTGCTCATCAAAACCAAAATGGTATGAAAAATCGTGCATTTTATTTACCATATAGAACAAATTGACTGCTGCGGCTTCTTTAGATTCCTGCGGTTCAAGTGATTGGTCAAAAACTTTATCAAAAACAAGATCTTGTCCACCATCCACTTCAGAATCAGCTTGATAATTACCATCATTATCATTGAACGCATAAGCATTATTCCCTTGTAAAGTCGTATTATCAACACCATCTTGACCGTCTAAGTCGTGCCAACCATAAGGCGAAGCTTCCGGATCATACGGACTAACAGCTATTGTAGAGCTTCCAAAAGATGGAGCCTCAAGAGGCAATTCATACACCCTATATTTACTTGCTTCCGCAACAGGTGGAGGTGTCGGCATTTCTTTAGAAGGTATAATGACACTATGCACGGATTCTCTACATTCTTGATCATGGGTATGATTGGCAAATTGATTAGGTCCATCAAATTTACAGGATAGCTTATAGTTCAATTTATTCATTATTCTACCATCCTGACTATTCACGACAATTTTATAATGATCCATTTCTCCGATCATCTTTATCTGCATTTCATAACCAAGAACGAGATTACCTTGTTCTACATACCATGTATAATGAGGCTCAATAGTTTCTTCAGAAATATTCCCTCCGGCTAAAACCAACTTATCTCCTCTTGATTCCAATAATTGTGGTTGTGGATTTACAACGCCACATGCCACCGCAGCACTTTTCACTGCATCTTCAACACTCATTGCAGAAGCTCTATTCCCTTTAATCTGAAAGGAATGAGTGTTAATAAAATTACTTTTAACAGCACCAACTTGACCATTCTTGCCGACATAAAATGAAGTCAAAGCGTTATAAATCGGTATATCATCATAGGTTTGCAATGCATAGCAATAAGATATTCCTCGCTTTTGGTCAGTATAACTTGTTACCATTACAATCTGCGAAGCATCTTCTACGCTCAAACCAAATTTTAATGGGTTTTGTAAGATTTCATTCTTTACCTTTGTCTCCACTTGTATGTTTTGTGCAATCGTATATGTACCGATTAAACATAACAATGACAAAAAACAAAATGTAATAATTTTTTGACTCATTCTTAATAATATTTTATTTAGTTATTTTTAATGCAAGCCAAAGATACAATTATTCTTATTTTAAATATAAAAATATAATGTTATGGATAAACAAAATACTTCATATATATACGGACGTCAACCAGTCATAGAAGCTTTAAAAGCTAAATCAAGCATTGAAAAGATATTTTTACTGTCCGGTGGTGACCGTGACTTTGAAAAAGAGATAAGGGAACTGATAAAGTCAAAAAACATTGACCTGGCTTATGTTCCAAGAGAAAAGCTCAACCGGTTGGCTTCAGGAAATCATCAAGGCATTGTTGCTTTTATCAATGATTACAAATATTACGACCTTGATGTCATCTTGCAAAAAATCAAACAATCCAATGAAGTGCCTTTCCTCATCATGCTTGACCACATGACAGATGTCAGAAATTTCGGAGCAATTGCAAGGTCAGCGCTTTTGGGTGGATGTCATGGAATAATTATTCCCAATCAAAATAGTGTAAGTGTAACCTCAGATGCCATAAAAGCATCAGCCGGAGCGTTGACCCACCTCCCTGTATGCAAGGTTACCTCCTTGGCAGAAGCTGCTGACCACTTGGCTGAACAAGGGATTCAACTTTTTGTCACCGGCATGAATAAAGATGTTTATTTGCATCAATTAGACCTACAAGAAGGGTGCTGCGTTGTCCTTGGTTCAGAAAAGATGGGTGTTTCAAAACAAGTGGAAAGCCGAGCAGATCAGGTATTTTCAATTCCACAAAATGACAGACTGGACTCGTATAATGTAAGTGTCGCCTGTGGAATTATTACTTATCAACTTATATTAAAACGCAATTTTAATCTCTAATATCGGGTTTAAATAAAACAACAATTAAAATCATTAAATACATATAATGGGATTTCGTAATTTTTATCAGATTGTAAATAAATATTTTAACTTAAATACTTGGTTATTATTGACGATAACTTGCATTATAGGTTCAAAACCCATCTCCGCTCAAACACTTTCAAAAATAAACGTAGATATCGTTCAACCAGAAGAATCACTTCTTTGGAAAATTGAAGGGAAGGGTCTATCGAAACCAAGCTATTTATTTGGAACAATTCACCTAATACCTGAGGATAAATATTTTTTTACCAAGGAAATGGAAAATGCTTTTGCCCAAAGTGATCAAGTAATATTTGAAATTGATTTGAATGTTATGAATGACATGTCGCAAATGGCGGCTATCTTGGTCAAAATGAGAATGCCCGATAGTGTATCCTTACAAGATCTTATTTCACCCGAAGATTATTCCCTTTTACAAGAAAAAGCGAAAGATAGCGGAATGCCTTTGTTTATGTTTGAGAACATCAAACCGCTATTTTTACAAACCCTTTTAGATGATGTTAATTCTCAGAAAAGCCAAATGGCATCCTATGAAATAAATTTAGCGCAAAAAGCATCAAATACCGGAAAAGGTATTGGCGGACTTGAGACTATTGATGACCAAATGGCTGCAATAGATGCCGTCCCACTAAAAGAACAAGCCGCTATGTTAATGGAAAGCCTCAAATCACCGGACTCACAGAATATTGATACTCTCATCCAACTCTATGAACAACAAAAAATACAAGAGTTGCACGATATGATTGAATCATCATTTGCACAATCAAAGGACAATTATATGGACTCCTTTTTAAAGAATCGAAATGTTAAATGGATTGATAATATGAAAAGATTAATGTCTGAAAAGTCAACATTTTTTGCTGTTGGCGCAGGACATCTGGCTGGAAAAAGTGGAGTTATCAACCTTTTAAGAGAAAAAGGATATAAAGTTACTGCTATTAAATAAAGAAAGGCTCATTTGAAAAATATCATTGATGCACTCATCAAATAAAAATAATTTTATCCCAAATCCTGAATTTGACAAATGCGGATTCGATGTACGACCCAAAATACCGATTGGATATAAGAAATAGCCCAATTGCATCGTCTTAAACATCTATCACGCCTATATCTTTCGGGAGCATTCTTCCTGTAAACTTTAATTGTTTTAGTATTGGTACATTCAAGAGTTAAAAAAATCCATTAAAACAATGCATACATTGGGAAGTCCTGCATCATCAGTACGCTACGGATTAGGAAAACATCGATTGCGAAGTTCGGGTTTAACTGTAAAATTTTAATTTTTGAATTATATAAAGGATAATACTAAATTTGCAGAATGACAACGCATACTGAAGAGAATTATCTGAAAGTATTATTTACACTAGCTCAGACTAAGGGCGAGGCTGGAATAAACGACATTAGTAAGCTTTTAGACATCAAGATGCCTACTGTAAATAGCATGATGAAACGTCTTGCCGATAAAGGCTATGTCATATACGAAAGTTATAAGCCGCCAACACTTACAAAAAAGGGAAAAAAGGAAGCAGCTTTAATTATTCGAAAACATAGACTTACCGAAATGTATCTAGTTGAAAAAATGGGTTTTGGGTGGGAAGAAGTACATGAAATAGCTGAGCAGATTGAACACATCAAATCCAATGTCTTTTTTGATAAAATGGATGCCTTGTTAGGCTTCCCGACAGTCGATCCCCACGGTTCGCCCATTCCAGACCCCAGTGGCAAAATCCATCCTATTAATTATCTAAAACTAAGCGAATGTATTCAAGGTGAAAAAGTCATATTTAAAGCTGTAGCCCCAACATCTGACGAGCTCCTTCGCTTTTTAAACAATCATCTTTTAGTGCTAAATACCATCATTCACATTGAATTTGTTGAGTCCTATGATAAAAGCATGACATTATCCTACGGAAACAAAAAAAATAAAATATTCAGTCAATCCGTTTGTGAAAAATTGCTTGTTGAAAAAATATAATAAGGCGGTTGTAATGCTGAACACAATAAAATATCAACAAATTATTGCATCAACCCAACTAATCACATGAAAATTTCGTTAATATACATATTTCACATAATGTAAATCAAAATGAAATATCTCCTATTCACTAGCATTGTTTTGGCAGTTACTATGTGTCAAAAAGATATTGTGTCCAACGACCAGCTTCCATTAAATACGGAAGTACTTATTCACAATAACACGATTCTGTCCAATCAGGAGGAAGGTATCAAGTTAAAAATGAGTGAAGTAGTCAATGATTCTCGGTGCCCCAATCCTTATGATTGTGTATGGGAAGGCGATGGCGCTCCTACGTATGAATTTCACGAAAACAATCGAACACATATCTTCAATCTACACACTACACTGACTCCAAAAGACACCACGTTGGGCCCATATAATATCCGTCTAATCAGCCTCCTACCCTATCCAAATGGCACAACACCCATACTGGCAAATCAATACAAGTCCATTGTTATCATCACTAAAAAATAAACACTTCCTTTTAGCTGTTTAGACAGTTGTACATAACGTTTTTCCCGATTATACACCCTTTCAGTCTAATTGAGACTATCTAATAACAAAATGCGTGGATTAAGACTCAAACATATTTTTAAGCTCCGTAGCTTGATTGGGTTTCATTCTACCACTTAGAACCAATCGAAGTTCGCGCCTTTTTATGGCATTTTCATACAACGTCACTTCTTCTTGAGTTAATGGCAAAACAGGTGGTACATTTTGCGGTTTTAAGGTACCATCCTCCAACGCAACAAAAGTAAAATAGGCATGGTTACTACGTTTGGGTTTTTGTCCTTTAAAATCAGCGGTAAAAACTTGAACATGGACTTCTACCGAAGTGTTGAAAGCTCGAGTGACTTGTGCTTCCAAAGTAACGACATCGCCCATCCGGATTGGATGTGTAAAGGATACGTGATCCACACTTGCTGTAACTACATGTGATTCACAATGCTTTCCGGCGCATATACTCGCGATAATATCCATCCATCGCATTAAATTGCCGCCCATAAGATTGCCAAGTGGATTGGTATCATTGGGCATAACAAGTTCTGTCATCGTAGTGCGCGATTCACCCACTTTTTTATCTTTCAATACAACTTCTTCCATTTCAACTATTTTGAAACTGCAAAATTACAACATAATTAAAAATCAATATTTTAACAAATCCCGTATTCATTTGGAGATAAAATATAATTCAAAAATAAATACCCATTATTAAATACAAACTCCAACTTTTATTTTTTTTCTCTGAAGTTTATTAATTTATTTGATAAAAAGATTTTTTTTAAGCCTTTATTTACCAAACTAATAGACTTACTATCTATAGTTACCTATCAATCATCTTATAGGAAATAATGGATTACTTGTTTTATGTAAGAAATATAACGATGCAGCGACGTCCCACTTCATTCTTCTAAGGCGGAATTTGCATTTGCCTAAGAAGTTTTTCTTAAATAAAGTATAGGTTGCTTTTATTTAATTCTTGTCCAGACGGAGGTTCGACCGATAATTGATATCCCGATATAACCTCGTATATCCAGGCGATCACCATGTAATTTCATATTACATTTATAAGTAGAACCATTTTTAGGGTCATAGACTGTCCCTCCGGAATAACTTCCATCACTATATTTTAAATTATTGAGAATTATCATATCTTTTAAGGGTCTATTCCTCAACTTTGGGTCTTCATTTTTTGAATCTTTATTGGAGGTGACGCCATCCTTAGCATACATGCTTTTGCTCCATATTAACTTACCATAATATTTATCGCCTGAACGATAAACACTTATCTTTCCTTCCTTAGTCTCACTAAGCCATGTACCTACAATCTTATCGCCTTGCGATTGTTGTGCTTTTGAGAAAGGACTAATAAAAACCAATAAGACAAATAAAAAAAGAAAACGAGTCATGAACAACAAAATTTTGAAAAATTACATAAATTTACAATAATTAAAACTATATTTTGTGGAAATTTGTTGTCATTAATATTATTACTTTTAACTTTAATTTTAAAACGTAGATATGACGGGCATAAGCCAAGAAATGATGGATCAATTACCGCTAAGAGGTTATTTAGATATTGAAGTCGATCCTACTCTAGATTTAGTTACTGAGATTCAGAAGCTTAAAAAGGAAAAAAATGCAATTATTTTAGCGCACTATTATCAAGAATCAGAAATTCAGGATGTAGCAGATTATATTGGTGACTCATTAGGTCTTTCACAACAAGCTGCTATTACAGATGCCGAAATGATTGTCTTTGCGGGTGTTCACTTTATGGCAGAGACAGCCAAAATGCTATCTCCCCATAAAAAAGTAATTTTACCTGATTTGAAAGCCGGTTGCTCGCTTGCAGATTCATGTCCGCCCCATTTATTTAGACAGTTTAAAGAGAAATATCCTGACCATGTTGTCGTTTCATATATTAACTGTACCGCTGAATTAAAGACATTGACAGACATCTGTTGTACTTCAACCAATGCTGTCGCTATCATTGAAAGTATTCCAAAAGATAAAAATATCATCTTCGCTCCAGACAAAAATTTAGGAGCATACCTGCAAAAGAAAACCGGGAGAGATATGGTCTTATGGAATGGCGCTTGTATGGTGCATGAAATATTCTCTAATGAAAAAATAACCAAACTCCTGGAACGTCACCCCGACGCTGTTTTAATCGCACATCCTGAATGTGAATCACATATTCTTGACAAAGCTCACTTTATTGGTTCTACATCCGGATTGCTCAACTATACAGCTAATAGTGATGCCAATACATTTATTGTCGCCACTGAACCCGGTATAATTTATCAAATGCAATTACGCAGTCCTGATAAAACTTTTATCCCTGCTCCTCCGGAAAATAATTGCGCTTGTAATGAATGTCCTTATATGAAACTCAATACCATGGAAAAACTTTATACTGCCATGAAATATGAGCTACCGGAAGTAATTTTACCCAAATGGGTTATCGATCAGGGCGTTGCATCCATTGACCGTATGCTTGAAATTAGTAAAAATGCAGGATTGATAAAATAATCTCATTTAAATTCATCAACACATCATCATTATGAAGAATTTGTTATACTTCCTTTCTTTCTTCAGCACAACTTTCATCCTGTTTAGCTGCGTCCCTTATAGGTCACTCGAAGATCAACGCATTAAGACCACCAATGCAGAAAAAGACAGAGCACGCATGCTTTCCGAATACAATGCCATAAAGTTAAAAGTAGATAGTATTGAAAACAATCAAATTATCCTTAACAAGACCATTGAATATTTAAAACGGGATACAGCCATGTCCAAGTCCAGCCTACGAACTTATATCGCTATGGACAACGAAAACAAAAAAAGGATGGAACAGCTAAGTCGTACGACAGACCGAATTTTAGATGCCAATTTGGGTGAAAATGATAGACTTAATGCACAAGTTAAGGTACAAAAAGATGATTTGCAACGTCAAAAAGAAGAATTAGAGAAAAAGGAAGCAGCATTTGAAGTTGCAAAATCTGACTTCTATAAAGCTCAAAACCAGCTCTCTGACAAAGAAAGTAAAATAAAAGATTTACAATCAGCCCTTGAAAAGAAAGACGCTGCAGTAAAAGACATTCGAGCAAAAGTTGCCGATGCATTGACAGGTTTTCAATCCTCAGGTCTGACTGTAGCTGAAAAAGACGGTAAGGTGTATGTCATCCTTCCGGAAGCTTTACTATTCAAATCAGGCAGCAAATCTATTGACAATAAAGGTAAAGATGCACTTAATAGCCTCGCCAACGTATTGCGCATGAATCCGGATATCAATATAGCCGTTGAAGGGCATACCGATAATGTCCCCTATCGTCCTAAATCTTCATCTGCTATGGTTGAAGACAATTGGGATTTGAGCGTTCTTCGTGCAACTTCTGTTGTCAAAATATTGACTTCTGCAGGCGTTTCACCAATCAGAATATCTGCTCAAGGACGAGGTGAATTCATTCCCATTAACACCGGAAGTAGTGCCAATGACAGAGCAATCAATCGTCGTACAGAAATCATTCTAACGCCAAAATTAGACCAAATTCTAAAAGCATTAGAATGATATATAGAGAAATTAGATTCTAATTCGTCTTTTACTTATCTTATAAATCAAGGTTTATATTTTTCTATCAAGTCCAAATACGGTTGGTGCAAATGGTGTCTAAAAATAGCATTTGGATCATCAGGATACTTTAGATTATAAACTTCATCAGGCATCAAGACTATGGTAGTCCCCGTCCTGACATAATCACTTGAATGGACAAGATTAGGTATTCGAAGACCAGGCAATTGTTTTTTTACCAACGAATACGCTTTTCTGCCAAGGTATTTTTCATATTTTCTTTGTGCTTTACGAGTTGATTTATCCAACTGATTAAAAATACTTTTCATGACAATATTTGCCGGGAATTTCTGATTTCGAATAGCTTTAGGTGCATTCGCAAAGGGATTCGTTACATTAAAATCATGAATAGTTTGGATGGAAATAGGTGTTTCAGGCACCCAATCTTTAGCATTTACAACATTAAAAGCCCATCCACCTCTTGTTTTATCCTCATAATCATAGGCATAATATAAGTTTCCGGGCTTTGGCGCTGCACTGCAATAGGTTTTAAATCGGATATCTCTTGGCAATGTTCCATCAATCTGCTTCTGATAAAGATAGGATGTGAGTAAGTAAGCTATAGCACCACCCTGACTATGCCCGATTATAAGAATGTCTTTAATTCCTTTCCGGTAACTAATTTCAATCCACGGTAACATCTCATTAGAAAGAGACAAAGTGCCAATTAACCACCCCACATGCACCGCAGCACGAGGGTCTTCAGCCAACTTATAGTCAATACTCGTGGAATCATTGAGCCTCAAATTGCCCTTGGCCGGCACCATCCCTGCAAAGAAATTTGCAAGCCAACTAATTTGTTTACTCGTTGTGCCCCGAATACTAATAACAGCTTGATTGTCCGATTCCCAAAAATCCCACATATTGTCAAGTCCAATAGATTTGGATTGATACAGTTGATGAAACTTTGCCGGTAATGGAAATTTATTGTAATATCCCGAATCGGCCGTACTTCTGGCTGACACATACATGAGTTCGCGATATTCTGCTTTATCAAATCCCGGTTTTAATTGACTATTTAAAAGAGCAGGACTCCATAAAAAACAAATACTCCAAAGAACATATATCTTCTTTTTATAATATAAATTCATACTAATATCTTATTTATTCAAATATATACAATTAATCGGATGATGACAAATTTGAAGCGACAAACAAATTTGATTTTTTTATATTTAAATGAATACATCTATCTTAGCGGAAAGTTTTTCAGATGAATATTAGACCATATTTGATGTTAATGTTATTATTACCCATTCTGTCATGCTCGAGTTGTAAGGATGATATAGATGGATATGGACCTTTTAAGGATCATTTTCCGGTTGAGTTTAATTTCAAAAGTATTGACAATGAAATATCAACCAGAATATATACAAAAGATGGTGTTGATACAGAATTTACTCTTCCTGAAAGAGAAATCGAACTAAATAAACAAATGGAAACGGCTCAAAAACAGATAACCTATATCAAACTTTTGGGGCCTGACCAATCAGAGATCAAAGGTAAATACTTAGATGGTGTTACAGAAGTAATTTTAGACGCTCCTTATACCTTATCCGGCTCTCAATATACATTTTCGAAAGACTTAATCACCCAAAAATTAACGTATAATGCTAACCGTATCGAGGATACTCTCACGATGCGGGGCATCTGCTGCGTCAGATACAATAATGGAGTAAAAAAAGATAGATCGACAACTATTCAAGTTAGTGGCTATACTTTAGCGGATGAAAAAAGTGAAACTCAGGCCGGAGATACCCTTTATTATAGGGAATTTGACGTTAAATTGGTCAAAAAATAATTTTACTTTCTACATACTACCATCCACCGCCGCCACCGCCGCCGCCGCCGCCACCGGAAAACCCACCACCACTTGACCCGCTTGAGCTGGAGCTTGGTTGTGTAGAAGAAGATGTAATGGAACTTGTCAGGCTGTGGCTCATACTATTTGCAAAATTATATGAAAAAGATGATGTTCCGGAATACCATTGATTTTCATATTTGATTGTCCCGTTTTGGATGAGTTTATCAAAGTTTTTACCCCAAATTTCATCCACACCTAAAACAAGTGCATACGGTAAATATTTTTCAAAAAGCTCAGGCGTTAAAGATGGCGGATTATTAAATTGAATCAAATGATTTTCCGCTGCCCCTAAATACATTTTAAAACCTTCTATTTCAGATTGCAATTGTAATACTTCTTTTGACGGACGTCGAATAGCAAAGCTAAAGAAAGACAAGGCAACCATTAATATTATAAAAAAAAGTATCAAAATATTATATGCATTTAGGGTTCCATCTATCGGACTCCATAAAAGTATAACTAACCCGGTAACAATGGCTACAATAAGCCATATCCACCTTGATTTTCGGTAACCAACCACCAAAACAATAATAAAAAGAACTGTATAAACGGCAAAAGTAAATACAGAACCAATTATTTCACCGGAAAGATGGTAATAATGGTCAACCCAAAAGCTGAGACTTAAAAAGAACAAACCCAATACTGCAAAAAAGAGGAATGAAATCTTTTTATGATTGCCCTCATTAATCATTTTTAAGTATTTAGTGTCCAAACTGTTTTGAAATGATTTCACTGCTTGCGCTATATTGGCATCGTATTCCCCATCCAAATGAACAGTATTCCCTTGGTGTGGCAGAAGTGAATTCAATAATGTCGATTCCTCTAAAACCAGATCATTGGTGTCTTCTTTCCGCTTACTAATGGTGTATTCCTCTTTTGAAAAAAAACCTTTCTTCTTTATTTGAGCTATTTTAACATACTGATTGACAGCTAAATTGACAAGTGAAGCAGCTATGAATGATTTCTTATAGCCACCATTAGAAATATAGCCAACTCCGGCAGGAGAGAGATTATTAGGTGGTTCAAATCGTGGGACGACAACAGGTGATTGATAATCTATACCTCTTTTATACCATTGATAAATCAACAATCCAATAAATAAAAGTCCCACAAAAATCAACCATTGCTTCATTTTCTGAGGCTGAAGCCAATCAGGGATAAAAGGAGGCTTTACAACTCCTTTAGAAAACCCAACAGCAATGGTCAACCCTTCCTTTGGATTGAGGTTAAATGCCGCCCACTGATAGGAAGATGAAGACAGCCTTTGTGATGTACATTTTTGCTCTATGCTGCCATATCCACCCGTGTAGCATGCATTCTGGATGATACGAACCCCGGCAGGTAGATTGACAACAGCTGTAACAGTATCGATCGGAAAATCCCATTCACACCCGGTCGTATTCCAATACAATTCATCATAGTTTTCAAAAAATCCTATTTGACGCTTCGTCTTATACTTTATTGCATACGTATAAATACCTGGTGTCAGTATAATATTTTCATTTCCAATATATATCAAATAAAACCCATTGGATGTCTCCGTGTGATAATCCTCCACCGCCCCATTCTTTTCTATTGAAAGTATAGAATAATCAACATCAATATTCTGATTATTGATATTACGATTGTCGGGAAGCATTCTAAAAATACCTCTATTTATCTGATGATTCAATACATTAACACGGATTGTCTCTGTGACCAACAAATCGCCCGTAGTGTCAACTTGTATATCAACATGATAATTTAAAATTCGCTCTGTATTATAGTTTATAAACTCTTGAGAGTAAGAGTTGTTACAAAGCGTGATAAAGCATATTAGCCCTATTAAGCACTTATGCAATAGGCGAAACCTTTTAAAATTTAACTTGTGGAGTTTCCCTTTCAGCTTCATTTTCAACTTCATAATACGTTACAGTATTGAATTTAAAGAAACCCGCAACCACATTGCCCGGAAATGATTCCACCGAAATATTGTAATCCCTGGCTGTACCATTATAATACCTTCGCGCTTTTTCAATATCACCTTCGAGATTGGATAGTTGTTCCTGTAAATTCTGAAAGTTGACGTTAGCCTTTAAATCCGGATATTGCTCTGCAACAGCCATCATATTGACTAAGGCTTTGCCCAAACTAGCTTCTGCTGCTTGCTTTTCATCCATATTTCCTGCTGCCATTGCCTTTGATCTAGCAAGGGTTACTGCCTCAAACACACCTTTCTCATGTGTAGCGTAACCTTTTACCGTCTCAACTAAATTAGGTATCAAATCATGTCGTTTTTTCAAGAAAACATCAATACCACTCCACCCTTCTTGCATTAAGTTTTTCTTCTTTATCAACTTGTTATAAATACTGATAAAAAACAATATAATCAAAAAAGGTATTGCAATAAAAAACAAAATAGTTGTCATCTTCTAAGTGTTTAAATGGATTGTAATCAAAGTTACTAAAAATTTTTAGAAATAATTTTTTTCAGTAAAATAATTCTAATGAGCGTAGTATTTACAACAATTATTCTATTATAATTTGCAATAGGTTGTCATCACTCCATTTTCCAAGAAATCATTATATTTATTTTATTTATATATATTATCAAGTTATTTATCTATCTTTTACATAAACAAATAAATTTTAATATTTAGCGTGTGTATAACAAATTTCTCTTCCATTTTTTATCAAAATAAACCCGAAGGGTTGTCATTATTATAGAATAGATTCAATAGCAGAAAGCGGAACCCAGAATGGGTGAAATGATTATTCCATCTATTCGTTCCAGTTTTTTTGAGCAGATACATTTTTTCGTGGTTTGTAATAATGTCATCCCTTCGGGATTTTGAAAATATTATGCTACGTTTTCTATAAAAATATCATCCCTTAGGGATTATGCTGTCCTAAATGTTCATCATTGTTCAATCCGAATTCAGCAGTAAAGGTTTTTAAAAACCGTATGGTGCTGATTATGAGGGACGTCCCGATGTAAGACTCGTAATTGTCTAATGCGGAATTTGGGTTCGAGGAGATACATAATCCATAGATTCGACGAAGTCTGATGGAATAGTTTCCATTTATTATATTGGTATTAAAGGGGGAAAATAATGGAGTCATTAGGGAAATTTGTTTTACACACATATTTAGCTTAAAAACGAGGATATATCTATTTTTTTATATTTTCACACAAAGTATATCTATCAATAGTGCAAAATTTATTTACTTTGTTGCATCATGAGTAGAAGTCTCCAGTTATTAAATCCATTTTTAGAATTTATTAAAAAAGAAAAAACGGCAAGTATCCTATTGGGTCTCAATGTAATCATAGCCCTAATTATTGCCAACAGCCCTTTAGCGGAATATTACTATAAAATACTAGAAACAAATGTCGGTTTAACGATACAAGATCAAACTTATTTAAACCATGATATTCTACACTGGATCAATGATGGATTAATGGCAATTTTCTTTTTTGTAGTTGGTTTAGAATTGAAGCGTGAAATTGTCGGTGGCGAATTATCTTCACCACGTCAGGCATTACTTCCTATAGGTGCAGCTATTGGCGGTATGATTGTCCCTGCTACAATATATGCCATATTTAATATAGGTACTGAAACAGCACATGGCTGGGGAATCCCGATGGCGACAGATATAGCATTTGCACTTGGAGTGCTTCATTTAGCCGGAGATAGAATACCTATGGCCGCTAAAGTATTTTTAGCAGCTTTAGCTATTGTGGATGATTTAGGCGCTGTATTGGTAATAGCCCTATTTTATACTTCTGAAATATCTGTTCAGAGTCTGTTTTTAGGCTTAGGATGTGCTGCATTGATGTATGGTTGCAATAAAATCGGAATTAGAAGTATTCTTGTTTACGCTTTATTGGGAATAGGAGGTGTGTGGCTGGCTTTTATGAGTTCTGGTGTACATCCTACTATCGCGGCTGTAATTGCTGCTTTTACCATCCCATCTGACACAATATTAAAGGAAGGAACCTTTGTTTCAAAAATAAAAAGTGCTCTTTCAAGATTTCAAGGCATTGATCCAAGTGATAATAAACCGGCATTATCAGCAGAGCAATTACAGATTATGGAACAAATCAAAGAAGATACAAATGCCGCCACTCCCCCACTTCAACGACTGGAACATGCATTACATCCCTGGGTTTCCTTATTTGTATTGCCAATTTTTGCACTTGCAAATGCCGGAGTATCCTTAAATATAGACATGGGTCACTTATTGGGTAATGGAGTTGTCCCGGGCGTATTTTTCGGTTTACTAATTGGGAAGTTAGTTGGTGTCGTGGGTACAAGTTATCTTCTCAAAGTTCTTAACCTGGCTGTAATTCCCAAAGGAGTTGATTTTATGGGAATGGTTGGATTGGGCTTTTTAGCAGCAATAGGTTTTACAATGTCCTTGTTTGTAACAACCTTAGCATTCTCTCATCCTGAGCATATAGACCAAGCTAAAATCGCAATATTCATTGCATCAATTCTGGGTGGACTGATTGGTTATCAGATTTTAAAGAATAAGTATTCCAAGTCCAAAACTGCGTTACAATAACCTCAGAATTATTCATTCAACCCTAATTCCGCATTACACAAATGCGGAATTAGGGTTAAAAGTCAAATCGGTATTATTTATTCCCAATAACTTCTGCCATTGTCTTTCCGATATCTGCCGGAGAAACAACGACGTGAATACCACATTCACCCATGATTTTCATTTTTGCTTCAGCTGTATCCTCAGCACCACCAACGATGGCTCCGGCATGTCCCATCTTACGACCCTTAGGCGCTGTTTGTCCGGCAATAAAGCCAACTACCGGCTTATTTCCATGCTCTTTATACCACTTCGCTGCCTCTGCTTCAAGATTCCCGCCAATTTCTCCAATCATTACAATTCCATCCGTTTCAGGATCATTCATAAACAATTCAAGTGCTTCTCGTGTAGTTGTACCGATTATAGGGTCTCCGCCAATACCTATAGCAGTTGATATACCCAAACCGGCTTTTACAACCTGATCAGCAGCTTCATACGTAAGTGTCCCTGACTTTGATACAATCCCAATTCTACCTTTCTTAAAAACAAAACCGGGCATTATGCCTACCTTAGCTTCATCCGGTGTAATAACACCCGGACAATTTGGACCGATGAGCCTTACATTCTTATCTTTAATATATTCCTTTACTCGCACCATGTCTTGAATCGGAATACCTTCTGTGATGCAAACAATATTGCGTATTCCCGCTTCTGCTGCCTCCTGGATCGCATCTGCCGCAAAAGCCGGCGGTACGAAAATAATGGAAGTATCAGCTCCTGTTTTAACGACTGCATCATCTACCGTATTAAAAACCGGCTTATCCAGATGCATTTCCCCACCCTTCCCGGGAGTAACTCCACCAACAACCGGTGTACCGTATGCTATCATTTGTTCTGCGTGAAAAGTTCCTTCCTTTCCGGTGAAACCCTGAACGATGATTTTTGAATTCTTATTTACAATTACAGACATGAATAAAATAATTAATTAATGTAAAATGGTCAAAAAATAAATTGAAAAATTAAATAAAAATTAAAAAAAAATTAAATCAATCGTTCAACTTACTCTTATTCGACTGCAATGATAAACAAATCCTCATCATTTTTTGTCATTAAATACGTTTCACGACCAAATTTCTCAATATCATTCTGAATATTTTTGTTTTGACTTTGAGTCCGAGTAATATCTTTTATCAAGCCTTTCTGTTCTTTTTCGTATTGATATATAGACCGCTGCAATTGCCATTGAGATATCCATCTGTTCTTATCGAAAAATGCCATCCATATAAATACCACCATAAATGTAATTATATATTTACGATTTGGCCCTTGTGGCAATTTCTCTTTAACAAAAGTAAGGGAAGATGTAAACCATTTTAACATATTAATAAATTTTATAATACAAAGTTATTTAAAATTCAATAAACTATTTATATTATTTTATTTTAATATGTAAATTTTTATTTGTAAATATATAATTTGCTGAATTTCAACAATATTTATATTTTAGATTTTATAAACTTTGATAATCAAGTAGTTATATTTATCAATTTTATTTAATTTATAAATAAGATTACGCTCAATTAAAATGGAGAATGGAAAATTGAAAATTGAAAATGAAGAATTGAAAATAAAAATAATTATCAATTCTCAATTCTCAATTATCAATTAAATAAATTGGAGAATGGAGAATTGAAAATTGAAAGAAATAAATTATTTAATCATAAAAAGTTATCCACATTTAAATTACTGATTAGAAAAAGTTGTCAACTAAAATCATGGAACTTCAAAAAACAGTTTTTCATTTTACTATCTTTGCAAAATATTAATCGGAATCAATTGGCGGATCAACTAAATATTTCTTTTCTGGGTAGCTTTTCCAATTACAAAGCTTGCCCTGAAACCAAACTTCCTGAATATGCATTTATTGGGCGTTCTAATGTGGGGAAATCTTCTCTTGTCAATATGCTTTCCGGCAAGACCCACATTGCCAAAGTGTCAAATACACCGGGCAAAACACAGTTAATTAACATTTTTCAGATTGCTAATCAATGGAATTTAACGGATCTTCCCGGATACGGCTATGCCCGTTCATCAAAAACTAACAGGGCATCATGGAATAAAATGGTAGCAGATTATCTCAAGTCACGAGAAAACTTAGTGCTGCTTTTTATTTTACTTGACAGTCGGCTTCCCGCTCAAAAAATCGACTTAGAGTTTATGGAGTTTTGTGGTAAAAACCAGATTCCTTTTGCCATCATATATACGAAAAGCGACAAATCTTCCTCTAACCAATTAAACAAACAAATCGCTGAAATTCAAAAGGCTATATTAGAACACTGGAGTTCACTACCGGCTCAATTTGTGTCTTCGAGTCAAAATAAAACCGGTAGAAAAGAAATTCTGGAATATATTTACTCCATCAATGAGCAATTCGAATCAAGATAATAACGCATTTCCTATAATCACAAAGGAAAAAGATATCATTTATCCTCCACTTATCGAGGATATTAAGGATTGGCCTATCCATAAACTGACGGAGAACAGGTCTGCCTTTGTTAAGCTGTTAGAAAAGTATTCCTACGATACGCTCAAACGAAAATCCACCTCTTTTATTAAAGAATTGATTCAAAAGACCATATTTCAAGAAAAAACCAGAATAAAAATGGAACCATGGCGCATTGATCCGCCCAATGACCGGATTTTCTGGAATAGAGTTAGGAAAAAAATCAATGAAACTGATATAGATACCTCTGAGCAAAAGGAAAAAAATATCGATGAAAGTCTGAAATTAATTATTCATAGATATGCTGAGGAAATTGTCGGTTCTTTTAATATAAGAACTTATAAATTAATACGTAAAATATTAACAATCCTTTTCAAGCGTTTATTAAATAAAGGTATAAAAGTCTCCACATCCAATGTTGCCGATAAGGTTTTGCTGGACAAATTAAATATATATGGACCCATCGAGAAGATCCGAACTTTAGCCACTAAAGGCACCATAGTGATCTTACCTACGCATTCCAGTAATTTAGACTCTGTGCTTATTGGCTATACCATGGATTATAAACTTGGCATCCCGGGACCTGCTTATGGAGCAGGATTAAATTTATACAACTATGGCCCGGCGGCATATTTCATGAATCGACTTGGTGCATATCGAGTGGATCGTAGAAAGAAAAGTGTCATTTACTTAACAACACTTGCCGGCATGTCGAAATTGGCCATACAGAATGGAACACATTCTTTATTTTTTCCGGGTGGCACACGTTCAAGGTCTGGGACACTGGAAGACAAGTTAAAATTAGGACTCCTCAATTCCGTCATTGAATCACAGAGAGCCATATATGAAGAGGGTCGCGACGAAAAAGTTTATGTTGTGCCATTGGTATTATCTTATCACTTTGTATTGGAAGCCAAAAACTTAATTGAGGACTTTCTCAAAAAGACAGGAAAAGAGCGATACGTTAAATCAAGAAATGAATTCACATCATTCCGAAGTTGGACAAAATTTCTATATCAATTTATATCTAAAAGCAGTACCATCACACTTTCTTTTGGAGAGCCTTTAGATTGTTTTGGAAATTTTTTAAATGATGAGGGAGAAAGCATTGACCATAAAGGTAGGATTATCGACACAAAGGATTATTTTTATATTGAAGGTCAACTTACAGCCAATCACCAGAGGGAGTCTGAATACACTAAAAACTTAGGAAATATTATTGCGCAAAGGTACAAAGCAGAAAATATTATTTTGAGCAGCCACTTAGTATCTTATGTTGCCTTCCAATCTCTCAAAAGGGCTAATCCGAAAATGGACTTATACAGTTTATTATCTTTGCCGGAGGATGAGTTTTTCTATTCCAGAGAGAATTTTGTACAGCAAACAGCCATGGTTATTGAGTTTTTAAAAACTAAGGCTTCGCTCGGTCAACTTAAATTGCCTGAGATATTTGAAAAAGATACCATAGAGATCGTACTGAACGGAATAGAACAAATTGGAACTTTTCATTCAAATAGACCCATTACAATACATAAAAAAGGAGATTTCTATAGTCAGGATTTCCGTTTACTATATTTTTACAATAATCGCTTAGAATCGTATGCCTTCGACTCAGAAATAGAATGGATGGAGTCTCAGGTCGTATATCAAATAGATTAAATGCATTATATATTATTTGACCTGGAAGCCACATGTTGGTTAGGTCGACCACCGGTAGGAAATAACGAAATTATAGAAATAGGAGCATATAAAGTAGATGGCTTTGGAGAATCTAAAGACCATTTTAATCAATATATTAAACCTATATCAAATCCGACACTTTCCGGATTTTGTAAAAAACTAACAGGTATTCAACAACACAATGTTGATACAGCGTATAAATTTGACAGGGTCATCGAAGATTTCCTTCATTGGGTAGATATCGAAAATGAGGAATTTTATTTGATTTCTTGGGGAGAAAATGACAGGCAACTTCTTTATCAGGATTGCATTTTACACGATATTCCTACTTATTGGCTTAAAAATTGGGTAAATTTAAAGCCTGCCTATCAAGTATTGTCCGGGATGCAAAAACAACTCGGATTAAAAAAAGCACTTGAACGCGAAACCATCGATTTTGAAGGAAAACAGCATAGAGCGATTACAGATGCTTATAATTTAACTAAACTTTTTGTCAAACATTTTGATGATTGGGAACTTTAATATCTCTAATTTGTTTATTTGACTTTACATTTAGGATACAATTTAAATTGATCAATAAATATTATTAAAATAAAAATATGAAAAAATTAAGTTTAATTTTATGTTTCTTGTTTATTGGACTTGCAGGAGCATATAGTCAATATGTAAAATTTGGAGTATCTTCTGCTAAAGCCGACAATGCAGAAATGCAACAACAAATAGATGCATCATTTAAGTCTATGAAAATGGAAACTTATGCAACTCCTGACAAAGTGCGAACAAATATTAATATGATGGGCGGCATGGTTATGATGTCCACTTTTTCTTATCCAGATAAAGAAGATTTTATCATGTATATGGATTTGATGGGTTCAAAAACCAAAGTAGTCCCTACTGCGGAAGAGATAAAAAAAATCACTGAAGATGCCAACAAAAAAAGTGTTGACTACAAAATAACAAAAGTACCCGGTGCAACAAAGACCATTCTTGGTTTTCAATGCCAAAAATACGATGTTAGCTCACCCGACATACAAATGTCAACTTATCTAACTTCGGAAATTAAAATTAAAGCCAATAAAATCCAAGGCATGGAAGGCCTCAAATTGGATGGCTACCCATTGGAATATTCTATCAGTACAAATGGTACCACGATAACTTTCACCGCTGAGAAGTTTGAAAAAACATTCGATGCTTCTAAATTAAATCCACCTTCCGGCAATTACAAAGAAGTCAACTTTACAGACTTCCAAAAACAAATGCCGGGCATGTAATTAAACCCAAATTCCGCATTAGACAAATGCGGAATCGATTTACGACTCGTAATCAATGGTTTACAGAAATCATTGAAACGATTCGTACATCGGGATTAACCCTCATAATCAGCACTATAAGGTTTTTCAAAACCTTTACTGCTGAATTCATGTTAAAAAGATAGAAACAAGAAAGCGCTCCAATGGGGCGCTTTTTTTATCTATAATTCCGATAAAGGCGAATTCAGTATTTTTTATGCCGCATTCGTCTTATACCCAAATTCCCCATTAGGCAAATACTGAAACAATTTGTACATCAGGATGTCCCTTATAATTAGCACTCTTCGGTTTTCAAAAACCTCGGATACAGAATTCGTGTTTAAAAGGAATTGGGATTTATTTCAAAAAAGTTGGGTATATTAGCCAATTAATTATAAAAATTATACGAGATTGAAAAAGACCGTTTGGATAATTCGACATGGAGAGACTGAACTAAATGCTTTGAATATTGTGCAAGGTCAAGGTATTAATGCCCCCCTGAATAACACAGGACATGATCAAGCACTTCAATTCTGGCAATATTATCATGAAATACCATTCGACTTGGTATTATATTCCAATTTACTTCGCTCTCAACAAACAGTCAACTCCTTTCTGACCAAAGGTGTTCAAGCTGCACAATTGGATGATCTGAAAGAAATAAATTGGGGCGTAAATGAAGGACAAGCGTCGTCGCCTATCGTAATGCAAAGATTCCAAGATGTTCAGAATGCTTGGCAAAATGGCGACTTTGATGCGCGTATAGAAGGTGGAGAATCAGCCAATGAGATGGCTCTGAGAGCAAGAAATTGTATCAATTACTTAAAGGAGATAAAAAGAAATCAAATATTGGTATGCTCTCATGGTAGAACAATAAGAGCACTTGTATGTTTAATGCATTACGAATCATTGGAAAAAATGGAAGAATATCATCATGCAAACCTTGGCTTATATAAATTTGAATTAGAACATAATAAATGGAATTGTATCTTAAAAAATGATACCAAGCATCTAATGAAGTCTTTACAAATGAATTAAAGCTGATTATTGTAATTTTACCAATTATTTACATTTATAGGTATTCGAAAAAAACCATTTATGCTAAATATAATTGTAAAATCAGGAAAAACCAACCAGTTCCATCACCATTTATTTTTATAGAACAATTTAATCATTTTTACAAATGAATAATATTACTACAATAGGCGCACTAAAAGCTTCAGGCTATATATATAAATCAATAAAAGATGAAATCAGATCCAATCTGATAAAAAAGCTCCAAAATAAAGAAAAAGCCTTTAAAGGAATATTTGGTTTTGATGATACCGTTATACCTGATTTAGAACGAGCCTTTTTATCAAAACATAATATTCTTCTTTTAGGACTTAGAGGTCAGGCAAAGACACGTATTGCAAGGCTCTCAGTTGATCTTTTAGACGAATACATACCTATTCTTAAAGGAAGCGAATTAAATGAAGATCCATTAAATCCTATTACCAAGGCTTCGAAAGACTTAATTGTCGAACAAGGAGATGAAACAGAAATTGAATGGATCCACCGCAATAATCGCTTTTTGGAAAAATTAGCCACCCCGGATGTTTCTATTGCTGACCTCATAGGCGACATCGACCCTATAAAAGCTGCTAACAACCGCTGGAGCTATACCGATGAAAGGTCTATACATTATGGCTTAGTTCCTCGCTCCAACCGTTGTATCTTTGTCTTAAATGAATTACCGGACCTTCAAGCGAGAATACAGGTTTCGCTGCTCAACATTTTACAAGAAGGAGATATCCAGATAAGGGGTTATAAAATGAGACTTCCACTGGATATACAATTTATCTTCACTGCAAATCCGGAAGATTATACCAACAGAGGAAATATTATAACGCCACTCAAAGACCGTATTGATAGTCAAATACTTACACATTATCCCGATCAAATTTCCATAGCAAAAAAAATAACTTTACAAGAAGCACGGATTGAACCGGAAGTCTTAGAAAAGGTTTTCTTATCACCCTATGTCCATGATATTTTAGAAAGAATAGCATTTGAAGCCCGAGAAAGCGAGTTTATTGATGAACAAAGTGGTGTCTCTGCCAGATTGAGCATTTCAGGTCTTGAAAACTTGTACAGTGCAGCTTATAGGAGGCTATTGCGTGGAGGATATGAAACTACAATGATCCGAATTGTTGATTTTATTGGCGTCATTCCAAGCATCACAGGTAAAGTTGAACTTATTTATGAAGGTGAGCAAGAAGGTCCATATAATGTTGCCTTACATCTACTTGACGCATCCATAAAGGAAGAGTTTCTCAGCATCTTTCCCAATCCTGAAAAAAAGTTAAAAAAGCATGAAGAAGATGCCTACCAAAAAATAAAAAATTGGTTTACCAAAGGAAATACCGTGGAGTTTTGGTATAATGACTCTGATGAAGTAATCCACGAAAAGCTTCGACAAGTCGATGGTTTGGAAGACCTGGTTGTTGACAAAATAAGAAATCATCAAGAATCCATTGTATTAATGGAGATTATTTTACACGGATTGTCTGAATTAAATATTATTTCAAGAGATTTATTAGACGACAAAATTAGCTTTAATGATTCTTTGGCCAATATGATTGACGATCTACTCAATGAAAATGACTTTGACGAAAATTAATATTAAAAAAAATAAATAATATGTTGATAGAAATAAATCCATTAAATCCGGATACAAGGTTAATAACAAGCGTTGTAGAAAAAATGAAAAAAGGCGCAGTTATTATTTATCCTACCGATTCTGTTTATGCAATTGGCTGCGATCCTGAAAGTAAGAAAGGCGTTGAAAAACTATTCCAAATTAAAAACTCTGACCCTAATAAAAGGCAGCTTACCTTTATGTGTAGCAACATTTCAATGGCATCAACTTATGCCAATCAAATTTCTAATTCTAATTATAGATTTATCAAAGAACATACACCCGGTCCCTATACATTTATTTTACCGGCGACCAATAACCTTCCTAAAATATTGAATGTAAAAAACAAAACATTCGGATTCAGAATACCAGATCATAAAATACCAACTGAGCTCATTAATGCACTCGGTCGTCCTATCTTATCCTCATCTTTAAAAACAGTAGATGAAGACCGTGAAAACAGGTTTTATATGTATCCGGAAGATATATATTCTGACTATTCTCTCATGGTGGATATGATTATCGATGGAGGTCCGGGATCATTAGAACACAGCACCGTGATAGACTTAACAGAAGGAGAACCTGTTATCATCCGTGAAGGAAAAGGAAATGTAGATACTGAATAAATAAAAAATATACTAAAAAGGACAATATGATTAATAAATTATAAGTTTTAGTATAGTCTTGTAAAATAGCTATCATTGTATCCTGAAAACAGACTATGAAAATATTGCAATTGTGTAAAAAATTCCCCTATCCTATGATGGATGGAGAATCTATTGCTATCAACTATCTGAGTAAAAGCTTGACAGAATTACATTGTGAAATAACCTTACTCGCAATGAATACGTCAAAACATTATTATAACGTAGGTGATTCCCTACCCAATGAACTATCTCATTACAAAGATGTACATTTTGTTGATGTCAACAATAAAGCGACTTATTTCGGTGCTTTTCTAAATTTGTTTTCTAGAGACTCTTATCATGTCAGTCGTTATCATAGTAAACAGTTCATTAAAAAATTAATTGATATATTAAAAGCTGAAAAATTTGATGTAATTCACCTTGAAACGCTCTATCTTACTCAATTCATCAATATCATAAGGGCACATAGCAATGCCAAGATTGTACTTAGGTCGCATAATGTTGAATTTGAAATATGGGAAAGGCTTTCAGACAACCAGAATTCTATCATCATGAAAGTGCTTCTGGGTTATCTTACAAAGAAACTGAAGAGATTTGAGTTGAAGATGTTACAGAAAGTTGATTTATTACTTCCTATTACTCAAAGAGACCTCAAAACATTTCGTTCTTATGGGTATTTAAAGGCAGCAAAAGTAGTTCCGATTGGCTTAGACACTTCCGATTATCTTGCAATTGACAAAAACATATATGAATATCCCGCCATCAGTTTTATTGGGTCATTGGATTGGATACCAAACCAAGAAGGATTAAAATGGTTTCTTACCGATATATGGCCTAAAATTCTGGAACAACATCCTGAGATAACCTTTCATGTTGCCGGAAGAAATATGCCGGCTGAGCTTTTCAAAAAAAATATCCCCGGGGTGACTTTCTATGGTGAGGTTGAAGACGCAAAAGAATTTATCAATGCTCATCCCATCACGGTTGTACCGCTATTGTCAGGGAGTGGCATGAGAGTTAAGATATTGGAAGGAATGCTCTTAGGACGTATTGTAATAACCACTTCACTAGGACTGGAAGGAATAGACGCACAACATAAAAACCAAGTATTAATCGCAGAAACAACAGAAGAATTTATAAAAGCGATTGATTTCTGTTTTCAACATCCTATTCAATCTCAAAATATTAGCCATCGAGCTCAAGTCTTTGCTGCCCGCAATTATGATAACCTTGAAATAGGCAAAGAACTCCTTTCATTCTATAATTTAGAACACAATACTGTCACCAACTAACCTTCCTAAACCCAAATTCCGCATTAGACAATTGCGGAATCGATTTACGACTCGTAATCAATGGTTTACAGAAACCATTGAAACGATTCGTAAATCGGGATTAACCCTCATAATCAGCACTAAACGGTTTTACAAAACCTTTACTGCTGAATTACATCTAACTAGATCGTAATAAGTTGAATATCATATATTTGGAAATATATTGATTCGTGAATATTTGAATTTCAACACAACAAACAGTTAGTAATATATTTCTTAAAGAAACTATAGTATCTTTAATATAAATTCGGGTTGAACAAGGATGAACATTTAGGACAGCATAATCCCGAAGGGGTGATATTTTTATAGAAAACGGAGAATAATATTTTCAAAATCCCGAAGGGATGACATTATTACAAACCAAAAAAAATGTATCTGCTCAAAAAAAACTGGAACGAAAAGATGGAATAATCATTTCACCCATTCTGGGTTCCCCTTTCTGCTATTGAATCTATTCTATAATAATGACAACCCTTCGGGTTTATTTTGATAAAAAATGGGATTGGATTCAGCTCGTCCAAATAAGTATGAAAAATTTTTACAAACAATATAGCAGAATAATTTCCATAAATGTAAGAGGTTACATTACATTTAACCAAGTCACAACAAGCTGATTATCAAATATTTGGAAATCTATTGGTTCATGACTATTTGAATTTCAACACAACAAACAGTTAGCAATATATTTCTTAAAGAAACTATTGTATCTTTAATATAAATTCGGGTTGAACAAGGATGAACATTCGGGACAGCATAATCCTGAAGGGATGATATTTTTATAGAAAACGGAGAATAATATTTTCAAAATCCCGAAGGGATGACATTATTACAAACCAAAAAAAATGTATCTGCTCAAAAAACAGAACAAATAAATGGAATAATCATTTCACCCATTCTGGGTTCCCCTTTCTGCTATTGAATCTATTCTATAATAATGACAACCCTTCGGGTTTATTTTGATAAAAAATGGGATTGGATTCAGCTCGTCCAAATAAGTATGAAAAATTTTTACAAACAATATAGCAGAATAATTTCCATAAATGTAAGAGGCTACATTACATTTAACTAAGTCACAACAAGTTAATTATCAAATATTTGGAAATCTATTGGTTCATGACTATTTGAATTTCAACACAACAAACAGTTAGCAATATATTTCTTAAAGAAACTATTTTACCTTTAATATGAATTCGAGATAAATTTAATTACATTTGCATGAAAAACAGTATGGCCTCTGAAGAATATAAAGTTACTTTAAGTGTTGGATTAGATGAAAACAAATTGCCGGAAACCTTATCCTGGGATGCCTCCGGGGTAAATGATGTCGGAAATAAAAACATAAAGGCGTTTTTGCTTTCGATGTTCGACGATGAAACACGTGAAACATTAAAGATAGACTTGTGGGTCAAAGATTTTCAAATTATGGAAATGGATCGATTTTTCTATCAAACATTTAGAGCAATGTGTGATACTTATCAAAAATCTACACAAAATAATGACCTTGCCAATGCTATGCGCGATTTTACACAATATTTTGGTGAAAAAACCGGTATCATTGTAACTCAAAACGAATAAAATTGGACTTTTAAAAGACAATTCTTATATTTTAAGAACAATACAAGTTGAATAGATTCCGCTTGGGTTTTTATTACAATACTATGCAATAAAAACGGCATTCAACACTTTTAGGTTGATAAAAAGCCGATGTTAATGAAACTATTCATTTTTCATAAAATTATTATTAAATTGTTAAAAATTACATTACAAAGCTCCGCTATCCCACCTTATGCCAAGATGAGGCGATAGCTGCAATTGTTGATTAAGTTAATATGTAGCTTTAATATCTGGTGTCAAGCTGACCTTCGGTAATATGAAGTGTGGCAGTATCTACTCCGCCATCGTTTTCAATCATCCAGCACTCAAATGTCCCACTGATAATCCTTTTTTCCTCATCAAGGAAGTGTACATTGAGCTTGAATGGTTTGGTTATGTCCATCGCATATTCTGCCCATCCATTGTATGTACCCTGATAAAATAATCTGAATAAATATTTATATTTATTACTCTCAATATAATCACCTAAAAAAGGACGTCTGACATTGATGTAAAACTTTTCGGCGGCTTCATTCGAGTAGTACTGTGACCCTTCAATGTCGAATTTATTATATATTGGATCCCAATAAACGCCCACGGAGCGGTAGTTCTCGTTTTTCACATTACAGTTGCTCCAAATGTGGTTGCCTATCTTCATGCTCATAGTGCCTCTGCCTGTAGTGGTCTTCTCTTTCAGGCAGGTACAGCAAGCGGAGGCGGGGTCGGGGTAGTCTTTTCCACAGGAACTTATTAATGCTACTGTAACAAGACATAGAACTAAATAAAAAGTAGTTGTTTTCATAGGAAATGATTTTAGAAATGTGAGTAATTTTGTAATACATTTAAATATGCAAATATTGTCCCAAATTACTATTTTAATCAATATTTTTTCTTTTATTTTTTTCGTAGGCGCATGTTACCAACTTGTGGCAGCTGTGGCGGTAAGGATTAAAAGCATGGCAAATATTATCAGCGGTTTTTACCCACCAGCCCCCTATAGGGGGAATTTGATCCGGCTTTGTGGCAAGATTTTCGATAGCTGGTTAAAGTCCCCTTTAGAGGATTTAGGGGTGATATTGCAAGCAGCCGGTTAAAAATTTTCATAAGATTAAAATTTAAATTGTTAAGAAATAAATAGTATTAAATTGTGATTTAATGATTCTAAAAGACTAATTATAATGTACATCAAAACGTCCATTCGAAAGCCTTATTTTTGTTGTATCCGGACCTCCATTATCCTCAATTAGTGTACAATCAAACACACCACTGATAATCTTATTGATGGTGTCAAATTGGGTGACTTCGAGAGAAAAGGGGAGTCCTGAATTTATAGTATTATATTGCCCATTATATCTTGGGTCTGTCTCTGATAGTGATGAAAAATTTATCGAACCTATGGGGAAATCACCACTCTGGTTAATCTTACCCAGTCTTGGATGATTAATTATAATAAACAAATTATCATTTTTACCCACATTGTCTTGTTGTTGAGTCGCCTGAATGGTGATCCTATCATAGCCAAATAGCCGGTAGCGCTCTGCGATAATCTCGGGTGGTTTGCCCATTGCATTTACCGCATCACAGGGGCTCCAGGTGGCCCCATCCAGATCGAAACTCAGCGTATTCTTTCCTGATGTCGAGGCAGGTGCTTTGCAGGAACAGCAGTTTTTCGGCTCTTCTTTCTCGCAGGAGGTGGCGGTAAGGATGATTATTAAGGCTAATACTATCAGGTTTATACCCACCAGCCCCCTGAAGGGGGAGTATCCTGCCCTGTGGCGTGATACTCGATACGAAGGGCAAGTACCCTTTAGGGGATTTAGGGGTGATATTGCAAGCAGCCGTGAAAATGTTTTCATGAGATTAAAAATTTATGTGATTAAAAAATAATTTCTACATAGTATGAAATAGGTATTTTGATTTAGAAAGAAACGTCAAACCGGCCTTCTGTAATAGTGAGATTCGGTGCGGGATCACTTCCTAATGCCTTTTTTAGTTCACACTCAAATTCACCACTAAGAATGCGATTATCCCAATCGACTTTGGTGATATTGAGGAAGTAGGCTTTAGTCGTGTCGTTTTCATAATGAGTGCTATATTTAGTTGACAGGTTTGTCTCAAAACCAAAAAGCGTCTGTTTTGAAGGGCTATCCGTTATATAACTAACTTTTGGATTACGTATTCTAATGAAAAAAGTTTCACGTGCCGAACTTTCAAAATTTCGCCCCCCCCATACATCCATTCTTGAATAATCACCATAAGGAAGTTGGACCATTACGGTGCGGAAATCATTCAGTGAGCCATCGTCAGTTTTGTTACAGTTAGACCATTGTTCGCCGTTGATTTTGAAGCTCATGGTATTGGCTCCTTGCTGGGTAGCTGGTCGTTCACAGTCACAGCATCGACGAGTGATAGGGTCTTTTTCGCAGGAAGTGACAAGTAATATCATCAGGGCTAATACCACCAGGTTTTTACCTCCCAGGCCTCTGAAGGGGGAGTTTGATCCGGCTCTGTGACGGGATATTCGATGTGCTGGTAAAGTCCCCTTTAGGGGATTTAGGGGTAAAAGGGGATTTAGGGATGATATTGCAAGCAGCCGTGAAAATGTTTTCATGAGATAAAAATTTTAAATGATTATAAAATAATTAATTACATATTATTAAAAATGTGATTTTTGTTAAAATGAAACATCAAATCGTCCATTGGTGATTTTTAGATTGGGAAAGCCTGCCCCTCCTGGAGCCTCTTTTAACTCACACTCAAATTCACCACTAAGAATGCGATTATCCCAATCGACTTTGGTAATATTGAGGAAGTAGGCTTTGGTGGTGTCGTTTTCATACTGGGTACTATATTTTGGCGATCCATGTGCTGTAAAATGAAAAAGTGCTTGCTTAGAAGGGCTATCAGTAATTAACCCAACTTTTGGATTGTTTATCAATATTATAAGTGATTCATAATCTGACCTTTCAAAGTTCCTTTGCCCCCACACATCCATCCTGGAATAATCACCATAAGGGAGCTGAACCATGACGGTACGGAAGTCATTGAGTGAGCCATCGTCAGTTTTGTTACAGTTAGACCATTGTTCGCCGTTGATTTTGAAGCTCATGGTATTGGCTCCCTGCTCCGATGCCGGGCGCTCACAACTGCAACAACGCTTCGTGATGGGGTCTTTTTCGCAAGAACTTATTAATGCTACTGTAACAAGACATAGAACTAAGTAAAAAGTGGCTGTTTTCATAAGAAATGATTTTAAAAATGTGAGTAATTTTGTAATCTATTTAAATATGCAAATATTGTCCTAAATTACTATTTTAATCAATATTTTTTCTTTTATTTTTTTCGTAGGCGCATGTTACCAACTTGTGGCAGCTGTGGCGGTAAGGATTAAAAGCATGGCTGATAAAATCAGAGTTTTACCCTACAGTTCCATTTTAGGGGGAGTTTGTTCAGATCTTGTGGCAAGATTTCCGATAGGAGGATAAAGTCCCCTTTAACGGGGCTGGGGGTACCAAAATAAGTAAAGGTCATAATTAAGTCCGATTAGTATATTCTGATCGGACTTAGCTTTGACCATTTCCTTTTTATTACCCACTACCACGTAAAGGTGGTCAAAAATATGAGATGGTCAACCTCAAGTGTTTTCAAAATAGTTGCAAGTCAATTTAAACCAAATGAATTAAAATTCATCAATATAATTGAACCGATATATTTTAGAAATATTCAAACGGAATGAACTCAACTTTAAAAAAATATCCGGGTTATGAAAAAATTTTATATTTGTTTAGTACGGTTAATTATAGTTAACTATTTTACACTAAGTCAGATTTCAGGGCAGCAAATCTTAATGGATCCATCCGGAATCCGACCTATACACTGTGAGCATCACGGGTTGTCCATGGTCAATTTTTTCAATACCTGCACGGACAGTGTGTGTATGGAGAATGTAAAGAAATTGCAGCCTCGCGTTGTACGGTTCCCATCGGCAGGTGATGCGGCTTTTTATTCGATGGACATTGATACACCGGGTTATGGTGTGGATTTTAAGGCAGTGGCTTCATATCTGGCAGAGCGCAATCACGCATTACATGACCCATTGACCTATCCGCCGCTTACCTCTACTTATACGTGCCCCGACATTATTGATTCATTAGGCGTACCATTAGTTTACAATGCATCCGTACCTAACGTATTTGCCAATGCCGATGATGCTGCCAATTTTCAAGAGCAATTGGAAGATTGGTACTGTGTCTATCGCAAACAAAAAACACAGATTGAAGAGAGCTATTTGTTAAAGTTTATTCGCTATATTAAAGAGATCGAAGATGGACTGCCGGCAGGTGAAAGAGTAAATGTCATCTATGTAGCCAATATTTTTTCGGGGACTCCGGCTGGCCTTGTGAACACCCTGCGTCAACTCACGGACGGCTCAATCAATGGTATAAAATCAATTCATGTGGCAGGCATAGAGCTATCCAATGAATCTTGGGGAAAAGTGAATAATACCATTTTTCAGGATCCACATGCCGGTCAGCAGTTTTATTATTATGTCCGTGGCATGCAATCCCCCACTACTTACACCGGACCACTTGTGGTAAATGGTGACTTCATATCAGCTATCAGAGAAAATTTTCCGGATATAAAAATTGGTTTTCCGGCGGCACCTATGGCTTCAGCGTCGCACTCGGACTATTATGGTTGCCCGATCTCCAGCGGCTCGGAAAGTAGGTTTAATGCGTGGAACAGTGAATTGGCCACTCTCATCAACTCACCTATCACTATTGATAGCCTTCCGACAACCGTCAGCAGCGGGGATGCCTTTGTCATCCATAAATATTTTGATGATAAATACTGGGCACAAAAGAATGTCGAGTCGATAGGAGGAACTTGCACAAATTGTCTATTTAACCCCACAGGCGAAAAAAAATATAAAAACTTTTTACAAGATCTTGCAGACGCCGGGACGGACTTTAATCAGCCCTATTCCTACTATCCGGAATCTGCTGATGATTCTTTATCATTGTCATTTGATTGCCAGATGCAGCAGACATTAAAATTTATCGACTCCGGCTTCGTGGACAAAGTATTGGACGGCTATCGGGAATTACTGGGTATCAACAATACAAACCAAAAGAAAATATGGATGACTGAATGGAATATCCTCGAAGACAATCGGGATGACACGACTACACTTTACCACAATACATTCAATCAGGCTGTGCTATTATTGGGTTGGAAAATGGCAATGTACAGATCCAATTGGGAATTGCCCGATGTACATGACATGTTTCAATACAGCACATTTTACAATGGAGTTGCTGTCAATCAAAATGGCTGCCTGAGCCCCAGAAGTGCTACCCGTGAATTTGGAGATGGAATGACGATTGATGCAGGCTCTACTAACGTACGGCGTATGGCGTATTGGCCTACTTACTTAACCCGGCATATCTCCATAGATGCATTAAATTGGATCGACAATGAATCTGATCATTTCACAACATTCCCTGATGTACGTTTTTATACATTTATCAATCCGGCTCAGGACAAGTTGTATGTGTACTACCTTAATGCCGGAGATAGCTCTATTTCATTAAACTTAGACAGTGTATTACTAAATGGTTTCGTTAATGACAGCTTGATTACACACGAATATTTCACTGTAAAAAATAACTATTCCACTGCAGGCATTGCAACCCAATTTGAAAATAATAAATACTACAAAGTTGGAAAAAACTGGAAAACCTCCATTGAAAATGAACCTGCATCCACCTATACCTCTACAATAGAAAATATTAAAACATTGAGCATTCTCCGCAAATCAATGGGTGTATATACAATCCCGATATCAAAAGCAACTTCAAGTGTAAGCGGTATTGATGTCGCGGACGAAAACATACAGATATTTCCCAATCCTACATCGGGTAGGTTTACCATTCGATCCGGCTCGACATTGGAAGACGCACAGGTTCAGATATTGAGTGTAGTCGGGCAAGTTATCCTGGCGACCCATGTCTCCGGTACAAGGGCAGATTTCGACCTGAGTACACTGCCGTCAGGAGTTTATTTTCTGACAATATGCCGGAAAAATAAGTCGATAACAAATCATAAAATAATTATTGCTCATTGAAAAATAGATTTACTATGAAAATTTATATCCTATTCATGCTCTGTTGTATTGGGAACATTGGCAATGCACAAAATTTCAAATGGGTGAATACCTTTGGCAGTAGTGCGGCTGAATTTGGTTATTCAGTAAAAACTGCGCCGGATGGGAAAGTGTATGTTACCGGTTCATTTTCCGAAGAGCTGGACTTAGATCCGAGTCCTGCCGTGATGAAACTCACTTCTCAAGGAAGCACCGATATATTTATTGTATGTTATGATAGTACCGGAGAGTTCTTGTGGGCAAAGTCTGTGGGAGGTGAGGGCTCTGATGAGGGTTTTTCACTGGCTTTAGACATTAGTGGGAATGTTTACGTTACCGGATATTTTCAGAACAATGTAGATTTTGATCCGGATGGAGGCTCATATCCACTTATCGCACAAGGAATTAAAGATATGTTTGTTCTTAAATTGACCAATGAAGGTACATTTCTATGGGCGAAAGATATTGGTGGTACAAAGACCACTATTGGGAAATCAATATTTACAGATGCAGACGGGAATATTGCACTGACCGGGTATTTTAAAGGTATAACAAATTTCAATCCGGATGGATCAGGGTTTTATTTGACTTCTGCCGGATCCAGCAATGACGCTTTCGTTCTTCGATTAAATCCGGATGGGGGATTTATTTGGGCATTTCCTATAGCCGGTCCCGGTTTTGATGAAGGGTGGTCAATACAGATGGATGGCGCCGGGAATGTCTATGCAGTAGGCTCGTTTGAACAGGGAATAGTTTTTGATTCTGACCCAATGGTTTCAGAGGGAGGTAAAGATATCTACCTCATAAAACTAGATAAAGAGGGACACTATGTCTATTCAAAATCAATTGGCTCTGATATAGATGATGTATGTAAAGCCTTGGCTCTGGATGCATCCGGCAATTTATATTTATCCGGCTATTTTCAACAAAATGCTGATTTTGATCCAGGAGCCGGAGAGTACTATCTTTCATCAAAGGGAGATTATGACGTGTTTATATTGAAGTTGGACTCAGAGGGTGCGTTTGTATATGCAAAGTCCATGGGTGGGACCGAGCCTGAAGAGGCTAAAGGAATAGCTGTAGATGCCGCAGGAAACGTATATGCGACCGGTGGATTCAATGGTACGGCTGACTTCAATCCCGGAATGAGTGAATATTTTCTGGAAGCCCCGGGTGAGTCCGAAAATATATTTATAGTCAAATTAGATGCAGTAGGTAATTTTTCTTGGGCCAGTTCCATCGGCAGTACTGGAATCGATGTAGGTGCTGCTATTGCGTTACGTGGACAAAATGTTTATACTACGGGCGTATTCAATGAGATAGTGGACTTTGATCCCAATATGGGTATTGAAAACTATGACGCTATCGGTGGTGGCGATTGCTATTTACTCAAACTCAATCAAAAGCCTTCTATTCTAAAATTAGTGGACAATGTACCTGCTACCTCGCCTATCGATATTTATCCCAATCCAAGTACAGGAATATTCAATATAAATACCCGGAACCTTTCAAGTCCTTATACTATAACCATTTGCAATAATCTGGGCCAAATTATTTATCAGAGCCAAGAAAATTCGACCCCGACAGAGGTTGATTTATCCCATTTTCCTGACGGCAGCTATTTCATAAGTATTACTACTCCCACAACCTCATCTACGCATAAAGTTATCAATCTGAAATAATTGAGCGAATATGATCGAATTACGTTGTTTTTGAATTAATCCAATGTAGATAAAAAAACCATAACCCCCTATGAGAATAATTCCTATAATTATTATAATCACTTTGAATATAAATATCGCACTAAGTCAGAGTGGGACTATTGCATCAAGCACTGTCGGCCAGTATGTCAAGTTTGGACAATACTTTGGAGATACCATTCTGTGGCGGATCATCAGAAAAAACCCGGATAATAGTGCGATGCTGCTTTCAGAATCCATACTATGTATCAAACCCTTTGATTCGAAGGGAGACCTCACCGATGGCAGAGGCTCACCGGGTGGTTCAGGGAGTAGAATTGCCAAGGGGAGTAATTTCTGGGAAAAATCGAATATCCGGGAATGGTTGAACAGTAATGAGACCCCAGTCATATATTCAGGTAATCCACCGAAATCCGAATACACCATGTTAGGTCTCAATGCCTACGATGAAGAGGCCGGATTTCTGACAAATTTTACTCCAAGTGAACTCAGTGTAATTTTAGAAACCAAACACAAGAGTTTATTAGCGAAGGTAGATGCTGTGTCCGGGGTAGTAGATGGTGGAACAGATACGCATATCGACAATGTCAACCTGTCCGATGTTGTGCAGAATTTCGATGATGCTTATTTCCAACTTATCACTGATAAAGTTTTTTTATTGGATGTAAAGGAATTGTATTTTGATGTGTGGGCAAATGAAGCATTAGGAGGAACAGCTTCCAATCTACAATTGAGAAAACCTACTGAACAAGCAGTAGCGCATTCGGAGTATATCGGGTCGGAATTGAACATAAATACACCTTTCAATTACTTTTTACGTACTCCCAATTGTAACGAAGAAAATACCGTACGCTCTATTAGTCCGGCCACACCGAATAAGGTACATTCCGGAGCCTGTTTTTCATCGAATGGAGGAATATTACCGGCACTCAATGTGTCTGACAAAGCATACATATTTTCCGGTGATGGAAGCGTGAGCAATCCCTTTGTGGTCAGTAGTGAGTCCGCTTCGATTCAGTCATGGATCAATCAATCCGCCTCAGGTATTTACTTCTTTACGAATCCTACCTCCGGTGAACTCACGGTACAATTGCCGGATGCAGTAGAAATCAAATCCATCGAAATGTTTGATCTGATGGGGAACTTATGTAAAAAATGGATAGGGGAAGAATTTGATTCTCCCTTACATCTGAGTGATCAACATACCGGCGTATATATCTTCATAGTTAAAACTGCAACGAAGTCCTATGCACATAAAGTTTTCCTATTGAGATAGCAACTCAGACAGAAATATCAAACACACCGGAATCACCGTAATAGAAACCAGGCAAATCAAACAAAATCAGATCTGGATTGAGGTAGATTTCCGCCGGGGAAATAAAAGCCTTAAAAATCTGCATTATTAACGGAATATGTGCTGCTATAACAAAATAAATACAAGAATTAACGCCTCTACGTCCGCCTAATATATTAATCGGACTTAATTATGACCATTACTTGTTTTTGTTACCCCTAGCCCCTTGTAGGGGGAGTTTGATTCGATCCTGTGGCAAGATTTTCGATAGATAGATAAAATCCCCTTTATGGGATTTAGGGGTAAAAGGGGATTTAGGAGTGATAATGCAAGCAGCCGTAAAAATGTTTTCATAAGATAAAAAATTTATTGTGTCCTGAATTAAAGATTTACAACTTGCCACAAGTTGCAAACTATCAGCAGCTGTGACTTTAAGTCGAATTCATATCGTAGGCAATATTTATGACGTTTATATGCATTAAGGTTAAATTGCTTTGGATAAACACCATTTTCCTATTGAATATAAGTAATCAATTGAATGTGGAAAGATTAATAAAAAATTAAGATTTCAATTTTCTTGGTCAATAGAAGGCTTCCAATAGGGTGATGCTAGCATTTTTAGTATCTTTGTTTTATGCAATCTAAGACATTTGAAGAGACCATAGATATTTCTATCCTGACCCATGCTTTTAAAATCATGTACTCAGCCAAATTTATGGCTGAATTATATGAGGATAATTTTAAATTGGTGTCTAAATACGTCCATGCTACCTCTAGAGGACATGAAGCTATTCAAATAGCATGTGGAATTCAACTTAAGCCATGTGATTATGTTTTTCCCTATTATCGGGATGATGCCCTTATGTTAGCATTAGGAGCCACTCCGTATCAAATGATGCTACAATTATTGGCTAAGAGAGAAGACCCCTTTTCGGGAGGTCGATCATACTATTGCCACCCTAGCTTAAAAGATGACGATAAACCCAAAATTCCTCATCAATCCTCTGCTACAGGGATGCAAGCCATTCCGGCTACAGGTGCAGCATTAGGCATGTGGTACAAAGAACATCAAGGTATTGATCAAGGCTCCATCCCTCCTCTTGTAGTGTGCTCCATCGGCGATGCAGCGGTTACAGAAGGCGAAGTCAGTGAAGCCTTCCAAATGGCTGCTCTAAAACAATTACCAATAATTTTCCTTGTACAAGATAACAATTGGGACATTTCAGCATATAAAGATGAAGTCAGAACATGGAATGCCGCCGAATATGCTAACGGTATTAACGGATTGGATTCGATTTCTATTGATGGTACCAACTTTGTTGATTGCTACAAAACAATTCAAGAAATATTCCAAATTGTGCGTACTGAACGTAGGCCTTTCATCCTTCACGCAAAAGTCCCCTTGCTTAACCATCATACTTCCGGCGTTCGTAAAGAATGGTATCGATTTGACTTAGAGGAAGAATCCTTAAATGACCCATATCCTAAATTTGTTAAAATGCTAATAAATCAAGGGCATTTTAATCAAGTTGAACTCGAAATATTAGAAAAAAGCATTCAAGAAGACATAAAATCTCAATTTTTAAAAGCCCAAAAGGCTGAAGAACCCAGACCTGAAGACCTTTATACACATATCTTCGCTCCTACTCCGGTTATTGAAGAAAAAGGGAATCGTCATGGAGTCAATAACGAACTCAAAAATATGGTGGATAGCGGAATATTTGCTATTCGTGAGATTATGTTAAAAGACGAACGGTGTGTATTTTATGGTCAAGATGTAGGAGCCCGTTTAGGCGGTGTTTTTAGGGAGGCCGCCACTTTGGCCGAACAGTTTGGAGATCATCGCGTCTTTAACACTCCCATTCAAGAAGCATTCATTATCGGAAGTACTGTCGGGATGTCGGCTGTGGGCTTAAAACCAATCGTAGAAGTTCAATTTGCAGATTATATCTGGCCGGGATTGAACCAACTTTTCTCAGAAGTCAGTCGCTCCAATTATTTGTCTAATGGTAAATGGCCGGTTAGCATGGTACTCAGAGTACCCGTGGGTGCGTATGGAAGCGGAGGGCCTTATCATTCAAGCAGTGTTGAAACAATTGTTGCCAATATCAGGGGCGTCAAGATAGTTTATCCCACAGATGCTGCCGACCTAAAAGGTTTGATGAAGGCGGCATACGAAGACCCTAACCCTGTTGTTATGTTTGAGCATAAAGGTCTGTACTGGGCAAAGCTTCCCGGGACAGAAAACGCAAAATGTATTGAAGCTGATGAAGAGTATATTGTACCTATAGGAAAGGCAAATGTTTTAATTGAATCTTCACCCACCAAAGATGAATCAACTTGTACAATCATTGCTTACGGAATGGGCGTACACTGGGCTTATAATGCGGAAAAGCAATTTCCAGGAAGAATAGAAATCATCGATTTAAGATCATTGGTCCCATTGGATGTTGATACCATATTTCAATCTGTTAGAAAGACAAACCGCTGTTTAGTTATAACAGAAGAAGCAGTTGATGGTTCCTATGCTCAAAGCATCGCCGCCAGAATACAAGAAAACTGTTTTAATCATTTAGACGCCCCTGTTAGAACAATAGGTTCAGCCAATGTTCCAGCCGTACCGCTCAATGAAGTCTTAGAAAAAACGATGCTTCTCAATATTGACAAAGTCTCCTCAGCGATAAATTCATTATTATCATATTAAATTAAACTATTATTTTTGAATAAAAAATTGAAACAAATGAAACCAAACTTATTTACAACATGGATTATATGTGCATTTTTACTTACTTCCTTTATGGCCATTGGACAAAATAGGTCTTATTTTGAAGTAGATGGCGGGTACACCGTCATCGGCAATAATGCTCAATCAGGATATGGCATAAATGTTAATGCGGGATATACACTTTTTAAAATCGTTACCCCATCTTTAGGATATCAATTCCATTCTTTATCCAGTCAATCAAATCATTATAATTCTGATGCAAAACTCGATATTGCTTATTTTGCAGTAAAAGTCAATGCTTTAAACTTTAAATGGTTCTCTTTCAATTTAGGACCTGTGGTTTTCAGAAGAATATGGAAACAGGATTACAATGTTAAAGATGGCTATATCCTTCACAAAGATGGTTTAACTATGAATCAAGATCATACTTATTCATATTACAAACCCAATTTTGGATATGGTGGTGTAGCCGGAGTAAAGTTTGATCTATATAAAGGAATTGGCGTAAAATTAGATGCTACGTATCAAATTGATTTCGACCATAAAGATAGTATGCTATTTACTTCTGGAGGCGTATTTTTTAGATTCTAATCTTTCCACCAAATAGAAAAGAAACTATTGAGTACCTTCAATAGTTTCTTTTCTATATATTGAAATAAATTTAATCCAAATTCAGCATTGGTCAAAAGCAGAATCGACTTACGACTCGCAACACCGATTAGATTAGATTGGATATATACTAATCTGAAAAAATTTGCCCATTTAATACCGATTGAATATTCGCAATAGTCCAATTTCATTGGTCTAAACAGCTATCATCCCACTAGCTATCGGAAGCATTTTTATTTTAACCCAAATTCATATTAAAGGTACAATAGTTTCTTTAAGAAATATATTGCTAACTGTTTGTTGTTTTGAAGTTAAAATAGTCACGAATCAATTTATTTCCAAATATTTGATATTCAACACGTTGCGATTTAGTTAGATGTAATTCCGCATTAGACAAATGCGGAATCGATTTACGACTCGTAATCAATGGTTTATAGAAACCATTGAAACGATTCGTACATCGGTACGTCCCTCATAATCAGCACTATACGGTTTTTTAAAAACCTTTACTGCTGAATTCGAGATTAAATGGCAGAGTAGAAATTCGGGTTATAAATTATTATTCGGCTTCAACAACTGTACTTCCGCCTTTTGCAGAAATTTTTTCTTTAATTTTAGTTTCAATTATTTCTGCGACCTCAGGATTATCTTCAATAAATTGTTTTGCGGCATCTCTTCCTTGAGCAATTTTAGTTTCTTCATAGGAATACCAGCTACCTGACTTTTGAATAATATCTAAATCAACCCCTAAATCAACTATTTCACCTGATTTTGAAATACCGGTCCCAAACATTATGTCGAACACTGCAACACGGAATGGAGGCGCCAACTTATTCTTAACTACTTTTACTTTTACTTGATTACCAAGGAGATTTCCGTCTTTGTCTTTGATAGGAGATCCACTTCTTCTAATATCCAATCTTTGTGAAGCATAAAATTTCAAAGCATTACCACCAGTTGTTGTTTCCGGATTACCAAACATCACACCAATCTTTTCGCGAAGTTGGTTGATAAAGATACAACAACATCCAGTCCTACCAATGGTTCCGGTTAATTTGCGTAAAGCTTGTGACATCAATCTAGCTTGAAGACCCATTTTTGAGTCGCCCATTTCACCTTCGATTTCACTTTTGGGAACCAATGCCGCCACAGAATCTATCACTATAATGTCAATGGCACCGGATCGTATAAGATTTTCAGCTACTTCCAAGGCTTGCTCGCCATTGTCGGGTTGTGAAATCCACAAATTGGTTGTATCAACGCCCAATCGCTCAGCATAAGATTTATCAAAAGCATGTTCAGCATCTATAAAGGCTGCTATACCTCCTTTTTTCTGACTTTCAGCAATAGCATGTATAGCAAGTGTCGTCTTTCCTGAAGATTCCGGTCCATATATTTCGATTACCCGACCTTTAGGAAATCCACCTGTACCCAATGCGATATCCAATCCCAATGATCCCGTCGAAATGGCATCGACATCCACTTCAGGCTTATCACCAAGCCTCATAATAGTACCTTTTCCGTAGGTCTTCTCGAGCTTATCTAATGTTAACTGTAGGGCTTTTTGTTTAGCTTCTTTTTCGGTTGACATACAAATTTATTTTTTCTTTTATTATTTAATCATCATAAAACAACTATTGGCAAAGCATTAATAAAATTAGCATTGCCCATTGTCTTGCAAATATATATATAAATTTATAAATTATAATAATTAATATGCTAATATTTCCGTCATTCAATGACAAGTTTTTCGTATTGTATTATCAAATTAAAAAAAACTATGATATTAATATTGATTAAATATATATATTTCTGCAATTCTGTTTTTTATATATATCAAATAAATGCATAATTTAAATCATATTAATTTAGCATTCTTTGAAGCCTCGCATCCTAGGATAATATTTTCCGACTTTTGAACAACAATCAAAAATTCTATACGATTTTCATTTCAGTTCAAACCCTCTCCAAACTACCGGCATGCTTACCTGCAATATATCCCGTTGTCCACGCATTTTGAAAATTAAACCCACCAGTTATTCCATCCACATCTAAGAGCTCCCCTATTATATACAAACCTGGAATTTTATTACATTCCATGGTGAGTGGATTTACTTCCGACACATCAATACCACCACATGTAACAAACTCTTCTTTAAATGTTGTTTTCCCGATTATGGAATGATGTTGATTTGTAACTTGTCCGATTAGCTTTTCTATTAATTTATTGGATATGTCTGCCCACTTTAAATCCAACTGAATGCCTGCATTTTCTACCATAAACTTCCACAATCTTGCCGGCAGATCTATTCCTGAAAAATTACTTACCTGAGACTTCAATTTTTGTTCGCGATAGAGTAACCATTTTTCTCTGAGATCTTCTTGCTTTAGATTGGCATCCCAATGAATAGAAATATCAAACTTATAATTCAATTCAGCCAATATTCGTGCACCCCACGCAGAAAGTTTCAATATAACAGGACCACTAAAACCCCAATGTGTGATTAATAAAGGCCCCGTTCTTTCCAGTTTGTTTCCTATTATTTTTACACGGGCATTAGGAACTGAGATACCTTGAAGTGAACATAGAGGATTATTGGGGCTATTAAAAGTAAATAAAGATGGTACAGGACTGTTGACTTTCAGTCCATGTTGTTTAAAAATATCAAAAGAGTGACTTTTCGGTTGACCGCCAATTGCAAACACTACTCGGTCGAACAATGCACAATTTTCTTGATTATCAAATACCTTGAAAACATCTCCATCTTTTTCCCAGTTACAGATACTATATTTTTTTTCAATATGAACGCCTAATTCGGTTGATCTTTTTATTAAACATTCTACTATAGTCAGGGATTTATTACTCACAGGAAATACACGCCCATCAGCTTCTACTTTCAATGGAACGCCTCTCTTTTCAAACCATTTGAGCGTATCATGTGGGCTAAAATCATGGAGTATTTTATTTAAAAATCGTTCTCCACGAGGGTAATTAGCCGCAAAGGCTCTAATATCAGTCGGTTGATTGGTGACATTGCAACGTCCGCCGCCGGAAACAAGGACTTTTGACAAGGTATGCAAACTTTTTTCGGCAATAACCACCTCGTTGTCAGGAGATTGTTCTGCCGCTGTAATTCCAGCCATAAATCCGGCAGCACCACCACCTACCACCAAAATCCTCATACTCTTTAATAGGCTCTTTCAGAGCTTTTCTCCATAAAGTTGATAAACGCCTTGTTGACTACCTTATTTCCGCCTGGAGTAGGATAATTTCCAGAAAAATACCAATCTCCAATATTCTCGGAACAGGCGGCATGCAATCCTTCAATTGATTGGAAAAGAATCTCAAAATCAAAAGAAATGTTTGTCGGCTTTACAATTTGGGCAATTCTTTGGCTAATTTGTTCCGCTGAAAAGGCATCATACAACTCCTTTACATAATTGACCACCTTTTCTTTCGGGAAATTCTCTTGAGCTTTACACTTTTGATAGACTTCTTCAATCAAATCTTCTTGTCCGGAATCCTCCAACATCCCAATGACAGCACGGAAGGCGACGAAGGACTTCATAACACTCATATCAATACCATAACAGTCGGGATATCGTATCTGTGGCGCAGAAGAAACTATAATAATCTTTTTAGGGAACAATTTGGAAAGTATGTTTAAAACCGATTGCTTTAAGGTTGTCCCACGAACGATAGAATCATCCATTAAAACCAAGGTGTCAATATCGTTATTAACTACTCCATAAGTAACGTCATAAACATGTGACATAAGCTCTCCCCTACTGGCATCATCCGCTATAAAAGTTCTAATTTTAGCGTCTTTGACTACAAGCTTCTCTGTTCGTACTTTTAAATCCAAAATTTGCTTTAGACTTTGAGGATTGATGTTTTCGCCCAATTGAAGTATCTGTTGCTTTTTAACTTCATTCAATTGCTTTTCCAATCCTTCTATCAAACCATAGAATGCGGTTTCTGCAGTATTCGGGATGTAAGCAAAAACAGTATTTTCAAAATCGTAATTAACCTTCTCGAGTATCGGTATAGCAAGTTGCTCTCCCAACTTTTTTCGTTCAAGATAAATCGAACGATCATTTCCCCTAGAGAAATAAATATTTTCAAAGGAACAGTATTTCTTAGGGGCTGCTTCTGCGAAAGGCTTTATTTCTACTGTACCATCTAATTTAACAACCAATGAGTGTCCGGGTGGAACTTCATGTACTTCTTTAAAGCGAACTCCAAAGGCCGTCTGAATGGCAGGTCTCTCACTGGCTACTGCTACAACCTCATCGTCAAAATAATAAAATGCAGGGCGTATTCCATTTGGATCTCTTACTATGAAGGATTCACCTGTACCGAGCATACCCATAATTGCATATCCACCATCCACCTTACGGAATGACCGTTGCAGAATTTTATTGACATCTAAGCTATCCTTTATATAATCACTAATTTCTTGATTAGAATATCCAATTTTCTTGTAATTATCAAATAAAACTTGAACTTCCTGGTCAAGAAAATGGCCAATTTTCTCCATCATAGTGACTGTATCAGACCTCTCCTTTGGAAACTGGCCTAAATCGATCAACTCATTAAACAACTCATCCGTATTGGTCATATTAAAATTGCCAGCCATCACCAAGTTGCGTGCCATCCAGTTATTTTGCCTCATAAAAGGATGACAAGTTTCAATGGAGTTGATTCCATGCGTTCCATAGCGCAAGTGACCCATCAGCACCTCACCCGTATATGGTTTATTGCTTTTAAGCCATTCCGTATCTTGCATCAAATGTTCAGGAACATTGCGAAAATGCTTATAAACACTATGCAGCAAGTCATTAAGATAATTTGCAGTATTACTTCTTTTGCGTGAAATGTATCGCCGTCCGGGCTCCGGATTCAACTTAACCGTAGCTATTCCGGCACCATCCTGCCCTCGATTCCTTTGTTTTTGGAGGAGAAGGCTAAGCTTATTAATGCCATACAATGCTGTTCCATACTTTTGGTGATAATATCCAAGTGGCTTGCGAAGTCGAACGAATGCTATTCCGCATTCATGCTTGATTTGGTCGCTCATGTAAGAAGGTTCTTCTTTAAATAATAATGCAAAGGTACAGCGATATTATTAATTACAAGTCAAAGAAAACAAAATCATTTTCCTGTTTTCTAACATTAACAATAATTCACATCCTCATCAATCCAGGATTAAGCTTTTGAAAGTTCTAATTTAAATATTCCAAAATTACAACTAAAGGCAACTCCTTCATTAATCGATGATTATAATTTTATAGCTTTCTGGTTTACTTTGATTATTAATACTTAAGAAATATGTTCCAAGACTCATCTCCTTCAAATCAAAACTATTCATGCCGGGCACAAGCTGCACATTTCTCTTGACTTCACCGTACACACTTAATATCACTCCATTAAGAATAGTATTCGTCTGGTTAAACACGACAAGGCGTTGCGCTTTTGGTATTGGATTAGGATAAATCTCTACCAATTTCTTATTCCATTCATTTTCGGGGAAAACCACTGTTTCTACTTTGCTAAAAGACGTATTCCCATTGAAGTCCACTTGTTTTAGACGATAGTAAAGCTTTGAATATGACAAATTGATAAATTCCGGTATATCATAAAACTCGTATGAAGAAATCTTACTACTAAAGCCTTTCCCTTCAACAAAGCCGATGCTTTTCCAGGCTTTACCATCCGTACTTCGCTCTATGTCAAAACCTTTATTGTTATCTTCATTGGCAGTCTGCCAAGAAAGCCTCACTTTTTCCTGCTCACGCACAGCGCTAAATCGGATTAAATCAATCGGTAAAAATGGTCCTAAATTTAAAATAACGGCTGTTGATGTATAAGAAATTGTCCAGTTGGAAGGCATATCTATTATCGAAGAAAACGTCCCACTAATAGAACTTGCAGTTAAAATAGTTACCTGATCCCCATTGACGGCAGAATAAAACTGATTGGTTATCTTTAATTTTCCACCTAGAGCCACACTTCCATTCACTTGAATTTGATCAAAATCCACACCCGCTGAATTCTTTCCTTTGATTTCCATATCTAAAGTTCCCAAGTTCAATAATGCATTGTTGTTAAAAGTTATTTTACCCGGAGAATACCCGGGAGAAAGCTTACCCCCATAGTCTTCAAAGAAATTAGGATTAATAGTACCGGTACCTTTCACTATTCCGTTGGGATTGTTATCTAAAGAACCGCTTGCTCCGGCTATCAGATTAGTAGAAGGTACATTTTCACCAATTACCAGCAATGCATTGTTGCTAAAGGTTCCTGCCTCACTATAAAATCCTGATGTAGATGCCCTATCTATATGTATTGCACCGCTTTCATTATTAAAAATATTCCGATTCCTGACACCATATAGACCCGTGGACGTAGATGCACCAATAAATATATTGGCATAATTGTTAAACACTTTATTATCAACATAAATACCCGCATTTGAGCAGTTATCAATATGGATAGCCCCACCACTATTATTATTAAAAGTACCGATATTATGAATGCCATAACTTCCCACGCTTGCATTACCACCTATACCAATTACAGAACTATTATTAAAAAGTCCAACTTCGCTATAATTATAAATCCCGGCACTTGTAGATCGATCGATTAATATTGAGCCGGCCCCATTGTTGACCATTGTACCATTGTTGCTCAATCCGTAAATTCCAACTGCATTACTTGATCCAATTGAGACCATACTGCTATTGGTAAAAGTCCCACTATTGTTCCATAAACCATAGGTGGTGGTATTATTGAGTCCGATATTACCAGTATTAATAAAATTACCCAAATTCCATATTCCATATAAGCTATTACCTTGATTTGCACCAACACCGACATTTCCATTATTAGTAAAGTCACCTCCGGCAACATTCTTTACCCCAGAATCTGTCACTCGATCGATGACAATATTTCCTGTGGATGAATTCGTCAAATCGTCACTATTAGAAATTCCTATCATCCCGGCTGAAGAAATCCCACCGATGATAATTTCATGGTTATTGGTTAAAGTCGCTTGGTTATCAACCGCCGCAATTTGGCATCTATTGATAATCAATTGAGCTCCAACATTGTTGTTTACTGTACCCAAATTAACTATTCCATAGTTTCCAATGCTATTCACTGATCCAAAATTAGCCACTCCTTTGTTTGTAAAAGTTCCTGTTCCATTATTTTGAAATGCAGAAGAAGTTGTTCTTCCAATGAGTATCAATCCCGTTGCCTCGTTTGTAAAAGTTGAACTATTGTCAACTCCTAAGGCACCGCTGTTTGCAGAGTTACCAACATTAATTTCGCCTGAATTGGTAAAGGATGCGGTATTTTCAATAGCTTTCAGAGAGGCTCTATCAATGTAAATATGAGCGTTCTGGGCATTACTGACTGTACCGTTATTGATGATGCCAGTTGTGCCAATATTACTTATATCACCCAATTTCATTATACCGTTATTGACGATGGATCCATTATTCAGAACGGCTTGAGATGAAGCGCCATTTACACTGAGAACACCATTTGTGCTTACAGTCAAAGACCCTCCAGTATTGATGGTAATTGATTTCACACCAACATTCGTACTAATATTAGGATTATTGGTACTTACCTGAGGAATTACAACTGCTGAAGAAAGAATGGGAACACCATCTGACCAATTTCCATTGTCAACCCAAGAAGAGCTAACAGCTCCTGTCCATGTTGTGATACCTGCTGTAATATATGTTAAAGTAACCTTTGACGTACTATAATCCACCGTCCACCCTGACGGCAATCCAGTGACAGTAGCAAAAGTGCCAATAACTTTATTCGCCATTATAATATCAATTGCGTCACCGGGTGCGCCCGAATAAGAAACATTTAATGACAAAGTCCCACCTAAAGTAATGGTATCTACTGCTGTCAAAAGATCATAATTTACTCCCGGATTTGAATTGCCATTTACTTCAATATTCACAATGCCATTAGACATATTGACTGTATTTTTAAAATTAATAGAGCCAATAGTTATTCCCGGGGAAATTGCGCCGCCTCTATTTCGATACAGTGATGCTATTACATTTCCGCTACCTTTGAGGTTACCACTTGTTTTATTAACGAAATAGCCCTTTGATCCCGAAATCAAATCAGTAATCGGCATGCTTTGGCCCATCACAACCATTCCGGAATTTGTAAAAACAGTATCCGTAGCCAATTTGCCATTGATACTTATTCCGGCTTGTACCGCTCTTCCTATCGATATTTGACCTGTATTGACTAATTTGGATAGAATATTGAAACCGAAATCCCCTATTCCGGAAGTCAACCCTACTGAAATAGATCCATCATTGGTAAAAGTGTGATAGGATTGAAAAATAGCGCTTGATGTAACATTGTCAATGAATATTTGACTTGCTGCATTATTGGTAAAAGAATCTTTAGATCGAACACCATATTTACCGGATGAAGTCAAATTTCCAACCTTTATTGAGGCACTATTAATAAATGTAGCAAGACTATCATTTAAAACTCCATTTTCAGATGTTCTGTTGACAACTATTTCACCAGCTAAATTATTAAATGTACCTGTATTCCATATCCCATTACTTCCGGGACTAACAACTCCTCCAATATTGATAGAAGCTGAATTACTAAAAGTCCCGCCGAAGTTGACTATTCCATTTGTTGTACTTCGGTCAATTATTATCTCACCTCCTGTATTATTGAAAAAGGAAGATTGGTTTAGAATGCCCACAGAACCCGGGCTAACATTGGTCCCAATATTTATTTTACCTGAATTATTAACTGTTCCCCTATTATTTATTGCCTGATTATTTGAATTTTCTAAGTTTAACACTCCTGACGAACCAATTGTCAATGTCCCACCGGATTTAATATCAATTGATTTTGCGATTCCTGTCCCGGTCAATATTGGATAATATACACTTGTATCGGTAATAAACACATCAGATGTGGCAGTCGGAATTCCTGCTGACCAGTTATCCGGATCTGACCAAACAGTGCTGCTATCCCCTATCCAAACAGTTTCTGAAAGGACACCATAACGCAGAACAGCTCCTGTGTTTTTATAAATTACAAACCAATTGGGCAATAGTCCGTTAACCACATCAAAGGTATCTTTAGCACCATTGGTAGAAACTATCGGAATTTCATCCCCTATGTTTGGTGAAGCCATATTGATGGTCAAATCTAGTGTTCCTCCAAAGGTCAATGTATCGGACACATTGATTTGATCAAAATCAAAGCCGGGTGAAGTTTTGCCATTAACCGTAATCTTTATTATACTAGAATTTAGGCTATTTTTGTGGGCAAAAGACATTAAACCGATAGGGAATCCCGGATCAAGAGTACCACCATTGTGATTGAAATTAGAAACATTAATTGTGCCTTTGGCCTTTAATTCTCCCCCAATTTCATTATTGAAAGTTCCTGTACCAAATATTGGAGAAGGAATAACCGAACTTGACCCTATTGTCAACACCCCTTTATTGTTAAAAGTACTAGAGGTATCTGTAACGATACCATATCCATAGGATTTTTCAATTGAAATTGTTCCGGCATTGTGATTAAATGTTGCCGATTTATTTCTGATACCTTCAATTCCAACGGGCTGGATTGTTCCAAATTGTATATTGCCATTATTGTTGAATGTACCATTAAGATTGAAAACACCTCGTGAAGAGCAACGATTTATAACCAACGATGCCCCGGAGTTATTGTTAAATACGCTTTGGTTAACGATTCCAGTTGTGCCGATAGACAATGAGTCTCCAATTGTAATTGTTCCATTATTATTTAAAGTCCCCTTATTTCTTAAGCCGTGCTTAGTCGATCCATTTACTCTCAATAAGCCCGATGAGTTGACTGTCAAAGTAGCACTATTTTCTATAAAAATTGATTTTGCTTTTGCCCCCGGCGTATTAATTATAGGCATATTTGATGCAACCGGTATCTTTACAGTATCTGCAAAACCGGGAATTCCGGCATCCCAATTACCGCTATTGTTCCAATCCGTATTAACGCTCCCTGTCCATGTTTTCTGCCCGTAACTTTGAAAAGCCAAACATGCCAATAATCCAAATAAACAAAAAGCCTTACTCCAAGATTTATCTGTCAATAAGTTAAATATGTGGGAGAAATAATTAAGTCTTAACTTCACCAAATCAGCTTCTACAAACGTATTGGATTTCAATATATATTTTAACATTATATGTATTTTTGGTAGTAAAATTTTGGAATACGAAACAATCATTATACTTTAAGTTCAGAGAAAATATAATTATGAAAATTCATTCCATACGAAATGTATTTTCAACTCATTTATTCACTGCAAAAAACATTTTCTCTGTACCATGTCTAAGGAATAGCAAAGCAGCATATTTATAAAAACCACTTCTAAAAGAAAGTAATGATTCTTCAACTTAGAATAAAATCTTCAATATATTGAAAAAAGATATTATTCAAAAACATCCTTGTAAATAGGCGTTTTAGAAAACCACTTTTCTAAAACGCCTTTATCACCATTAATTACTTGTGATTTGCCATCACTTGTTGGTATGTAATTCTATAATTTTCCTGTGTAGTTTTAATCACGCTTTGTTTGAATGCTTCATCATTAAACAATCGATACAATCCCGGATGTTTTCTCACATCCATGCCTAATTTATCATATTGATTTTTGAGATAAACAAAAGCTTCTGCCATTACTTTATCGTCTAATTCAGGAGGCATATTCGCAAATGCCAACTGTTCCCGAGTTTTTTCTGTCAGTGTATCTGTCACAACAGGATTGTTATTGCCCGGGATGGGGTTATCAATATTTTTACCTTTTTCAAGTGCTGTGATTCTATCATCTATGGTTTTGAATTTATTTTCAAGATCGGTAATTCTCTTTTCTTGAGCTTCTGCCAATCTCGCCATATCATTAGAATTCAAGCCGATAGCCATATTGACAATATTATAACCATTAACGTTATAAGATTGAGACCAGGCAACTCCCACTATCTCTTTATATTGAGAAGGCTTTATTTCATTTGCAGAAACCGCTATACCTACGCCATCATTCATTCCTGAGGGTAGAATATAATCACCAGTCATAACCAAACCTTTTACTTTAACAGGTATTTGACCTAAAAATGCAACTTTTTCATACAAGTATTCAGTACCGGCATCCGGTACATTTCCGAGAATTGCCGGCTTGGTCGAGATAACCATCAATTGGTGTGCATCTCCGGTATATTTTGTTACTTTTCCGCCATATACGCCAACAATATCGCCCGGAGTTATTTTTTCAGCTGGATTGCTTCTTTCCAACCACTCAGCATAATCAGCAGAACCGGATGAATAAGTTACTCCAATATTTTGGGTTGCAAAAACATTAAATGCTACCAAATTGGCTGTAGCCAAGGCTAAATCAGCAGCTGCCATTGCCAAGCATGCTCCACATGGCCCTGTTGAAACACCTAACCCACCAACTATAACAGGTATAGCTGCAAGCCCAACATTAATACCGGCTGTAACTTCTGAGGCTATCAAAATTGCTTCATTAAATGCAAATTCCGGATCAGATGTTCTTTCTGATTGTGTCTCGCCTTCAATAGCACCCACTGCACTGCCTGAACTATTATAAAAGGTTGCAAAGTTATTGGAATTATTCACTGTCCCTTCTGTAAGTTTAATCGCTATACCCTGAGGGCTGCCCTCTACCCGCAATGGATAATAATCATAGTTATCTCCATCCTTTGGAAATGAAGCATTAATGGTAACTTGACCATCTGCCCTCATCCCCTTCAAATTAGTAAAACCATTGACTTTCAATGTATTATTAAAAGTTACTGCCCCATCAACAACTAAAGCAGAATCCAATTTCAACGCACCTTCTATTTTAACGCCACTTTTGAATATTGAATACTTGTGAGCCGTGAAAAAACCGTAAAAATTTGAAGCACCGCTTACATCAAGTGTAGATTCAACTTTAAGAGGACCAAGGCTATGAAATTCACCGCCTACATAGAGATTTTTTGCTATCCCTACTCCACCAGAAACAACCAATGTACCGGTTGAAATACTATTTGCCTGATATGTTGGATTAATCATCAACACCTGATCTTTAAAAATCGCACTTTTATCGACTCCCAATGTACCGGATAAGAATGTTGGTGCACCATTATTCACTACTAGAGTATCATTTAAATTAGTGCTTTTTTCTACTCGAAGTCTATCTTTCAACCAAGTATATCTATCGACTGTCAAAGTACCGCTTAAATAGGTCGGAGAACCGTTATTGACCGATAAAGAATCATTCAGATTTGTACTTTTATCCACTCGCAACCTATCTTTCAACCAAGTATATCCATCAACGGTTAAAGTTCCGCTTAAATAGGTCGGAGAACCGTTAAGAACAGAAAACGGACCATTTATATCAGCACTTTTGTCAACTGTCAATCGAGCCTTTAACCAAGTGTCCTGATCAACTGTCAATGTACCGGTCAAGTGAGTCGGCTGACCATTTGTCACAGTCAGGCTACCATTTACATTGGTATATTGCAAACCTAACTTGACAGAAGGTGTATTTAATTCAACATTGCCGGCAACAGACAGGTCTTTTTGTACATTTACGCTCTTATCAACACGTAAATTATTATTAATCTCAACATCACCATTACAAAAAACTTTCAAACGCTCAATATCATTTGAAATAATTACAAGGTCAGAACAATCTCTTGTACCTAAAACAGCTCTAATTCCGGTAAGGTCGTTGCCGTCTAAACGCCAGGATTCCTCTTGATCTCTTTCTTCCAATCCTTGACCACCATCACTTAGTTGTCCTGCTGTAAAGGAATAATAAGCATACGGGACAGCTTGCAACTTACTATTGCTTACTGTAATAAATTCATTTGTCTTAGAATCTTTAATTGATATATGAATAAAAATATCTTCTTTAGACCAAGGAATATCGGCATAATTCCCTGTAATAGATTTTCCCTCACCGATTACCAAAGAAAATAATCCAACCTGATTCGTCACTAAATTGTGAATTTCCGAATAATATATCGTCTCTTTGTCAGATTGCAAACTATTCAATTCGATCTTTAATTCGATCTTCTGATTAGAGATAATTTTACCTTTTTCATCTCGCGCTACGGCTTGATAATTCATACCCTTTGGAGTGGATTGGCCCACTGCAACAACAGAATATAAAAAGCTAATGAGAAAAATGTACACGTACTTCATAATACAATGCTTTTTATTTAGTTAAATGTTAATTTTAATTCATTTTAATAATCTGACCCTGATCTAATTTATTCCCCACGGAATCAAATAGTAATATATAATATATCCCATCAGATTGGTCTTGTAAATCGATTCGGTTTTTTTCATTATTTTGAGCAGTCTGTATCTTAACTAATTCTCCAACCGAATTAAATATTTTGAAGTTATCTGCTTTTGCAAGGTGCTCTTTACTAAAAGATACATTTACAACACTATTCGTTGGATTGGGAGAAATATTCATAAAACTAATTACTGAATTATCTAATCCTTCCCTACTGACATCTATTAACTCAGGCTGCAAAAAACCTTGTGTCAGAATTCCATCCTTATACACAACTGTTGTATTTATCACCTGCCCAATAGACCAATCTAAGCTAACAGAATTAACTTTATTATTCCCTCCATTTGAGCTAAAGACTTGTTGATTAAAATTTTGCGCTTGAAGACAATTAATACATCCAAGGCATAACAATACAAATATTGCCCTTCTCATGATATCCATATAATAAAAATTTAGAATTGCTACAAATTTAATACTTTAATATTTTATTTTAAGCATTTAAATATTTTATTCTGTTAATGATGTGTTTATATTTAAAATTTAAAAGATAATTTTGTCTTTTAAATTAACATAAATGATGTGAAATATTATTTCTTCAATAGGAGTAAATCAGTTTTTTCTAATTGATTTTTAGTTGTTTTTAATTGAGCATAAATTATAATATTACATTTAAAAACACCTTCTTTTGATTGTCATCTTAAAAATGCATACCTATAAAGCTAAAAATAAATTTTATGCCTATAATCATATTTGTATTTCTAGCGATTTTACCTTTTATTTCTATGGCACAATATCAATATCCTGTAACTAAAACGGGCAATCAAGTTGACTCTTATCATGGAGAAACCATTCATGATCCTTATCGGTGGCTTGAAGATGACAATTCGCAAGAAACGAAAGAATGGGTTAAGCAAGAAAATGAGGTCACTAACAGCTATTTTCAAAACATCAAATACATCCCCAAACTTATTGATCGGCTAAACAACCTATATAATACGAAAATGAAATATATATTAGACCAATATTTGTTAATTGGAATTTTTGTTGTATATTTGGTCTTAAATATAAATCATTTAATTATGTCGTTTGCCTTAAACATACCAGTAAAAGAGACATTAGCTGAATTG
>JAGPCT010000092.1 GCA_018057925.1 Saprospiraceae bacterium
ATGGATGCAGCAACAAAATTAAAATACAAGAAATACCAAAAGAACTTATTGGTATCCAAAGACATGTTAGAAAATGCATGGGAAACCGGATTATTGGAAGGGGAAGCCAAAGGGGAAGCTAGAGGAAAAGCACAAGGAATCATCGAAGGAGAAGCCAAAGGGGAAGCTAGAGGAATAATAAAAGGAAAAGCTAAAGGAAAAATTGAAGGAAAGATTGAAGGAATGATTGAAGGGAAGATTGAAATAGTTCTAAAATGTTATGCTAAAGGGATTGACATAATTACCATCTCAGATATTACCGGTTTTTCAGAAGATGAAATAAAGGATATATTAGAAAAAAATTAAACCCGGATTTCCTATTAAAAAACAAGGACTATTATAGGCAAAATATGAAGCTAACCTTAGGTTTAGGTATATAAAATAGTATCAAAGTTTCAGAATTGAATATCAATTATCTGCAATTTGTGGTATAAATAGTTGTAATCCACAATCACGGTTTCCTAAAACCGAAAAGGGCTGAATATGTGGATTACCCCCATTTACAAATCGTTTCAGAGTTTGGTAAAATGCCCTCCGAGAGCTATCGTGATGTAAGTTGTTTAGCCCAATTCTATTTGACTTTCACCGGTATTCAATCGGTAAAAAGTGCCGTTTTTTGATTCAGCATTTTCAAATACAGAATTTTGGTTCACAATAAATTCGGCCATATTCCTAAATTTCCATTAATTTCACATTACGGCATTTTAATGAAAGAAGGGTAATTTAACAGTTTTTGCTTTGCTTACATATAAATATCCATCTTGTACAAGGAAGATGTCGGTTGATTGAAGATGTTGTAATAAAAAACGTTAAATAGCAATCGATGAATGAAAAAATCCGAAAGGTAGTTAGTCATTTTTTTTCTGAAGAAACCATAAAATCTATTGTTCAGGTGAAATCCGGGCTAATAAACCAGACCTATAAAGTACACATAGGGGATGCTTATTATGTATTGCAAAGGATTAATTCCAATGTATTTGCGCATCCCGAAATTATCCACAACAATTTAGATTTACTTAAAAAATATATTTCGGGAAAGGAGGTCGATATGCCGCTAATACTTCCTTTATCTGATCAGGAAGGCAAATCGATGTACTTCGACGGCGAGGAATTCTATCGATTTTTCCCATGGATAAGTGACAGTTTGACGATAGAGGTCGTAAAGACACCTCATCAGGCGTATGAAGCAGCAAAGCAATTTGCTCGATTCACCGCAGTATTCAATGATTTTGACTTGACACAGCTACAACCCGTCATCCTTGATTTTCACAACCTACAATGGAGATTTACACAATTCCAAGCTGCCTTAGAAGCCGGGAATCATAGTCGAATAAAGCAATCAAAGGATTTGATTCAAGCAATGCTACATCAAAAGCCATTGGTTGACCAATATAATCAAATTACGGTTTCTCCATTTTTTAGAACTCGAGTTATGCATCATGATGCAAAGATTAGCAATGTACTATTGGACAATAAAGACTGTGGGATCTGCGTCATAGATTTGGATACCGTGATGCCGGGATACATTATCAGTGACTGGGGCGATATGGTGCGCACCTATGTATGCCCTGTAAGTGAGGAAGAATCTGATTTTAGCAAAATTTATGTCAGGAAAGATTACTTTGATGCCATTCAGGAGGCATATTTAAGTGAGCTTGGCTCTCTGATGTCTGAACTGGAGAAAAATTCGCTTCATTTATCCGGCCAAATCCTTGTGTATATGCAAGCCCTGCGCTTTATGACAGACTTTTTGCTGAATGACCAATATTACGGAGCTGCGTACGAAGGGCACAATTTCATCCGTGCAGGCAATCAAATGCACCTTCTTCAGGCCCTTCAATCATTCGATGATTCAACCTCTAGAAAATAATTTTGTTGTTTTGGTATGAACAAAGACGATTTCAAGGCTATATCAGCTTCAATTCCCAAACAACCCGGCGTTTATCGTTTTTTAGATAAGGAAAAAAAAATAATATATGTCGGTAAAGCCAAAAGTCTCAAAAATAGGCTATCCTCATACTTTAATTCCTCCAATCGACCCGGCAAGTCACGGATAATGGTAGATCATGCCGTTGAATTAGAATACACTGTTGTAGAAACGGAACACGATGCATTGCTTTTAGAAGCTACATTTATCAAGAAATTTCAACCACGATACAATGTTCTTTTAAAAGACGGTAAGTCTTACGCTTATATATGTATCAAAAAAGAACCCTTTCCTCGAGTATTTTTCACGCGACAGGTAATCAAAGATGGCTCAACTTACTTTGGCCCCTTTACTTCGAAATTTCGCGTACAGCAAATTCTCGACTTGATAAAAAACTTGTTTCCACTGCGTACCTGCAACTTAAATCTGACACCGGAAAATATTAAAAAAGGTAAGTTTAAAGTGTGTCTGGAATACCATTTGAGAAACTGTATGGGTCCATGTGAAGGCTTTGAGAGCGAAGCAGAATATGACAAGAAAATCGATCAGGTAAAAAATATCATGCGTGGTAACTTTGCACCGGTCAAAGCTTACCTTCGTGACGAGATGGAGCGCTATGCCGAGAATTTGGAATATGAACGGGCAGCAGAGATAAAGGACAAACTTACCTTGTTTGAAGACTATCAGTCGAAGTCAATGGTGGTAAGTGTCTCCATCAAGGACATTGACGTATTCGCCTATTTTGCCGAAGGAGATGAATTTTATATCAATTACATCAAGGTTGTCAATGGAAGCATGATTAATACTTTTGTTCAGGAAGGCGCACGGACATTTGAAGATGATGGCTTTATTTTTTCTTATGGAATCCAACAATTGCGACAACGATTCAATAGCATAGCTCCCGAAATATTGGTCAACCGTGATGACGTTGAATTGGATGAAAAAAACATTAAGATACAGATACCAAGTATAGGAGATAAACGTAAGTTGCTCGAGATGGCTGAGAAGAATATACATTTTTATATTCTACAAAAAAGAAAGGAATCAGCATCTGCACCACGCGTCACGCCTGCACAAAGGGTGATGGAGACTCTACAAAAAGATCTTAATATGGATCATTTGCCGGTACACATCGAATGCTTCGACAATAGTAATATACAAGGTACCAATCCTGTATCCAGTTGTGTAGTGTTTAAAAATGCACAACCCGCCAAAAGCGAATACCGCAAATTTAATATAAAGACCGTCGAAGGGCCCAATGACTTTGCTTCTATGGAGGAGGTGATAACACGGCGATATACTCGACTTCTCGAGGAAGGTAATCCACTACCTGACTTGATTATCGTCGATGGTGGAAAAGGCCAACTAAGCATGGCAACCGATGTCCTTAATAAACTGGGTATCCTCGGACGTGTAACATTAGTCGGTATAGCAAAGCGATTAGAAGAAATATTTTTTCCGGGAGACTCTATTCCCCTTTACATCAATAAAAAATCAGAATCCTTAAAATTGATTCAAAGGCTGAGAAATGAGGCACACCGATTTGCCATAACTTTCCATAGAGATAAGCGCTCTATGAACTTTACGGTGTCGGAACTATCCCAAATCAAAGGTGTAGGAAAAATATCTACTCAACAGTTATTACAAACCTTTAAAAGTGTAAAACGGATAGCCGAAGCAACTGAAGAGGCACTCGTCGCTGCTGTTGGTAAAAAAACCGGCCAAATTATCTATAATTATTATCATCCTGACCCCAAAGAGGATATAGAACCAACTGAAAAAAAATAAAAATGCCACAAACAGTTACTTTTAAATAATTTGACGTCAGAAAAGTAGAAACAACTTTAAAGCATAGGAAAATCAACCTAAATCTTTCAAATAAAAAGGATAATCCATCGCCTATATGGCAAAAAAACATCAATGGAAAAAAATAATAGCCTAAATCTTTGTTTATAGATGTAGGAATGATTTACTTTGCACCTTAATTTAATAAACCAAACTTAAACAATCGTAAAATGTCACAAAGTATTGAAGAAAAAGTCAGAAAAATTATCGTTGAAAGACTTGGCGTAGATGAGTCTGATGTAACTCTTGAGGCAAGCTTTACTGAACACCTCGGTGCTGATTCTTTAGATACAGTTGAATTAATCATGGAACTTGAAAAAGAATTCAACATTTCTATTCCTGATGAGCAAGCAGAACAAATCAAGACGGTAGGCGACGCAGTGTCTTACCTTGAATCACAAATCAACGCATAAGCTTAATTTTAAGGAGATATAAAAAGAAGGCTGCCCCAAAGGCGGCCTTTTTTAGCTTGTGCTGATTTTAGAATACACTTTCGGCTACTCCGACCATTTTTTTTTACATTTCATTTTGTATGATGGACTTCATGTTTGAGGACAGCCCGTATCCCTTTTTCATAACATAATCGATTAAAAGAAATTGAAGTTGTAAGTTATACGAATAAATAGACCAATATATCTTTTCCATCAATTGGAATATATTAAAAGTCAATTCGGTATTAAATACCTAAAATTATACTATAGCTAAATGATTTTGAAGCTAAATGGCTTGATATTTAAACCGCCTGATATATCGCCAATAATATCTTAGGCTAAAAGTTAGAATACCGAAAAAATATCATATCTTTATAGCTCTTAAATAATTGACAACCTATCATGTTAAAATACTTTCTAATCTCCCTATTCTTGTGGTCTCTTACATCAGACCTCTCTGGTCAATTGGATATAAGGTTCTATAACAGCCCTTTTATTGAGAATAGCAAGATAAAATATTCCAATGCCCGTTATACCCTACAATCATTCAAAGTATTACAACAAACCTCAAAATACAAAAATATTAATTTCAAGAATTTTCATTTTTCCCTATCATATAAAATAAAAAACAACTGGCATCT
>JAGPCT010000019.1 GCA_018057925.1 Saprospiraceae bacterium
AAAAATTATGGAAGAATTATTATCGAAAAAAAGCAACTCCTGTAAATCAATTGCAGGATTAATTTTAAAATGTAAATTTGTATCAGGATTTAAGTATTAACCTGTAAACTTTTTTTAGGACGAGTCAATCCTTTTTTTACCCCCCATTCTATATGAAGCCGCTTGGGCTTGCTCTTTCCGGGAATTGTTTAAATGGAGAAGGATTATTTTGAGTTTTGCTTTCATCGTGGTTTTTATTACAGCGATGAGTGTGGCATTTACGGCTTATTGGTTAATTCCCGGATTTACGCTGGCATTGGGTTTTCTTTTGGGCGGAATTGTTTCTCCACCCGATGCGGTAAGTGTAAATGCTATTACCAAATTTGTAAAAATACCTAAGCGGTTTTCTACAATTCTAGAAGGAGAAAGTTTGTTGAATGATGCCTCTTCTCTTATTATTATTCAGTTTGCAATCTTAGCCGTTACAACCGGTGAATTTGATGTGCCTAAAGCTTCTTTACAATTTGTTTGGATGATTATAGGCGGTGTTGGTTGCGGTATTTTAACTGGCTGGTTGTTTACCAAACTACACAAACTATTACCTACAGATGCGAATATAGATGTCATCCTTACGCTTATTGCACCATACATCATGTATATTCTGGCTGAAGAAATTCACGGCTCCGGGGTTTTGTCGGTAGTGGCAGGTGGTTTGTTTGTCTCGCAAAAGCGATATGAATTTCTTAGTTCCTCTTCAAGGATAAGAGGTGTTAATGTGTGGCAAAGCTTTATTTTCCTGCTCAATGGGGTAGTTTTTATACTCATCGGGCTTGACTTACCACAAATTGTAGGAGGTTTAGGACATACAAATCTAGTGGAAGCCATAGGGTATGGCGTGTTAATAACAATTGTAGTGATTTTAATACGAATTATTAGTTCTTATGGTGCAGTTGGCGTTACGCTCATTATGCGAAATTTCATAAAAGTTGCCGATCCCAATCCACCCGGAAAAAATGTTCCGTTCATAATGGGTTGGGCAGGAATGCGTGGCGTGGTATCGTTGGCTGCTGCATTGTCCATTCCGCTTTATTTAGATAATGGCGAAATGTTTCCTCAACGGAATTTAATCTTATTCATCACATTCGTTGTTATTCTTTTAACGCTTACTATTCAGGGCTTGACCTTACCATACATCATCAAGAAAGCCAATCTTAAAGAGTTGGATTATCCGCGATCTGAACACGAAGTTTCTTTGTATTTAGACAAGGAATTAATGAGGGTTTCTATAGAATATCTTAAAAATATTTTCTCTGATGATGAACAAAAAAGTGCCACCTTCCTACATCTATTAAATCAAATTAAAGAGCAGATACAACAAGATAAGGAATTGCAAACACATAGTGGAAACAGCGAAATTTATCTGAATTTACTTGAACAACAAAGAAAACATCTTGTCCAAATAAATACTACCCAACCAACATTAAATGAGGAAATTATTCACAAAAAGATGATGATTTTAGATTATCAGGAAGAGCGAATGAGGTTGAGAGGTTCAGCGGAATAATTAAAAATCATTTAAACAAAATTAAAAAATAGAATAAATATGGACACAGAAATTTTTCCGAAAGGACAGCAATTACCAAAAGAATACTTTAGCGGAAATGCTTTTCTAACGCCTTTGGTTGCAAAGGATAAGAACAATGAATCTTCCGCAGGCAGCGTAACCTATGAACCTAATGCAAGAACAAATTGGCACACACACCCAAAAGGACAAGTGCTGCTTGTGATTGAAGGTAATGGATTTTATCAGGAAAAAGGAAAACCTGCACTAGCAATCAAGAAAGGCGATGTAGTGAACATTCCCGAAAACACAGAGCACTGGCACGGCGCAACTGCAACTACTCAAATGACACATATTGCCATAACCAACTTCAAAGAAGATGTTCAGGTAACTTGGCTGCAACCTGTAACAGACGAGGAATACAACGAAGCGAACAAGTAAGAGCCAACACTCAGGGACAAACACATCTCGAATAATCGGGAAGAGCTTTCCAACGCTGAGAAGAATTTCAATTATTTTCCCAACGCTTTTAAAAAATAATACACCCGACACACAGCCCGACAATGACACAGAAACTTAATAACGACAATGGTTTATAAGGACGGTGTACAAGAACCACTGGCTATAATAAGTCTCCGCCCTACTGAACAAACCCTATGTGTATTTACATGATAATCAGGTAAATATAATACAATATGACATTGTATTTGCATATATATTTATTAAAAATATCATGAAAATACAAGCTAAAATTGAAGCATGGAATTGAGAATTCGAAGAGTTTATAATTCTGATAAAGAATCAATACCTGAAGATCCGGATTACCTACACTCCTATCTACAAAATAAAGCACCTCCCAATATCAATACCTTCATACCTGAAGACGCTCAAACCCCGCCCAAAATCCTATTGCCCAAAATACACCTACAAGCTCCATAAATCCTACAATAAAATAAATCACCCAATTTTAAAAAAACTGCCCACTTTTTACAACATTTATGCCATTAGTAACCAACCAATACAAATAGGGAATGAATGATTTTGCTCTATGGCAAGACCGGATCCTCAGGTCAAAAAAGTGATACTTTTAACAGCAAATTAATATTCCTTAATGTAGTGTGGCAAGTATAACGACAGCCAGCGCAAATGGAAAAGATAAAATACTTTGGACTTTTGGTCAACAAGCTGCCACAACAAGACAACAGCGACTTTATCATCCAACTTGAAAACAATTGCGACATTCTTACGCTTGACAAAAATGAAACTTTGATTGCGTTTCAGTCCAGCAACAGAAAGATTTATTTTATCGCGGAAGGGAGCTTCATTCGTAACATTATTACCTCACGGGGCGAAGAAAAAACTGTAATGTTTCATACCGAAAGTTTTTGCGAATTTTTCAAATCATACGATACGGTTTATTTTCACCAAAAGACAAACTACGAAATTAAAGCCAATGAAAAATCGGTGGTCGTTTCGGTTGATTTTGATTTTTTTTATCAGCAAATACAAAATAACCTTGAACTCTTGCCGTTCTACACACACGAAACAGAAAAGTTGTTTGTAAACTTTGATCTTTTCCGCAACTTCCAATTAGGCTTGACAAGCGAAGAGTATCTGAGATGGCTTTATGAAAACTATGCTTTTCTTTTCCAACGATTCCCTGCACAAAACATCGCCAGTTTTATGGGAATTACCAATGTTTGGTTAAGTAATTTGAAAGCCAAACTCACTTTTTAAATTACTTTAAACAAATTCATTTTTAAACTGCTGAACTTTGTGCTACAAAAATCAGTAAATATGAACTCGTATTTTTCAAACAAAGCCTGGAAACAATTAAATGAATTGCTTCCTTCAGATTTTCAAATAAAAGAAAACAATCAACCTATAGAAGAAACTTGGGATTGGAAAGGTAATAAAATTCACCTAGACCGTTATCCAAATCCAAACGCTGAATATCGAATTTTTCTAAATTTATATTGACCCATCAGTTATAGGTGGCTACTACGACACAGAGTTTGAAATAGCCACTAAAAAACTGTTTGATCGTATTATAAATAAAGACTTTTCCATTTTCTTCTCGGAGTTAAATGAGACCGAGCTAATACTAGCGCCACCACACATTCAAGAAGTAAAGGTTTTAATTCCTACAGAATGTTTGACTTATATTGAAATGAATGACGAAACGGAAATCCTAGCTCAAACCTATATTTCAGAAAAGGCATTAGGGAAATCAAGTGAAAATGATGCTTATCATATCGCATTATCATCGGTTCATCGGTTAGACTGTTTGATTAGTTGGAATTTTAAGCACATTGTAAACTTTGACAAAATAAAAATGTTCAATTCAATAAATATGAGATTGGGCTATCCTTTGATAGATATTCGTTCACCATTAGAGTTTTTAATAGATGAAAAATAAAGAGAAAAAAGAATTTGATACCGTAACCTTCTTCCGAGCCATTAAAGAAAAATTGGCTAAAAAAATGAAGGAATGACATTAGTGCAAAAACGTGAGTATATGCGAGCAATTAGAGAAGGGAAAATCAAAATCGCTTAAACAATTGTACTGCAACACAATGAGCTGTTTTGCAGGATAGCGGGAATAGTACTACGTTTCAGACTTTTTCTTATAATTGAGGTCTCGGCTCGCATGAAAGTTAGTGCTAAAATCCGCTGCCTCTCAAAGCCGAAAACCGTTGAACAGGCCCTATTTCTATTCACATGAAAATCTAGTAAGTATAGTAAAAAATGGCATTGTTTTTGCATAAGTATTCAGTAAAAAATATCATGAAAATACATACTAAAATTGAACCCGAATTCAGCAGTATAGGTTTTGAAAAAACGTATAGTGCTGATTATGAGGGTTAATCCCGATGTACGAATCGTTTCAATGGTTTCTGTAAACCATTGATTACGAGTCGTAAATCGATTCCGCAATTGTCTAATGCGGAATTGGCATCATTTGAACCGTAATCACTGGCACAATTCAAACCGTAATATCCAAATTCCCCAATTTTAAAAAATTTGTCCACATTTTATTACATTTATGCCATTAGTAGCCAAACAATACAAAAAGTTATACTTTTAACAGCCAATCAATATTCCTTAATGTTAGCTGATATGGCAGAAAAAAGTTTCATCCAAAAAAACACTTCTCATAAATCCAAAAAACAAGCCTAAACATTTTGTAAATTTGTGAACTTTCTCAACCTAAAAAACAATGGTCAATAAGTTTACAGATATCATAATACTCATCAAAAATTCTCGAACCAAAGCAATAAAAGCAGTTAATTCTGAACTTATAAACTTGTACTGGAATATTGGAGAATACATCAGTAAAAAAGTCGAATTAAGTGAGTGGGGACAATCCGTTGTTAAAGAGTTATCCGAATTTATCCAAACCAATGAACCTGAAATCAAAGGGTTTTCAGACAAGAATATTTGGAGAATGAAGCAGTTTTATGAAACTTACAAAGATTTACCAAAACTCTCATCAGTGCTGAGAGAAATTAGTTGGACAAATAATCTCACAATTTTAGGTAGAGCAAAATCAGACGAAGAAAGGGAATTTTATCTCAAACTTACCATTCAAGAAAAATATAGTACTCGTGAATTAGAAAGGCAAATTAATAGTTCGGTTTTCGAACGAGTCATGTTAGGCAATGCAAAACTCTCAGCAGGACAGAGAGAATTTAAAGCGGACTTAACTAAAGCATTTAAAGACAATTATGTGTTTGAATTTCTAAATTTACCTGAACCATACAACGAACCAGACTTACAAAAAGGATTGGTAAAACAGATGAAAAAATTCATTCTTGAATTAGGTAAGGACTTCATTTTCATTGATGAAGAATACAGAGTACAAGTAGGAAAAAGAGATTTCTATATTGATTTGCTTTTTTATCATCGAGACTTACAATGTTTAGTAGCTTTTGAATTGAAAGCTGTAGAGTTTCAACCAGAACACTTAGGGCAACTGAATTTTTATTTAGAGGCATTAGACCGAGATGTGAAAAAGAAAAATGAAAATCCAAGCATTGGTATATTACTTTGTAAAGGACGGGATAGTGAAGTTGTGGAGTATGCTTTGAGTAGAAATCTTTCTCCAACAATGGTTTCGGAATATCAAACACAACTCCCAGACAAGAAGTTATTACAACAAAAACTACAAGAAATATTTGACGGAAAATAAGAGCAATAGCCGCTAACATTATGCCGTATAGAAAAAAGCAGGATTTAGCTGTCATTTGAGCAGAGGCATTCTGTGTTGTGATGACAATATTGGGCAATGCCCGGATAGACCTTGGTTGGTGTACCAAAGTGTATAAACCTAAATTCTGTATTTCCTAATACGGAATATGGATTGAAATACCTTGCATACCGGAAGAAGCTCAATCCCGCCCAAAATCCTATTGCCCAAAATACAGCACCAAGCTCCATAAATCTTACCATAAAATAAAATCTCCAATTCAAACAGAAAGAATGTCAACTTTTTACTACATTTATGCCATTAGTAACCAAACATTACAAATAGGAATGAATGATTTTGCACTATGGCACGACCTGCTCCTCAGATCAAAAAAATGATACTTTTAACAGCCAATTAATATTCCTTAATGTTATAGCCAATTAATAAAAATGAAACGAATACTTCAAATATTATTGACCATTTTGGCTATTGAAAATGTAACAACAGCTCAGAATGGACTGGAATGTTCAATTAATTTTCCAGACACTCTTTTGTTAGGTCAATCGATGTATTTTGAGTATTCAATTCATAATAGTTCTAAAAAACCAATTACATTATATTATGATCCACTTGGATTTAACCATAATGACTTAAGAAGAGATGAGTCATTCATAGTAAAAGTTTATGATTCATCTAGAAAACTAATAGCTTTAAAACATTCTGTACAGGACGAAATTATAATGATAAGCAGACGTGTGGGATATCAAGAGCTTTTATTAGGAGATTCCTTATCATACCTGCATTGGATAGATAATTGGGTTGATCTGGATCGGCCCGGCACTTATACAGTACAATGTACTAAAGAATTTAGAATATTAAAAAAAGGTAAAAAAACAGAACAAGTAACTGTTAATTGTACCAAAAGCTTTTTAGTGATGCCTTATGACTCAATAAAATTAGCCTATAAGATTAGCGATATTTGGTCAAATACTACTGAATATAAAGAATATCCACCACTTATTCAATTTAATCAGACCAAAAAGGAATTCGAAGACCGAAGGGCTCAAAAAATGGTAGATTATGATTTCCACAGAAACCAATTTAAACTGTTATGTAGACTGAAGTCCGAACAGATTATTCCCTATTTGGATCAAATAATGTCAACGTCTATAAACACTGAACATATTCAAATGGCGATGGAAGGTCTATCAAAGTTTAATAAGAATAAAAAAGTTTTTAATATCATCTCAAAACCTTTTTTATTCGAAGGATTGCGATTCAAGTCTGGAGTAGCAAAAGAAGACCTGATTGAAGGTGTTTTAAGTAATCTTAAGATTTCATCAATTCATTATCTGTCCAAATTCGAGGATCCTCTTTTGATTCCATTTATGTTAAAACATCAGAATGATAAATCTTACTCTGTCCGATTATATATTATGCAACAACTGTTCGAAAGGAATAGTGAATATTCCTTTGAAAATCTTAAAGCCAATCTCAGTGATAATAATGCTGATATTAGATCAGAGGCTAATAGGTTATTAAAAATGCATGAACTTGAAAATAAAAAGTAACTGGATATAACAAGTGATATGAGGTCAGACTTGCTATCGCTGCGCCGTCGCAAGTGCTGACCGTTACAAAAAAATTTTGACGAGCATTCGCCCAATTAATGTTTATCGGTTTTCAATCTTTCGTCAATAGGCAAGTCAAGAAATTCTAATATTTCAATTTCTCCAAATTTTCTAAATAATGGATTTAAAACAAAATTAAATTCTAATGGCACAATTGTAGATGGTACTTTTATGCCAAAGAACGCTTTATCGATAGCTCTATTTGAAAATATTTCAGTTGTTTCTGATGAATATGGATATTGATTCCATCTTTCTGGCAATTCAGCAAGTTCTTCTATTATAAATCCTTTCGGGATTTCAATCTTTGCAACAACTATTTTTTCTGGTAATGTCCCTATGTTTTCTGAATGAACATAATATTCTAATAAAGCTAATGAAATATTCTCAGAACAATATACTGCACGTATTCCTATTTCATTCCATCTACCGCCCACTTTTTCTGCTCCAATTCCCGAAAGTGTAGAATCTTTATGTTTTAAATTAGCTACCCTATAAACTATCATTAACTGTAAACATTATATTGGATTCTTACAATTTCATTCTCCACAACTTCAAAGCCAAAACTGCTATCAAGTAATTCAAAAGGAGTCTTATTTCCTAAAGCTTTAGATGGAGTTACAAGCCATTGTTTGAATTGATCTTGCGAATCAAACACTTCGTAACCCAACCCAAAAAGTCTAGATATTTCATAAATTCTTTCAGATGTTTCTTGACTATAAATCTCCTTCTTTTGCATGCTACTTATAGATGTTGGCAAAATAAATTCGAATTCTTTTTCTTTAGCTCCTATATTTTGAATCAAATCTTTCCAATCCGATTTTTTAACACCTTGGCGAATTCTATTAATTAACTCTAATTTGTAGCCGGGAGCATCCTTAGGATGACGGACAACCCATACTGGAGAAAATTTTACGACTTTACCACTAGCTCTAACGATGGTTTGAGTTGAAGTTTTTGTTGAAGCTTTACGCTTTGGAACAGTAACTGCTTTCATTTTAAATTGTAATTTTACATTTAATTATGCGTAAATTTACAATTAATTGTTTTAATAACCTAAACTTCCATAATTAAAATCATAAAACCTCTGGTAACAAGCAGTTCGGCAAAAGAGCTGAGTTCACGGATAATTGAAACTTTCTACAAATAATTCCGCAAAAACATTTTTCTTTTGCTACGTTGGTGCAATGTTGAAGGTTCCGTCTTTCTAATCCACTCATTCGCCATACTACCGGAACGTTGGCCAAGATATCTCCCTCAGGTCCGCATCTTGACCAATGGTAGGACAACACTCCGAGCATTGACGAGACGACCAAAACATAAACAGAAAAGTAAACCATTTTGACAAGTGATCAACATACAGACAATATTATTTTGAAGCCCGTAATTCTGTTCAAAGCTAAAAAGACAATCAAAGAATCAGAACAGAACAAAGAGAATTTTCACAAACTGATTGATGGTTTTTCGGTGACGATGGTAGAGTAAATTCAAAAGACTTCTACTGTTTCAATCGTTCAAAAGGCTTTTCGATTTTTTAAAAACATCGGTATTTCAACCAATGAAATTGTAATACGCATTCAAGCTAATTTCAAATTTGAAAATTGCCTGAGTGCCAACAATGACGCAGAAGCCGAGCAAAACCAAATATTACTCAACACCTTGGAAGATGAAAACAATCCCATCCGTGCCGTTTTTGCCGTTCAGAAACTGAACGAAGGTTGGGATGTTGTATATGAACAACGGAAAAGACCTCAATATTCATATTGTTACTACACAGAATAACAAACCGACATCAAACAGTATTCAGAAAATTTACGAAAAATCGCCTTTAGCAGTTTCCCTAATTGGACACGCAGTTGGCGACATCGTAAAAATAGGAAGTCTTGAAAATTTTGTGGAAATTTTCAAGATAGAGAATTGATAATTGACTTTCCAACATTTGCCAACAAATACACTTTTGTTGTCTTTTGTTTGAAATCAAACATTTGACACTTTTTTGCTATTGCTGTCTTTTGTTTGATTTTTTATTATCTTTGCAGACAAAGCAAATAAAGCAGTGGCAAACGACATTATCATAGAGCAGCTTCGACAACATTTCAGGAATAGGAAATCTTTTTCCCGAAAAGAACTTTATGACTTTTACACAGAGTTTAAGCCCGATTTGAAAAAAACAACTTTCAGGTGGATAATATATAATCTGAAAGAAAAGCAAATCATTACTTCCATTTCAAAAGGAGTTTTTACGCTTTCTTTTAAGCCTGTTTTCAAACCCGATATTGACAAGGAAACGAAGAAAATTTACGCAAGTATTGAAAAGCAATTTTCATCGTTGAAATTTTGCGTATGGACAACGCAAATTGTTAGTGAATTTATGCTTCACATTCCTGCAAAGCACATTACAATTTTACAAGTGGAAAAAGAAGCATTAAAGCCTGTTTATGATTTTTTGAAAGGGCAAAAATTAGGTGATGTTTTTATTCAACCCGAAGAAAAAGAAATTGAACGATACATTTATGAAAGCGAAAAGGCAATCGTTTTACTTCCGTTGGTTTCAAAATCACCCATTCAGAAAGTAAACAATGTAGCAACTACAACGCTTGAAAAATTGATAATTGATTTGTATTCTGACAAAAAAATATTTTTAGCATTTCAAGGAAGCGAATTAGTTCATATAGTCAATAATGCGTACAATCGTTATGCGATTGATTTTACAAAAGTATTTCACTACGCCAAACGAAGAAGAAAAGATATTGAGTTGCGACAATTTTTTACCGATAAAACAGATATTCCTAAAAACATATTGAATGATTGATTTAAAAACACTTTCAGCCGATTGGATTGCTGTAAAAAGGAAGAAATACTGCAAAGACCCAACGTTAATGGAAAGTATGATTTATGCTTTGTATTTGTTGGAACAATTGCAGTTAAGTGGGTTGGATTTCATTTTCAAAGGTGGAACAAGTTTAATTTTGCTGATGAAAGAACCCAAACGTTTTTCGGTGGATATTGATATTATTGTTAGCCCTAAAATTAGCAAAGAAGAATTGGAAAAACACCTTTCTAAAATTGAAGAAACAAGTGCTTTTACCCGGATGGAATTAGACGAAAAAAGAAGTTATCAAGGCGACATTCCCAAAGCTCATTACAAGTTTTTATACAACTCAAACTTTACAAATAAAAATCAATCGGGGCAAGTAGTTTCAAATCCCGAAAGAGAAATTTTATTGGATATTTTGTTTGCAGAAAATCATTATCCAAAATTAGTTGAAACTTCTTTGGGAACAGAATGGATTTTGCAAACAGACAAATCGGTTTTGGTAATAACACCCGACATCAATTCCATTTTGGGCGACAAGCTCACAGCGTTTGCACCCAATACAACCGGTATTCCATACAATGCAGAAAAGGAAAAAGAGATTTTAAAGCAACTATTTGACATTGGCAATTTGTTTGATTTACTAACTGACATAAACGTTTTCAAAAAATCATTTTTGGAAACAGCAAAAGGGGAAATTGAATATAGACCTGAAAGAAAAATAAAATCAGTTGAACAAGTGCTTCAAGACACTATTGATACCGCTTTGCTGATAGCAAAAAAGGACATCTTAAAAACCGAAGATGAAAAAGCAAAGTTTACAGAAATCAATATCGGTATAAATCAATTCCGAAATTTTGTTTTTGTCGGTAAGTTTGAGATTTTAGAAGCACAAGTTGCATCTGCAAAAGCCGCTTATTTAGCTTCCGTTATTTTGGCAGACAAGAACGAACTAACAAAATTTAGCGAAACAATTCCTTTGACAGACTATTTGATATCAAATACGAACTACAATTTCCTAAACAAGCGACTGAAATTTGTAGCAAAAGGCGAAGCACTTTTTTATTGGTTTCAGACAATCAAATTGCTGACAAATGAATAACGACTAACAAGTAAGCACATTTGCAATTTTTGGTCAAATTGCAAAAGGGCTTGCTTTTCGCCAACCTGACAAAAATTAAAAACACGACAATCAAACCAACAAAATGAATCACCCATTATCGGGACATATCTTGTTCAGGCAAATCCGCAATTAGTAAATAGAGTTTCTCCAATAATTGCAAAAGTGTTTACACCATTGGTTTTGACCACGCTTGTTATTTATCTTATTGCAGTTATTGGAACCGGAAAAGATCCCTACAACGACAGAGACTTTCTTTTGATATTTAATTTGCTTTTAATTGGCGTTATGGCAATTATTCTTTTTTCAATTGCAGAAACTTCAAAAAACTCGGACAGTAAAACAGAAATTATACTTTTGTTTGGACTTTCAATAGTGACAGTTATAGTGAATGGAATTACTTTATCGGCCATTCTGTTCAGAATTTCGGAATGGGGAATTACACCAAATAGACTTGCTGTATTGGGCGGTAATATCCTAATCTTGACAAACTTGATTCTTGTAACATACAACCTTTATAAAACGATAAAAAACAATAACGAGATTGAAAATGTAGAAAAAAGTATTTCTGCATTTTTACCATTTTACAGCCTATGGACAATATTTGTAACTTTTATTTTCCCACTCATATTTAACTTCAAATGACAAGTGGACAAAAAATTACAACTTTTTACCTTATGCCGAATAGAAAAAAGCTGTATATAGCTGTCGTTTGAGCAGAGGTATTCTTTGAAGTGTTGACAATAAAGGGCAATGCCCGGATAGACCTTGGTTGGTGTACCAACGTGTATAAACCTAAATTCCGTATTTTCTAATGCGGAATATGGGTTGAAATACCTTGCATACCGGAAGAAGCTCAATCCCGCCCAAAATCCTATTGCCCAAAATACACCTACAAGCTCCATAAATCCTACCATAAAATAATTCACCCAATTTTAAAAAAACTACTCGCTTTTTACTACATTTATGCCATTAGTAACCAAACCAATACAAAAAGGGATTTATTGATTTTACACTATGGCTTGACCTGCTTCTCAGGTCAAAAAAATGTTGTTTTTAACAGCGAATCAAGATTCCTTTGTGTTAGCGGTAATTTTGACGAACCATACAACAAAGAAAACATGCAGATAAAACGACAATCTACTTTTAAAGATGAAAAACAGGATTTTTTATTTTTTGACAATTGGGTAAAAAAATTAGAGAAAAGTAACGGAAGAGAATATGAACGAATTGAAATTGACACCGCTTTGGGCAAAACCCACGTCTGGGGAATAAACACCAAAGAGAACTTAGAAACATTGGTAATATTCCCGGGAGCAAGAACGACTTCTTTGTTTTGGGATTTTGACAAAGGGCTTGATAACCTAAACCTCAAACTCAGAATCTTTCTAGTTGAAACAAACGGACTTCCTAACTTCAGTAACGGCGCTACGCCTGACATTAAATCATTAGATTACGGACATTGGGCAAATGATGTTTTTGAGAAACTGAATATCGAAAGAGCCTTTGTTGCCGGGGCATCTTTTGGAGGTTTGATTTGTATGAAAATGGGAATTACAAATCCGGATAAATTACAAGCCGCTTTTCTTTTAAATCCCGGATGTTTGCAGCCATTTTCAATGAAATGGAGTAATCTTTACTTCAATCTATTACCGATAATAAAACCCACAGAAAAAAATGTTCTTAAATTCTTAGACAAAGCAGTTTTTTCAAAACCAAATCATCAATTATCACAAGAATCAGAAGCGTTGATTATAGATTATGAAGTGTTTGCAATAAAACGATACAAAGACAATACACAGAAACCTTATTATATGGATAAACAATTGGCTGATGTTAAGGTGGACACTTATCTTCTTGAAGGTAATAAAGATTTGTTATTCCCATATCAAAAATCAATTGACAACGCAAGGAAATATATCAAAACATTAAAAGAAATAAAAGTTTTTGAGAACGTTGGCCATGGAATAGAAACCTATGACAAAGCAATGAACTATATCGGAGAAACTATAAAAAACTACCCCCAATAACTAAACTCTCTTTGCGCCCAAATGACAGACAATTAAAACGAAGTGTAACGACCGCGCAGCAGTACCGCCGGTAAACCGGTCAAAAAATAAAGATAAAACTGTATATAACATTTTATATGACTACCTTCAACAAAATAAAAGTGATACGACATGGGATTTAATATTTCAGGATTAGCTATTAACAAAAACTATGAAAATGATTTCGACTCTTTACAGAAAGAATTAGGTTGGAATTTAAAAAAAGAAACAGAAATAGACTTCGAAACGGCATCATCCAATTGGAAAGATGATGGAATATGTGATGTTTATTTTTCTGAAAATGGCACATTATTATTTATCAGTATGGAAATGTGTACAGAATCTTTTCCTTTGAAGAATGACAATAGTTTGACTTTTGCATTATCTGAAACGTCGATGGCATTTTACATCAATTATTGTGAAAATGGCATTGAAAAACGTTTAATCATGGAAGTGAATGATGAAAGAATGCAAGATGAAGGTGAAAAACTGGGAGTCGAAAATAACGCTGAAGACACATCCGAAATTATTTGGAATCAATTAGAAGTTGTGATTGGTAAGAGATTTTGGGATATTGAACCAGATGAAAAGGCAACAAGATATTTATTTGTACATGAAAATATCACCAATACAGAACCCGAAATTATTACGAATGCCGTTGTTGAACCCAAAAATGATCGAGTTCAAAATATATACAATGACCCTATTCGAATAAAAAAATGGTGGGAGTTTTGGAAATAATAAATCACCACTATCATTATGACGAATAGTTATCCACATTTAAATTACTGATTAGAAAAAGTTGTCAACTAAAATCATGGAACTTCAACTTCCAATACTTTAATTTGTCTATCAAACTTTATTATTATAGGTTCGACAATTTCATTTATTGTTAATGGTGTATTTCCTTCATTTTTAAAATAAAATTCTAGTTTTATTATTTCATTAATTTTCTTATTTTCAAAGGTTAAGGTTAGTTCACCTAAATTATCATCCAATTTTACTAGTGATTCTTTAGTCCAAGTTTGAAATTCGAGTTTCTTTTGAGTTTTATATTTGTAAGCTTGCCAAATTGCTACTATTGCAAGAATACACCCTATAGTTGTAATGAGTAATCCGTAATCTATGTCTGAGAGTATTTCCAATTCTATTTATTTTCTTATTTTAATTTATTTTTCAATTATACCTAATGGAGCGGAGACTTGCGAAGTTTCATGTTGGACGATGGTACCGACCGGATGGGAGGTGTCGTCGTTCAAGATGAGACGTAGTCTCCGCTCCATTGGCCAAGATGCCGACCGTAGGGAGGTATCTTGGCCAACGGTCAAGTGTATCCGACGTGCCGACGTTTAGGAGGCATGTACGTGGTACACAGTGTTATCTTGGGTTGTTATCTACCTTATATTGAACATATTTGTCGTTTTACAGCTTGACCATTTAATGGTCTATTTCGTAGTTAAAAACCTTGATAAGGTTATTCGTAACGATATCATTAGGTTTGATAAATCTTACAGCAAGTATAGAATTATCAAAATTCTTCTGATAGAACCAATACTCTATGAATCCCGAAAATTGGCTAAACCCTTTTGAAGGTTTTCCCAAACATCTTAATATTTCCTCAGGATTAAAACCTTTAAAACAATTTGAATTAGATAACAATCCTATAATACTATCATTACATTGATACAATATAAAATCTTTACTTAATAATTCTATGTTTTTATTTTTATAATCGTTGCAATATATTTTCATATTATTTTCAACATATTTACGTACGAACTCGCAATTCTGCGCAAGGAACTTTATTGAAGAGTCGTTTTGCGCTTTAATCACAGTTTGATTTGCTCTATATAAAGTTTGCTTACTTCTGTTACTAGTTCTACATGCACTTATAGCAATAAAGACTATCAAGTAAAAAACAATCCTTATCATAGCTTTACAAATTTTGAAGTGTATGAATTTTTATTACTTGTGATCTTGATAAAATATATCCCATTTAATAAATCTGACACATTTATTCCAGTATGACCTCTAACCTGTTTATAAGACTTTACAACCTTACCATCAGCACCTATTATTTCAATACAGTACATAGTTGACTCAATATTAATATTTAATTCAGCTAATGTTGGATTAGGAAATATTTTAATTAATGATTCATTTTTAGTTTCATTGATAGAGAGTGGAATGTTACAATTTTCTACCAAATCAATTAGCTCATAGCCGCATCCATATGGTAATTCAATCAAACTTCGATCTTGACAAAAATTTCCACCATTTAGGTCATCCGTAGTTAATATACGTTTCTTTGTCCCAGCTTTAAGAACATCAAACATTACATTATCTTCATTATTGGTGTGAATAAGTCCTATAGCATGACCTATCTCATGTAGTGCTGCCGATTCAAAATCAATATGACCCTCAGGAGGTGTTGTATGTTCATCAAAATGCCAAATGCGATTTGATTCAAATTTCATATCTATAGCCCAAAACATTTTTTGATTATCGCTCGTGCAATTAACAGTTGTACTGCCTGTAAAAGCATCAAGCCCGTTATTAAGTGGTTCAAAAGAAACTGGAATGCCATATTCGGTATTTATTCCGAAATTAATATCAATTGCACATCGCCAAGTATTGAGTGCTCTAATAAATGCCTGTTGTGCGGGTAATGACAATGAAGAGATGTTAAAGTAAAACCAATTGTTTGTCAAATCAGTTGAATATCTAGCAAACCGGCTAATATTACAATCGGTTTCAGGATCATATCCTGACTCCATTTCTCTATCCATTGATTTTGCAGAATACGGTATGTAGAGTTCGCCTTCATTGTTGTTATCATCTGATTTGCTGGTAGCATAGCAGGAACATTTGAATAAGGCGTCGTTTATACAAACACGGATATTTCCTGTACCGGCATATTGACCGAGTGCATAGCTTGTATGGTCTAAATTGTCATCTACATAACCGAAAGTGGGTACGTCTACTCTAATTTTTGTAGATGTCCATTCAAGATAGTTTCCTTCGAGTGGAGCAACCCATTCATTGTTAATATCTCTGAATTTAACATAGTGTTCTTTATTTGGCAAGCCGCACCATCCTTCACCGGGTTCGACGCTATCATGAATCAGGTTTGTGCCGTTAATTTCTAATACACCATCATTAGTAATATCACCGACTCCCGCTGCTGCATTATCTGAAATTGAAGTGATTTCAAGATTACAAGCTGCTCCTACAGTCAATTCTTCACATTCAAATCCGTGTATCATATTAGTCCCTTCTTCACTATATTTATTCAAATTAGGTCCTAATTCATCATATTCAAACAAGCTTTTTCCATCCCATCCTTGGATAATTAGTGTAAAACGAGCAATATATTTGAATGTGGTATCAATACTATTCAGTGTTGATGCAATGAAACTGTTCCCGGTAAGATTTATCGAAATTTTATCTGTGGCTTCATCTACTAGTGTTAGTGAATAATTGGAATTAAAAGCAGCACTTTTTACCCCAATTATCTTTGCATTTGCAACCATATTTGAGCCAAAAATAGTTGTATTATAATAGGTTTCCAAATTAGCATTGTACAACTTAAATGTACCGGATGTAACTTTGATGTATAGATCTACCTGTATAGTATTATTACGATTTATGTCGGATGTGTCAGTTAATGTCTGTGGAACTTCTCGTAGATTATAGACTATACAGGGATCATTATTTCGTTCAGAATAATTCTTTTCTTTTCCTGTTCCCTGGTAATCTTTATAAGCGGGGATGCCTATATCATGATAAAATAATTCGACATCATCATATTGATCATGTACAGAACTTATCGTTCTACTAAAATCATGATTGTATCTATAAACGCCCTGAACACCACCATATATCTCAAAGCAATTATTTAGAGACAAATTTGAAAACATGCCTTTACTTGTAGGCATCAAGAAAAAATAGCCATGTAAACCGTTGCTTAATTCAGGTAGATGATCGCTTGCATATTTTCTACCATCTATAGTGCCACCATAAGTGATTACGGTTAAGTGTTTCGAGTTTTCTAAAGAACCCTTTATAAGCTGGATAACTTCTAAAGTGTTCTTAGTGAACACTTGCTTATCCTTCCTTAAAGTCTCCTGTTTAATGACTTTACCCTCAATGATTAGTGTAGCTTGTTCTCGTTTGTCTTCTAAAGAAATAGGGCTATACTGTGCAGTGATCTCTTTAGGGTAAATAAAAAAAGAGGTATACAAAATAGCAAATAGCATGAATAAAAAGATTTTATTGTTTTTCTTGTAAGATTTTTCATAATAATGAAATTTTGATGTTAAAAATTAGTTAAACATAGCTGATAACATCCCAGATGAGTTGATTTGGGAAAGAAGCTAGCAATTATTGCATCACATGCTATAATTCCAATGGCTGCCTTTTCTTTTCAATCCGAGATAACAATTGTATTTCCGCAATCTTGCGTATATTTCTCTAATAAATGTAAGCATTTTTCTGATATCCCAAATGGTTCAAGGGAGAAGTGATAGCTTTTTTCAACCTGAATTCAGCAGGAATGGTTTTGATAAAAATCGAAGAGCGTTGATTATGATGACAACTCGAATGCAAGGACCTTTTCAATGGATTTATGGTAAATTTTAATCACTTCAAATACACCGATTGGATATATGTAATAATCCAATTGCCTTAACATCTATCATACCGGTATCTTGACTTTAGGGAAAGTTAGCCTGATTTATTAATCACTTTGGTGTTATACCAAATTGATTTATAAATTAGTCCAACATTTTTGGTATAATGCCGATGCGATAGTCGTTTAGGCCAATGTAATTGGACTATTACGAATATCCATTCGGTATTACTTTTCTCAAAACGGATGATGCCGCCCTTTGCCGTTTTGCGTGAGGGATAGAAGCGGCACGACTGACGGTAGGAAGGAGTACAGCGGATAGCCTGACCCCGCTCTCAAAAGCGGGGGCACGCCCAAATTTTTGTGGATTGGTTAGGTATTAAATATTTTCTATTGCCAGAGCGATTGGTATTAATATTTTTCTAATACATTCGGGGTTTTCGTAAATATATTCTATTGGATGTCGATTTTTTAGAGTTTAGAGTTTGGTGTTAGCTCTTCCTCCTTTTGCTGCATTTACGGTTTAAAATCGGCTTTTTCTATACAATAAATATAGTTGAGTGCGGGAGCTTCGCCGAAATATTCAACTGCTTTTTCGCCTACTTTAACCGCTCCAAGTCGGGATATAGACACTTGCGAACGGATATTGACGGCGCCAATATGGAAGTAAACCTTTGATACATAGTTGAAAATATATTCCAACATCTTACGCTTGACGGAAGGGTTATATCCTCGTCCCCAATATTCAGGATTGTAAAAGGTATATCCTATCTTAATAGAATTGTCCAACGCATCGTAATCATAAAACCGACTACTCCCTATGGTCTGACCGGTACTTCGATCCACTATTCTGTATGCGCCGCCGCTTTCAATAGCGCCCTCAAAAAAGGTCCTGAAGATGTCTTCTTTCCATCGATCCTTGTTGGGGTGCTGTTGCCAGACTTTTGGATTAGAAGCTACATGATACAACAACTCAAAGTCTCCTTGTTGCAAGGGTATAAGTTGCGCCAATTCAGTTTCAAGTGGTTGTTGCAAATTCATCTCCATTTCTACGTATTTTCTGTTGTTATCCATTTTTCGACATTAGGCGCTTTGTAGTTGTGCATTTTATCGAGCAAGCCTTCGATATTGTCGTCCACGAGGATCATCGGTAGATATATTTCTTTTAAAATGCCTTGAGCAGCCATGACACGGACAAATGCGATCAGGTGGTCGTAATAGTTTTTGAAATTAAGGATGCCGATAGGCTTATTATGAAGCCCCAATTGTGCCCAGGTGAGCGTCTCAAAAAGCTCGTCCATCGTACCGAATCCGCCCGGAAGGATAATAAATCCATCTGCCATTTCATACATCTTCACCTTTCTCTCGTGCATGGTGTCCACTACGATGAGTTGACTCAATTGGTTGTGAGCAATTTCTTTGACGCTGAGAAAATGCGGCAGAATACCGATCACTTCGCCACCGTGAGATATGGAGCCGTCTGCCACAGCTCCCATAATTCCTATTTTGGCGCCTCCGTATATGACGCCTATTTGGTTTTGTGCCAGTGTCGCTCCAATTGTCTCTGCCATCTTTTTAAAATCAGGGTCAAACCCATCATTGGCACCGCAAAAAACCGTTATTCGTTGTATTTTATTCATTTCTTAATGGGTAGCTTCTGTGCTGTTTAATTATTATTTCACTTTCCGGACAATTCACTTTGAATCACAATTTCATATATTGGGCGGTATAGCTTTCTTTCACCTCCAGCAGACCTTCCGGACTCCCCTGATAAAGAATCTTTCCGCCGCCTTTGCCTCCTTCCGGACCGATATCGATGATATAATCGCAATTTTTTAGGACGTCCATGTTGTGTTCAATGATGACGATGGAGTTGCCTCTGGTGATTAACTTATTGAAGGCAATGAGTAATTTTCTGACGTCGTCAAAATGTAGTCCTGTCGTGGGTTCGTCAAAGATGAATAGTGTGTGGGGAACTCTATTTTCTTTGGTTAGGAAGCTGGCAAGTTTAACACGTTGTGCTTCACCACCGGATAAGCTGGAAGAGGATTGTCCTAATTTGACATAACCTAAACCGATATCAAGAAGGGGCTGAATCCTATTTATTATCTCGGGTTGATCTGCAAAGAAAATAACGGCCTCCTGAATATCCATTTCCAATACATCATAGATGTTTTTGTCTTTGTAGGTAACGTCTAACATTTCGCTTTTAAAGCGCTTCCCTTTACAGTCTTCACACACCAAAGTAACATCGGCCAAAAACTGCATGTCCACTACTTTATAGCCGTCCCCATTGCATGTTGGACATCGGCCACCATCGACGTTGAAGGAAAAAAAGCCGGGCCGGTATCCACGAAGCTTGGATAGAGGTTGAGCTGTAAAGAGATCCCTAATATAATCATAGGCTTTGACGTATGTCACCGGGTTGGAACGAGATGACTTGCCGATGGGTTGCTGGTCTATCATCTCCACAGCTATAACCTTTCGTATATCACCACTTAGTGATAAAATATGCGGACCGGAGGCTTCTTTGAGTGAATCTGTGATTGCATTGTTTAACGTCGGATACAACACATCCCTTATGAGAGAGCTCTTTCCACTGCCACTGACGCCTGACACACCGACCATGGAATGTAGTGGTATGGTAACAGACACATTGTGTAGGTTGTTGATGTTGACGCCTTTCATTTCCAGCTTGTTGCGGCTTACACGACGTTCTATCGGCACGGTTATTTTCTTTCTTCCTGTCAAGTAGTCTAAGGTAAGGCTTCCGTTGGTGTTTTCTTGATGTATTATGTCGTAATTGCCTGTAAATACAACTTCTCCCCCTTGAACGCCCGCTTCGGGACCCATATCTACTAAGAAGTCGGCGCTCCTGATCACTTCTTCTTCATGTTCTACGACAATGACGGTATTGCCAAGGTTGCGCAATTTTTTTAATGCTTTGACTAAATTACGCGTGTCCCGTGGATGCAATCCTACGGACGGCTCATCTAACAGATACATCGAACCGGTAAGGTTGCTGCCCAATAGTCTCGTCAGGTGAATTCTCTGGGTCTCCCCCCCACTCAATGTGTTGGCAGGACGCAAAAGAGTCAGGTAGCCTAGACCTATTTCCACCATAGTAGATAGACGGGAATTGATTTCTGTCAATATGCGTTGTGCTATTTTATAATCCGTCTCTGACAGCTTGAGTCGGTCGAAGAAGAGGTGCAGGTCTTCGATGTCCATGTTGCCCAGCTGGGCGATGTCTTTATCTGCTACTTTGATGTAAAGGACTTCTTTGCGCAATCGTTTTCCTTTACAGGTAGGACAGATGGTTCGGCCTCTATATCGAGACAAGATAACCCTTTCCTGAATTTTGTAACTCGAAGCTTGCAGTTCTTTAAAAAAGGCGTCTATCCCTTTGAAGTTGTCGTTGCCGGACCAAAGAAGATCTATTTCCTTTTCTGTCAGTTCGATATATGGGGTATGAATCCTCAAGCCAAGACTTTGTGCTTGTCTAATCATGGCGATATAATACGGCGTGCCTCGTTCGCCTATCCAAGGAACAATAGCATGGTCATACAGTGTCAGACTTTTGTTGGGAATTACTTTATCCGGGTCAATACCTATTGCGACACCGTAGCCCTCACATGCAGGACAAGCACCGAAAGAGCTATTAAAATTGAAAAGAGCTACGGATGGTTCTTCAAACCTTATTCCGTCTTCTTCAAAACGGATACTAAAAGACTTAATAGAGCCGTCTTCGGAAAGGATGTCGCAATAGCCATGACTTTCGGAAAAGGCTGTTTCTATAGAGTCAGCAATGCGTTTATTGTTTTCGGCATCATCGTGTTTGATTGCAATACGATCCACAACAAGGTAACCGGAGATGGAATTGTTTTTTGTCTTTTTAGCTTTGGGTGAAAGGGATTCAAGTAAATCATCTATCCTACTTGTTACGCCATCGACGTGTACGCGGTTAAATCCTTTCTGAGCAAAGCGTTCCAGGGCGGCAAAAAGCGTGTCCGTTGCTGTTTCAACGGTGAAGGGGCTAAGGATGGAAAAACGACTCCCTTCAGGCTGGTCGGAAAGGAATTTCATTACATCGGAGACGCTATCTTTTTTAACTTCCAATCCCGTTATAGGTGAAATTGTCTTACCAATCCGGGCATAGAGCAAGCGCAGAAAGTCCAATATTTCCGTCATTGAGCCAACTGTACTGCGTGCGTTGGCGCTGCTCACTTTTTGTTTGATTGCGATGGCAGGCGTGATGCCTTTGATGTAATCGACATCGGGTTTTTTGATACGAGTCATAAACTGTCTTGCATAGCTCGACAAGCTTTCCACATATCGCCGCTGCCCTTCAGCATAGAGGGTATCCATGGTGATAGAGGACTTTCCGCTACCGGATACGCCGGTGACGACAATGAGTTTGTTTTTGGGGATGATTAAGTCGATGTTTTTTAGATTGTTGGTACGAGCGCCTTTGATGACGATATGTGCTTTATCATATAGTGAAAGCACCTCATTGTCGGCAGTTGATAGTGATTTTGATTTAGACATATATTATCTCCCTAATCCTATTTTTATTTAATAAAAAGATACAAAGTTAATAAAAACGTTGTATTTGATGTTGATTCTTTGAGCGCTATATGTATTCACCCGGATTTAGTTGTATCGGTTTTGAAAAACCGCATATTGCTGATTATAAGGGACATCCCGATTTATGTGTTGTTTATTGATTCAGTATTTACAAATGTTTAGTTGAAGGTCATATTGTAGCCTATTCAGGATATTTTGAAATGAAATACTCTATTCAATTCGTCTTTAAAAGGAATAGATGCCGAGTGTGTGTATAACAAATTTCCCGAATGACTTCATTCTTTTACCCCTCTATCTCCCCTGAAGCGGGAGAACCAAATAATGAAGTCATTCCTTCCAAAGAGTTTAAATATCAATTAAAGTGTCAGATTTTGAGTGTAATAAAAAATAAAAGGAAAATATGTTATACACACGTGCCGAGTCTCACTTTTTGATTAATACCAAAAAGTAATTACCTTTGTAAGCTAAACTGATGATATGAGATTAAACAAGTTGAGTATTCTGGTATTTGCACTGTTTGTAACGATGCAAACTTATGGGCAAACAACTATCAATCCGAAAATAGGATTAAATTTTAGCCATTTGTCCGGTAAGCCGGAGGTCGGAAAGAACGAAGTACGGATCGGATTTAATATAGGATTTGACCTTCGTTTTGGCGAAAGATTTCAGTTTGCACCCGGTATTCACTACGCCATTCATGGTATGGCATTTGATGGGGCTTTGGCGGCTGATAGTTTAGATAGAATCGCCCTTCACCTGATAAAAATCCCATTATTGGCCAATGTCAATGTCATCAATTCAAATTTTTTCCGGTTGCGCCTCTATGGTGGCTGGATGAACAATATTTTACTCAAAGTGGACAATAACAAATACCTGGCAAAGGAAGATATGAATATTTATACCGGCGGAATTCTTTTCGGTACAGGCGTTGACCTCAGTGGCCTCACGCTGGATCTTTCTTATGAAGTAGGCATGTTGGATATGTTTAAGGGCGGTTTTATGGTAAATACGATTTATCCCCAAAATACCCAGAACAACGTGTTGACCCTAAGTGTCGGTGTCCGGGTGAGCAACTGATTATCCGGCTTAGTTTGAGACTGTTTTTTACACCGATTGGATATTCATAAATGCCTAATCATATTCTGAATAACGGTAAGTTTTCTAATTTTTTCCAATAGTTTATAATTTCTTTAGCGATAGTGCTCAATTCCGCCTTTTGAGTAGGGGGATTGTGTATAACCTTGCTTGTCGTTGTGGTAAAAAATTAGGACAAAGAGTCTCACAAAGTAGTTTTCTCTGTGTAACCCTGTGTAAAACACTGTGTAACCCTGTGACCTTAAAAATATAGGACACAGAGTCTCACAGAGTAATTTTCACTGTGTAATCTGTGTAAAATACTGTGTAACCCTGTGACCTTAAAAAGGAGGACACAGGCATCACAATGTCTTTTCTGACTAATGGTAAATTATCCCATTTTTTTTCAATAGTTTATAATTTCTTTAGCGATAGAGCTCAATTCCGCATTTCAACTAGGGGATTGTCCTAAACGATTATCCAATCGGGATAAACCCAAATTCCGCATAAGACAATTGCGGAATCGATTTACGACTCGTAATCAATGGTTTACAGAAACCATTGAAACGATTCGTACATCGGGATTAACCCTCATAATCAGCACTATACGGTTTTACAAAACCTTTATTGCTGAATTCGGGATTAATTTCGGGCTATTTTAAAAATCATTTTCGTATAATAAAAAAGGGATCGACCATGGTATGCATCGATCCCTTAAAATTATTAAGAAGAGTTTTATAATATAATTGATAAAATACACTACTCGGTTAGTAAATAAACCAAATGTCGTAAGAGTAAATTGGTCGGGTTGAAAAACTATTGGTATTAATTCTCGGCTAACAAAACTTCATCAATTATATGAATAATGCCGTTGGAAGCCGGAATAGATGTTAAGATTTGAGCCTTACCATTGATTAATGTTTTACCATCTTTCATAGATACTGTTGCGTTTTTACCACTAACCATGCCTAAGCTTTGGCCATCACTCAATTGATCTGCTTTTAAAACACCTACATATACGTGGTATTGTAAAACATCTATTAAAGCATCTTTTTGGTCTGGCTTGAGCAACCCTTCCACAGTGCCTTTTGGCAACTTGTCAAAGGCAGCATTAACAGGAGCAAATACCGTAAACGGACCGGCATTACTGAGAGCGTTTACCAGATCAGCCGCTTGTAGTGCTGTCACGAGAGTCGTGTGATCTTTACTTCCGACAGCAATCTTAACGACATCGGGAGCTGACGTTTCATCTTGAACACCGGACTGACCATGTGATGTAGTGGCTTCAGTTGTTGACACAGCAGCATCCGTAGTAGTTGTGGCATTTTGATTGCATCCTATGAGTATGACAACAAAGAATAAAACAAAAAAATAATTCCTTTTCATATTACGATAAATTTGTTTGTACAAAAATATCTCCGGTCTAAGTGCATATTTGATGACCTAAATCATAAGAAGGCAAGTTGAGATGGGGATTTTTGCCAAAAAGTACGGAAATGTAACTTTTGTGCATAAAAAGTAAGAAAATAGTGCCGTTCTGACAACCAATGCCCGATATTGTTTGAAGTTTTAGTCTCAAAAATTCGTTATGTCTTGTTTTTGATGTTATCCCAGTTTTCAAAGAGAATTTCCTGTGAAGGCCTATTTGCAGGCATTTCATGGAGAGCCTCAACTTCCTGGCAGTGTGACTTCATATCCGACGGTAACGTTTGATAAAGGGCTGTTCCCTTTTTCTTCCACACAAGCATTTCTTCAGATACACTTTTTACAATACGTGCCGGATTGCCTACTACCAAGGAACGAGCAGGGATCTTCATCCCTTCGTGAACAAAGGTCAATGCTCCGATGATGCTCCCTGCACCCACTTCCACCTGATCCATAACAACACTATTCATGCCCACAAGGCAATCTTCTCCGATGTCGGCACCATGAATTACGGCCCCATGACCGATATGTGCATTCTTTCGTAAAATAACTGTTTTGCCCGGAAACATGTGGAGCGTGCAGTTCTCCTGCACATTGCACCCATCCTCAATAACGACACCGCCCCAATCTCCTCTGAGTGCTGCTCCCGGACCGATATATACATCTTTTCCGATGATGACATTACCGGTAACGACTGCCGCCGGATGAACGAAGGAAGAAGGGTCTATCACCGGAATAAAGCCTTTGAAACTATATATTGCCATAATAACCGTTAAATGGTATGCGTAAGATACAATTCTATTCTGTATAATCTAATCGAAATAGCAAAATATTTGTCTTATATTTTCCTTATGGTACGTGTCATTATACACTAAAATGACCTGAAATTGACCATTTACTATTCTAGTTCCCTTTAGAGATGTAGGGGTAAACAAGGATATTAAATGGTCTAATCATTTTCCGATTAGTATAGTAAAGATAGATTTGATTACACTGATTTTCGGTATTATATTTGTCAATAAAATGATGGCTTATGAAAAAGAATATGGCTTCCGGTATCTTGGTAATTACCCTTTTTTTGCTCCACATCTCCTCTGTAAGCGCCAAAAAGTTTTATGTTGACCCAATGGTTGGATCGATGGATAATGATGGTTCCTACGCCTCGCCATGGTCCACATTGGAAGAAGTATTTGAGAATGATTTGATCGAAACACAATCTTGGAATCCGCTACCATATACACCCGGAGAAAGCATATTAGTGCCCAAAAATGCAGGAGCTCCGGTTCATGCCGGTGATACACTTGTATTGCGTACCGGGTTGCATGGCAATGTCTTCATTCGGGGCGCCACAAATGCAAAGGATATCGTCATAATCGCCGAAGAAGGTCACACTCCGATCTTAGCAGATATCCAATTATCTGCGGCGAAGCATTGGCAACTCATCGGTCTTACTTTTGACGCCTCTGCATATCAATTTGATACACGAGGGACATTCATCTTCGTTGAAGATCACGGCTGGCATGGTCCTTCCGGAAATATCTTAATCAGAGGTTGTACTCTGAGAAGCATACCTGATGCTACGGGGTGGACTATTGACGATTGGAACCAAAATGCCATAAGCGGCATTCTCATCGAAGGCAACCAATCTATTGTTGAAAACAACACCCTAATCAATATAAACTTCGGCATATCCATCAGCGGCGACACAAGCCGGGTCTATGGGAATCAAATCATTAATTTCTCAGGTGATGGGATACGACCACAAGGCTCCTTTATCAATGTAGAATCCAACACAATAAAAAATTGTTATGCCGTCAATGCTAATCATGATGATGGTATTCAGTCGTTTAATTTGTATGGTGACCGTTTTGAATACAATACAATCCGAGGTAACACCATTATCAATTATGAGGATATCAACCAGCCTTTCCGTGGCTCCCTTCAGGGTATTGGGTGTTTTGATGGTCCCTATCGCAACTGGACGATAGAAAACAACCTCATCGTCGTTGACCATTGGCATGGGATTTCTCTATATGGTGCTTATGATTGTAAGGTGATTAATAATACGGTCATTGACCCGACTCCCGAAGACACTCCGGGTCCGGCATGGATATTAATAACAGACCACAAAGACGGCACGCCCAGTGAGCGGTGTGTGGTATATAATAACCTTGCCGGAAAGATCAACGTCGATTCCATCGAATCCAACAACTTAGTGGTTGATACATATTCCGACTATGATCAATATTTTCGGGATTATAAAGCCGGTGACTTCCGACTCCGCCCGAATAGTCCTGCTATTGACGGTGGACGAAATGATGTGGCGCCGGCAGTGGATATTTTGGGCACAACTCGCCCTCAGGGTCAATATGTTGATGTCGGTGCGTATGAATTTGTTGATACCACGACAACCGCTATTCTCTCCGGCAAAAGTACTGGATGGAAGCTTTTTCCCAATCCTGTACACCGTGAATTATACCTCTCCGGAGATATTAGCCTTCCCCTCTATATCTTAGATGCCACAGGGAGGATAATACTTATTGTCAAAGAGGTCAAAGGAAGGCAAGATGTAGTGAAAATACCTGTTTCGGGATTGGCAGAAGGTATATATTTCATTCAACCTACCAATGGCAAAGCCGCACTCTTTTTAAAAATATAATTAAATACAATCCTTTAGAAATCATAAAAACAAAACGGTATTACTACTGCAACCTAGCTATTTCCGACACATTGCCGGATACCTTGTCCCCTACGGACACCAAGATCTCTGTTCCTAACGGGAAATACAAGTCCACACGCGATCCAAACTTGATGAAGCCCATCTCACCACCACGAGATACTTCCTGTCCATCTTTTAAGTAATTGACTATCCTGCGAGCCATAGCTCCAGCCACTTGACGCATTAATACCTTGTGTTCATTATGCTGGTAAACAATAGTTGTTCGCTCATTCTCGGTAGAGGATTTGGGATTCCATGCTGCCAAATACTTGCCCGGATGATATTTATTGAAAATAACTTTGCCTGAGATTGGATTTCGATTGACGTGCACATTCGTAGGTGACATAAAGATGCTCACTTGAAGACAATCCGTTTTCAAGAATTCTTCTTCAAAGACTTTTTCAATCACAACAACTTTACCATCAGCAGGAGAAGTGACAATATCAGGATGCCCGGATGGAATAGGTCGCGTCGGATTACGGAAAAACTGCAATACCGTAACCATCAAAAATGCAATCATCGCATAGCCAAACCACATCCAATTGGGAAGAAATTGACAGAATAGCCAACCTATCAAAATACTCACAATGATTGCTACTATGATGGTAGCCTTTCCTTCTCTATGTATAAACATCTTATTTTAGCTTATTTGTATGTAAAGGTAAACAAAGACGACAACATATAGGAAGGAATCAAACCTATCCAAAAAACCGCCATGTCCCGGCAAATAATTTCCCGTGTCTTTTATATTGTATTGTCGCTTTATTTTGGATTCCACCAAGTCTCCCATTGTTGCTGTGATGCCCGTGATAGCCGCTATTATCGACCATTGTGGCCAGGTAAAGGCATTATTCAATAGAGAAAGTGGGTAGGCGGCTGCGATGGTTAATAGTATGCCGCCCAATGTCCCTTCAATGGTTTTCTTGGGAGACACCGCAGGAAACAATGGTCGTCGTCCTATAGCCGAACCAACTAAATATGCGCCGGTATCATTGGCCCAGATCAATGGTATTATGCCCAATAGCGGCAAATAGCTGAATGTCCCCTGTACATAACCTAATCGGTATGCCAACAAACAAGGAATACCGATATACATCATGCCAAATAAGCCGTGTGAAGTCTTTGTTATTATATTTGTATTGACAGAAAACAACAACGATGCCATAAATAAGAATAAACAAGCTGAAATTATTGTTACCCAAAAGATGGAATCATCCGTGAGATAACCCTTTTGTACCATCATTGCCACGACGATGGGAGAAGCACAGAATAGTAAAACTTGAAATATCAGGACATTCTGTTTTTCTCCGGAAAGAATCTTCATCAACTCAATACCACAAAAAACGCTGATCAGCAGGAGAAGAAGAAAATATGTCCATTCGTGTATCATCAACCCTCCAATGACAATTGCCGTAAAGAATATAGCGGTATAGAGTCGAGTTGATATATCTGAGAAACGCATTAGACTCTTTTTTTATTTTTGGCAAAATAGGATTGAAACGCAGTGGCTAATAACATCAAAAGTACTGTGCTGATAAATACAAGCCATATAGGTACACTGTAATTATCCACATCATGCATTCTCGTAGTGTCATTGCGCACAAAGTACTGTAAAATAACCTGTACTGCATTATTTACAAAATGTGCTATCATCGGATAGGCTATATTTCCTGACCACATCATCAAGTATCCAAGGACCAATCCCAATATAATGCGTGGAAAAAAACCTTCAAACTGCATGTGTATGGCACTGAATACTATGGCTGTAAGCCACATCGTGACGTGTTTGTTTTGGAGTAGCTGGCCCAAAATTGTTTGTAAGAAGCCGCGAAAGATTAACTCTTCACTGATAGCCGGAATAAGTGCGATGAGGAGGACATTGACGCCGAGAATCCAAGGCGAATCATTGTCTAACCACAGTCGAACTAACTTTTCCGTCTGATCTTCCATATTGTGCAACACGTCCGGTAACGGAATTAATTTGTTTATTTCAGATGAAAACTGCACCAGGGGATACGCACTAATAAGGATTAATACACCCATCAAAGTAGCATTCCAATTGACCTGCGGGACGAAGTGAAACACGGAGAATCCGGTATGCTTCTTAAAGAAATACATGGTTAGTAAGGCGGGTACTATGAAAACAAAAAAATGTTGATTGAAAATAATAGCCCGATAAATCCAGGCAATACGGTTCAATTGGTCGGCATCGATACCTTCAAAGTTGAAAACACCAATGTCTATGCCGGATAGATCTCCAACCATACCGGTTATAATAGTGTCGACCAAGACTCCGCAAAAAATCAATGCCAGTAGTAAAATAATCCATTTTAGCCAGAAAGAAAATTCTTTATGCGGCGGTAAATCATTGTCCTGAATCATAAAGCGTAGCGTACAATATTCATGGTGCACGGTCAGATACATATCGACCCTTGCGGCGCAAAGATAATATTATCTATCATTCCATTTATAGGGCATACCTTAAGTATTTTCTTTTTTCTTTATCCAGAATTCCTTTGTAAAGAACAGTGATATTTTTATCCCAAATTCATCTGATTGGAAAAAATATTGACTTTGCTACTTTAGCCCACATTCCGCATAAAACAATCGTATTTATCCCTATTGAGGATTCTTCTATATCAATGGATGACTATTTCTCTCTCTATGATATGCTATTTTTGCCTGAAACATCTCTGACATTTTATCGGCTCGCCATATCGCTTCTTCGGCCAATTCACCATAAAATAAATCATTTATCGTCTCATAAAACAACTTTAACCATCGATCAAAGTGTTCTCTTTCTACCGGTAACGTAGCGTGCGGCGGAAAGGGTGCGCCCTGATACGTGCGGTCATCCAACAAAACCGTTTGCCAAAAGGTAACCATCTTCTCTAAGTGTTCCGGCCACCTATCTTGAATACGCTCATTGAAAATATCAGCAAGGAGTTTGTCTTCCCTTATCTTGTCGTAAAAGGTATATACCAGTTCTCTGATATCTTCTATATTTTCTATTTTTTTCATTCCGGCTGAAATATTGGGTTTCGGATAAAATTTATATCTGTTAAACTATTTAAAAAAAGAATCAAGTCATTACGCTCAGCATCTGATAGGCTAAAGCCCTTAATTAACGGGCTCTTTGTTGGATATGAAAATCCTCCTTTTTCATATCCTCGGATGACGTCGCTTAGCGTAGCTACACTACCATCATGCATATAGGGTGCAGAAAAAGCGACATTTCGCAAACTTGGAATCTTATACTTGCCCAGGTCTTCCTCCTTTAAAGTTAACCTATATCGACCATCTTCGGGATTATAGGTATATTGTCCATTATTCTCAAATGAGTAATTGGTCAAATTGACACCACTATGACACTTTTTACACCCACACCGTTCACTTTCAAACAATTCCAAACCTCGACGAGCACCTGCTGATAGTGCGCTCTTCTGACCTGATAAATATTTGTCATAATCACTTTGAGCGCTGATGAGACTTCTTTCAAAACACGCCAAAGCTCTCGTAACGACATAAGCATCCGGTGCTCGACCATAAGCCTTCATCGCCATATCAATGTATTCGGGTATGAGGTTAACACGTCGGACGATAGCCGGCATATTAAAGTTAAATTCATTGTGTTCCTGTATAGGTACCAATATCTGCATTTCGATAGTGGGAACTCCTCCAGCACCCGTATAATATGGCTGATATGCCAAATTGATGAGGGGCGGCACATTGAGCGTCGTGTTGAGGTTATTAACACCCTTTGTAAATGTTTTATTATCCCCAAAAGCAAAGGTTTGGCGATGACAGGATGCACAACTTTTTGTACTATCAAATGAAAATAATGGGTCATAAAACAATCTCTTCCCAAGTTTCCACCTATCCGGTGTGTAATGATTGTCTTCCGGTTGCGGTACGGCTTCAAAGTGTGCCGGAACTTCCATCAACTCCGGAAAATTGATTATTTCCTCTTTGTCACAGGAAAGAAACAATAAAACCAATAGGACTGATACGGATAGACTATATGTTTTAATATGTAACAAGACGCTGGACCATCATTGGTTGTCCCTTACGGTACATCGTGATAAAATAGATTCCCGGGACCATGTCGCCGGTTTTAATCGCTGATCCGTCTTTCAGATTACGGATTGTTTTTATTATTATGCCATTGATAGCAGATATAGATATATCAAATTCTTCTTTTGCCATGGTATGTATGGTTACTTCGCCATGACCGTAAGGAATCAAGTTGGGCTGCACCTGAAATGTTGTATTCTGTATCGCTTTTTTTGACGCCGTTTTATCCCAGCTAAATACATATTTTTGAAAATTTTCAGCCAGTTTTATGGCAAACTTAGTAGGTCCATGATAAAATATGCCGATAGAGGCATCCAACTCTCGCATCGCCATGTCGTAGTCTGCCCTGACAGGAATAGTTAGTTGTCCATTTGAAGCCTCCACATTCATCACGATTTCCTGTTGTCTATAATTCTCATTACCGAGTGTATGAATCTGAAATGGACTTTCAAACAGATTGCCACCTTCTCCTTCCAAAGCAATAAAGTTGTATCCGGACGCCCATCCCCAGTGCATTGCGGGCTCTTTAAGTGCCAGTGGATGGCCTTCGGGATAGACGGATGGGTCTGCATTGTTGTGTGCCGGATCAACTCCGATATGGAAAATGACTTTTTCCAAATGTTGTATATCAAATACACCCAATTCAAAGGAAGATCTTTTTGTAACATCAGCCAGTATCCAATAGTTATCCACCGGAGTAACCTTTCCACCGTCGTGCACCAGCGAAATCTCTGAAATATAATACTCTAATCGCGTTATTTTAAAGGGCGTATTGAGATCATTATTACCGGTATTGTCCAAGGTAAAAGAGCTGCCACCCAGATAGTGACTGATGTTAAAAAAAACTTTATTTTGAGCTTGTGACAAAGTGATGACACTGCACAGTATAAAAAGTAGTAAATTTTTTCTCATTTGGTAGTTCTAAATTATAATACTCGTAAATAATTCCACAAATCTACACCTTTTATTTATAAATATATCAAAATCACCACATTGAGAACTATTTCTTTGCTAACTTTTTCCTTTACTTTAACCGCTACGTTTAAATTTCTTTTCACCAAAGTTATTAACTCTAATGTGATCTTTGTCTTTCCCAACGCTCGAAAAAATTCCAAAAAAACTTGTAGAACTAAAATATTTGCGTAACTTTGTCATTCATTGACAAGTTAAAATTTACAAGCAAATGAAAGCAACGTTTGGAGAATACATCAGACAATTACGTACAGACAAAGGTTTTACTTTGACTGAACTTGCAGCACTTCTCAAACTTGACTCTGCAAATTTGAGTAAAATCGAAAATAATAAACGAGAATTTGACGAAAAGCGTTTAGACAAATTGGCAAACGCTTTTGACCTTGACTTTGAAAAACTGAAAACCGAATATTTTGGCGACCAATTTGCTAAAAAAATGTACGCTTATAATTGCTCGACTGAAACTCTAATAGTGGCAGAAGAAAAAGTCAACTATTTGAAAAGTAAGAACGTAAAATAAGGGAAAATAAGATTTGAAGATGAAAAGTAAACCAACAGTAATAGACTTGTTTTGCGGTTGTGGTGGACTTTCTTATGGGTTCATCGAAGCAGGTTATGATGTACTTTTGGGTATTGACCATTGGAAAGATGCGATTGTAACTTTTGAAAATACACACAAATATGCAAAAGGAATAGTTGCTGATTTATTTAAAGAAACACCAAAAGAAATTTCAAAGCAAATTGGTATTAAAGAAGTTGATGTAATTATTGGTGGTCCGCCTTGTCAAGGTTTTTCCATTGCAGGAAAAAGAATTGTTGATGATGAACGCAATCAACTTTACAAATCATTTGTAAATTTTGTTGATTTTTACAAACCTAAAGCTTTTATAATGGAAAATGTTCCAAATATTATTTCTTTGGGGAAAGGTGTAGTAAAAGACAGTATCATTGAAGATTTTGAAATACTTGGTTATACAGTTGTTTACAAAGTTTTATTGGCTTCCGATTATGGAGTTCCACAGAATAGAAAAAGAGCATTTTTTGTTGGTACAAAAAATAATAAAGAATTTGTTTTTCCCGAACCGACAACAGAAAAACATATTACATCAAAAGAAGCTATTTCAGATTTACCAAAAGACACATTGGAGGATGGAAGTAAATACCCTATAAAACCCCAAAATGAATTTCAATATTTAATGAGAAAAAATTCCAAAGGAGTTTTCAATCATCAAATTACAATTCATAATGAAAAAACAATTGAAATTATTTCGTTGGTTCCAGATGGTGGCAATTACAAGAATTTACCAAAAGAACTTCATCAGACAAGAAAAGTAAATATTGCGTGGACAAGATTAAACAGTCAAAAACCTAGTTTTACGATTGACACAGGACACAATCATCATTTTCATTATGAATTTGACCGAGTACCAACTGCGAGAGAAAGTGCAAGACTTCAATCTTTTCCCGATGATTATATTTTCAAAGGTGGGAAAACAAGTCAGTTAAATAATGTAAATTTTGGTTTGGGCGTTCCCTTCGGTCGGGCTTTCCGTTCCAATCTTTTTGTTCGTTCCTCACAAAAAGGATTTCCACTGCAATCCCTAACGCAAAAAAATGTCGCATAGATATGGAAAGAAGAAATTGGACACGAGAAGAACTAATTTTAGCCTACAATTTATATTGTAAAATTCCATATGGTCAATTTAATACGAGTAGTATTGATGTTAAAGAACTTGCACAAATTATAGGAAGAACTCCAGGTGCTGTCGCTTTCAAACTTGTAAATTTCGTTAGCCTTGACCCAAGGCAAAAGCTATTAGGAAGAAAAGGAGCAACCAATATTGGTAAATTAGATAAAGAGATTTTTGAGGAATTTTCGACAAATTTTGACGAAATGTTCTATGAAAGTGAAAATCTACTGTCTGCAAAATCTTTAGACTTTCATAAAAGAGGAAATGTAGAAATATTTGTAGATAATTCTAAAAAAGGAGAATATAAAATTCGAGAAACAAAAGTTAGAGTTAATCAAGATTATTTTAGAACCTTGGTTCTTTCAAACTATTCAAACATTTGCTCTGTAACAGGTATTAAAGTTCCTGAACTTCTAATTGCATCTCACATCAAACCTTGGTCTAAAGATGAGAAGAATAGGTTAAACCCAAGTAATGGAATTTGTTTATCTGCCACCTTTGACAAGGCTTTCGACAAAGGATTAATTTCAATTGATAAAAGTTACAATATATTATTTTCTTCCAAACTTAAAAAATACTCAAAAGAAAACTTTTATCAAGAAGAATTATCAAAATTTGAAAGCAGACAAATAATCCCACCTATGAAATTTTTACCTAACGAAGAATTTCTAATTTATCACAACGATGTTGTATTTCAACCTTAAAATCTAATTTATGAAAATTACGGATAGCGAAATTGAGTTAGCAAATAGATTAGGTTTTCGAGTTCCAATCTTACAAATTTTAAAGAATGAAACACAATGCCCAATTTATCAAGGAATAATATACAACACCGAAAATGAACCTATTGGATTTAAAAATTCCGTTGTTTCTAAATCAAATAAAAATAGTACGGAAGCATTAAAATGTATTAGAAAATGGATACTTGGAAGTAATTACATCGGTTTTGTTTCAGACATTAAAAAAAAAGAAATTTCAATTATTAAATCTAAGAATCAATTTGACATAATCTATTTTCAAGAAACAAATGGAGGTAACTTTGAATTAACGACTGATGAAATAGTTCAAAAATTATCTATTTGGAATAAACAGTTTTCGATAAATATTCTTGGAGCAAACTATTCTTGGATTTTACTAGAATTTAAAAATAACATTCACGATTTTTCTGCTTTTTACGAAGAAGTATTAGAATTTTGCCCAGATTTAAACCAGACTTATGCAACAGAGCAAGAGTTAATGTCTCAAGTAAAAAATCAAAAGCAATTATTGTTTTGGTGGGATTAAATTCCTAAAAGAACATTATGCATCACTTCCATTTGAGATAAGCTATGCTTTGGATTTTGACAAATATGCAGTTGAAACGTACAATGCAAATTTTGAACATCCAGCTGTTTGTGATGACATTAAAAATGTGGACATCAACCAAATCGAAGCTTTTGATTTATTGCTTGGAGGTTTTCCTTGTCAATCATTTAGTACTGTAAATCCAAATAAAGACACTAATGACGACAGAGCAAATCTTTACAAAGAACTCGTAAAAATATTAAAAGCAAAACAACCTAAATTTTTCGTTTGCGAAAACGTAAAAGGTTTGGTAACGCTACAAAAAGGAGAGATTCTTAAAAAAGTAATTACCGAATTTGAAAGTGTTGGCTACAAAGTGAAATATAAAGTTTTACTTGCTTCAAACTTTGGCATTCCACAAAAAAGAGAAAGGGTTTTTATTGTCGGAGTAAGAAACGATGTAGATGTAGATTATAAATTTCCGGTAGATACACACTCTGAAACAAACCTTTTCAGTAAAAAAAAATGGATTCCTCTTAAAAAAGTAATTCCTCAATTAGCAATTGATGAAGAAAAATATTATTTCTCTCAAAGAGCAGTTGAAGGAATGAAAAATGCTAAAAACAATATGAAGCGTGGTTTGTATCAAGATTTGGACGGACAATGCCTAACTATTACTTCACATTTAGCAAAGACAAGTTTAAACTCTCGTGATCCAGTTTTATTAGTCAATCCCGAAAAAGAAATTTACAGACGATTTACTCCTGAGGAAGCTGCAAGTATTCAGTCTTTCCCTGAAAATTTTGTTTTTCCTGTAAGTGAAACGCAAGCTTATAGGCAAATAGGAAATGCCATTCCACCAGTTTTGATGTGGCACGTTGCAAATGCTTTGGCTGAAAATCTTAACACAATGAGTAAAAGTATTCAAGTAAACGAATTACAAGAATTCTTCTAATCCACACATATATTTCTTAAAGCCAACATTTTGCCGATAAATTGAATTCGGGTTAAACTTTATAACCTCATTCCGGCACAATACACCTTCTACTGCGTGATAATCTTAACAAGATTTGAAAACGAAGGGGTATTTTACTAACTTTGTCGATTGAAACAAATTAGAAAGGGTTTCAAGTCTTTTAAAATTAAACTTCGTATCACAAAACATGTTTATTATACTTTGACTTACCCATCATAAATAAATCAATATTCAGCAAAATGTCAGCTATACAAGAATTTAACGACTATCGAAGCCGCATGAACGATAGAATCATGGCTCAAGACAACAAGGTCATCAAGCGTTTTTGGAGTTTGGATAATCAAACATACCAGCCGGAAGTGTTGGATACGCGGACAAAGGAGATGCTTGGACTCGTGGCTTCCATGGTTTTACGTTGCGACGACTGCATTAAGTATCATTTACAGCGCTGTCATGAAGAAGGTTTATCAACTGAAGAAATTTTTGAAATTCTGTCTGTTGCCATAATTGTCGGAGGTTCTATTTGTATTCCACATACACGAAGAGCAGTAGAGTTTTGGGACGAATTATTAAATGCAAAATAATACATGAAAACTATTTCATTTTTGGACGAACTCAATGAGGTTCAATATAAGGCAGTCACAACCATCAATGGTCCCGTTATGGTCATTGCCGGTCCGGGCTCGGGTAAGACGAGGGTTCTGACTTATCGCATCGCTTATATGATGGAGCAAGGTATCAATCCCCGAAATATCCTAACCTTGACCTTTACCAATAAAGCTGCGAGAGAGATGAAGGAAAGACTTGAAAAAGTCGTGGGACAGCAATCCAACTATGTGTGGGCAGGTACCTTTCACTCTATTTTTGCTAAAATTCTACGCATTGAAGCCGATAAAATAGGTTTTCCGCCTTCCTTTACTATCTATGATTCCGACGATACCAAATCCATGCTCAACCACATCGTCAAAGATCTCCAGCTCGACTCCAAGCTCTATACCGCCAACTTGTTGTATAATCGCATTTCTTCTGCCAAAAGCCAACTTATTAGCCCGGCATCCTACCTCAATGATCACGTCTTGATTGAAGAAGATAAGGCAAAAAAAGTTCCCTTAGTCGGCCAAATTTATTATAATTATACTGAGCGATGTAAAAATGCGGGAGCAATGGATTTTGATGACTTACTTTTCAACACCTTTATTCTCTTTCATCGCAATCCGGACAATGTTCTTGAGAAATATCAACAGAAATTCAAATACCTGCTCGTAGATGAGTTTCAAGATACCAATTTCCTTCAATATGCCATCCTAAAAAAGTTGATCAAATATCCCGATAGCCAGCACAACTTGTGCATTGTGGGTGATGACGCGCAGAGTATTTACGCCTTTCGTGGCGCAACAATCGAAAATATACTCGATTTTAGCAAAGATTTTCCTCAATTGCAGACCTTCAAGTTGGAACAAAATTACCGCTCCGGCCAATATATCGTTAATGCCGCTAATAATGTAATCAACTATAATCACCGCCAAATCAAAAAAGAAATATGGACTTCTCAGGCAGATTCCGCTAAAATATCGACCGTCAGAGCACTTAGTGATGACGAAGAAAGCCGCAAAGTCGTTGATGCCATTTTCGAACATAAAAACAGAAATCACATCACCAATAGTGAAATTGCTATTTTGTACCGAACCAACGCCCAAAGCAGAAACTTTGAGGAACATTTGAGACGCGCCAATATTCCCTATAAGATTTATGGTGGTATGTCTTTTTATCAGCGCAAAGAAGTAAAAGATCTATTGGCTTACTTCAGGCTTGTCGTCAATCTACAAGACGAAGAAGCTTTCCGACGCATCGTCAATATTCCAAAGAGAGGAATTGGCGATACCTCCGTTGAAAAATTACTCAACTATGCTACAGAAAACAACATTAATGTATGGGATGCCATTGATGCTGCAATTGTTACGGGCAAAGCACAAGTATCACTATTGGAATTTAAAAAACTAATCCTTCATGCCAATCAATTTTCATTGAGCAATGATGCCGATAAAGTGGCAGAACTGGTGTATCAAAAATCTGAAATGGCCAAAATGTATAAAGAGGATAAGACCAATGAAGGAAAGAGCCGTATGGAGCATATTACGTCTCTCATGGATGGTATCCAAGAATTCGTTGAAAAAGATGAGGTTGAATTAGATGATAATGGTGACATAGTGATTGAGAAAAGTCGTGGAATGGTGGAATATCTACAAAGCATTTCTTTAATTACAGACTTTGATAACGAGACTTCTGATGGGGATCATGTCAACTTAATGTCGGTTCACTCTTCCAAAGGTTTGGAATTTGATAGTGTCTTTGTGGTAGGATTAGAAGAAAAACTATTTCCTTCTTTTATGTCTCTTCATCAGGAATCCTTGATTGATGAAGAAAGAAGATTGTTTTATGTTGCCATAACACGTGCCCGTAAATTATTAACACTTACCTATGCTACCAGCAGGAGGCAATTTGGAAATATTGTGTTTAACAAACCGAGTCGGTTTTTGGAAGAAGTCGGCGAAGACAACTTAGCGTCCTCAATACATCAACCAAGAAACTTAGTAAAAGATAGAGACCCTAGATCCAAAGTCGTGGGATCCTTTGCAAAAAAACCGATTCCTCAAGCAGCTCAAACTCAATATAATATTGTCGCGAGTCCAATATCTGCATTTCAGCCCGGAGTCAAGGTATTGCATCCTAGATTCGGATACGGAACTATCATTTCAATAGAAGGAAATGCTGATGCCAGAATGGCTATCATCCATTTCGATACCTTCAGTGATGATAACAAGCGAATATTATTGAAATTTGCTAAAATGCAAGCATTATAATATAGGTACATTCAAATTAGGTTTTTATTTTTAACCAGTATTCTTACCTAAATAAAGATGATATTGCATTTATAACTTGGTCTTATCGATACCACCCAATACTATGTTTCACAAAAAATTGTTCCACGTGAAACATTTTTTATATATTAAAAAATTAAATGTCTATATTTTTGCATCTATTTCGTTATTTGTATATAATATATAATTAAAATATTTCATATTTGCCACATAAAATCATTCTATGAAAGTATTAAAGTTCGGCGGTTCATCTCTTGCCACTGGCGAAAGAATAAAAAATGTCGCTCAAATTATCATTAAATCAAAGACTAAAAAAAATCAACTTTTAGTCGTCGTATCCGCATTTGGCGGAATTACTGATTTGCTCATTCGCTGTGGTCAATTGGCACAATCAGGAAATAATCAATATGAACAACTTCTTTTCAATATATCAGAAAGATGTATCCAAATAAATAATGAACTATTTCCACAAAACTCAGAGAATACACTTTTAGACCAACAGCTCAATTCCCTATTGGAAGAATTAGCCGGTTTACTCAATGGTATCTACCTTTTACGAGAACTATCCGATAGATCACAGGCATTATTAGTCTCTTTCGGAGAAAGAATTTCAGCCACTACGCTATCTTATTACTTAAATTCTTTAGATTATACCACCGAGTATCTCGATGCACGAAACTTCATTAAGACGGATTCCAACTTTCTTAAAGCAAGCGTTGACTTTCTTGCAACTCATCACCTCATCCGCAACCACTTCAAAAATAAAAAAGATATATCCATCATTACAGGATTTATTTCTTCGAATCATGAAGGTACAACTACTGTATTAGGTCGTGGAGGATCAGATTATTCTGCGTCTATTTTCGGTGCTGCCCTATCTTCCAATGTAATCGAAATATGGACCGACGTCAACGGTGTCATGAGCGCCGATCCAAGAAAAGTATCCGATGCCTTCACAATTCCTCAACTTACTTATGATGAAGCTTCTGAAATAAGCCATTTTGGTGCAAAAGTAATCTATCCGCCTTCGATTATTCCGGCAAAGCAAATTCATATTCCTATCGTTATAAAAAATTCATTTCAACCATCACATCCCGGCACTATTATCAATCATGAAAAAATAGCAAACCAATATATATTAAAAGGTGTTACTTCTATTCCCAATGTTTCCATGATTACACTCTCCGGAGGTGGCTTAGTGGGTGTACCGGGTAGCGCTGCTAAATTATTTCAAGCACTTTCCCAATATAATATCAATATTATTCTTATCTCTCAAGGTTCCTCCGAAAATTCAATCTCCTATGTCATTTCTTCGCAAGAAGCTGATCGAGCCGTCATAGCCCAAAATAAAGCCTTCGAAAAAGAAATTTTAGCAGGCATCATTGAAGAAGCCAAAGTTCAAAATAACCTATGTATCATATCCATTGTTGGTGAAAATATGTACAGAACACCAGGTATAGCAGGTAAAATGTTTAGAACACTCGGTACAAATGGTATTAATGTTTTTGCCATTGCTCAGGGTTCAAGCGAATTAAATATTTCTGCAGTTATCCACATCGACAATGAAATAAAAGGATTGCAACTACTTCACGAAATGTTCTTCCTTTCTAAAAATATTCGTATCAATTTATTCCTTGCAGGAACAGGACTAATAGCTTCCACCCTGCTCAAACAAATTGAAAAACAAAATGCTTACTTAATAAAAAATAAAAATATTGAAATTAAACTCATTGGAATCACAAATACTTCCAAAATGTTCTTCCAGAAAGAAGGTATTTCTCTAAAAAACTGGAAAAAAGAACTCAATCAAGAAGGAAGTGTATCCAATAATACAAAGTTTGTCGATATGTGTATTGAAGCAAATCTCCCCAATTCAATATTTGTTGATTGTACAGCCTCTGGTGATATACCTTCACATTTTGAACGAATTCTAAATCATAGTATATCCATCAGTACACCCAATAAAATATCTGTGTCTGAAGATTTCAATACCTATTCTTTACTAAAAGAAACAGCGAGAAAAAACAACGCATTATTCTGCTATGAAACAACTGTTGGTGCCGGATTACCAATCCTAACAACCCTCAATAATTTATTGGAAAGTGGCGATAAAATATTGTCTATCGAAGGTGTTTTCAGTGGATCTGTATCCTATATATTTAATACCTTTTCAGACAAAATTCCGTTTTCAGACGTCGTTGAAGATGCATCGAAAAAAGGTTATACTGAACCTGATCCAAGAATTGATTTAAACGGAATAGACGTAACACGTAAATTAACCATACTGAGTAGGGAGGCAGGTTTTAATCTCAAAAAGAAAGATTTCAAAGTAAAGAAATTTTTGCCAAAAGCCATACAACAGGCTAAAACAATGGATGAATTTTGGATGGAAATAAACAAGGCGAATGAATACTTCGAAAGCTTGGCAACCAAGGCGAAAAATGATAAATCCAAATTGCGTTTTATTGGAACCATTACGAAGGATTCTGCCCAATTAGCTCTCAAATCAGTGAATAAAAAAAGTCCGTTTTATCACCTTAACGGAAGCGACAATATGATCGTTTTTACAACGGAAAGATATAAAGACAGACCCTTGGTAATACAAGGTCCGGGAGCAGGAGCTGAAGTTACTGCATCCGGAATTTTTGCAGAAATACTTTCCATTATTTCATTTATAAAAGATTAATTATGTCATCGGGCATCAAAGTATTTGCACCTGCCAGCACCTCAAATTTAGCTTGTGGTTTTGATTCTCTGGGTATAGCTTTAGAAAAACCGGGTGATAATATCATATTTAGAAAAACAGATTCAAAAGGTTTAAAAATTACCAAAATAATAGGAGCTGATAGAAAATTACCCACCGATATTCAACAAAATACAGCCGGAGTTGCTGCAATGGCATTATTGAAACATGTTGATATGGAAAATATCGGTATAGATATGGAAATCCACAAAAATATGCCTTCGGGAAGTGGATTGGGTTCAAGTGCAGCAAGTGCCGCAGCCGCTGTCTTAGGTATTAACACAATTCTAAATTTAGGACTTACTAAGAGGGAATTATTGCCTTTTGCCGTGCAAGGAGAAATGGTTGCATCCGGAAGTATTCATGCAGACAATATAGCACCATCCCTCCTTGGAGGAATGATATTTATACGGGATAATCAAAGTCTGGATATATACAAACTTCCTTATATACCCGGTATTTACCTAGCAATGGTTCATCCTAATATCACCATTATGACAAAGGAAGCAAGGGCAATTCTTTCTCCTACGATAACACTCAAACAACATATACAACAAGCGGCAAACTTAGCTGCATTCGTTTTAGCCACTTATACTTCTGATATAGATCTATTGTCAAAATCAATTCAAGATGTCGTCATCGAACCGCAAAGAGCTGGTCTTATACCTCATTTTTATGAGGTCAAAGAAGCTGCTTTAAATCAAGGAGCTTTAGGCTGTAGCATCAGTGGTGCCGGACCTTCCTTATTTGCTTTATGTTCCAATAGCCTTATTGCTGATGAAGTTGCTATTACAATGAAAAAAACTTTTGAAAATCACAATATTCAAGCATCGTCATTTGTTTCTCCTATCAATCATGAAGGTGCAATAATTATATAAACATATACCATGATTTACATTAGTACCAGAAATAATAAAAAGGAATATAATTTTGAACAAATAATGCGGCTCGGTATTCCGGATGATGGCGGATTATTTATTCCTATTCAAATTCCGAAGCTTCCTAAAAGCTATATAGATGATCTTGTCAATAAAAGTTTTGAACAGATTGCATTTGATATTGCCCGCTTATATATCGACACATCAATATTTACCGATGATGAATTAAAAGAAATTATTACAAATGCTTTAAATATCAATTTACCCTTAAAAGTTATAACCAATGATTTGGGTATTTTTGAACTATTTCATGGACCTACCGGAGCATTTAAAGATTTTGGTGCTCGTTTTATGGCATATTCATTAAATGCATTACAAAAAAAACACGATAAAAAGGTAACAATAGTCACCGCTACATCTGGAGATACCGGTGCTGCTGTAGCATCTGCATTTCATAATATTCAACATATCAACGTATTTATTTTATATCCAAAAGACAGAGTTAGTGCATTTCAGGAAAAACAAATAGCCGGATTGGGTGACAATATTCATGCCTTGGAAATAGACGGAACATTTGATGATTGTCAGGATATTGTAAAAAAATGTTTTGGAGATAAAGAATTTAAAACCAAATTGAATCTCACTTCATCTAATAGTGTAAATTTTTCAAGACTTATTCCGCAGATAATCTATTATTTTGAAGCCTACAAAAGGGCATGTATGATAGGACATAGTAAGATATCCATCATTGTACCCAGTGGAAATTTTGGCAATATTACCGGCGGTGTTTATGCTTTAAAAATGGGACTTCCTATACACAACTTAGTTGCAGCTACAAATTCTAATGACGTTTTCCCAAATTATATTCATCAAGGAATATATACTCCGGAAAAAGTCAGTAAAAAAACAATCAGTAATGCAATGGATGTTGCTAATCCGTCTAATATTGAAAGGCTATTTTCAATTTATCGTTCCACGTGGAACAATATAGCAAAAGATATTCACAGTAATTCTATTGAAGATAATATAACTAAATTATGCATCGAAAACTTCTATAAAAAATATAATTATCTGCCGGATCCTCACACAGCGGTTGGAATATCAAATTATTATCTTGAAAATATGACGCATAGTGATGTTTTCTTTATCGTTTTCGCTACTGCACACCCATATAAATTCAAAGAAGTCATTCAATCTATATCTCCAGATATTCAAGTGTCCGGAAATAACTATACCCAACAATATGAATCAGTAAATATTAAAAAAACAACGTTTAAACCTGATTTAATAGAAATTAAAAAGTTTATTACCAAGCTATCTTAACCCAAATAAAATAAGTAATGCAATAGGATAAATACTTTATTATTAACCGTTATAATATTTACTTTATTTTATTTAAAAAATCACCCAATATAGCATTAAATTCATAGGGTAACTCCATCATAGGACTATGTCCACATTCATCTAAAAAATATAACTCGGAATTTTTTATTAGTTCATGAAACTTTTCCGCTACAAATGGAGGTGTTATGGTATCATTCTTTCCCCATATTAATAATGTGGGAGCCACTATCTTATGCAACATATTCTCCAAATTATGTCGAACAGCTGACTTCGCAGTTGCTATAATTCTTATACCCTTACCCCTATCATTCACTATTCCATACACCTCATCCACCAACTCCTTTGTGGCAACCTCCGGACGGTAGAATGTCGCTTCTGTCTTCTTCTTTATAAAATTATAATCTCCTCGTCTCGGATACGTACTTCCCATAGCACTCTCAAACAAACCACTACTACCAGTTAATATTACAGACGAAATCTTTTCCGGTCGCTTCAATGTATATAGAATGGCAATATGCCCTCCCAACGAATTACCCAATACATGAACTTTATCAATACCCATGTAATCAACAAATTCATCAATATAATCGACCAATCCCGATACTGAAACTTTCAATATAGGTAATTCATATATAGGTAAAATAGGAATAATAACCCGATAACTATCTTTAAAATGATTGAATAAACCATTGAAATTACTCAAACCACCAAATAATCCATGAAGCAAGAGAATAACTTCTCCTTCCTCTTTTGATTGCTTATATTTAAATTTATCCGAAGTAATTATTGGATAATCCATATTCTTAATTATTTATTTTTATAATATTCAATTTGTAAATTTAATTCACATTTCTATTCCTTAACCTCCGATAGACGTGCGTGTCCGATAAATCTATAATTCATATACAATAAAGAACTAATTATTAATACAGCTCCCAATTGATGCGTAACTCCTAAAAATACAGGTAAACTGCCTTTGCAATTCATAACAGTTAATATCCCTATAAAAACTTGAAAACACAATGCTCCAATAAATATCATAACAACATTGAAAAAATATGAATTATTCTTTAACGCCTTTGTCCATTTAAAAAATATCACAAATCCCAATATAAAAATCAAATATGCAATGTTCCTATGAAAAAATTGAAAAAATGCTGCTGCAAATGCATGACTATCATACTCTATCATGTTATTCCATGTCCAATTGCTACCTTCTAACAAATCAAAAGGAATATATGTTCCATTCATCAAAGGCCAAGTAGGATAAGCCAATCCAGCCTTCATTCCAGATACAACTCCACCAAGCAGTAATTGCACTATTAATAATACATTAATTATCTTTAATGTTCCTATTTTCTTGCCGATTACAATTGCCCTCCTTTTAGGAAATGTTACTTTCAATGTTGTCCAAAATAAATAGGCATACACCAAAAAAGCAAGATTCAAATGTATCGTCAATTTATAAGCATTTACCCATGGACGGTTTATTAGACCACTGGCAACCATAATCCATCCAAACACGCCTACCAATCCACCCAATAATACAATCACAATCAGATCAATCATCAAAGATTTCTTTATCTGCTTCTTCACCAAAAACCAACAAAATGGAATTATAAATACAAATCCTAAAGATCGCGCCCAAAGCCTGTGAAAATACTCCCAAAAATAGATAAACTTAAACTCGGATAATTCCATACCCTTGTTGATTTTATGATATTGAGGTGTCTGTTTATACAATTCAAATGCCTCATTCCATTCTACTTCTCCCACAGGTGGAAAAGTACCAATCGCAATCTCCCATTTAGTGATTGACAGTCCGGAACCCGTCAACCGAGTTATGCCGCCAATCATCACCTGTATCGTTATCATGAAAACACCAATCCACAACCAATTTCTGACTGCATTGGAATGGCGATGTGAAGCATCTTTCTGAAGTTCTGCGATACTTAATTCCACAAATATGCTTTTCAATTAAACAAAGCCAAAAGTAAAACAATAAAGAGAAAAATTTAGACCTTTTTTCTAACATCCAATTATAATAAATATATTTATAATTATATATAAAAAAAAGATTGTTGTTATAGATGACTGTGAGTTTGTTGAAAACAATTTTTAATATATTTGGAAATGTCGTTATTAACTTTGTAATTATAACTTTGTTAATTAAATGATTGTTCTACTTATATGATTTTCAGATTATTATATTAGTAATACACATATTCACATTTCATATTTATTTTATTATTGTATGAAAATATTTTTGTATTACCCTGTTGAATTCATTGATTTTTTATGAAGGACAGTGGGAATATTCTAACACACATTTAAATATTTAATATATATTTTTTCTATTTTTTATTTATCCACATTTTTGAATTATTTATCCACATTTTATTTTAACACATATAATATTGTTTATACTTATAATTGATACATTTGTAGTTTATAACATAGAATCTTTTATTTATATGTTATTAACTTTAATTTTTATATTCCATGAGAGCTATCATTCAACGTGTTTTAAGTTCCTCTGTAACCATTGACGGCAGTATTTTTTCTTCCATTGATCAAGGATTACTTGTATTGCTTGGCGTTACAGAAGAAGATAGTGAGGAAGATGTAGTTTATCTCGTACATAAGATTGCTCAGATGCGTATCTTTGGAGATGCAGAAGGAAAGATGAATTTAAGTGTTATGGATATTGAAGGTGAAGTGATGGTCATCAGTCAGTTTACCTTATTTGCACAAACCAAGAAAGGCAACCGACCATCATTTATATTAGCAGCCAAGCCGATTCAAGCCATTCCCCTTTATACTGCTTTTTTACATGAAATGGATAAGATAACACAGAAAAAAACGGCAAGCGGCGTATTTGGAGCTGATATGAAAGTCCAATTAATCAATGATGGTCCGGTTACAATATTTATTGACTCAAAACTAAAAGATATATGACTATATCAGAATATAGGGAAAAGGTAGATTCCTGGATTAAACAACATGGTGTCCGCTATTTTGACGAAAAAACAAATAGTCTGTTGCTCGTAGAAGAAGTCGGAGAATGGTCTCGACTCGTAGCGCGTATTTATGGAGAACAATCGTTTAAATCAGAACAAGCTGCACATGATGCACAACGGCAATTGGAAGATGAGTGGGCTGATATTTTATTTGTCCTTACCTGTCTGGCCAATCAGATTGGTATAGATGTTGAAGGAGCCATTACAAGAAACTTTGAGAAAAAGACTGCTCGTGATAGTGACAGACATATAAAAAATGATAAACTAAAGGCGAAATAATACCGAATTGACTTTTATATAGACCAATCTATTTTACTTTTAGAATTCGTATAACATTTTATATTTACAGCAAATATTAAAATATGTGGAATTACATCAGAGAATCAATCCGTAGAAAGCGTGCGCGCAGATATACCACGACGTATGAAACAGAATTGGATACCTTTGATATCACCGGTATCGGGAAGATATTATTTGCTAACTGGACAAATCCATTGGTAGAAAAAAAACGGATATCGGATGAACAAATTTCTTTTTTTAGAAAATTCTTAAAAAGAGGCGACTTAGCAGTAGATATAGGTGGAAATGTAGGCCACATGACTATTCCCATGGCATTGGCAGCCGGAAAAGAAGGAAAAGTGGTTACTTTTGATCCCAATCCTTATGTATTTGAAATTCTAAAGAAAAACACTTCACTCAATCCACAATGGACCAATATAGATCCTCATCCTTATGCTATAACCGATCATCCCGGCGAATTTTATTACAACTCATCAGAAGCTTCTTTCAACAATGGCGGCATCTCTGAAGACCAACAAAGTCGTCACGGAAAATTTAGACTCGACCATAAAATAAAAGGTATTCAATTGGAATCCTTTTTAAATGAAAATTATGCCGATAAAATGGATCGTTTGAAATTAATTAAGATCGACACAGAGGGGTATGACAAAGAAATTATCCGATCTATTATTCCGCTGCTAAAAAAATACAAGCCAACAGTCATTACAGAATGTTTTAAGAAAAATGACGCCGTTGCACGTAACGAACAGTTTCACTTATTGAAGGAATGCGGCTATACGTTGTATTATTTTTCTGATTTTACAGTAGATGCTCAGGTAGAGCAAATCCGTAAGCCGGAAGAAATGATGCGTTGGCAACATTTTGACTTGTATGCGGTGATGGAGGGTTAATCCAGATGTACGAATCGATTCCGCATTAGTCTAATGTGGAATTTGGGTTAGAAAAAGGAGGGCTAATTCTTATTCCTCTTTTGGTTTCCTTTTAAATTTACCGGACTTCCACGCTTCAATAAATTGTTTCCACGCCATGACATTCATCAATTGAATAGGCTTGGTCTGCCCCTGATAATAGTAAGTTGCTGCATTCTGCCGCATAAAAGACTGGGTAGATTCATTGCCATCAACCGGAATCTTATCATAGAGGGAAGCAATAACCCTTTTGTTGAGGTTTTCTTGTATTCTATCGGATATATCACTGTTGACATCCATGGCTAAAAATTCGGCGTGGTAATTATCTTTGTCAGGCCAAGGATAAATAATGGTTTCGGGTAGTAAAATATTATCGAAAGTCATGATTTGAAAGACTGAATAACGGTTGGTAGTCAGCGTATCGGGAATTTGATATCTCACCGTCTTATAACCCACATAGGAAAAAACAATGGTTTCGCCCTTTTCAACCACCAAGGAGAAAAAACCATCCCAATTTGTATAAGTTCCCCTTGATGTACCTTCGACAGCAATGGTTACATAAGGCATTTTAACCGGTTGACCTTTTTCCTGGGTCACCACGACGCCACTTAATTGAATAGGTCCTAAATGCCCTTTTTGACCATTAACAGACCAAGAAATAGCAAAAAGGAATAGAAAAAATACCGCTTTTAATCTCATAAAATGACTTAATATACCTAAAGAACAAAATTATAACGTTTTTAAATAGAAAAAGTGGAAAATTTGAAAAAGTTTATTTTTTTCATAAACCCTCTTTCCAAAATATAAGCTTGCGTAATCTATAGACAAAACGAAGTAATGGTTTTACTAAATCGTAGAACGCGTGTCGATTTTTGGGCTTCCCGAATATTCAGCAATTGGTATTTTCTAAAGCCGGACTGTGCTATTTTATGTTAAAACGAAATATAAAAAATGATATTTAATATAAAATTATTGTTATTCGATAAATATTTATTATATTTGCCCTGAAATTAAAATAAATGAATATGACAAAGTTGAATGACATTGTATTTACGGTGCTAAAGGTAATTGCCTGGATTATCTTTGTGGGTCTATGTATTGAATCAGGCGGACTAATCGTCAATTTTTTATTTAGTATATTCAATCCTGACTTTGTGGATAAGTTGTATCAAAAGTTGGATTTGAGTATGTTGTATAAACAGAGTAAGTGGGCTTTTTTCAGCCTATATAGTTTTGCCCTAACTGTATCTGTTTTAAAGGCAATTATGTTTTATATCGTTATTGAAATGTTGCAAAAATTGGATTTAAGAAACCCGTTTAGTTCAATAGTTGCGCACAAAATAACGGTTTTATCTTATTATGCATTATCTATAGGCCTCCTCAGTTTTATAGCAAAGCAGACCGGGCACAATATGGAGAAACATGGATATTCGACCGAACGATTAAATCAATTTTGGGTTGATAGCGATGCTTTTATCATTATGGCGGCTGTGGTTTTTATCATTGCACAGATATTTAAGAGAGGTGTGTATGTTCAGCAAGAAAATGATTTAACGGTATAAGGGATGGCGATAATAGTGAATTTAGATGTGATGATGGCAAAGCGGAAGATGTCATTGAATGAGCTTTCTGAAAAAGTGGGGTTAACATTATCCAATCTTTCTATCTTAAAAACCGGAAAGGCAAGAGCAATACGTTTTAGCACATTAGATGCGATATGTAGTGTTCTTGACTGTCAGCCTGGGGATATTCTAGAATATGTAAATGATGAAAGGGATAACAATGAGGAATGGTTATAAAGAGGAAACGTTTTTATGTATGAGAAAATAATATTTTATTGGGAGTAGTCCACAAAGCGGATGTTTTAGATGTTACTTCGTATTTTGCGCATAAAATATGTAATTAAAAAACCTCATAGTATGTGGAAGCAAATAGTTGCAGGCATTTATTTTTTTCTTGTACAACAAATGGCGGTATCGCAGGTAAAGATACCCGCTGTTGATGGAACATTATTTAGTAAATATTATCATCAACGAGTCAGCTATTTTAGGCACATGCCGGAAACGCAGCACGACATCATTTTTTTGGGCAATAGTATTACGGATGGAAGTGAATGGAATGAATTATTTGGAGACAAGAAGATAAAAAACAGGGGGATCAGTGCAGACATAACACCCGGTCTTTTCTTTCGATTGGATGAAGTCGTCAATAGGAAGCCGGACAAAATATTTTTATTGATAGGAACCAATGACCTGGCAAGAGGCATTCCGGCGGATACGATGTTAAAAAATATTTTTTTGATAAACCGCTATATTCAGCAGGAAAGCCCGACTACCGAGCTATATATCCAGAGTATTTTACCGGTCAATGATGTATTTGGATTGTTTACAGGACATACCGGCAATACTGTTGCCATACTTAGAGCGAATGAAATATTGCGCCGTTCTGCAACAACTGAAGGATATACCTTTATCGACCTTTATCCTCATTTTATCAATGCTGAAGGTAAATTGGATACCATGTACAGCAATGACGGACTCCATTTGATGGGAGGAGGATATCTTCTGTGGAAACACCTGATATATCCTAAGGTATATGACTTACAGGAAAAGCCGTCTTTGATACCCTTACCGACTCATTTGGAATGGAAGCAAGGTTATTTCCCATTATTCGATTGTTCTTCCATTGTAATCAATGACAATAGAATCATAAGCGAAGCCGACTATTTGCGGCAACTTATACAGGAAAAGGGTTGGAATATTCCTGTTGTAAAGAAGTTAGATCCTTCGACAAAAAATATTGTCTTAAGCATGACGTCAGATGGTGACAAGCCGGAAGGAAGTTATTCTTTGGTCGTCACAGATAGAGGCATAGAAGTGAAAGCTGCCACACCACAAGGAATATACTATGGTATTCAGACCTTGAGACAGTTGATGCGGGATGGCGCAATAGTGGATGCTTGTACGATACAAGACCAGCCAGCATTTACATGGCGTGGCTTTATGGTCGATGTAGGGCGCAATTACATGTCGATACCGCTTCTAAAGCAGATGATAGACGTGATGGCTCAGTATAAACTAAATATTTTTCATTTTCATGCGACAGAGGATATAGCATGGCGTTTTGCCAGCGTGCAGTATCCACAACTCACAACTCCTGAAAATATGCTTCGCAACAAAGGCATGTACTATACCAAGGAAGAAATAAGGGACTTGACGGATTATTGTAGAGATCGTCATATTACCTTCGTACCGGAGATAGATATGCCGGGGCATAGTGCCGCTTTTAGCCGAGCTATGAAGGTGGAAATGCAGAGTGATAGCGGAATCGCAATTTTGAAAAATATACTCAATGAGTTTTGTGAAAGTTATGATATTCCCTATTTTCATATCGGAGCTGACGAAGTAAGGATAACGAATAAGGACTTCATTCCAGAAGTAACGGATTTTTTGGAACAAAGAGGAAAACAGGTAATTGGGTGGCAGCCGGGAGGCAATTTCACAAAAAGTACGATACGCCAACTGTGGATGGACGATAATGCCCACCTTTCTTCCGGTGATAAAGTCCGATATATTGATTCCCGTCACCTTTATCTCAACCACATGGATCCTTTGGAGGCGGTTACGACAATATACAACCGTAAGATAGGGGATAAAGATAGTGGTGACAACACCATCATGGGAGGAACAATATGCTTATGGCCGGATCGGACGGTAGCTAAGGAAGATGATGTCTTGCGGATGAATCCGGTATATCCCGGCATGTTGGCATTTGCTGAACGTATCTGGCGTGGTGGTGGACAGTTGGGATGGGTGGCCAATATAGATGACGGGGACAAAGCCGGTTTTAGGGATTTTGAGCAGCGTTTGTTGGATAATAAGAAAGTCTTTTTCAAAGATAAGATATTTAACTATGTTAAGCAATCTGATATCGTATGGCAGCTCTATGGACCCTTTCCAAATGGGGGCGATGTAGAAAAAATATTTCCTCCTGAAAAAAATGTACAAAACTTGACGTTATGGAAAGCCAACAAAGAAGTCACCGGCGGTACCGTAGTATTACGCCATTGGTGGGCGCCCTTGATAAAAGGCGGAATCGAAGCGCCAGAGGATAGTACGACATGGTATGCCACCACAAAGATATGGTCTGATGTTGCAGGAGTAAAGTCTTTTTGGATAGGTTTTAATAATGTGTCGCGCTCACCGGCAACGGATTCTCCATTGGCGGGGATGTGGAATAATATCGGCAATGCGGTATGGGTCAATGGAATGCTTGTGCCACCACCGCACTGGATACGGGCAGGACAGAAGGGTAATTCGGAAATCCCAATGATTGATGAAGGGTACGAATACCGCACGCCTACGGATATTTATTTAAAAAAGGGATGGAATCAGATACTGGTAAAGGCGCCAATAGGCAGTTTCCGCGGTAAAGACTGGCAGAATCCGGTCAAATGGATGTTTACTTTTGTGGAAGTGAAGTGAGAATGGAGATAATGATTTATGATTAGGGAGAATGAAATTTTAGAGTTACGATTAAGCAGGAAATAATTAAGAAACGGACAAAACAGATTGGATTATAAGTAATCAAGTTGGTTGATGAATTGCCTAACAAACCATCTGCTTGGGCTATTGCCAAACAAATTATAAGAAGTTCAACGTCAATCGGAGCAAATTACAGAGCTGCACGTAGGGCAAAATCAACTGCAGATTTTATCAATAAATTGAAAATTATGGAAAAAGAAGCTGATGAAACCCAATATTGGTTAGAAATATTGGAAGAAAGTAATTTGATTAACACTGAACGTATTGAAACAATAAAAAAAGAAGTAAACGAAATCGTTTCTATCGTGGTAGCGTCAATTAAAACTGCAAAAGAAAATGAATATCTTAAATCACAAACTCATAAATCGTAAATGGGGTTAAATCGTAAATCAAAAAATCAAAAATCGTAAATGGAAAAGCTACTTACCGATACGCATTACAATACATGGCTTTCATTACTTGATGTGAAGTTGGACAAAGAATTTGAAAAAATAAAAACAAGGGAATGGACTGCTGAGAATTTCAAATTCGCCACAGCCGTTTCAGTTATGTCTTCTTCAAAAATTGAAGGGGAAACGCTGGAAGTGGATAGTTATGTAAAGCATAAAATGCTGGATATAGAATATCTGCCTAACCTCACCGAAAAGCCAAATGACTTATATGCTGCGTATGAATTTGCAAAAGACCACACCTTATCAAAAGAACATTTTCATACATGTCATACTATTGCCACCCTGCATTTATTGCCCGAACAACAAAGAGGTCAAATACGAAAAGGCAACATGCTGATAATGGGACAACAATCACAGCGGGTGGAATATGAAGCAGCATCCCCTCAATTGGTGCAAAAAGAATATGAAAGATTTTGGAATGAGTTAAATAATTTAATAGAGCTTAATTTAAAAATTGATGAAGCCTTTTATTATGCAGCGTTGATTCATTTAGTGTTTGTGAAAATTCATCCATTCAATGATGGTAATGGAAGAACTGCAAGAATGCTTGAAAAATGGTTTCTGTCATCAAAATTAGGGGAAAAGGCGTGGTATATACCAAGTGAATTGTACTACTACAACAATCTGAAAGCGTATTATCACAATCTGGCTCGTGTTGGATTGTTTTATGAAGAATTAAAGTATGAAAGAGGAATACCCTTCTTGCTTATGCTTCCAAATTCACTGATTTTAGATTGACGATTTAGCGATTGACGAATATGGTTGAACATCTTAAAAAACGGACAAAGAAAATTGGCTTGGAAGAAATCAAGCAGGTTGATGAATTGCCAAATAAGCCATCGGCTTGGGCTATTGCCAAACAAATCAAAAGAAGCGCTACATCAAATGGGGCAAATTATCGGGCTGCTTGTCGGGCAAAATCTACAGTTGACTCTATCAATAAGTTGAAAATTGTAGAAGAAGAAGCAGATGAAACACAGTATTGGTTAGAAGTTTTGGAAGAAAGTAATCTTATCAATTCTAACCGAATAGACACATTAAAAAAGGAAGTAAACGAAATCATTTCCATTGTTGTGGCATCTATCAATACTTCACGAGAAAACGTAAATCAAAAAATCAAAAATCGTAAATCTTAAATGGGGTTAAAACGTAAATCAAAAAATCAAAAATCGTAAAAAATTTTTGCCAACGCTTTATTTGGTGCAGGATTCAGAGCAGTAGGCAATTTTCAGCGAGAAATCGAACTCACATATCGGTTAAAATTGTTACTTTGCGAGTTAAAAAATTAGAGAAACTTTAATACAAAATGAAAAAATAACAAGAGGAAAGCGAAACAACTATGTCATTAAACATACAGCATTTAGAAAACGAAATTATAGACCAGTATCTCTATGACGAGAACCCAACAAGACCTTGGATAATAGGTTTTAGTGGAGGAAAAGATTCCACCATGCTTTTACAAGTAGTTTGGAATGCACTTAAAAAAATTGACCCTTTTTTACTAAGGCGTAGAGTTTATGTAGTATGCAACGATACATTGGTTGAAAACCCACGTATAGTTAAGTTTATAAACAAAACTTTAAACAGAATTCAGAAAGCGGCAACTGAAAAAGGAATTCCGTTAACAGTTCATCAAACTATGCCCAATATTGAAAATACATTTTGGGTAAAATTAATTGGCTTGGGATATCCTGCACCCAATAAGTTTTATCGTTGGTGCACGGATAGACTAAAAATTGACCCAACAACTAGATTTATTAAAGAAACTACTTCTATGAATGGTGAAGCAATAATTTTATTAGGAACCCGAAGTGATGAAAGTTCAAATAGGGCGGCTTCTATTAAAAAACATGAAGTAAAAGGAATGAGGTTAAGAAAACATTTACTTCCAAATGTTTTTGTTTACGCTCCAATAAAAGATGTTTTAACTACAGAGTTATGGCAATACTTAAACCAAGTACCTCCACCCTGGGGAGGAACACACAAAGAATTAGTAACCCTTTATCGTAATGCAAATAGCGGAGATTGTCCTCTAGTTATAGATGAATCAACTCCAAGTTGTGGAAATAGCCGTTTTGGATGCTGGACTTGCACAGTTGTAAACAAAGACAAGTCAATGGAGGGTTTAATTGATAATGGTGAAGATTGGATGCAACCTTTGGCAGACATCAGAAACTTTCTGATTGAAACTCGAGACAATCCTGAAAAATATAGGGAACAAGTTAAAAGAGACGGAACTATGAAAGAAGGGCAATGGGGACCTTACAAATCGGAAACAAGAGCTGAAATACTAAGACGAATTCTTAAAGCCCAAAAAGCTATTCAGCAAACAGAGGGGGTAGAATTAATCACACATCAGGAATAAGTCTTAATACAATATTATTGGTATAGAGAAAGATATTTTTTCAAAGAAACTGTATCCAAGATTTATAACAAAGTTTTTAAAGCAAACATAGACATGAGCAAACAAGAAGAAAAATTTAAACAAGAAGCGGAATTGCTGAAAAAATCATGTAATCAAGAACCCAAAGACGTTGAGTTGATTCAAGACCTTTTGGCTTTGCAAAAAACGAAAACGCTGATGATACGCAAAAGAGGTTTGCAAGCAGACATTGAAAACCGTTTGGATAAGTTTATTAAGGAACGTAGAAAAGTAGTAATGTTTGCATAGAAGTTTATGGCAAAAATTTTATTAGATACCAATATCATTATTCATCGGGAAGCCACGAAAGTGGTTAATCAGGATATTGGTGTTTTGTTTAATTGGATAGATAAACTTAAATATTCAAAATACATTCATCCACTGACTGTTGAAGAATTGAACAAAAACAAGGATTCTAAAACAGTTGAAACGATGAATATCAAAATCGGAAGCTATAATCTGATTAAGAATTTAGCCCCGACAAGTGAAGCGTTAGAAGCTGTTAGCAAAAAGATTGATGTTAATGTAAATGACCGAAACGATACACTTTTATTAAATGAAGTTCTTTGCGAAAGAGTTGATATACTGATTTCGGAAGATAAAAAAATACATACCAAAGCTGAATTATTAGGAATTGCAGATAAGGTTTTTAAAATAGAACAATTCCTTGAAAAGGTTATCTCTGAAAATCCGAATTTAGTTGATTACAAAGTTTTGGCTGTCAAAAAAGTTGATTTTGCAGAAGTTGATTTACAAAATTCATTTTTTGATAGTTTTCGAGAAGATTATAACGGATTTGACAAATGGTTTAACCAAAAAGCTGATGAAACGGCTTATGTCTGTTATAGCAATAATGAACTTTCCGCATTTTTGTATATAAAAGTTGAGGACGAAAATGAAAATTATGCCGATATAGTTCCTAATTTTCCAAGAAAGAAACGACTAAAAATTGGCACATTAAAAGTTACAAGTAACGGTTTCAAAATCGGAGAACGATTTTTGAAAATCATTTTTGATAATGCGTTGCAATATCGTGTTGATGAAATCTATGTAACGATTTTTGATAAAAGACCAGAGCAATTACGCCTGATTGCCTTACTTGAAGAATGGGGATTTGTTCATTTTGGAGATAAAAATACACCAGCAGGAACAGAAAAGGTTTTTGTGAGAAATTTTGAGAGAAATCAGAATATAAATTTCGAAAGTCCCCAAAAATCATTTCCTTATAGTTCAAAAGAAAACAAAGTTTTTATCGTTCCGATTTATCCCGAATATCATACGGAATTATTCCCCGATTCTATTTTAAAAACAGAATCGCCCAAAGATTTTGTAGAAAACGAACCGCATAGAAATGCCTTGAGCAAAGTATATATTTCTCGTTCTCATTTTAAAGATTTGAAATCGGGAGATTTAATCGTTTTTTACAGAACAGGCGGAATTTATGCAGGTGTTGCAACTACGATAGGAATTGTAGAATCTGTAATTGATAATATTCCAGACGAAGAAATATTTATACGCTTATGCAGAAAAAGAAGTGTTTTTTCAGATGTTGAATTAAAAGCACATTGGAATCACAACAAGCAAAACAGACCTTTTATTGTCAATTTTTTATACACATATTCATTAAAAAAACGACCTAATTTAAAGTGGCTGAACGAGAATGGCATTATTCCTGACATTAAGGATATGCCAAGAGGATTTAGAGAAATCCCGAGAGAAAATTTATTAAAAATATTAAAATATTCTATTGAAAAATGAGAGTATTGCTATCAATAAAACCAGAATTTGCAAACAAAATATTTGACGGAACTAAAAAATTTGAGTTTCGCAAATCTATATTCAAAAATAAGGACATTAAAACAGTTGTTGTTTATGCTTCTTCACCTGTACAACGAGTTATCGGAGAGTTTGAAATCGAAAGGATTTTAAATTTCGATTTAGATACTTTATGGAGCTTAACACAAGATTTTTCGGGAATTTCAGAGGATTTTTTCTATGAATACTTTGCAGATAAAGAAGTTGGATATGCCATTAAAATAAAGAAGACAAAAAAATATCGTAATCCTAAAAATTTAAGAGAAGAATTTAATCTTTTCCCGCCTCAATCATTTGCCTATTTGCCAAAATAATGACCGAACAACTTCCATATTACATTCTGTCTTGTCCTAAAATAGGTTTACACAAAAAAGTGTAAAAATGGACAAAAAAAGTAAAGTTATTTCAGGACTAAAATCTGAAAAAATCATCATCAAAAAGCCGAGTAAGTATTTCGCTGATTCGGAA
>JAGPCT010000093.1 GCA_018057925.1 Saprospiraceae bacterium
TTTGAAATGATGAGTGAGTTTGCCGGCCAGTTGACAGACCATAATCTGCAAAGCCGGCTGTTGGACGCTTTAAGAAGAAATAAACCGTTCAAAGAATTTAAGTTCGTCATAGACAACTCAGGCAAATGTAGACAGCAATGGTTTGACTTCAAAAACAAGTGGCAACAAGAATTTGTATCAAAACAGTCAAACCGACTAAAACCACCAGTCGAATGAGAAGAATGCCAACCTAACAGGACCTGCCCAAAATCTAGCCTCTAATAACCTTTACAGGATGCACTTGTTCCTTTGCATATTGGGTGACCATTTTCTGTTAGCACCCGTTTCTATTTCGTCTTACCTTTAAATGTAGCATAAATGGCCATTGCGTGTCCGTGTCCTAATTCAAATTCGTCTTTTAGCCAATTTGTAATTTCTGTTGCCTTAATTTTGGGATTTAATTCACCGTCAATGATAAATTTTTTCTTCTCTGCCAATTTTTTAAAGTCATCTGGTGTCTTACCCGTTTTGACTTTTATATTGTCTATGTATGCTTGAAATGACATCCTATTTAGTTTTTAAGTGTTGTTAGAGATAATAATAATTTTGCAGTTAATACTGGATACAAAATATAGCATAAGACCAATAATCTGTTTGCCCAACCATTGATTCCAATTACTCCTTCAGGTAATTCTGCAAAAGGTGGTGAATCAGGACCGTAAACAATGCCCGCTGATTTAAGACTTGAAAATAATAAGAACATAGAAACTGCCATAAATATTAAACTAATCCAAACAGAATGTGCCGAAAGTAAAAGAGAGAAACTATTCCCCTGCCATTCGGATTTCTTTATCAAATGATATGAAATAAGTAAGGCACCGATTGGTAGAAAAGGAATCCCTATGCCGAATGTAAGACCGTGCAGTTTGTGTTGCACGTCAAATAACCCGCCCATAATAGCCCCAATCCCTGTTACAAATAACAACACAACACCAAATTTTGCCCAACCAGAGGTAACTACATTCCATAACATAAACCCTGATGAGATAGAACACATACCCCAACACAAGAAAAATATAGTTAATACCCATTTGTGTTTCCCCAAAGCATATTCACTTACCATTCTAAAGCTCGGTTTAAGCTCGGTATCTATAAAATGTAAAGCCAGAAGGCACAGTATTGAAATAATTCCAAATAAAATTGTTCCGTTTGCGAATAACGTTATGCTTTTCATCGTCTTATTTTTTTAAAGTTGACAATACATTATCAAGGTCATTCAAGTTCATGGTAAAGCCTTCTTTGAAGCCCATTTCTATCATTTTTTCCATTCTTTCAAGAGATTCCTTATGAATAGAACTACTAACTTTAGTCGTAGTATAATCTTCTTTAAAATTCAGGTCCCACTTTGGCCCTGGCAAATGAGGGCTTTCATCTTCTTGATGCTCTTGTTTTACAAGTTCGCACCCTGTCAAGATGCGAAGGTGTTTAGAAACGGCTTGTCGTGTAGTGTCGAAGTGTTCGGCAATGGCGCTTGGTGTCATTGCCTGCAAAGCAATTAAGACGATTATGGCCCGTCTTGTTGGGTCTAGCATGGCTTGAAAAACATCTCGTCTCATTTGTCTTTTGAATCAATCGCGAAACTAATCGGTTGCAAATATATGTGCAACTATTCGGTTTCGCAAATTTTTTATTCTTTTTTTTTGAGATTGTTGAACAACTGGTTGGAGTTATCCATCTGGAGGGTGTTGTCCTAAAATTGGCGCTATTCGGTTCACGCAGGGGAGTCGCAGCCCTTCCATCCCACAGAACCGTACTTGAAAGTCTCCCTTCACACAGCTTGTCCCGCCATTTCTGGAGCGGGCGTTCTTCTTGTTCAGTCAAGACTGTAACGAAGACATTTTGTGGATACCCCCACTTCCTTTCTTCGATTTAACCTTGCGATAGGCTTCTTAGACCATCACCCTGGTAATGGGCTGTGACTTTGTTTCGTAATGGAATGAAGCCAATGGTAGTGGCAGATTTTTTAATCAGGCTCTGAGGCAATAGTTCCCATATACCATTGCCTAACGATAAGGGATGCTCGTAGGCAGGCCGACTGAGTTTGGGACTGTCTCCGGGGTTTCTTTGTCCAAATTTACGTCTTACTTCTCAATGTGGGTAGCCATGCTTATGAGCATCCTATGATAAATACAGGTTAGTACTATTATTGTGGCTTAGGTCTAATTTTAATTGATTTCTGTTGGATATGTATAAGTTTGTTTGTTGTTGGATCCACATAAAATTCTTTCCATTCTGGCATATCCAGTCTTTGTTCATATGGTTTAGATTCAACTGACTCCCCATTCCAAATAAACCTTTGCGTCTTTTTATTCCACAATCTACATTCCTTGACCTCCACTTTATCTGCAACGAACCAATAAATCATCTCTTTGTAGTCAAGCAATTTTGTTGGAATTCTACTGATGATTTCAGAATGCACTTCATCCCAATCATTCCCGACTTGCTTTCGCAAAAACCTAACTAATAACCCATAGTTAATTTTATCGTTATAGAATTTAAATGTTGATTTTATACTTTCATGACTGGGAAGCTCTTCTATTTCACCATTCTTTTGCAAGTGCCTCTCCTCGGCATAACTGCCATTGAGTATCCGAGTACGTTTACTGCCAGACGTTTTCATCATACTCATTAACCACCTTTTGTTATGTTCTCTCATAATTGAAGATCATTGGAAAGTTGCATCTAACGCCAAGGGATGCTCGTAGGCAGGCCGACTCTGTTTAAGTTGTCTCCGGGCACCTTTATCCAAATATACGTCTATATTTTCAATGCGGATAGCCATGCATATGAGCATCCGATGTTAGATGCAGTTTGCTGTATTTCACCTAATACTATTAATAAACTTTTGACTCTCAAACTCACTTTCTAAACCATAATATTCATGCTTAACTCGATCATAAAGCAAACTTCGCTCATAAAGTACATATACATAACGTCCCCCTGAAGTAACAACTGAGTGTTGCCTTTCAAATAAGTATTTATTATTCGAGCTAATTATTTTTCTTTCAAAACCAAAAATAGGATTTAACGATTGGAACACAATAAGATAGTTTAGTAGAGGTATTGCACCTATCCCGAGAAATAAATATGTGAAAATTGAAGCAATACAGCGAATTGGTCTCTGACGGAATTTGATTCCAGCCTTTATCATCAGTGGTGCGTATAGCAAAAGAGAAAGTAGACCAACTAAGGTTGCTACAAACAGACCAATGAATCCAAATATTTTTATACTGAACAAAATCCAAAATGTCAATAGTGTTAAACTGACAAAAATGATTATATCTAGCTTGTTCAGTCTTCGCGTTAGTTCATATCTTTTCTGCTTCGAATTTTCGATAGTTGCCTTTTTAAATAGCAATGGAACTATATAAACTATAGCCAAAAGTCCCAAAATCATTATAAAAACCATATACATTTTTCTATATGCTATAGCTATATTTTTTACAAAAGTTGCATCTAACACGGAGATGTCCGCGATCCAAGATATAATTTTCCCCTGATTCTCAGCACCCCTCTATTGCGTCTTTCCATATGTTCATTGCGACAAGCCAAACTTTCGCTTTCGCTATGTTCGGATTCTGTCAGATAATCTGACCTGCTCTACACTAGTGATACATAGGCACCGCTCAAGTAACTAGTTTGAAGGAACAACGAGAAATTAAAGGAAGATGGATATGTCAGGACACAGATTTGCATGCACGTGAATCATTCCTTCATCCTCTCCTTGTATCGTATCATATAATCAAGAAACATTTCCTTCACTTCATTCGGAAGCAAATGTATTGCTGAGAACCATTCTTCATCGGTGATTCGCTCATACCCTTCGTGATTATAAAATAGAATGAGTGAATCAATGGAAGGTTTGCCATACATCATTTCCTCCCTGATCCTGGTGGCTTTTTGAGGGTCGTTCTTTATGATTTTGGAAGGCAACCTCTGAATATTGGGATAGAAAAGGTCACGCGATGATATATTATCCAATCGGTCATCAAAATAAACCTGGTATTCTATGTTTGTACTTTTTGAAGTAATCAGCACTGAATCACATGCTAAAACTACGCCCTGAAGGTCGCACAAGGGTTCTACAACACCCACACTCTCTTCTTTGGTATGCAAAATAGAGTCCGTAGAAATCCGATATTTCCTTGTATGATTAAAGATGTACTCCTGGGTTAATGTTCCTTCATTATAATCCCATGTTTCGATCCTTACAGGCAAATACTCCTTCTCATGATCCGGGACCAATATTTGAATCGTCACATTTTCACCGTACTGAATATAATATTGATACGATATAAAATTATTCAGCATCCCAATAGGTATTAATTCATTAACTATTGTCATATCGATCAGGCAAGAATATTTAGCCGCAATATATAGGGTATCGGGTGGTGGCGAAGATGTAATCTGCGCTCCGACATTTCGCCCGCACAACACTAGAAAGAACAGAATGAATGCAATCATCTCCTTAGATTTCCGGATAGAATTAATCAATCCTTCGAAAATACAAAGAAATCTCTCAGTTGGATGAGAATCTAAAGCCCTTCCGGACAATTCATCCCAACCTTCCGCAAGTATCACCTTTGATCCGGCAAGAGAAAAACTCTTTACAGATTTAAACTTGAATCTTAAATCTGTAAAGCATAATGATCATGAGACGCTTTGAGAACCAAATTCATATTGCTTGATCACCCCTCCATAGCTACCCCTCCATAGCATATGCCCCCGTCCCATCAAGCGTCAGTCCGGCACCTTTATTCCATGGTTTGTAAGACATGAATGATTTCCTTGCAAAACATATTCTCAAAATGTTAGAAGATAAGAAAGCATAGAACCATACA
>JAGPCT010000055.1 GCA_018057925.1 Saprospiraceae bacterium
GTATCATTTTTTTTAATTTGCAAGATTCTAGTCATAAATATACGATTTCTTGCATTATTTTCATAATTTATTTGTATTTATTTGTTTGATATTCAATTATTTATTTGTTCTTAAGGGACGACTAATTAGATGGCACTAAGATTGTACCAAGTATAACTCCATCATAGCCTATATCCAACAATGTGTTTATATGGTTTTGGGTATGAATGCCTCCGGCACTTATTTTAATCTTATCTTGCGGAATAAGATGATATAAGTCTATTGATTGTTGAATGTCGCCATCCGTTCCGTCAAAGTTTGAATTTATAATGCAGACTATATCAGTTACATCAGAAAATCTAATGATACCTTCTCGATCTTTGATACACATAATCACTTCCATGTCAAGTAAATGTGCCAATTGAATAAAGGCATTTACATTTTCGACATCAAGTAGTGATGAATAAAGGCAGATAGCATCGGCGCCTAATGCCCTGGCTTCAACAATTTGGTACGGATCAATGATAATGTCATCATAAATCATGGGAGTATCCGGAAATAATTGCTTAGATTGATACAAGTCATCTGATGTGCCACCATATAATGCGTTATCCATTTTGAATGAAACTGCCACTGCATGACCATTTATAAATCGAGAAGTCCAATTTACAGCCGACTCCGAAGCCGAAATCAACTCTTTGTTGTTTGTCTTTCGCTTAAATTCGGCAATAATATGCGATTTCAATGGATCCATAAGCGCTTCAACCAATGATATGGGTTGACTTGCATTTAAAGTTAGTTGCTCTAATATTTCAATGGGTGTTTCTTGCTCTTTCTTTGCCAGTTCTATTTCTTTGGCTTTTAGGATATATTCCAAAATCAATTAATTAATTGAACAATTTTAAACTATAAAGATAGCCAATTTTCTATAATTTTTTTACCCATAGGCGTCATAATACTTTCCGGATGAAATTGTACTCCTTTTATATTGAGTGTTTTGTGACTCAATCCCATAATATTGTTATGTTCATCTACTGCTGTAACTTGTATTTCCTCCGGTAAAGATGCTGGATCTATCACCCAAGAATGATATCGACCTACCTCGAAAGGTGAAGTTATTTCTTTGAAAAGTATGTCATTGGATATTGAAAAAACAGGCGTTACTACACCGTGGAATACTTGGGGTAGGTTAACTAATGTTGCCCCAAATGCCTCTCCTATGGCTTGGTGTCCTAAGCATACGCCTAATATTGGTTTTGAGGATGCATAATGATGTATGATATCCAGTAATAAACCGGCTTCTGAGGGGAGACCCGGGCCCGGAGAAAGAACGAGTCGGTCAAAGCTTCCCAATTGCTCTATATCGACGTGATTATTTAGGAATACTGCCGGTTGCTTTCCGGTAGTAGAATGTATGAGGCTAACTAAATTATATGTAAAACTGTCATAATTGTCTATGATTGCAATATTTACCATGTCTTAGGAATAATTCAAATTACTTCAAGTAAATACGCTTGGGATGAGAAAAACAATGAAGATGTTTAGCTTTTTTTGTATAATTTGATGGTCTTAATAACTTGATTGTTATTGTCTAAAAACCTCAATATATATATTCCTCCGGGCAAATCAGATAGGTTGTAATTGCTATCGACTTCAGGGTAATAACTTTTAACTGCTTTGCCTATGAGGTTATATAAAATTATCTTATTGTAACTAACATTGGATGTAACGGTAAAATAATCGATTGCCGGATTGGGTGCTACTTTTATTTCTACTTCGTCGCCGGGTTGTGGCATTAAGATATTTAAAATAGCACTATTTTTCTTCGGTTGCGTAAAACCATTATCGGTAGATGCCATGAGTCCACTACAACAGATTAAAAAAGTGAATAATATGATAAATATTTTTTGCATATATCTTAATAACTCCAAAGTTAATTCAAAAGTTGGAATTTTTTCTTATTAATTTCTTAATTTTTTTTAATTATCGTGTTAAAAATATATTTTCATATCAGATGTTATATAAAAACAATCCGCATAAATGGCTGATATTTTATGAATTGTACGTTATTTTTCAGTTCAATAAAGAAATAAAAGTTAATTAATGTTTTTTAAAAATCCATTTCCTTTTTGAAATAAGTAATAAAGTCTCCAATAGCCATGACACCTTGGTCGCCATCTCCCTGCTTACGGACGCTGACCTTTTGTTCATCGGCTTCCTTTTCACCCACGATGAGCATATATGGTATTTTCTTGAGCTCTGTGTCTCTTATTTTTCTTCCAATAGTTTCATTCCTTTCATCGATGATGCCACGAATATCTGCCGTTGCCAGTGTATTCTGAATCTCTTTACAATAATCGACAAATCTTTCACTGATAGGCAAAATCGCATACTGTTCGGGCGCCAACCAAAGCGGGAATTTCCCGGCAGTGTGTTCAGTTAATACGCCAATAAAGCGTTCCATAGACCCAAATGGTGCCCTGTGGATCATTACCGGGCGGTGCGTTGCATTGTCAGCACCAATATACTCAAGGTTGAACCTTTCCGGAAGGTTGTAATCCACTTGAATAGTGCCTAATTGCCATCTTCTACCTAAAGCATCTTTGATCATAAAATCGAGTTTAGGACCGTAAAATGCTGCTTCGCCGAGTACGGTAACTGTTTCTAGTCCTGCCTCTTGGGTTGCTTCAATGATAGCACTTTCGGCTTTTTCCCAAACATCATCGCTTCCGATATATTTTTCTTTGTTCTCAGGGTCTCGCAATGAAATCTGTGCAGTAAAGCTGTCAAAGCCCAATTTTCTTATGACAAACATCGTTAAGTCTAATACATTGAGAAACTCACCTTTGAGCTGTTCAGGCATACAGAAAATATGGGCATCATCTTGTGTAAAGCCTCTGACTCTGGTCAGACCGTGAAGCTCTCCACTTTGCTCATACCGATATACTGTACCAAATTCCGCAAAGCGCAATGGCAACTCTTTGTACGAACGAGGTTTGTGACCGTATATTTCGCAATGATGTGGGCAATTCATAGGCTTTAAAAGAAAAACTTCATCTTCCTTAGGTGTATGAATGGGTTGAAATGAGTCGGCACCATATTTAGCCCAATGGCCTGATGTCATGTATAACTCTTTCTTCCCGATATGAGGTGTTATGACTTGTTGATAACCTCGTTTTATTTGTTCTGACTTCAAAAATTCCTCTAATCTTCCTCTTAATGCGGCACCTTTGGGCAACCAAATGGGTAATCCGGCACCTACGAGGTCGGAAAACATAAATAATTCCAACTCTGCACCCAATTTTCTGTGATCTCGCTTTTTAGCTTCTTCGATCATCGTAAGATATTCCTGTAGTTCCTTCTGTTTAGGAAAGGTTACACCATATATACGGGTCATCATAGGCCTTTTCTCATCCCCACGCCAATAAGCTCCGGCGACATTGGTCAGTTTGATAGCCTTGATTTTACCGGTGTCCGGGATGTGAGGCCCTCTACAAAGGTCGGTAAATCCGCCTTGTGTATAAAACGTAATTTGTCCGTCCTCTAAACCTTCAATTAATTCAAGCTTATATTGGTCTCCTTTTTCAGTAAAGTATTTGAAAGCATCGGCTTTAGATACTTCTGTTCTGATGTATTCATTCTTTTGCGATGCCAGTTCGGACATCTTTTTTTCGATGGCTTCTAAATCAGCCAATCCGATGGTTTTATCGCCAGTGTCTATGTCATAGTAAAATCCTGTTTCTATTGCAGGTCCTATGCCAAACTTCACCCCCGGATATAAGGATTCAAGTGCTTCAGCCATTAGGTGAGCCGACGAATGCCAAAAAGTTGCTTTGCCCTCCGTATCATTCCAGGTGAGTAGCTGAAGGGAAACATCTTGATTGATGGGTCTTGAAGCATCCCACACTTCGCCATTTACTTTCGCAGAGAGGACATTCTGTGCAAGTCCCATGCTGATGGACATAGCGACGTCCATGGAAGTTGTCCCCTGTGGAAATTGTTTTACGGTGCCGTCCGGCAATGTTATATTGATCATTTTATCTTCGGATTAAAATTGACCGCAAAATTGAGAAAACATAATGAGAATAATAAATATTTCAAGACAAAATGTTGTCACTACACTAAATTTCAATTTGGTATAAGCTTTTTTCTTGTACAAAATTGTGTGATAAAACTGAAATTGTGATTGGATATAAATGGTCATTTAAAATGTTAGTACATTATTTTATATATATAAAATAATGTTATGCAATATATTAGATATTATATATATGTTTAATGTTTTGATTTTATCTAAATTTTAGTATTGAAAGATATTGACTCATCAGCCTTCTTGTGATGTTATACCAAATTGATTGATAAATTAAGCCAACATTTTTCGGTATTTTACCTAATTGTCCAAAGTGTGCCATTTTTCGGATGAATTGCCTGCTTTTACCACGAGGTCAATAAATCTCATGCCCCGGATTCCCTCATCGATGCTTGGAAAGTCCAACCATTCTTCTTTAGGTGTGTTTCCATTGTCCAAAGCATCAACCGTCAGGAAGAAATTACGGTATAGGTTGGCAAAGGCTTCCAAGTAGCCTTCCGGGTGGCCTGCGGGTGTTCGAGTGTTGTGTAAAACGGCTTCCTTGAGGTATCCTGCACCTGTTCGGTATATCTCTACCGGGCGATCGGACCAAAGAATTTTTAATGAATTACAGTCTGCTTGCTGCCAGTCAATTCCGCCTTTTTCGCCGTAAATTCTTATTCTAAGATTATTTTCTTCACCGGCTGCAATTTGAGTAGCGATCAATGTACCTGTTGCGCCATTTTCAAATTCTAAAAGTACGGCACCATCATCATCCAACCGTCTTCCGGGAACTATCGTATTGATATCGGCACACATTTTACTCACTTTTAATCCGGAAACATATTCGACTAAGTTGAATGCATGAGTACCGATATCGCCCATAGCGCCGGCTTTACCACTCTTTGAAGGGTCGGTTCTCCAACTAGCTTGTTTATTGTTCTCTTTTTCGAGATTGGTGCTGAGCCAACCTTGGGGATATTCTACATATATTTTTTGAATTTTGCCAAAAGTACCGTCTTTTATCATGTGCCTGGCTTGTTTTATCATTGGATAGCCGGTGTATGTATGTGTCAATAGAAGTTGCTTTCCGGACATTTTGAGAGCATCCTTTAAAAGTAGGGCTTCGTCCGTTGAGAATGTGATGGGCTTGTCGATAGCGACGTGAAACCCATGTTGCAGTGCTGCAAGTGCCGGTTGAAAATGGAGGTGATTGGGTGTGACAATACTGATAATATCCGGTTTTTCAGAGGCCGGAAGAGATGACTCTTTTTGTATCATATCGAGATAATCCGTATATGTTCTTTGTGGTGAAAGAAAGATGTCTTGTCCTGACAGCCTGGCGTTGTCCGGATTGCTACTCAATGCTCCGGCGACAATATCGCATAAACCATCCATGTGAATCGCTATTCTATGGATGCTCCCAATAAACGCATTTCGGCCGCCGCCTATCATTGCCAATCTTAATTTTCTATTTAAGCCCATGTTCGATTTTATAATTTTTAAAATTTGTTATAAAGAAAATTAAAATTGTGGATATAAATAGTATTTTTAACCTTTACTTAGACATTTATTTTATAAAGATTAAGCTAAACTGATTGTAACAAAAATAATAATGAAGCAAACTATACGTATAAATTTATCATTTATGATGTTCCTCAATTTTTTTATATGGGGAATATGGTTTGTCACCTTGGGCACATATTTAATTAAAGGAAAGATAGGTGCGGATGATGTTCAGACGGGATTAGCATTCGGGACACAGTGTTTAGGAGCAATCATAGCGCCCTTTATCATTGGGTTGATAGCGGATAAATATTTTGCAGCCCAAAAAATATTGGGTGTACTGCATTTGATAGGGTCGGGGCTTTTGTTTTTCCTTGCGGGAATGGACAACTTTTCTCAGTTCTATACACTCCTCATAATATATATGGTAGTGTATATGCCGACATTGGCGCTATGTAATTCGATAGCGCTCAATCAAACGAATGATGCGGAGAAGGAATTTTCAGGGATTCGGCTTTGGGGGACAATCGGTTGGATAGTAGCTGGTCAGGTGATAGGTTATATGGCATTAGAGGCAAATCCATCTCAATTGGATATTACTTTCAAAATTGCAGCTGCCACATCTTTGTTGATGGGTATTTTCAGTTTTTTCTTACCCAATACGCCACCTTCCAAAGCTGGAAAAGATGTGTCTGTGAGTGAAGTCTTAGGATTAGACGCATTGAAAATTCTCAAAGACAAGAATTATGCTATTTTCTTTGTCGCCTCCATTTTGATATGCATTCCTTTGGCATTTTATTATGGTCAGGCTAATATTTTCTTAAATGAAGCCGGTATGGAGGGGGCTGCACAAAAAATGAGCTTAGGGCAAGCCAGTGAAGCTATATTTTTATTTTTAATGCCATTATTTTTTAGACGATTGGGTGTAAAGTATATGTTGTTGATTGGCATGTTAGCATGGGTCGTCAGGTATCTTGCCTTTGCTTATGGTGATGTAGGTAGCAATATGTGGATGTTATACTTGGGTATCATCTTGCATGGTGTATGTTATGACTTTTTCTTTGTTACCGGCAATATTTATACCGATCAGGCGGCGGGCTCCAAGATTCGATCTTCTGCGCAAGGTTTGATTACTTTGGCAACGTATGGATTGGGCATGTATATTGGTTTCTGGGCAGCAGGAATGATTGCTAATTCTCTTGTAATCAAGGATGTAAGCGGTGCTATCGTTAATCACAATTGGAATCAAATTTGGCTTTTCCCTGCCATTTTTGCTGCGGTGGTGACTGTTTTATTTTTAATATTTTTTAATAATTCAACAAAAAAACAAACAATTGATGTCCTATAAAAATAGTCGTCGGGATGCAATAAAAAAAATGTCGCTGACAGGAATCGCCTTGGCTACAAGTAGTTCATGGATGGAAATCGGGGCGACTCCGGAGAATGCCACTTGGCGTGGTAATATAAACCACAGTGTGTGCCAATGGTGTGTAAGTTTTATTCCTTTGGAAGAAATGGCAGCTTGGATTCGGTCAATTGGTGTGGGAGCGATAGATTTACTTAGTCCTAAAGAATGGAATGTGTTAAAAAAATACAATCTCCATTGTTCGATGTGTTATACAGATGGGAAAATTAGTTTGACCGAAGGGTGGAATCGTAAAGAGCATCATTCCTGGCTGGTAGATGATTTCACTAAGGCCATTCCAATGGTCAAAGAAGCAGGCTTTACCAATCTTATTTGTTTTAGTGGCAACCGAAAAGGTATGGATGATGAGACGGGTATGAACAATTGTGTCGAAGGATTGAAAAAAATAATGTCGCTTGCAGAGCGGAATGGCGTAACCATCCAGATGGAATTGCTCAATAGTAAGATTGACCATAAAGATTATATGGCGGATAAGTCGGCATGGGGAGTAGAATTGTGTAAGCGTATCGGTTCACCTAACTTTAAGTTGTTGTATGATATATACCACATGCAGATAGATGAGGGTGATGTAATACGGACTATTCGCGATCATCATGAGTATTTTGGACATTATCATACTGCTGGAGTGCCGGGGCGGCAAGACTTGGATGAAAGCCAGGAATTGTTTTATCCTGCCATTATGAAAGCGATTCATGAAACAGGCTTTAAAGGCTATGTAGCTCAAGAATTTATGGCCAAAGGTGAAAGTAAAGAAGTTAAGCTTAAGGCTATAGAAAATGGAATAAAAGTGTGTGATATATAATTTAAAAAAGTATAAATGGATAATGTATATGATGCTATCGTCATCGGTTCTGGTATTGCAGGAGGATGGGCAGCAAAGGAATTAGCAGAAAAAGGTTTGAAAGTGCTGATGCTAGAACGAGGACGAAATATAGAGCATGTCAAAGATTATGTAAATGCTAATAAAGACCCGTGGATGTTTGAATATAGGGGGCAGAGGACTCGTGAGATGATTGAGACACATCCGGTATTGAAAAGAGATTATCCTCTGAATGAGAAGGTATTGGATATGTGGTGTAACGACTTAGAGTCGCCGTATATCGAAGACAAGAGATTTGACTGGTATCGGGGTTATCATCTGGGAGGCAGGTCGTTGTTGTGGGGCAGGCAGAGTTACCGTTGGAACAAATGGGATTTTGAGGCCAATGCAAAGGAAGGTATTGCCGTTGACTGGCCTATTCGTTACGATGATTTAGCACCATGGTATAGTTATGTTGAAAAATTTGCCGGTATTCAGGGGTCTTATGAGGGTCTTGATGTCTTGCCCGATAGTGAGTTCCTTCCTGCAATGGAAATGAATATTGTTGAAAAAGATATTGCCAACAACTTGAAGAAGAAGTTTAATGGTTCGAGGCACATGTTCATTGGCCGGAGTGCCAATATAACTCAGCCAAAGCCGGAGCAAAATAGGGTTAATTGTCAGTACCGCAATAAATGCTGGCTTGGATGTCCTTATGGTGCCTATTTTAGTACGCAATCTTCCACATTGCCGGCAGCAAAAGCGACAGGCAATCTCAGTATTGAAGTCAATAAAATCGTGACCCGAATTTTGTATGATAAGGATAAAAAGAAAGCCACGGGTGTAGAAGTATTAGATGCTATCAATAATCAAACGTATGAGTTTAAGTCTAAGATAGTGTTCGTGTGCGCCTCAGCCTTTAATTCTACATGGGTATTGATGAATTCTGCTACCGATATTTGGCCGGATGGTCTTGGAAGCGCTTCAGGCCAATTAGGGCATAACGTGATGGATCACCATTTCCGCTGTGGCGCTGGAGGTACCGTCGAAGGATATGAAGAATATATTGAGTATGGAAGCCGACCTACAGGCATTTATATTCCGCGTTTTAGAAATGTGTATAATGACAAAAGAAACTATTTGAGAGGATTCGGATATCAAGGTGGAGCCGGGCGAGGTAGGGGAGTGGAGGTCGCTGAACTTCTTGGAAAAGAGTTTAAAGAAGCCAAGTTTCAACCCAACAAATGGTATATAGGTATAACCGGATTTGGCGAAATGTTGCCTTACCACGAGAATACCATTAAGCTGGATAAAGAGAAAAAAGATAAATGGGGATTGCCTGTCCTCCGAATGGATGTTGAAATGAAGGAGAATGAACATAATATGCGGAAAGATATGATGGCTGATGCTAAGGAGATGTTAGAGGCTACCGGTGTCAAAGATGTCTATGATTATGACTGGGGTTATGCACCCGGTATGGGCATCCACGAAATGGGAACTGCCAGAATGGGTCGAGACCCGAAGACTTCTGTACTGAATGGGAATAATCAGGTGTGGGAAGCAACCAATGTCTTTGTTACCGATGGGGCATGTATGACATCAGCATCTTGCGTCAATCCATCTCTGACCTATATGGCACTTACAGCGAGAGCTGCGGATTTTGCCGTTAAAGAACTAAAAAAGATGAATTTATAATACCACTTAAAATGGAAAGAAGAGAAATATTAAAATGGATAGCTTTATATACAGGCTCAGCAATGATCGGAGGTGAATTTCTTTTAAGTGGATGCAAAGCGCCAACTGGAAAAGATATTGGTTTTTCTAAAACTGACCTTTCCCTCTTGAATGAAATAGGAGAGACGATTATTCCCGCCACCGATACACCGGGCGCTAAGGCTGCTAATGTGGCAAAGGTGATGGAAGTTGTTGTAAGAGATTGTTATTGGCCGGAACATCAAAAAGCATTTATGGAAGGAATCAAGCAAATAGATGTTGAATCCAACAAAGATTTTGGCAAGGACTTTATGAGTGTCACCGCTGAGGAAAGAACAAAACTCCTCAATAAACTGGAAGAAGTGGCCAAGAAATTTAACGAAGAAGTGGATAAAAAGGATGAGCCGAAGAGAAAAGAAATGGAAGAAAAGGACAAAGGCTTCGACTTCATCAGCTCGCCTAAACATTATTACACGATGATGAAGCAGCTGACAATGCTGGCATACTTTAGTTCTGAAGAATGCCTTACCAAAGCTTTCATCTATATGCCAGTCCCCGGTAAGTATGATGGCGCATATAAATGGAAGTCCGGCGATAAATTGTTTAGTAGTTGATGCTGCTTTGATAGATCAATGAGGGAGTTTAGCGAAGTTATACACGAATTCCTTTTAATACCGAATTGACTTTTTACCCAAATTTCGCGTTAGACAATTGCGGAATTTGGGTTAAAATTTTGCAAATTTAACCCTGTAATCAACACTCACTTTACCTCGCTTTATGTTTTCTAATTTTCTTTTTATCAGTTGCTTTTTAACGGTACCTAATTTTTCGATAAACAATCTCCCCATCGTATGATCATATTCGTGTTGTATGACCCGTGCATCTATGCCATCATAGACCTCTTCATGCACATTGAATAGTTCATCTTGATATCTTATTCTAATGGTCGGTTGGCGATCGACTTCGCCGCGAATATCTGGAATAGAAAGGCATCCTTCTTCGTAAGGCCATGATTCACCCACTTCATCCAGAATCTCTGCATTGATAAATGCCTTTTTTATTCCTTTAACATTATTTTCTTCTTTTTTTACTTGAACGGTATCAACTACAAAGAGTTTGATATTTAATCCTATTTGTTGAGCCGCAAGACCTACACCATTTGCTTGATACATCGTCTCAAACATATTACTTATCAATTGTTGTAGGTCGGGATAGTCCGGATTTATTGCAATCCCTTCTTTTTTTAATACCGGCTGACCATATAAGTATATAGGTAAAATCATATTTTGTTAATGTTAATTTTTATCGAATAGTTTAAAAGTGATTCAAATAATCCTGTAAAATTAGCACGGCCGCCATTTTATCAACCAAACTTTTATCTTTTCTTTTTTGCTGAGGAATGCCCATTTTAATAATTGTCTCTTTGGCTCGTACGGATGTAAATGCTTCATCGTGCAAAATTACTTCAATATGTGGATAATTTTTCTTGATTTTACGTTGTAAGCCGACAATTTGGTGCATAAATGATACAGGTGCTCCATCACTATGGACAGGATGTCCTATTACAACTTTTTCTACTTCTTCTTTGGAAAAATATTCTGCTAAAAACGTCCAAAGTCCGTCCGTGGGTTGAGTAGCAATAGCATGCACCGCAATTTGCAATACATCGGTTGCTGCAATTCCACTGCGTTTTGTGCCATAATCAATGCAAAGTATCCGTGCCATCTTCTTTGGATGATAGATAATATAAGATATTACTGTTGGCTGGTCTGAAGACTTTTTGAGCTACTTTAAGTAGATTTCCGGAGGTTATTTTTTTATAAATATCGATTTCGGTGTTAATTAGATTGACATCGCCGAGACTTTCGAAATATGCCAAGTTCATAGCTTTGTTGGTTGCACTATATTCAGAGAAAACTAAGGTCGTTATGCATTTGTTGATAACTTTATTTAATTCCCTATCTTCCAATTTAGTGGAAGCCAACTTGTCTAATATTTCCCAAATAGCCTCTTCACCTTTTTCCGGATTGACTCCTTTTGCTAATTTGCCGTCAATTATAAGCAAACCTTCTTCGCTGGTGCCATTGGTATAGGCATCAATAGAGGAGAACAATCTCTTTTGTTTGACCAAGATTTGATAAAGCCTAGCAGAGCGACCATTTGCTAAGATATCAGATAAAATATCACATGCATAGAAGTCAATATCCTTGCGTGCTGGAATGTGAAAAGCCATATATAATGCTGGTATCTGGATATTTCTTCTGACAATCTGTCGTCTTTGCTTTTTCTGAACACCTTCCTTGATAATCTTGATGGGTTGTTGAGTTTTATTTTCAATTTGGCTAAAAAGCCTATGGATGCTTGATTTTACTTTCTTTTCATTAAAATTACCTGATATTACCAGAATGGCATTAGCCGGATAGTAAAATGTATGATAAAAGTTGGATGCATCTTGAAGTTTCGTTTTTTTGACATCATTGGGTTTGAAGCCGATTACAGGCCAGCGATATGGATGACGTTTGAATGCCATTTTGGAAATAAGATGCCACATGTCACCATAAGGCTCATCGAATGTCGTTTCATAAAATTCTTCGATAACTACTTTTTTTTGGACTTCAAATTCTTCTTCACTTAAACTAAGTTGTTGCATTCTGTCTGCTTCTAAAAATAATAAAGCATCTATATTGGCTGCAGGAGCATAACTATAATAATTCGTAATATCATTTGAAGTGAATGCGTTGTTCTCTCCACCTGCCCGTTGAATAGGTAAGTCAAAATCAGGTACGGAATGTGTCCCGGTAAACATTAAGTGTTCGAAAAGATGAGCAAGACCGGTATGGCGTTTGTTTTCATTTTTTGAACCTACTTTATATAGCATATTGACGACAACAAGCGGTGTAGTTGTATCTTTGTGTAAAATTACAGTCAATCCATTGTCTAAAACAAATCGCGAAAAATCAATCATGGCGCAAAGGTAATAGAATAAATAAAATGAGATATAATATGGTTTATGTGAAAATTTTAAACCTGAATTCAGCAGTAAAGGTTTTGAAAAACCGTATAGTGCTGATTATGAGGGTTAATCCCGAAGTATGAGTCGTTTTGATAGTTTCTTTATACCATTGATTATACCAATAAGAAAACAATTATAATTATCTTTTCGGGAATACCAAAAAAAAGTTGGACTAATTTATAAATCAATTTGGTATAATATAGATGATATAGTCGATGGATGTAATCGACTGAGGATAAATGCCTACTTCAGAATATCGGTAAAGAAAATTGTCTTTGAATGGAATTTTGGGTTAATTCGAAAAAAGAATAATTCATCATAAAAAAATTGATTCATAAACAATTCAACCAATTCTTTGTTCTAAACCGCAAAAAGAGAGATGAAAATAATTAGAAGAGCGAGTGCTGAATGGAAGGGAACCGGGAAAGAAGGTCTGGGTCATGTAAGCACCAGAAGTAAAGCCTTGGATAGTATTCCTTATAATTTTGAAATGAGGTTTGGCGACAAAGTCGGAACCAATCCGGAAGAACTTATCGGAGCAGCACATGCATCCTGTTTTTCAATGAAGTTAAGTTTTGTCCTCAATGAAATGGGCTATACAGCGGATCACATTAACACAAGTGCGGCTATAACGTTAGAAGAGGGTAGGGTGTCACATATATTATTATCAACACGTTGTGTCGTTCAAGGAATTTCAAAAGATGATTTTGCTAAAGCTGCAATAGAAGCGAAGCAAAATTGCCCGATATCTCTTTTATTTAATACAGAGATAGAATTGGAAGCGGAACTAATTACAGAATAAGAATGGGTAAGACAAGTCAAAGTATTGTAAATACCCTTAGAGTAGTTGCATGGGCAGAGGGAATATCGTTTTTACTCATTTTATTTGTCTCAATGCCTTTAAAGTATATATGGGATATGCCCGAATTAAATCAATTTACGGGTTATATACATGGATTGCTGTTTATAGTATATATTGTGGTGGTATGGTTGACAGGTAGCCGATTAGAATGGAGTAATAAAACAACTTCAATTGCACTAGCTGCATCAATTATTCCTTTTGGTACATTCTGGGCTGATCATGCTATTTTTAAGAAGCATATATAAACATAATTAAGGTTATACCTTCGTGGAATTTAATTTGATTCCTAAGCAATATTAATTTATTCGAAAAGGGCAGGAAAGGATTGTGTCTATTCAGTGTAAAGTTAGGTGTTAATATAAAGCCAATAGTTTATCTTTTAAAACACACAATATATTGATATTCATATACATGTAATGATAGTGACAAAGAATAGCAAAAAAAATAAAAAAAAAGATAAAAAAAAATAAGACTACAGTATGAAATATAAAACAAAGTCTTATCTTTGCACTCGCTTATGAAAAAGTTCATGAGATGTGATTGAAAAGACCGAAAAACGCGTAAATGCGTTGCCATAAATAAGTTGGATTCATTATACTTTAGTTGACAGGCAAATAAAGTATAACGAGATTCAATGCCAGTGTAGCTCAGTTGGCCAGAGCAGCTGATTTGTAATCAGCTGGTCGGGGGTTCGAATCCCTCCACTGGCTCTATTTTTTGCGTAGGGTAGATGGCCGAGTGGTTAAAGGCGACAGACTGTAAATCTGTTCTCTCGCGAGTACGGAGGTTCGAATCCTTCTCTACCCACCTACGTTTGAAACAGTATGTTCCTTTCGATTACACCAAGAAATATTATCATTTGCGGGAGTAGCTCAGTTGGTAGAGCGACAGCCTTCCAAGCTGTAGGTCGCGGGTTCGAGCCTCGTCTCCCGCTCTAATATGAAAAGAGACTGTGCTACATTGAAGCAAGGAATGACAGAAATTCACACAAATGCTGATGTAGCTCAGGGGTAGAGCACTTCCTTGGTAAGGAAGAGGTCGAGGGTTCAAATCCCTTCATCAGCTCTAAGAAGATAAAAATAAGGACAATATAGTGTTCTCAAAATATAAATAAAAAAAGCAAGAAGCAGGGCATTTATGTACCGGCTTTTACTTGTTTAAAGTTTAGTAATTGTATAATTTAAAATATTAAAAAAGTTCATTAGATGGCAAAGGAAACATTTGACAGGAGCAAGCCACACCTTAACGTGGGTACAATTGGTCACGTGGATCACGGTAAAACCACTCTTACGGCTGCTATCACTTCAGTGTTAGCTGCTGATGGATTGGCAGAAAAGAAGAGTTATGATTCAATTGATGCGGCTCCGGAAGAAAAAGAAAGAGGTATTACTATTAACACTGCACACGTAGAGTATCAGACAGTAAATCGTCACTATGCACACGTGGATTGTCCAGGTCACGCCGACTATGTTAAAAACATGGTTACTGGTGCTGCTCAAATGGATGGAGCGATCCTTGTGGTTGCTGCGACTGACGGACCAATGCCTCAAACAAGAGAACACATCCTTTTGGCTCGCCAGGTTGGTGTTCCTAAGATTGTGGTTTTCATGAATAAAGTGGATATCGTAGATGATCCGGAAATGCTTGAATTGGTAGAAATGGAAATCAGAGAATTGTTGGATCAATATGAATTTGATGGAACAAACTCTTCTGTTATTCAAGGTTCTGCTTTGAAAGCTCTTGAAGGTGATCCTGTTTACGTAGCTAAAATCAAAGAATTGATGGATGCAGTAGATAATGAAATCCCTGAACCTGCACGTTTGACAGACCTTCCATTCTTGATGCCTGTTGAAGACGTATTTACGATTACAGGTCGTGGTACTGTTGCTACAGGTCGTATCGAAAGAGGTGTTATCAATGTAAACAACCCGGTTGAAATCATCGGTATGATGAAAGAAGGTGAAAAGCCTTTAACATCAACTGTTACTGGTGTTGAGATGTTTAGAAAACTACTTGATAGAGGTGAAGCCGGTGATAACGCTGGTCTTTTATTAAGAGGTATTGATAAGACTCAGATTAAGAGAGGTCAGGTTATCTGTGCTCCAGGATCTGTTAAGCCGCACAAAAAGTTTAAGTGTGAGGTTTACGTTTTGAGTAAAGATGAAGGTGGTCGTCACACTCCATTCTTTGATGGATACCGTCCACAGTTTTATTTCCGTACTACAGACGTAACAGGTGACTGTAAGCTTCCTGAAGGTGTTAAAATGGTTACACCGGGTGAAAATATTTCACTTGAAGTGACTTTATTGAGCACAATAGCGATGGAAAAAGGTCTTCGTTTTGCAATCCGTGAAGGAGGACGTACAGTAGGTGCCGGTCAGGTTACTGAGGTTATTGAATAATAATTTATTAGAATAATTACGACATATAGCACTTCAAATAATGGAGTGCTTATGTCGCTTAATTACGGGAATAGCTCAACTGGTAGAGTGGCGGTCTCCAAAACCGCAGGTTGCGGGTTCGATCCCTGCTTCCCGTGCAAACAAAGAAATATGGATAAAATAATATCTTATATTAAAGATTCATACGATGAATTAATGCATAAGGTCGAATGGCCGGATCGAGTTTCTTTAATGGGAAGTACAGTAGCAACTATAATTGGTTTGTTGATTCTTACCTTATTTATCTTTGGTATGGATGGTACCGTGAATAAATTAGTTGATTTTATCTATAAAATTAAATAATCGATGTCTGATAATCTTGAAGTAACCGTACCTAATGACCGTAAGTGGTATTCACTTAGGGTTATAAGCGGTAAGGAGAAAAAAGCGAAGGAAGCAATCGATTTGGAATTGCTGCGTTCCGGTTGGCAACAAATTGTAACACAAGTTGTCGTTCCAACTGAGAAGGTTTATAAAATCGAAAGAGGTAAAAAAGTAATTCGTGAACGAAATATTTTGGGTGGATATATTTTGGTAGAAGCTGTTTCAAAGAAGCTTTCCGGTGAAATTATTCAGGCTATCAATAATATTCCGAATGTGATACACTTTTTAGGTGGACAGAAACCTATACCTATGCAAGATGCTGAAGCCAATAGACTCCTGGGCAAGATAGATGAATCGCAGGATATGGACGAAGCAATGCTCGAACCATTTATTGTTGGTGAGACTATTAGAATAATAGATGGTCCTTTCAATGATTTTGTTGGAGATATTAAAGAGGTCAACGAAGAGAAAAAGAAATTAAAGGTTATCGTTAAGATTTTTGGTCGCGGAGCCGAAGTTGAACTTAACTTTATCCAAGTAGAAAAAAAATAATGCATAAGACAGCAGTCTGTCACAACAACATAAATTAAACTAATATTATGGCAAAAGAGGTAGAAGTAAAGATTAAATTGCAAGT
>JAGPCT010000056.1 GCA_018057925.1 Saprospiraceae bacterium
TCATAATCTCCGTATAGGCCTAAAAACCTTAATCACAAACTGATTCACCCTGTTTCTTGTGGAATAATTAATAAGGACTAATTTACTCAAAAAATCCATTAATTTATTTCATAGTACAAACTAAAGGAGTCTCACAGAGTTGATCCACGGTGTAACCTTGTGTAAAACCAAGTGTGACCTTGTGGTATGAAAAAACCATAATCTATCGCAAAGGAGAATAATACGAGAATTATCTTGAAATTATAAACTCAATCTTTTGAATATATAAATTTTAACTTTATTTTTGCAAAATGTTAATTCAAAGATTAACCCGGCCAAACCTTTTAGCGAACTTAGGAGTAAGCCCCATTGTCTTTTTGAATGGCGGGAGGCAAAGCGGCAAAAGCACTTTGGTTCTACATACCCTGGATAAGATTGGTCGGGATGGGAAAGAAGCCACATATATCACCTTTGATAATGTGACTCAGATGGCTGCAGCATCTGCTTCGCCGGATGCCTTTCTAGCGGCGTTTAAGCCTCCTTTGGTATTGGATGAAATACAATTAGTACCAGAATTATTCCGTACATTAAAGGTCGCTGTCGATGAGGTAAGGAGGGACAAGAAATCGGAAGCAAATGGTAGGTATCTTCTGACCGGGTCAGCCAATATATTAGCTTTCCCACAGCTGGCAGATGCCTTAGTGGGCAGGATGAATGTGCTGACATTATATCCTCTTTGTACCGCAGAGGCTATAGGTGGTCTCGGCAATGGACTGGAAAGAATATTTCAAATGGATTTTGCCGGAATGAAAGACAGGAGTCTATCTTTAGTCGAAGCGATAAAAGTCGCGACATTTCCGGAGATATATAATAAATCGGATATTGAAGCTAATATCTGGTTTGAAGGATATTTATCTACCATACTTCAGCGTGATGTCAGACAGCTTGCCGAATTGGAGAAAATAACTGTACTCCCTACTTTGTTGCGCATACTTGCCACTCGTGCCGGCAATCTGATCAATGATGCAGAGCTCGCTCGAGAAGTTGGTTTGAACGCCGTCACAGGGAAATTTTATCGGAATATATTAAAAATGATGTTTCTTACTATGGACATAGCTCCATGGTATAGAAACATCGGGAAACGATTAGTCAAGTCTTCAAAAGGCTATCTTTGTGATACCTTGTTTTTATGTTTTATGCTCGGTTATAAGCTAGAATCCACTGTTTTGTACAGAACTGAACTCTTTGGTCATATACTGGAAAATTATGTAGCTATGGAACTTACAAAATTACTCAGTTTTATGGCTGACAGAGCGAAATTATACCATTTTAGGACGAGCGATGGTAAAGAGATTGATTTCATTATAGAGAAGGCAGATGGTAGTCTGTGGGCTATTGAAGTAAAAAGTGCTGATAATGTGTCTGAAAAAGATTTTAATAGTATTAAACTATTTTCTCAGCTGACAGGAAAGGAATTTCAAGGAGGCATCATACTTTATTCGGGTAAGGAGGCCATACCTTTTGGCCATAATCTGTGGGCAGTACCTTATTGTGTGTTGTGGCAGTAAAGGATTATTGATGGTTCACAATTGACCATAGAACATTGAAAATGGAAGCTTAATGCAAAAAGGTGATTGTCCGCATGGTGCTGTGCTTCGTGCGATATTGTGGTAAATAAGGAACCACAAAGTCGGGCATGAAGCCTCACAAAGTCTCTTTGAAAAAAAACTTGCGTAACATTGTGCAAAACCTTGTGGGACATTTTGCCTAAAAAATTTGGACACAGAGTCTCACAGAGTTGTTTTCACTGTGTAACCCTGTGTAAGACACTGTGTAACCCTGTGGCTTAAAAATATAGGACACAGAGTACCACAGAGTTGTTTTCACTGAGTAACACTGTGTTAGTACATTGTGTAACCCTGTGACCTAAAAAAGGAGGATCACAAAGTCTTTTTGAAAGAAGAACATAATAAAATATAAAATAAATAAAATATTAATAATAAATTGAAAATAGACATTATTGCCGGAGCACGCCCCAATTTTATGAAAATTGCACCGATTATTGACGCAATTAAAAATGCACAAAATCAAGGTAAAAACATCCATTACCGGCTAATCCATACGGGGCAACATTATGATAAGAAGATGAGTGGTGACTTCTTTGAACAACTCGGCATTCCCGAACCGGATTTGAATCTGGGCGCAGGTGGTGGCAGCCAAGCCGAGCAGACAGCAGCAATCATGACCGGATATGAAAAAGCGCTTATCGCTGACAGACCTGATTTGGTCATTGTCGTGGGCGATGTTACCTCTACTATGGCCTGCGCTATCACCGCAAAAAAACTAAATAATATCAAGGTGGCTCATATCGAGGGCGGAATCCGCTCCGGTGACTGGACCATGCCGGAAGAGATCAATCGCATGGTGACAGATGCTATTACGGATTATTTTTTCACCACCTCCGAAACAGCCAATATTAATTTGCGTAATGAAGGAAAAACTGATGAGCAGATATTTTTTGTCGGTAATACGATGATCGATACCTTACTCAAACAAATGCCCCGATTGCGTAAACCCGCTATATTTGATACAGCTAACTTGAGTGAAGGAAATTACATCGTGATGACACTGCACCGGCCGGCTAATGTGGATGAAGAAAATGGCCTCGCTAACCTCATCCGAACCATCATTGAGCATTCCAGAAATATTCCGTTAATTTTTTCGGTACACCCTCGTACTGCAAAAGTGCTGGAGCAAACAGGGGTAAAAGCAGATAATCTCTACATGATAGAACCACTTGGATATTTAGAGTTTAACTATTTGGTCAAACATGCCAAAGCAGTAATTACCGACAGTGGTGGCATCACAGAAGAGACTACTGTGATGGGCATCCCTTGTATGACTCTCAGAGATAATACGGAGCGGCCTGAGACTTGTACTATCGGTACTAATGAGCTCCTCGGCACGAATCCTGTGGCTATCCCGCCTGCCATGGATAAATTGTTTGCAGGAGACTGGAAAAAAGGCAATGTTCCCGAACTATGGGATGGTAAGACAGCAGCACGCATCGTGGAGATACTGTTGGGTTTGCAATCATGAGGAAACCCGGAGGGTACGGAAGCTTTATTTTCAGTGTCCTCTCTGTTGAAAAGAGAACAGCAAGTTTGTGTGTATAACATATTTCCCTTTCATTTTTTATTCCACTCAAAATTTGACTCTTTAATTGATATTTAAACTCTTTGGAAGGAATGACTTCATTATTTGGTTCTCCCGCTTCAGGGGAGATAGAGGGGAAAAATAATGAAGTCATTAGGGAAATTTGTTATACACACGCAATTTTTCTAAATGTTCTGCATATTAAAAATCAGTACCTTCGTGTACAATTATTTAAAGAATTTTCCCAGATAAATAATAAAAATAATAATGTCAAAAACAGCATTAATAACCGGAATTACGGGTCAGGATGGCGCCTACCTTGCCGAATTGCTATTATCCAAAGGATATATGGTTCATGGCATCAAACGACGCTCCTCGCTCATCAATACTGACCGGATAGACCATCTATATCAAGATCCACACGAGGAAAATGTCCAATTCTCGCTGCATTATGGCGACATGACCGACTCTACCAATCTCATTCGTATCATTCAAGAGACGCAGCCGGACGAGATATACAATCTCGCTGCTATGAGTCATGTACACGTTAGTTTTGAGACACCAGAATACACGGCGAATGCAGATGGCATCGGCACTCTCCGCCTCCTCGAAGCTGTGCGCCTGCTGGGGATGACCGAGAAGACTAAGATTTATCAGGCCTCTACTTCGGAGCTGTATGGCTTGGTACAGGCTGTGCCGCAGAGTGAGACCACACCCTTTTATCCCCGTTCGCCATATGCCGTAGCCAAACTCTATGCTTATTGGATCACAGTCAATTACAGGGAAGCGTACAATATGTTTGCCTGCAATGGGATACTGTTCAATCACGAAAGTCCGCTTCGAGGTGAGACATTTGTGACACGTAAAATTACCCGGGGCGTCGCACAGATTGCTTTAGGCATGCAGAGCAAATTATACATGGGAAACTTAGATGCCCAACGTGATTGGGGACATGCTAAGGACTATGTAGAAGCTATGTACCTCATCTTGCAACAAGACAAGCCGGAAGATTTCGTCATTGCTACGGGTGTGACGACAAGGGTTCGGGACTTCATTCGACTTGCTTTCGCTGAAGTGGGTATAGGAATAGAATTTAAGGGAAAAGGTGTTGCAGAAGTGGGTATTGTGTCGTCTAGTACTCATCCTGAATATCCGGTCGAAATTGGCACAGAAGTGGTGGCCGTCGATTCCCGCTATTATCGACCTACAGAGGTGGACCTACTCATCGGTGATCCTACCAAGGCAAATACAAAACTCGGTTGGCAGCCTAAGTATGACCTGAATATGTTGGTCAAGGAGATGGTGGCGGCGGATGTGAAGTTGTTTAGGAGGGGTGGGTAGCGAGTTAGCGTGTTTACTTGTTGGCGAGTTGGCGTGTGTTAGCGAGTTAGCGTGTTAGCGTGTTAGCGTGTTGGCGCATTAGCGTAGTGGTGCTTTTGCGTGTCGGTTAATTTTTGAAGATATAAGAGTATAAATAAAACTTAATCAATTATGAGGAATTTTAGAGAACTTGATATTTGGAAAAATAGTGTTGCATTTACATTGGATATCTATTCACTGACAGATTCATTCCCGAAAGAAGAAAAATATGGGTTAATCAGCCAGATTAGGAGATGTGCTGTTTCTATTCCCTCGAATATTGCTGAGGGCTGTAGTGGAACTAATAAATCCTTAATTAATTATCTCTCTATTGCATTAGGTTCTTCCTTTGAACTGGAGACGCAGCTAATAATAGCTGGTAGTCTTAACCTTTTGAATGAAAAATCAAAAGAATTATTTGAAAAAATCGCATTGCTCCAAAAACAAATTAATGCTTTCAGAAATTCAATAAAACAATAAAGTACCAATGCCCCAAAGCGCCAATGTGCCAACACTCCAAAGCGCCAAAGCGCCAAAACGCCAACACGCCAAAGCGCCAAAACGCCAACACGCTAAAAAAACTAACTCATGATTAAAACATCAAAAATATACATCGCCGGTTCAAATGGCATGGTAGGATCAGCAATAGTTCGTAAACTAAAAGCTACCGGATTTAATAACCTGATTACACCATCCAGTAAGGAATTGGATTTGCGCAATCAGGATGCTGTCAATACTTTTTTCGAACGTGAAAAACCGGAATTTGTATTTCTCGCAGCAGCAAAGGTCGGTGGCATCCAGGCCAATAATATCTATCGGGCAGAATTTCTATATGACAATCTGATGATAGAAGCGAATGTTATTCATGCCGCATACAAGTATCATGTCGAGAAATTGTTGTTTCTGGGCAGCTCTTGTATTTACCCCAAGATGGCTCCCCAGCCTTTGAAAGAAGAATATCTATTGACAGGTACACTCGAGCCGACCAATGAGCCTTATGCCATTGCTAAGATCGCCGGAATTAAACTATGTGAGGCTTATAGAGATCAGTATGGTTGTAATTTCATCTCTGCCATGCCGACCAACCTCTATGGTCCCGGAGATAATTATGATCTGGAAAAGTCACACGTCATACCTGCACTTATCAAGAAAATACACACTGCAAAGGTGAATAATCAACCAAGCGTTGAAATCTGGGGTAGCGGGAATCCACGCCGGGAATTTTTACACGTAGATGATTTGGCTGATGCCTGTTTCTATCTGATGCACAATTATGAAGAAAAACAATTTGTAAATGTAGGCACAGGAGAAGATATCTCTATCAAAGAATTGGCGGAGTTAATAGCTGACATTGTTGGATTTAATGGAACATTTTGTTTCAATACAGAGAAACCAGATGGCACGCCACGTAAACTAATGGATGTGAGTATCTTGAAAAAGAAACAATGGAGACCAGTAATATCTTTGAAAGAAGGTCTCACGAGTGTTTATAAGGATAAATTTTTAGCAATTCATTGACCCAAAATTCCTTTTAATGATATTATTAATCCTATAATATGAATTTGATTTAATGACTCCATTTCCCCCCAAAATATTAATTTGAGCAAAACAGTTTTGATGTGGATATAAATAAGAACTATTACATTGCCATCATGGCAGGTGGCGTCGGAAGTCGATTTTGGCCTGCAAGTCGTGAAGCACGTCCCAAGCAGTTTATTGATATGTTGGGTACCGGAAGGTCATTGTTACAGCAAACTTATGATCGATTTTGCCCCATCATCGATCCACTCAATATGTTCTGTGTGACTAATTGTTCTTATCACCATTTGGTACATGAACATTTACCTGAAATTCCTTTGCACAATATTATCGGCGAGCCTTCTCGAAATAATACAGCACCAAGCGTCCTTTTGACGGCTATCTTGATAGCTCGACACAATCCGGATGCCGTCATTGGTTTCGTTCCTTCAGACCACCTTATCTTAAAAGACGAACACTACAGAGACCTTTGTTTAAAGGCTTTGAATTATGCAGAGCAACATCAGGTTATAGTAACTTTAGGTATTCAGCCCAATCGTCCCGACACCGGATTCGGGTATATTCATTACAAAAAGAATCCCGAATTTGATGTAATTCATAAAGTTATTGAATTTAAAGAAAAACCGGATATCCAGACTGCTGCCAACTTCGTTGAATCCGGTGATTACCTTTGGAATGCCGGCATGTTTTTTATGAGCATCAAAACATTACTAGAAGCGTATATCCAACATGCACCGGAAACCTATGAAGTCCTTCAGCCTTTGATGGATGCTGAAGAAAATGAACTTGCGAATTTGATTGAACAGTTGTACCCTTTGACGCCTAATCAATCTATCGATTATGCCATTATTGAAAAATCCGCTAATGTAACTACAATTCCTTCCGATATTGGTTGGTCTGATCTGGGAACATGGGCATCCTTATTTCAAGAGGTGGCAAAAGATGACTTTGGAAACGCCGTTATGTGCGATCATATCATTCTCGAAAATGTTTCTAATACTTTAGTTAAGAATAATACAAATAAATTAGTAATTTTGAGAGATATTAAAGATTTGATTATTGTTGAAGAGGAGGATGTGTTGATGATATATCCAATGGATAAAGAACAGGATATCAAAAATTTAGGTATAAAAATACGGACTGATTACAAAAAACATTTATAGTAAAATTGAAAAATAAGCATAAAAAACGGATTGTTTTAGTTGCTAATTCAACTTGGAACTTTTTTAATTTCAGGTTGAATTTGATTGAAACATTGGTTGCCCGTGGTTACGAAGTTATTTTACTTTCTCCGGTAGATCAGTATCTTCCAGCTCTATTGAAGCAAATTAATATCCGGCATATAGCTCTTAAGAAGTTAGATCGGAAAAGTGTAAATCCCTTTAAAGAGCAGGCATTATACCGAGAATTTAAGAGAATATATAAGGAATTAAATCCGGATCTGATTATTCATTACACCATAAAGCCAAATCTTTTTGGAAACTGGGCAGCTAAATCCTTGGGAATCCCATCTGTCTGTGTCGTAACAGGTTTGGGATATGTATTTCTGCATGATACACTTTTAAATGCCGCTATAAAACAAGCATATAAGAAATCTTTGTTAAAAGCTGATTTAGTGGTTTTTGAAAATGAAGAAGATAAAGAGCAATTTATTGAGGAAGGATTTGTAAAATCTAACAATGCGGAGACAGTCAATGGTTGTGGGATTAATTTAGAGCATTTTAAACAAGTACCGGAGATTACTTATGATGATGACAAAATGGTGTTTACTTTTCTGGCAAGATTGATTTACGACAAAGGTATAATAGAATTTATTGAAGCAGCTAAGGATGTTAAAAGTAGATATCCAAGTATTGAATTTTGGGTCGCAGGAGAAGTAGATGATGGAAACCCAACATCAATAAAAAATGAACTTCTTTATGAATGGGTAGAAAAAGGAATTATTAAATATTTTGGTCACGTGCGCGATGTACGCCCTATCATAGCAAAATCTGGATGTGTTGTTCTTCCATCCTATCGAGAAGCTATGGCAAGAACTCTTACAGAAGCACTGGCTATGGGAAAGCCTGTTATTACCTGTGATACAAGCGGCTGTAAAGCAGTAGTCGATGATGGCATCAATGGATTTTTAGTGCCTGTGAAAAATATAACAGCGCTCGCTGACACTATCGAAAAATTTTATCTACTGCCTGAAGAAACCAAGCAGATGATGGGAAGAAGCGGTCGAAAAAAAGTGGAATCCCAGTTTGATGATGTCATTGTAACAGGTCAATATTTAAACTTAATCGACCAACTTATTTTTTAATATTGGAAAAAAATATTCTTTTTCTCCTTTATAACTTCCCTCCGGAATTTGGCACAGCACCAAAACGAAACCGGCAAATGGTTGACAATTTTTTGCCGTATTGTCAACAATATTTTATTATCACTAAGAAGAAGGCTGACCGAGAAAACGAGAATTCTATTTTTGAAATATCTGCATTTGACTATCGTAATTTAATTAGTTTGTTCAGTCGATCTGGATATGTCTCTGAATCTGTTAAAAATAATCCATTCTCTCGTTTTTTCATTAAACTAATCAACACCTTCCCAATCAATATCCTTTTCGGCGAAGGTGGAGGAATTTATCTTTTTAATGCTTACCGAAAAGCATGTCGGTTGATTCAAGAACATAGCATAACCCATATTTATTCTTCGTATAGACCCATGTCAGATCACCTTGCTGCTTATTTATTAAAGAAAAAATTTCCACACCTTACTTGGATTGCGGACTTTAGAGATCTTCCCATAGAACCGCATTATAAGTTACAGTTTTTTCCTGAATACCATCATTATATATATAAAAAGATATTTTCTGTTATATCTGTCATGACAACTGTTTCTCAAGGGCTTTCTAAAGAATTACAACGTTATGGACGTACAGTATCTCCAGTCATGAATGGCATAAAAGAAAATTTTATATTTTCTAAGAGCCGACCTTCAGAAAAATTTAGTTTGGTATATACCGGATCAATGTATGGCGATGAAAGGAATGCAAGACCCTTGTTTGACGCTCTGAAAGTGTTGATCAAGGATGGTTCTTTGTGTCGTGAAAAAATAAAAATCATGTATGCCGGAAAAGATGGAGCTTTTTGGAATCAGATAGCAGAAGAGTATGAAATGTTGGACATACTTGACAATAGGGGTGTTATTTCCTCAGAAGAAGCTGTGTCATTGCAAGAACAGGCTTGTATCAACGTGTTGCTTACTATGGCCTCCAAAAAACTAACAGGCATTGTGACCGGAAAATATGTAGAATACCTTTGTGCTGGAAGCCCAATTCTATGCATCGTAAAAAATCAAAACGATTCATTTTTTATTCAAGAATTTTCCCTTATGAATTTGGGTATCAGCGTTTCCGACCAATCGGAAGATTTTGAAAAAACGAAGGATTTTATCCTACAGATTTATAACACTTGGTGCAAAAGTGGGTATAATGAAAAGTCAAGCTTCCAATCGAAGATATTGGAACATTACGCTACCAAACGCATGTTTTCTCCTATCGAACCATATCTTATTTAATGAAGAAGGTGGCAATAGTCGTTGGCGCTCGCCCCCAGTTTATTAAGGCAGCACCAGTACTACATGCTTTAAGAAAGTATCCATTAGAGATATTGATAATTCATACCGGTCAACATTATGATGTAAACCTTTCTGAGATATTTTTTAATGAGTTGTCGATTCCTACTGCCGATTACCATTTGAGTTGTGGATCGGGAGATGGTGTCACTCAATATGTTACAATTATGGAGCGTCTATCAAGTGTGTTGGCAAGAGAGAGACCGGATTTGACCGTAGTATTTGGAGATACTAATTCTACAGGTGCATCAGCATTGACTTCCCGGCTGCTCAAGATACCGGTCGCTCATATTGAAGCTGGTCTGCGAGAGTTTGACAAAGATATTCCGGAAGAAATCAATAAATTGGTGACAGATGCATTGGCAGATTTATATTTTTGTCCAACCCAGACGGCTGTAGATGCTTTATCAGCATCCGGTATTTCAGAGGATGTTGTATTATGTGGAGATCCGGTCATCGACCTTTTGAGTCAGCGTAAAGGACCTTTGCCAAGTCCTCACATAGAAAATATCGGGATGATTGAAATCGGAAAATATTATTTTGCTACATGTCATCGCCAAAGAAATAAAGAGAATCGAACAAATTTAGAGAATATTCTAAAAGCCTTTACACTTTTGCCACTTCCGGTGGTCTTTTCATTGCATCCGGGGACAAGGAATGCAATCGAACAATTGGGATTGGAAGAGTATTTGAAGCATCTGAATATTGTTGCAATAGAGCCACAAGGATTTTGGCAAACTCAAAGTTTAATATATCATAGTGATAGGGTATTGACTGATTCTGGAGGATTGATAAAAGAGGCCTACTTTCATGGTAAGTATGTTTCAATATTAGATTGTCAGACAGAATGGGTGGAGGTTTTGAAGGAAGGGAAAGGAATGGTTTGTGGAGCTGATATCGAAAAGATATTGTTTTCGATTCAACAAGAGCGGGACAATTCAACTCCAAATACTTCGCTTGGAAATGGCGATAGCTCAATGATTATCGCCCGGGAAATGAATAAATTTCTGAATAGGTGAAGAGGACAAAATCAACATAGCATAAAAAAACGGGATAAATGATATACTTATCCCGTTTTTTTATGCCATTTTCTCAGCGACTAATCTTCCGACAGGTCAAAATCGTTTAAGAAGCCTGTATGGAAATTGCCAGCAATAAAATTAGGGTCTTTTAGCAAGCGTTGATGAAAAGGAACTGTCGTCTTTATGCCCTCTACAATAAATTCATCTAAAGCACGCTGCATCTTCAGAATCACTTCTTCCCTTGTCTGTGCTTTACATATTATTTTAGCAATCATTGAATCATAATACGGTGGTACGGTATATCCAGCGTACACATGTGTATCCACTCTTACACCATGCCCTTTGGAGCTATGGAAAGAGGTGATCTTTCCAGGATTAGGCCTAAAATCATGGAATGGGTCTTCTGCATTGATACGACATTCCATTGCACACAATGCAGGAATATATGACTTGCCGGAGATTGGAATACCGGCGGCTACTTTGATTTGCTCTTTTATTAAGTCGTGATCTATTACTTCCTCAGTAACAGGGTGCTCTACCTGAATTCTGGTATTCATTTCCATGAAATAAAAGTTACGATGCTTATCAACCAGAAATTCTACGGTACCTACTCCTTCATAATTTATGGATTGGCCTGCTTTGATGGCTGCAGCACCCATCTTTTCCCTTAATTCAGGCGTCATAAAAGGCGAAGGGCTTTCTTCGACCAATTTTTGATGCCTCCGTTGTATAGAACAATCCCTTTCTGAAAGGTGTGCAACACGACCAAATTGATCACCAATAATTTGGAATTCAATATGTCGAGGTTCTTCAATATATTTTTCGATATAGATACCATCATTGGCAAAGGCATTTTTTGCTTCATTACGTGCCATATCCCAATTGTGTTCAAATTCTTCCTCCGACCACACGATACGCATGCCTTTTCCTCCTCCTCCGGCAGTAGCTTTAATAATGACCGGATAGCCAATTTTTTTACTAAGCTTCTTTCCTGTAGCGACATCCGGCACAAGTCCATCAGATCCCGGAACAACAGGTACTCCGGCGGCTATCATTGTTTCTTTGGCTGTCACTTTATCCCCCATTTTCCTTATTTGGTCAGGTGTAGGACCGATAAATTTGATGCCGTATTGAGTACATACCTCTGCAAAGTCAGCGTTTTCTGCCAAAAAACCGTAACCGGGATGTACAGCATCCACATTGGTTATCTCAACGGCTGCCATAATACGAGGAATATTGAGATATGAATCTTTAGACGCTGGTGGACCTATACATACTGCTTCGTCAGCAAATCTTACATGAAGACTTTCTTTATCAGCGGTAGAATAGACAGCAACAGTCTTGATGCCCATTTCTTTACAGGTACGGATAATCCGAAGAGCAATCTCTCCCCTGTTGGCTATCAATATTTTATTAAACATAAAATTAAATCAATTGATGTATTAAAAGTCAGTTCAGTTTCGGTAATTGAAAAAGCTTATTCTACCAAGAATAATACTTGATCATATTCTACCGGTGAAGCATCTTCTACCATGATCTTTACAATGGTACCGGCAACTTCCGATTCTATTTCGTTAAATAGCTTCATTGCTTCGATGATACACACCACTGAACCGGCAGAAATTGTATCGCCTGGCTTGACATAGGCTGGTTTGTCCGGTCCGGATGAGCGGTAGAATGTTCCTACCATCGGCGAGCGAATTTCTTTAAGATTACTGGACTTCGGCTCTGCCGGCTTCTCAGCATCGGCTCTAGGAGCTTGTGGAGTAACTGCCGGAGTGGTAGATACGCTTGGCTGAGCTAATGCAGGAGCCTGAGAGTATATCACCTGACCACCTTTGTTCTCTGAATAATGTCGAGTACGGATGGTTACTTCAGAATCTCCATCTTTGACTTTTACTTCAGCCAAATCAGACTTAGACACTTGGCGTATCAACTCTTGAATTTCTTTATAAGTCATAACAACTAATTTGAGTAAACTTTAATTTTATACGAATTAATGGGTTATTTGGCCCTTTCTATATAGTTTCCGGTAAGAGTTTCAATCTTTATCAAATCTCCTTCATTGATGAAAAGAGGAACTTTGATCACTGCTCCTGTTTCAATGGTAGCCGGCTTGCTGGCGTTGGTCGCTGTGTCACCTTTAGCACCCGGTTCAGAATAAGTAACTAAAACATTGATGTATTGTGGAAGCTCTACCCTTAGTGGAATGTCTTTCTCAGCATGATAAAGGATGTCCACATCCATACCTTCTTTTAAAAACTGTGGACTGTCCACCATGTCTTCTGAAATTGCAATTTGTTCATAAGATTCATTATCCATCAGGTTGAGTCCGCTGTCATCTTTGTATAAAAATTGAAACTTTCTCCGTTCTACCCGAACAACATCTATTTTGTGACCTGATGGCCAGGTATTTTCTACTGATTTACCGGAGGTCATGCTTTTCATCGTCGTGCGTACAAAGGCAGCGCCTCGTGCCGGCTTGACGTGCTGAAAGTCGGTTACCACATATATATCATTGTTGTAATCCATACACAATCCCTTTCTGATATCTCCTGTATCTGCCATAAATTCAAATTTTGTTTTAGGGCACAAAGCTATAAAATTATAACTTTTTTACCATTCATTCTGTAAAAAAAGAATTTTTCTCAATTTTATGGTTATTTTTTCCTTGAAATCATTATTCTCCCTTTGTTTTTTCCTATTACTTCATTGCTCCTTTACTTTTGGGTAACTGCCTTTAGAACCCGAAATCTGTATTTTTACCAAATCATTGAGACGATTCGTACTTCGTAACCAACAATCGAGGCTTTCCAAAATCTTGATTGCTGATTTAGGGCTGTCGAAACATATTGTCAAATTGTATTTTTATGTATATGTAATAATATGAATAACAACTTTGATTATAGAAAATGTAGGGTCGAAACAATGTATTTATTGAACATGTTTTTTCATGACCATATAACTTTGATTATTTTTCAAAGTAAGAGTTTGATTTTTAAATGATTCTATACCCAAGATTTCTTCACCTATCTTTCCGTCAACTTTGTAGTAAATTGCCACCGAATCCGGTGTTGCAGCCCATGAATACCCTTCTAAAGGTATGAGTGTTTTGTCTAACTTAGAGATACTTTTATCGGCATTAAATAAAAAATATTTGTTGCCATTGATGACCATTTTTGCTTTGCCGGTGGCTTGGTTGACTTCCCAAAAACCCATCATTGAAAGACCGGGGGCTTTATTTTGAGCTATCTTTTGTGGATTATTGACCGGCTTGTTACCTGAAGTGTCAAAAAGGTTTAAATCTGCTAATTCCTGTTTTCCTGCTTCATTTGTACTTATAAAGACTTTGATGAATTTTAAAGGGAAAGGCTTTGGCGTCTTTTGAGGTTTCAACATAGACATCATGAATGTCAAAGTATCCAAATTCCACGTGCCTTCGACATCAAACTCTACTTTTTGTAGCGTGTCAATGGCTTTGCATATTAGTTTATCGCCGTCCATTTTCCCATCAATCAGATAATTTGTATTGCGATCGATTATCTTTCCGGTTACTTTATGTTGCTCAGACTGCTCTAAATACATAGTTATTCCTTTTCCTTGGATGTGTCCGATATACGTACCTGTGACATCAAGCTCAGTCTGTTGCTTACATCCAAGCATAACAGCAAGGGTCATTAATACCCAAAAACTATATTGTTTGATATTCATTTATTTTGTTTGACTATTTTATTTTCCTGTGATTAAAAAGCGACCATTCGAAATATATTTGCCTTCAATAATTTGAAGTATATAAGTTCCGGATGGTAGATGAGTGGTTTTTATCTGATATGATCCATCGGGATTTTTATCTAATGGATAATTATTAACAACCTGACCGGAAGTATTAATAATTTCAATTCGGATGGTATTTTCAGACGATATCCCACGATAAGTGAATGAAAATACTTCATCTACCGGATTGGGATATATAAAGATGGATTCCGGTCTTTGTATGTATTTTGTTTTCAAAACATTGTAAAGATCAATATCTTGAACGGATGCGTTGATAGGTTCGGCGAGAGTCGCTAAGGTTGCTATTCCTGCTTTAACCACTTTGGTCATGAATTCGAAATTGAGCGTTTCTATTTTATCGTTTGCAGTGTGATAGTTGTGATTGCGGGTTTCTGCACCATCGGTTATCATCAATGCCTGATAGCCTTTGTCCCAAAAGGGCACATGATCACTACGTCTAAGAATAGGTGCTATCTCACCATTGCCCGGCAATGGGAAAGCCATAACCTTTAGGTCAGGGACATATTGTGCCGAAGCCGCATTCCACATGTTGAGTAATGGAACAGATGTTGAGTTGCCCGTATTGACAATGAAGTCGCCCCTATTTTGATTGTTAATGATTTGAGTCGCTTGAGCAGGAAAAAGCAATTCAAAGCCGGGGGGTATGATCTGAGTATTGGGCTGATCTGAATAATAACCAAGAAGTTCATAATTGATTAATCCCTTAATATTTTGATTTGGTTGGATACCATTGAGAACATAATCAATACTGCCGATGAGGCCGAGTTCTTCATTGCCGAAAGAAGTAAATTGTAAGTTGTTCTTAAAGTAATAATTGTGCATAATGCGACATGCTTCAAGGACTCCTGCCAAGCCGGTTCCATTGTCATCGGCACCCGGAGAAAACTCTGCTGAATCATAATGCCCATTGATAAGGCATAGATTTTGATTGTTGAGACCTTCGTGGCGACCGATTAAATTGGGAAAATCAATATTGTTGTATTTGAAAAATTGATGCCCGATGGATAATCCGTTTTGAATCATAAACCTATTGACATAATTAGCCACATAGATGAGGTGATTGGGGTTAGATTTATAGTGTCTTCTGCCGACGATTGAATCCAGATATGACTTCAATTTGTCTATATCAACCTGATCAACCATTTCCTGAATGGATGGTGTATGCCGGTCATAGACAAATATTCTAAGTTTGATATCATGAAGATCCACAGATGTCGGCACATTATAGGTTATAGACTTATTATTGCCCGGAATAATTCCACTTCCTACGTCTCCAGTTGCTTGGTCAACGTTATAAAAAGCATCAGTTCCAATTTTCTGCTGCAAAACAACATAGCAAGTGTCTCCTTCTGTATCGGTCAGATTGTAATTAAAAATAAAAGTTCGGCTATCTGGATCAAAAGTTGTTTCAACTTGAGAAGCTGATGGAGCTTGGTTTTGAGCATTGGTCAGCGAACAAATAATTGCGAAGAATGATATAAGTAAGAAATTTCTCATAGCTTGATTATATTTAAAAGCAAATTTACAGAATCTGAGGATATCGTCATAATGTTGTTTAGACAATCTATTTCATTCCCACATTCAGTATTCACGATTTCCCAAAACTAGAGCGTGTTATGCCAAATTGATTTATAAATCAGCCCAGTATTTTTTGGTATTCCCAAAAGTCGAGATTTCTTTAAAATCAAAATGCTCCCGAAAGCTATCGGGATGATAGTCGTTTAGGATAATTTAATTGGGCTATTGCGAATAACCAATCGGAAATATATGTGGGGTATCTAGATGTGCCGATCGTGTCATATATTCTTAATGTATTGAAAATGTGTTGTATATATATAATAAATATATTTAATTAAAAATTTTATTCTGAAGAAAATGATAAAACTGTATCCGTTTCAACAATTATTTTTTACCTTTACTGCTTAACCCAACAAATCACCTATGTCATCACGTGTATTAATAAGTTTCGATTGGGCGATGAAGCGCCTACTAAGAAATAAAGCCAATTTCGGTATCCTCAACGGCTTTTTGACGGAATTAATCAAGGATGAAATCTCCGTACAACACATCCTTGAATCCGAAAGCAACCGGGAGAATGAGCGAGACAAGTCCAATAGACTCGACCTATTGTGTGTCAATCAAAAAGATGAGCTGATAGCCATTGAGATACAGTACTATGTAGAGCCGGACTATTTTCATAGATGTTTATTTGGCGTGTCAAAGATCATCAC
>JAGPCT010000020.1 GCA_018057925.1 Saprospiraceae bacterium
CAAGAAAAAGTGGGGGGATTTGGAGAGGCATAAACGGATAAAAATATATAAATAAATGAGAAGGAAATTAAAAATGCAGTACCTTTACAAAAAGCAAAGATACTGCAAACATAAGATACATTTCGTAACGGCTCAGTCTATCCCTGGTATGTCTGATCCCCCCAGAACAGTCATACTTCCGTTTCGAATGAGCAATGTAAAATTGAAAGGAATAAATTATTTAATCATAAAAAGTTATTCACATTTAAATTACTGATTAGAAAAAGTTGTCAACTAAAATCATGGAACTTCACATTGTTGCTAACCATAAATGTAAAGCTTACGCTGTCTATTGCAACCCCGACCACACTCATTTATTTGTTGGAATGCATCCAAGTTTACCACCTTCAAAACTTATGGAACAAGTAAAATCTGGTTCATCTAAATGGCTTAACGAGAAAAAATATATAGCCGGAAAGTTTCAATGGCAGGATGGCTATGGTGCATTTTCCTATTCCAAATCACATATTGATGCCGTTGTAAAATAGGTGCTGAATCAACCCAAACACCATAAAAAACAAACATTCAGAAAAGAATACCTGTTGCTTTTGCGGAAATATGAAATCGATTACGATGAAAAATATTTGTTTGAATACTATAACTAAAGAAGAATACAGGACTAACGCCCCTCACTGACCCTACTGTACATTTTGCTACGAAGATTGCAGGGCTCTGCTCCTTGCACGCCCTTATCTATCAAATTACAATTCACAAAAATTAATACCAAAAAATGTTGGACTGATTTATAAACCAATTTGGTATAACAATTTGCATTGCAGTTATAATTTGAACACAAAAAAGTCATCTGTAAGAATTGAATCTTTTAACACAAATTCATTTTAGAGGCAAAAATATTGCCTCTAAGAGGAATTACATCTAACTAAATCGCAACAAGTTGATTATCTAATATTTGTAAATATTTTGATTCGTGAATATTTGAATTTCAACACAACAAACAGTTAGCTATATATTTCTTAAAGAAACTATTGTACCTTTAATATGAATTTGGGCTAATATCATCGATATTTTACGAAAAGTAATCCGTCTATCATATATTTCTATTTCGTATAACTGAAGCGGGAGAACCAAATAATGAAGTCATTCCTTCCAAAGAGTTTAAATTTCAATTAAAGAGTCAGATTTTGAATGGAATATTAAATGAGAGGGAAATAGTTCTACTCACTAGGAAAGCCCAACTTAATTTAAAATAAATACAATTTGCCTATATTTGAGGCTTAAGGATACAACCACAATTTATATATATGATATGAAGAGCCAAAACTATATCTTACTGTTACTTCTGGTAAGCATGGCTTTTTTCAATTGTACTTCACAATCCGGCGAAGATAACATCACATCAGCTGATATTCTATATCTTAATCAATTGCTAGATGCAGATCAGGGATACAAATCTTTTTATGTTGCTGATTCATTACTTAAAAAGGAACAGCACAGAGCATTATCTCCTTTTTATCTGGAAGTACTTTATGCAAAAGGGCGTGCGCTGGAGTATTTATCCAGATATGAAGAGGCGCTGAATGTATATTACCAATTATTAAAGTTAGCTGAGCAAGCATCGAATTTCACCATTGAGGCACAAACCTATCTATCTATAGTCAGAATAGACGAAGTTTTGTACAGGAAAGAAGACTGGGAGCGAAATTTGCAAAAAGCCCACTTACTGATAGAGAACCACGAGTTGTGGTCAGTTTATTCGGAGTATGCAGTCCGCATGGCGTCGTATCAGCGTTATCATGGTAACATCGATTCTGTTTTTTATTATGGTCAAAAAGCGGTAGAGTTCGGTAAGAAATACGATAATCAAAGGGATGTAGGTGATGGCTTTTTCTTATGTGGGGTGGCCGCAAAAACGGATACTGTAAAAATAATGAATTTCACCTATTCACTGAATGCCTTTAAGCAGGTAAATAATTGGGTTGGAGTGGCGTATCGTTATCTGGCTATAGCCGAGATTGGTCTAAAGAATAGAAACTATAATCAGTACAAATTAAATGCCGACAGTCTGTCTGTTTACATATATAAATTAGCAGAAAGCAGATTCAGGAAAGAACGGTTGTATGACATAAAAGAGGGTTACTATCAATTATATAGTGATTATTTTATGTCCATTTCGCAGCAGGATAGTGCCTATTATTATTTAAGAGAAAGTAAGGAATTCTTACAACTATCCATAGTAGAAAAGGCGAATGGTGCGATTAATGACAAAGCCATTGATATAGCCATATTAGCCTCTGAACAAAAGAGTGAAGCCCTAAAGGATCTCAATCGAGCCCTTGGAATCATCCTGGGTGCTTCAATAATCATAGGACTTATTTTGTTTTACACCATTCGGAAAATCAACCGACAAAAGGAGAAATTGTTGACTAAATCGGAAAAAATACTTCAACAAACTCAGGAGTTGGAAGCGAAAAATTATGAACAAAAAATGTTGCTCTCGGAGATACATCACCGGGTGAAGAATAATTTACAATTGGTCATCAGCATTTTGATGTTGAAGATGGATGAATTTGAAGATGAGGAATTCAAATTACGTTTGGAAGAAATAACTACCAAGATACAGAGTATGGCACTTATACATGAACAGCTGTACAGAGTGGGAAATTTCACTAATATTGATATGAGGAGCTACCTGACAGACATGGTTCAGTATATGAGCGATATCGGAAGTCATAAACGAAAAATAGAATTTAAAATAGTTATTGATGATGATATCACACTCAATATTGATACTTCTATTCCACTTGGCATACTGTTGATAGAGTTGATCAATAATTCAATCAAACATGCGGAAACGGGCGATAAACAACTATTCATTTATATTGGATTGAATAAGATAGAGTCCGATTATGAATTAGTATATACGGACAATGGGCTTAATTTTAATTCAGAAAAGTCAGGGATGGGCAGTGTGTTGCTGAGCAGTATGGCGAGGCAATTGAAAGGTAAATTAATCGTGAACTATGAGGATGGGTTTAGAGCTTTACTTACCTTTGCACAAAAAATAGTTTCACCCTTGTCAAATATCATTGATTAGGTTTATTTAAACAGAAAACCAGCGAATGACAGGAATAAAAATATGTATCGTAGAAGATGAAGTACTCATAGCAGAACTGGTAAGACGGCAACTGGAACAAAGGGGTCACATAGTGACGGAAATGTGCATCTCCTATGAGGAGGCCGTGTATAGTGCTGAACATAATCCTCCCGATCTGTTTATCATTGATATCCGGCTGTACGGCGAGAAATCAGGTATTGATCTGGCCAGTTATCTGGCTGAACACTCCATCATCCCATACATCTTCCTTACTTCTCAGTATGATTCCGAGATAGTAGAAAAAGCCATTGCCACCTCACCCTTTGGCTATGTCACCAAGCCTTTTAATAAAGAAACCTTGTGGACCACGGTCGAAGCAGCAGTCAGTCTCGCAAAAAGTCAAAAGTTTAATGGAGAAAAAATAAAGGTTTTTGATGGCAAAAAGCACGTGATAATCAAGCAAAATGAATTGGTTTATATTAAATCAGAACACGTCTATTTGCAACTTTATTTATTGGAAGGATCTCATGTTATAATTCGAACCTCCAAAGCTGATTTTTTGGCATTGCTGGATGATCATTTATTTATCAATCCACACAGATCCTATATTGTCAACCGGAGGTTTATCACGGCCTGGGACAAAAATAAATTGGTATTGGAAGGCGGATTTCAAATACCCATTAGTCGTGAAAAAAGCAATGAAGTACTTGAAATATTAGAGAATAATAAATAATTAGATTTAGGATTAAAATAGAAATAAAAACTACATGCCGATAATTAGGGAATGTGCATATATTAGTTGAATTCAAGTTCGTAACATTTTAAACATTTTTATTTTAATTAATTTAATTCAATGTAAGTTAAGATGGACTTTAAAGCAATTTTACATGATATTTATAACAAAGTCAATGAAGATACCTGTGATGGTAGCGTAACTTCCTCAATACCTGAATTGAGTAAAGTAGATCCCAATAAATTTGGTATTCACTTACTAAAGCAAAATCGTACTGACTTTGGTATAGGGGATTCAAAGGAGCGGTTCTCTATACAGAGTATCTCTAAAGTCTTTACCCTTTCAATGGCAATTCGTTTAAAGGGGGAGGATATATGGGCACGTGTCGGCGTAGAGCCTTCGGGTAGCCCATTCAACTCTTTGGTTCAATTGGAATATGAGCAAGGCATCCCCCGCAATCCATTTATCAATGCAGGAGCATTGGTTATTGCCGATATTCTCCTGAGTAACTTAAAAAATCCTAAGGAAGACTTACTTGATTTTGTGAAGATGACTACCGGATTGGATTCTATAGGATTTGACCCACGGGTTGCTGCATCGGAGAAAGCCTTTGGATATCGCAACGCCGCCTTAGTCAATATGCTGAAATCTTATAACAACTTAGAAAATGATATTGAACAGGTGCTGGATTTTTACTTTCACCAGTGTAGTATTGCCATGTCGTGTAAAGAATTGGCTTATGCCTTTTTCTACCTTTGCAATAAGGGTTTTACTTACGATAATTCAATAGAAATTCTGACTGAAAGAAAGGTGAAAAGAATCAATGCAATTATGCAGACTTGTGGATTTTATGACGAGTCCGGCGAATTTGCCTACCGTGTAGGTCTGCCCGGGAAAAGTGGCATCGGCGGTGGCATTATCGCTGTTAATCCCGGCAGATATAGTGTAGCTACATGGCATCCCAGGCTCAACTCAAAAGGCAACTCTGTCAAAGGTATGCGCACCCTGGAGCTGCTAACTTCCTATACCGCGAGCTCAATTTTCTAACAAAGGGAATTCTTTAACCCATATTCCTTTTAAAGAAAATATTTTTGACAATAATGTAAATTCGGGTTGAAAACAATTCATAGCCTTACAATAGTTATTCGGGTAAAGCACAACGAATGAAGAACAACTTTGGAATTTGGTGTAAGGATTTTTTTCTTAAAAGAAGAGCTCGCACTTAGGAAAATTTACTTCGCTTTACCATTCAGAACACGTAGCGTGCATTTCAGAACATTGTTACCTTATTAATAGAGCTAAGTCGGCACAAATATTTTTATTTGTCCTTGGACTGATGAATTAGTTCCATTAAGTAAATCTGATTGAAATGCATCGCGTACCCCTGAAATTATTAAGCATTATTTTAGCTGTATTATTGGTCAATAATCTAGCTACTGCCCAGCTCAATTCCTTAGAAGACATTGAAAGTATCGGTAAAAAAGGATTCTTTAAAAATTTCTTTGATTTTGGTGATCCCTTTCAGTTGGGCGGTGGCATCGGGCTGAATATGAGGTCGTATAGCGCGAAAGGTGGCCCACTACGTCAAGATCCCTTTTTTTATACCGCCTATGCCAATGTCAATATCCGGGTGTATCAGTTGGATATTCCGTTTTCGATGATTCTGACCGCCAAGAATACTACCTATTCCTATCCGAGCTTTTCAGACTTAAAGCAAACACTGAAGGATAAGATTAACGATAAGAAGAATGGCTTCAGTCGATTTGGATTCAGTCCACACTACAAATGGGTAAAAGTGCATCTAGGTCATCGCTCGATGAATTTTTCGAAATATACCATGAGCAATATCAACTTCTTCGGTGGTGGTGTAGAGCTCACGCCACAGAAGTTTCGCTTTGCAGCCATGTATGGCAGATTGGCGAAAGCCGAGCCCATCGATCTTTCGCTGACTACGCCCAATCTACCTGTGTATAAACGCATCGGCTGGGGAACTAAAATAGGCTATGGAGATGATAAAGCTTCTGCTGATGTTATATTGTTCACTGCGAAGGATGATACGTCATCGGTGCGTATTCCATCCTATTATCCCAGACAAGTAACGCCTGAGGCAAATCTCGCACTCGGCATACAATTGCAGAAACTCTTTTTCGATCACGTCAGAATAAAATTGGAATACACCAATAGTGCTGTCTCACCCAATGCACAGGATGCAAATGCTACTAAGAAGAGCATTACCAATTTTATTTTGCCTACAAAAAATACCACTTATTATAGCAATGCCCTCGAAGGCTCACTGGCTTACGAAGGCAAGAAAATGAATGCTGGAGTGTCCATAAACCGGGTCGATGCAGATTTTAAAACACTGGGCACATACTTTTTCAATCGCGATATTATGGATATCCAGGCTTTCACCAGTTTTGGGTTGATCGATGGCAAGTTAAATACCTCACTCAAAGGGGGAATACAAACCAATAATCTGGATAAGTCCAAACCGACGACGACCAAAAGAGTGATCTATGACTTATCGACAGCCTGGTCCTCAGGTGATGTCAATGTACAGGTGCACTACGGTAATAATACTTCGGATATCGGATATGTGCTCAATCCGGCTCTGGACTCGCTCAATGCTGTTGTCGTCACACAAGATGCCGGCCTGAATATTACGTACAATATTCCTTCAAAAAATGAAAACAAACAATCCATTTCCCTGACCGGCAATGCGCAGGATGTGAGTGATGATATCGAAAAGCCCAGCCTGCAATCTACGTCCAAACTCTACTTGATTAATCTGGGATATACACTGACGACACAAGCCAAATGGTCCTTCTTTGCCAGAGGTAATTACAGCCAGAATAAAGTACAGGGATTGCAGTTAAACAGAACGGGTTTTGGTGCCGGAGTGAAAAAATCATTGTTTGAGAATAAACTGAATTTAGGATTAAATGCCAATTATTTCCTGAATAAAAACGCATTAAATCAGAAGTCCAACAATCTAATCGGGCAGTTTTTATTGGGCTATCAAATCTTTAAAGGAATGAATCTGCAATTCAATTGGGGATTGTTAAATACTAAAGCTGAAAACACGCCATCCTTTACTGAAAACACAGCCAATCTGGGTTTGCAATATAATTTCAGCTACGTACCTAAGAAAAAAAATAAGAAATAATCGCAATTATTGATTGCTATAAATAAGATTCAAATGAGAAATGAATTATCGATTACCGGACTTATACTCTTTGTACTAACCTTTACTACCCCTTTGTTTTCACAGACCGATGTCTGGCCGGTGCAGGTGACAGGAAGCATGATTCCACCCTATTCACTTGACTTGAAAGCCTATGGTGCTGACCGTGCCGGTGACATGAACTTTCAGGTGATGCTCAATGATCCGGAACAAAGCAGTCTGGCGGTTAAGCCGGTACTCACCGTCGAACAGAATGGAACTGTGCTGTATCAGACCGATCTCAATTTCGTATCAGCACCGATAGTGCTTAGTCAGTTTGAACCCTATTCACTCAATGGTGAAGGATTAAGCGCTTATCTTTCCAATATTGCGCTGACCGGTGCCAATGGCAATGGTGTCGGCTCTATCCTCATCCCCGAAGGATTCAATCAGATCTGTCTGCAGATGTACGGTGTAGAACGACAGGTACCCGTATCCAATAAGTTCTGTATCTCCGGAAATTTCAGACTCAATCAACCGCCACAGTTAGTGCTGCCGGCATTTAATGAAAAGATAAAAATGCCCGAGCTGCAGAATCAACTCTTTTCATGGGCTCCGATGCACATCGGTAGTGGCAACAATCCCGGGCCGGTGGAGTACACCTTTGAACTGGTCTCCCTTCCTCTCGGAGTGATGAATGCCAATGACGCTTTCGAAAGTGCGCTGAAAGTATATACCACGACCACGACAGCTACTTCATTGATCTATACACAGGCAGAGCCCACCTTAGAGCCCAATGTATATTATGCCTGGCGGGTCACAGCCAAAAGCATTATGTATCCCACCAGCAAACTGTTTCAGAATGAGGGCCGGAGTGAGGTCAGCATGTTTGTGTTGTATGATGGAGATATCCCTACCAATGACCTGAATCCATTAGACAATCCATCACCGAGGGGATGTTCGGTGTATGAGACTACCTACGGGTCAGTGAGTAAATCGGATAATAAGTCCATGATTATTGCACCCAATCAGAATGTAAAATTAGGGTATTTCGCCATGAAGATTACCGAAGCTTCGGGTAGTGTTGATGCTGGATATTCTGGAAAGGGTATGGTTCTCGTGCCGATGTTGCGATCATTGGTTGAAGTAGAATTTAAAAATATTAAAGTCAATCAGGATGGAAGGGTGTATGAAAGTGAGTATATCGAATCTAAGGGTGAGCAATATCATCTATCATCAGACCAATTAAGACCGGAAAATATAGCGAATAATATTGGCGGCGATTACGCTAAAAACCTCTTTAACTTTATCGATGAAAAGAAAAAGGTTGCATCCTTTGCTGAAGGATCTAATCTGTTAAGGGCATTGCCATTGGCTTTGACCAATGATAAAGAGCCCACAGCAATGGTTTGTATTATAGGGATTCGATTTTCACCTACCAATGCCTTCTATAATTTGATCGGATTAGAGAATACATCAGTCACGCAATCACCAAATAGTGGCTCTATCAATGTATCTGCGGCTACTGCCATACAGGCCACGCCTTACGGACTCATCAGTACAGCCCATTTAGTGCCGATTATTTCCGGCTCTTCAGGTGGCCAATCCGGTGCTATACCTACCTTATTGGTTGCCTATAGCCAAGATAGAAACAGTCGCTTGAATTGTGATTGCGAAGGCATTACTGAGAAAAAATTGAATAAAGCGTATTCTATCACCAGTGAGCTCATAGTACAAAAGGCAAACAATTGGCCTGTAAATCTAAGCCTTACTGATGCAAAACAACCGTTTGACACTTATTTCGGCCCGGTAGCTCCAATATCAGAATTCTATATTCCCGGCCTTAATAAGGTGACTTTTACTGCAAAGGGCGGAGCATTAAATCTCAGTACGGAAAAGAAATTCGATTTTCCCCAGAGCTTCAATCCGCTTAATCCCGGCAGTGACTCAAAAGGTATTTGGATGCAGGGTGTACAAGCTAAATTACCTCAGAAATATAATCTTTCTAATTCTGGTGAACTGGTACTGGATAAAGGCGATTTATTCATTGATGCGGAAACGATAAAATCAGCGAAAGTTTATAAAAATAATATTGTCGATTTAAAGGATGGTCAGGCAGACAAATGGCGATATAGTGTTGATGAAATGAGTGTATCGGTAAATGATGGCGTGTTTGATGGACCATCCATCAAAGGCCAGTTAAGACTTCCTGTCGCTACCAATTTAATTCCATATTCCGGCAGTTTTGATATCAACGAGCGCAGTACTCCGGTGATGGTCGTAGATGAAAAGCCGACAGAGCTTGACATAGCGATGTGGCACAGTAAGATGACCCTGAATGATGAATCTTTGATTACAGCAGATATTCGAAATATTAATGCTAAGAATACAATATTGCCAAAAGCTAATCTGTCCGGCAATTTGAATATGAATATGGACGGCAAAACCTTCTTAAATGGCATAAAAGGTAATGTAGCTGAACTTAAGTCTAATATAGATGCAGTATTTAAAATCAAAGAGGAAATAAGCTCTTTTGCGATACAAGGCATACAAATCCAAAACTGGAATCTCGATCCATATAATGCAGCAAATAAAAAATACCAATCCGGTACAGTAAACACGAAAGATGCTAAGCTGCTTATCAATGGAAAAGAATTCCGTGTTTCCAGCGCATCTATCAAATATGAAATAATCGACGGTGAAGAAAGTATCCGACTTGCCATTGCTTCTACCAATGGTAATAGCAAAATGGAAATGAGTGTTTGGGCAGTGGAAAAAGATGGACAGTTTGTTTTTGATCACATCTCTCATGATAAGACCATTTTAAAATGCAACTGTGAAGAAGGTGAAGCGTATGGAATGATAGACAGCCCATTCCAAGATGAAAGAGTATTGAGCCATAATGGCAGTTTGGCCAGTGTTAATCCCCATTCTAATTTTAAAAATGCAATATTAAACTCGGCTACCTCACTCTTAGAGAATGGCGATTTTGTTTTAAAGAATGACAATACACTGTATTGGCCATTGATCAATCGTGATATCAAAGTGGAAAAAACAAATAATCGCATTGTTTCAAAAGAAGAAATCGAGGTTGATGCGATGATTTTTAAAAGCTTGGGCTTTAAGACGGAGTATAATATACCCAGTAATTCGACGCTTTATATATCAAGTATTAAGATAGAAGATTGGAAGGCCACAGGTGCTAAAGCCGATGTGATTTTGGAATTGAAGTCCTCTTATGATGAGGAGCATTCTGACAGGATCATGATATTTAAAAGTAGCGAACTACCTGCCGAAGGCAACACGATTAAATTGGATAATGTAGATTTAATTTTGGCAGCTCCGGATGATTTGAGTTTATGGAAGATGAAAAATTTTAATTGGAAAACAGGTAAAGAACATTTAAAGACGGAGGAGGTAAGCCTGGCCAGAATCGATTGTACATCAGGTTTTAATTACTTCCAGATGAATGGAGAAGTCGTGATGAAGGATATGGTTAGAAAATCAGATAATCTTCCCACAGTAGTCGATTTTAGGCTGAATACATCCGCTTTGGGAAATACACATTCATTGACGGACTTTATAGCACCGTGTATGGATTATAGTAATAAACCTGAGAACAAATGGAATATCCATTTGAAAGATTTGCCTCAGATAAGTTATAAGGCAGGAGACAAGTATAGTGTCTATTATGATAATTCTTCATCAAAGGTGATTCCTGACTTTACAACTTCTAAATCTTATAGTCGGAGTGCCACGGACAAGTCATTTAAAGGTGTCGTTTTTCAGGAAGCGGCATGTGAAATAATTGGCCTGAATGATGGAAAAAAGAAAGCATTATCTCTTCCTGTGAGCGATGTTGTTTATGTATTTGACGATGCTGAAGGAGGGTTATATTCCAATTTTTCTGCTGAAAATGTGTTAGACAAAAAAGCAGGAGGAAAAATTTCCGGGTGGGCTTATGGCCTCGAAAAAGTTTCATATTTAGTGAAAAAATCAGCTTATGAAAATGAGGTTGAGATATCAGGGGAGGTCAATGTTCCTATTTTTAAACGTAATCCTGACAATATAAAAAGTGTTGAATTTGATTCCGCTTGGATAGAATATACTGGAAATATTTACGTGTCTATTGACAATGGAATTAGCTCAGTGAATAGCTTCTTTGAATTTGATGATATAGCAACTAAAACTTATCAATCCGATTTTATTCCGGGATTAGGTGTGGTATTAAATGATGATTCTAATATCAGTCTTTCGTACAATAACACTCAAAAAATATGGGAGCCACAAGGTACATTTAGTGGAATAGGCATCGTTTTGTTGACCAGTGAAACAGCTAAAGCGTATGGTCTGACTAATTTTCCGGATGGAATGGATCTTTCTCTTCATTGTCTGACTTTTCAGGAAATGACACTGAATAAAACAACAGCCTCAGCGTCACAAAGCCTTATTGATGAGACCGGTATTAAGTCCATCGAATTTGGTACCTGGGGCGTGGTGGATTACTCCAGTTACTTTAAAGAGGAAGATAAAGAAGCAGAAGCTTCGGAAGAAAATGCTCCAGAAAAGAAGGACGATGCAAAGGAAACAAAACCTGAAGTATCCACAGCCAGTGGAAAAATAACCAAATCAAAAAATGGGGAAGTTAAAGTTACTTCTACAGCCAGTGGTAAAGTAATCAGAACCAAATCGGGTGTAAAAACAGTATCCACAGCCAGCGGATCGGTAAAAAGGACGAAGAAAACGGCAACTGCTGCGACAAGTCCACCGGAGAAAACGGCACAAGCCGATTTAGAACCTGAATTCAATAGTTTAAAATTTGGAGTGGGTTGTTCAGGCGTGAAAGCGGTGGGTGATATTTATGAATTGGGCATCAGTGTGACACTTAGTGTACTGGGCGATAATAAAGAGAAAGTAGAAAAAAATAAATCTAGCATTAGTACTGGAGCCTCGACTAAAAGTACAAGCACTACAAGTAAGGGCGATGATGACAAAGACGTAAAAACCTGTGGTCTGAATGCCAGTGGTGGCGTAGGTTTGGAGTTTACCAGAAGTAGTACAGGAAAATGGTCTCCTACAGGCGTTAACTTTAAATGCTTGACTTTAGGCGGTTCTATAGGGCCATTAGAGTTTAACGGTGGTCTGAGTATTTTAAGGACTCCAAAAGATGCGCAAGGTAATGTACTCGTCAATAACAATCACGGATCAGGCTTTAAAGCCTATTTATCTGCCACTATCATGGGACTGGGAGGCATTCAGGCAGTAGGACAATTTGGAAAAAAATATATAGATAACACAAACTCCTTCTATTACGGATTTATTGATTTGGAAGCATTTAAGCAATCCGGATTTGCCTTGCCTCCACCAACGCCGGGTAATCCGCCCGTCATAGACTTGTATGGCGGTGGTGGCGGTGTCAGGATTAATATGCGATCAGTCAATCCGGTAACGGAATTAAAACTGAAAAAAGATTCTGAAAATGCACCCACTAATGACTGTCCTATCCCTGATGCTAAGTACTTAGCTCCCGGAGTAGGCTTTTCACAAAACTATGCACCCGAAAAAGGCACTTATGGTGGTAACTTTTACTTAATCCTCGGACCGTGGAATGAACTGGACAATCAAGATCCGCCGGTTTATTCTATCATCGCCGAGCCGGGCCTAGATATAGAAATCTCGACTGATCAAGAGACGGGAGATCTTCAATTCAGAAAAACCTCGGTCAATGTCAATGCATATTTTAAGCCCACTAGTCTGGCAAAGAGAAGAGATGAAAATATCGCTGATGCCTTTGCTCAGGTAGAGCTTAATTTGCAAAACAAAACCATCATCGGTGCTTTTGGCATGAGAATGAAAGTGGAAGCCCCCGGATTACAATCGCCATTGATTCAGATTCCTGAAGAGTACAGCAGCACTAACTTTAATACCAAAGCCAATTACGTCGGCGGAAAAGTTGTGTTCTCATTTGACAACAGAGATGGGAAAAAGCCTTTCTTCAATTTTAAATTTGGTGGGTCCAGTGTCGGTAAATTCACCAGTGCCAGTGGGCTTCCGTATAATACAGCCCTACTCAACGTAGCTGATATTATAAAAGTGAAGGCGGGTATGTATTTTCAGATTGGTGCAGATGTGGATAATATTCCACCGATTAAAGAGCTCATTCCTCAGGTATCGGATATGGAATCTGCAAAGTATGACGAAGTAAAAGAAGAAAATACCGGAAATGAATCCCAGTCAAAAGGTGCCGGAATAAGTTTTGGATTTAAAGGATCAATAGAAGGAAAATCAGAAAAAGGTCCATTAGTGGGTGACTTTAATGTCGGACTTGGTTTTAATGTCCTGATGAGAGAAATGTCAAATGTCACTTGTGGTAATTTAAATAATTCTGTCATAGGTATCAAAGGATGGTATGCTCAAGGGCAAGCTTATGGATATGCTAACTGTAACATCAATTTAGATTATAATCTTTTATTTACCAGTGGTAGAGTGAATATTATGAAGGCCGGTGCCTTTGTGTTATTACGAGCTAATGCGCCCAATCCAAGTAATTTTTCAGGAAGGGTCAATGGTAGTTACAGTGTGTTGGATGGCTTGATAGATGGGGATTTTAACATGAAGTTTGAGTTAGGTACAAAGTGTGAAAATGTAGAATTGCCTTCGCCATTGGAGGGTGTATATATTTTTAATGAAGCCAATATATATGATGGGCAGTCCAATGTTGACCGCTATACTGACATTAATTTGTCAACCAACATTGCGCTTCAGAAAGAATTTAATGCCACGCAGGTGGATGCAAACGGCAATCCACTAAATACCGAAACCTTTATAGCTGACATAAAGAATATAGAAATAAATGAGATTAATAAAAAATATGGTACTCGCAAGAAGGTAGAATATAAAACGGTTATTCTACCAAATAAAAAAGGGGTCGTTGTTAATTTTTATGATCCACTCAAATCTTGGACAAAGTATGAGATTAAATATTCATTTGTTTGGAAGAAGAAAATGTATGTGGATGGCAAATACGTTTATGTTGAGAATTTTGAGTCAGGTAAAAAGGATGATAAGAGTAAACAACCAAAGATAGAATCAGGGGTAATTAAGTTTCAGACTGGAGTTATGCCTAATAAAATTGTCCCGGGAATGGTGGAGTACATGGCACCCGGAATCGGACAAAGGCATTGGTCAGCGGGATATGCAGACACTGAAATTAAATTTAAACTGAAAGCATTGGAAGATGCCGTCCATTTATTTCCAGAGTTTTGTGACACATGCGCAGCTTCATTCAATAGCCCGGTCAAGTACAAGTATTATGTTCAACTCAAAGAATTTGATCAGAATGGTACTGAGGTCAGTGTAAAACAGTATCCTATTACTGTTTACCCCAACAAAGCCAATTTTGAAAAAGTATTGAAGTCAAAAACACTTTCTGTTAATAATGGACAGTATAACATAAATGTATTAAGTGAGGAAAACTTGCCTATTAGCAAAGTATCCTTTCCCGATTTAAAAAACCAAGTACTGACCAAACACGCAATGTATGAGTTGAGTGTCATCAAAGAACCGAATCCGGATCCTAATTCTTTTAAGTTAGAAGGTACGCAAAAAACCAATACTGGTGATCAAGGGTCAACCCTGGTTGATAATGACAAAAAAACTGCTGTGATAAAATCACAAGTAGATAAAATCATTGCGAAATATACTGAAGTATTACACACTTCCTATTTCGCTGTGGGTCAACAAAGTCTTCAGGAAAAGATGCAACTCTTAGATGTAAAATATGTCAAATCGAAAGTAAAGCGGAGAGATTTCCAACACCCCAACGATGCTTTTGATGAGCAGCGGGCAGCTGCAATCAGCAGATTGGGTGAGAGTAAATTTCATTCGGTAAAAGATGATTATTATGCTTTCACTATTAAAAACAATAACATCGAAGGCTTTGACAAATATGACATGATGCGGATTAAACGCAATGTTCAGCTTACTTATGATGAGCAGTATGTTCCGGAAGAGCGGATTAGAAATGATCGATATGGCAATGTCGGACTTCCGGCTCATTTCTCCAAATGGCTTGCCGGTCAGACAGATGTAGGCAATTATATGCGTAAGGTACTCTATGATTATACAAAGGCAGAAAATGAGGGAATCGCTCAGTATGGAAGTTCCAATATAAGTGATGGGACCAAATGGCATTATAGAATTTCAGGGCCATCAGATCGTCGGGCGAATGAATTACAACCGGAGGAAATTTCAACTAAAAAAGTGATATATGCATCTGATTTTAGATCTAATAGGGATCCTAATTACAGTGAACCTGTGTTTGATAATGATGTAGAATATGACTTCTTGCTTCAAGACCTTCGTTCACGCATCGTAATTAACCAAATGGCTTGGCTGTCAAAGATGTCTAATCCGATTGTGTATTCAGATCATTGGATGACCCCAGATTTAGCAGATTGGAGAAAAGCCAATTACCCTGCAGGCGAGTTCCTAAGTGGAAATAAGCGATTTAGTAATTTTGATTGGGTTCTTTATGGGGATATGTTTAAAAATAACAAAGGAAATAAATTTACCTACATTGCCTCAGAACCCGGTTATCAGTTCAGCTATCATGGTGGATCCAGTATCTCTTTCCCATCGGATAATAACTGGGGTGGACTATTGGAATCAAAGCGTGATAAAGGTACTGCCATGTCTAAGGTTGCCGGATTTGCTCCCGATAGAGTTGTAGGAAGGATTACAGAAACACCCGTCACGAATCCTACTGAGCTAGTTGAGAATTATTGGTACAAGATCAAGGTAGATGGAGAGTTTTTGAAGATCGGAGACAGCAAGCAAGCCTGGTCTGCACTATGGAGTGTTGGTCGGCCGTATTCGGACTTCCAATATAAGGATGGGCAATATGGAATATATTCCTTAGGTGGAGGAGGATGGTCATCTATTCGAATGTTTAACAATGTAGCTGATACGGAAGATGGTTATGAAAATATTTGGAGTTTTGTTAAACAAGGTTCGAAGATGGCCGCTATCAACTACAGATATGCTGATGAAGATAAAGCGGAGAACAAAAATTTTCCGGATGTTTTAGACCATAGTGATTTTAAATGGAGCCGAGACAATAGATCTCCTAGGCCGCCAACGACCTGGCTACCTTCAGAGTTTGAAGCAATTGAATTGGGAGGCGTAATATTTAGTCCGGAGAAATGGTATCGTATAGGAGATCCTGGGAAATATTTGAAAGATAATTATGGAAGTGATAAATGGCGTATTATTCAGGAGGGTCCCTATTATAGATTCCAAAGCTCAAATGGATTTATTCTGAAAATGCATTACTACGAGGAGTATCATTTTTTTGGTTCGAATGAAGATAAATGGTTTATTCAAACAGATGATAATCATTTCCCTAATAATAAGTACGGTAATCCTAATGGGTATTTTCGCTCTGTATGGGCCATAGTGCCGGAAAGTAATGGTAGTAAATATTACTTTATTAAAAATATACGATATCCTTCCTATTTCCTGGCATTGGATAATGGCAATATTATTGGGAGAGCGTCTCATTATGGAGATCAAGTTATTATAACCGAGGTAAAAGACTAAAAAAATGAAATTATTTACATATATATCCTTAATACTGGCTTTATTTAATTGTTATGACATCTACGCCCAGGCTGAGCCAAAGATGGTGACTCAAGCCAGAGTAGTCGATGGGAAAGTAGTGTTAAACTGGTATCCTAATGATGTGACCGTATGGCGCAATAGTTTGAAGTCAAGCTATACCATTAGTAGAGAAAACTTATCAGGAGCAAATGCAGGATTTGCACCACAGCGAATAGTTACCCGCAATCAGGAATGGTTTAAGATGAATGTTCGTCCAGAGGATGGTGTGATATATCCGATAGGAGAAATCCTGTACAATCCTGATTTTTCCATTCCCGGTTCAGACAATGCAGATGGCTGGAGTGTAAAGTATAATTATATCGTGTATGAAAGCACACTAGATAATAAGGTGGCCTCTGCCGTTGGGTTGGGATATGTGGATTCAACAGTCATCAAAGGTGGGAAGTACAGATATACCATCACTTCGACTCAATCAAATATTGCACAGTCTATAACGATCCTTGTAGATGACGGCAATCAAATACAAGAACCTGAAAAGTTTTATAAAGAGTTTAGCTTTCCCGGTGGTATTTCGCTTTCTGAAATGAATGAACTTTCGAAGCCTTTTGTTTTAAAATCAATCGTCGGTAAAGCAAGACCTATGTTGGATTCAGTGGTTTTGCGATGGGCGCCGAGTACACCTGAGATATGGAGGCAGGCTATGAAGGACGGATATGACATCTATAAATTGGATTCTGCCGGTCAACCGATTAAGCTAACAACCGTTTTTCCCTGGCCAGAAAGCCGGTTTATATCGATAGATGTCAATGACTCATTGTCCTTGCTCGCCGCTTCTTTTATTCAGGACAAAGGCTTGCCACGGAAAATGGAAAATGAGAACTTTTACGAAAAAGCAAGTATGGAGTCCAATTACCTTGGATTTGCGTTGATGATGGCGGACAGATCGGCCACCGCAGCTAATATATTAGGGTTGCGATACGTGGATCATGACGTAAAACGCGGAGAGGTATATAATTATCAGATCAGATCCAGGAATTTAAAGAGCAACTTGCCCCCCAATGATATTAGAGTAGAGAATAATTATGAACCACTTTTTGCACCGGAAGGCTTTTCTATCCTAAAAAAAGAAAAAGTGGTGACCTTACAATGGCTGGCCAATAGTGCTATGTCAAAATATGGTTCATATATCGTAGAAAGGGCTATAGCCGGTGATTCTGTCTTTCATGTCATCACAAATCCTCCCTTGGTTTTTGTAAAAGAACCATCTGTTACTCAGACCTATTATCAGTTTATAGATAGCCTGCCAAATGTCCAAAAGGTTTATAGATACCGGGTAAAAGGATCTAATGCCTTTGGTGAATGGAGTGAATATGCTTATGGTCTGGGTTATGCACTGGATAGGACTCCGCCGGTGCCGGTGGAGATTAAAAGAGGCGACTATCAAGAGGATTCTATTCGACTTAGAATCTCCTGGAAACTGCCGGTTCCCCATTCAGATACGAAGTATCATCAGGTGTTATTGGCTGATAATCCGGATTATAATTATGGAGCTGTAAGCGGTGAATTATCGCCTAAGGATACAGTTTTCTACTTCAGTGTAAAAAATATGGATACCGATCGTCCTTTCTACTTTAAAGTGATGTCGATGGACAGCTCAGGCAATCAGGCTATGTCTATTTTACGATATGTTTCTGTCCCTGACTTGGAAAAGCCTTTATCGCCGGAGAATTTTAAAGTAAGCATCGATACCACAGGCGTGATACAGGCAAGCTGGTCACCGAGTAAGTCAAAGGACGTGACCGGATATTATGTCTATTATTCTAATGATGATGGTACAGACCTAACCGTATTAAACGATTATTTACACAAAGACACCACTTATTCCTGGATAATACCATTAAACACACTGACCAAGAATATTTACATCGGCGTCAAAGCGGAAGATGATAACTATAACCGTAGTCCTATTTCAGAGATCGTTGCTCTGAGAAGACCGGATAAGATCGCACCACCAAAACCGTTCTTGTCAAAGGCTTTTTTAGATACAGGTCACCGCGTGTATTTAAGTTGGAAAAAAAGTAGTGCGAAGGATGTTGAAAAATATTTTATTTATCGAAAAATCAAAAAAGATACAGCATCTAAATGGATGATTTTAGATAGTCTATCAAATACTGAATTGGAATATTACGACGACAAATTTCCGGATGATTGTCAGATAGAATATGCACTAAAAGCTATAGATGATTTTCATAATATTTCTGAATTATCCAATACTATTCCTGTTAATATTCCTTTTCCGGAGAATAAGTATGCTATTGATTTGGAGGAAGTCGGAGTGTCGGGCAACATGATGATTAAAATGAATTGGTCACTGATCAATCCTAAAGATCCGGGACTTTCCACGCCTTATTCGTATGAATTGTTCCGCTCAGTGGGTAACGATGAACTCACTTTCTATAAAACTTTGGAAAAAAGCGAAAATAATTTTTCTGAAAAAGTGGATGCTAAAAACGTCCTCTACAATTACGCCATCCGTGTAAAATTTGAGAATAATAAAACCGGCGCTCTGAGCGAAGTCAAATCCATCCTAATTAAATAATCATTAATTCCAATTAATAAATATCCCTGTCATGGTTTATTTCGATAAAATAATAAAAATCTGCCTTTGGGCTTTTATAATATGCTTATCTCTTAACAGCTATTCTCAGACTTTTGTGTCTGTAAAGGTCTCCGGCTTCAATCAGGACATCATCGCAGAGGGTGCAGGCGGCTCGAACAGGGCAAAGGCCACTACGAATACTACTTTCGATGATGTTACTCAAACAGGCGACAATGTCATGTACTCAAAAGATTTTCGGGGGAATAACAATCTATCATCCCCGCCGCCTTTTGGTTTACCGGACGATGGTAAGATAAATAGCCTCAATCTTATCGGCGCGGTATATCAATTAGCACCCTATAGTCAGAATAATGCCTTAGTGATAAAAAACCAAAATGGATCAGGTACATTGGTGTTAGAAACGCCGGGCGCATTCACCAAGATTGCTTTTTTAGGCGCTAGTGCCAATGGAGATTCACAGTTTGATTTAGTATTGAATTTTAGCGACGGGACCAATACCACGGCGCAGTTTACGGTCAGAGACTGGTTTTCCGGTACACCATTTGCAATTAATAATATTGGTAGAGTTCAGCGAACCGATACGCTGGGGCATACCGCAGATAACTTCACCCACTTAGGTGATAATCCACGACTGTATGATGATCAGTTGACCTTAAATCCACCTTTTGATTCCAAACTATTGACCAGTATTACGGTCACTAAAACTTCCAGTGGAGGCCGGACAGCCATCTTTGCCATCAATGGCATCACGGCTATTAATGCGCCGAACTCCCCTGTAGCCACAGCTGCTACAAATGTTACATTCAGCAGTTTTACGGCTAATTGGCAGGCTTCTACCGGCGCTACCGGCTACACCATAGATGTATCGACCAGCCCCACTTTTAGTACACTATTACCGGCTTATAATAATTTAAACGTAGGGAATACTACCAGTGCTCAGATTACCGGAATCACCGGAAATATTCCCTATTATTACCGGGTAAGGGCCATCAATTCATCCGGTACCAGTCCGAGTAGCAATACGATAACGGTCAATTATGAACCTTGTCCACAAGATGCTCAATATTCGTTAACTACGCAGGCGCAAGTGAACCAGTTTGCTCAGAATTTTCCGGATTGCACTGAGATACCCGGAAACCTGTTTATCGGTGTCAGTAGTGGGACTACGGATATCACTGACCTGACTCCACTGAGCAAGATTACCCATATTGGCGGATGGATCGCTATTTATAATAATTCACTTGCTACACTCAATGGATTGCACAATTTAATCGCTATAGGTAAGGATATTGATATCAGAAACAACGCTGTATTGACCGACATTTCGGCTTTGAAAAACACTTCATTTTCACCAGCCGACGGATTGGGTCTGACCATTTTTAATAACACCTCGCTATCAGTGTGTGATCTTCCTAATTTCTGCACTTACCTGACTAATCCGGCTGCTACACACCCCAGGACTATCTCCGGCAATGCCGGCGACTGCATCACAGAACAGGCAGTCAAAGATGCTTGTGATGGTACGACACTACTAGAGGGCGAGTACTGCACCAATCCGATTTCTATTAATTCCTTGTTTGGCAAAGCAGAAAATGTGCCACAGAATTCCGTAAAATTCAGTACTGAAGGCTATAATGCGGAGAATGATCCCACTTTTGGCCACGATTGTATCTGGATAGGATTACACCGCACGATGTGGTTTACTTTTGTCGGTGACGGCAACAAGTATTCGATCCAGTCTAACCTTTGTGGTAAAAGCTCCAATCCCGATGCAGCGCTCTATTCCGGGGATTGTAGCGGGCTCACGGCAGTGGACTGTCACGCCGATATCAATGGCGGCGACGATCCGGATTGGCGTTTTCGTTTGGAAGTGCAGACCTTGCCCGGAGTAACTTACAGTTTAATGGTCGAAGCATCGGATGATGAAGGCAACGGCGGTGAATTTTGTATTGAAGTGACGCGATTAGAGAAAGACTGTATAGTCACCATTCCAGATGCTAATTTTAAAAATTATTTATTGGCCAATACCGATATAAATACCAATGAAGATAATGAAATTCAGTGTGCAGAAGCAGAAGATTATAGTGGAAATATTATTTGTCCTAATCTGAATATTCAAGATTTGACGGGAATAGAAGCATTTAAAAATCTATCAGGGCTTAACTGTAGCAACAATGAAATCACGTCTTTAAGATTAGTTGATAACATCCACATGTTGCGCTTAAACTGTTCTAATAATAAGATTAGTTCTTTGACACTTCCCAACAATCCCGATATGTGGGAATTGATATGTAGCAATAATAGGATTGCGGCTATTGATGTTAGTAAGATATTGTGGTTGGAGGAATTTATGATAGATAGAAATAATCTTTCTGTGTTGGACATTAGTGGCAATAGGAAGGTAAGTAGCTTATCATGTAATGACAATCATCTTAATTTGTTAAATCTGGCAAATACCAATAATGGCTTTCTAAAAGTAATTCATGCCCAGAATAACCCTAATCTAACATGTATTCAGGTAGATGATGAAACGTATAGCAATGAAAACTGGAAAGGCAGTGATTTTACCTTTGATGACCATGCGTCATTCAGTAATTATTGCGCACCCTGTACATCCGGTAATATAGCTGCTTCCAACTTTTTAGTATCAGCCAATGCATGTGTGGGTGATTCATTCCACATCATCGATTATAGCATTATCGACACTGTCGATCAGAATACCCATTTTACCTGGGACTTTGGCAATGGCATTACCTCAACCGATCGTGATCCTGTCGTAACGTATAATACTCCGGGTCAATATACGATTCTCTTGAGTCTGGAAAGTGAAGATTGCTCCTTTAGTGTTAGTAAAACTATTGATGTCTTAGGTTGTTTGGTGCAGCATGAAAAAAATAATCAATATGCCAAATTATATCCTAATCCAACGTCAGAACAAGCTATGCTAAATATCAATTTACCGAAAGAGTCACCTGTATCCATACGCGTTTTTACACTATCAGGAAATCTTGTTTATTCAGAATACATTGAAGAAGGCAATCATATATTAAAAATCTTACCTGAATTAAATAAAGGGATTTATATAACTGAAATAAGGTATGACTTTGGTTCAGAAAAGCATAAATTACTGGTTTTATAATTTACGGCAAAGAAATAATGATTTTGGAAGTATAAGAATCTATTGATGAGATAATTCCTTGGCAATGAATTATGATATGACAGGAGGGAATAAGGTATCATTATTGATCCTCTTTCATTCCTCTCAATGTTTCAAATATTTCTTTATGTACAAACCGAAACCCGGCTTTTTTGATTTTTTGATTGGAGACTTGTTGGCTCTCTAACATAAGCGCTGACATTTCTCCCATCATCCACTTTATGGCAAAGTTTGGAATTCTTCTGGTTATTCCTTTTTTACCACTTGTTTTTATGAGAGCAGAAGCAAAGACTTTGCTGGTAACAGGGTTGTCTGCGACCCCATTATAAATGCCTTCGACCATCTTATTTTCAAGAGCAAATAAAAACATTTGACACAAATCATTCACTTCTATCCAGGACATCATCGGGTGACCTCCGCCAAAATAAGGTGCAACACGAAGGGAAATTAAAGGCTTATATTGTTCAAGTAAGCCGCCGGATGTCGCCAATACTAAGCCGATTCGTATAATCACCTTGCGTATGGTCGAAGAGACGTCTAAATGCGCTGCTTCCCACTGTTGGCAACAATTCGATAAAAAGGAAGCAGATTGAATTTCGTCGATTTCCGTACAAATCGTCTTGCCGGGGCGGTGGCCATATATGCCGATGGCGGAAGCGCCAATATATACAGCAGTATTCAACTTGCCCACTGTTATCAGTTGACTTAAGAAGCCGGTAGGTGTCGTTCGGCTTTGAATAAGTTCCTTTTTTCGTGCAGATGTCCATTTTTTAGAAGCGATACCTTCTCCACATAGATTGATGATGCCATCGAAAGACATGGAAGTCTCTAGATTTATTTCACCTTTATCGGGATTCCAATAAATAAAATCTTCCCGAGTGCACAATTTCTTGTTTCTCGAAAGAATATAGACATTGTATCCTGCTTTGTATAAAGCCATGTATAAATGCTTGCCGATAAAGCCACTTCCTCCGGCAATCAATACTTTTCCTTTATTCAATGGTTTGCTGTTTAATCAATGTAAAGATGAACTTATAAATTATAACGCAAACATATTTATTTTTAAGCAAATGCCAAGATTGCAAAGAAAGATGAAATGCTTTATGCCGTAATTATTGACGTGACCGATTTAATTGATAGATTTATAATAATACTGAATATCCTTTCGGTATTACATGTTGTCCTATTTTATGGGGTTTTCTATACTATTTGTGAAAAATATGTATCTTGTCAAAACATTTCATTAAAGACAAAATAAAATGCTGGATTTAAACATTGACAATTTTAGGAATAAAGTACTAAACTTTCGCACCGTATTTGAAAATACTTTGAAGTATCGAGAAGTGTGGAAGGAAAGTTTACGTGATCAGATTGTAAGTGATGTTAAAGAAATGTGCGCCGAAGTGGACTTAAAAGTAGAAATTGAAGTCACAGACCATTTTCATAATCTTGAGGGTATTGTCTGCTCGTTGGGTAACATCAAATCCGGTATTTTTGAAATGGTGGATCCGGATATTGAAAAACACTTAATTCGGTTTAATGGAAGCCTCGTATATCAACAGTTGTACAATGGTAAAGTCCTTGTGATGATTAATTATCCGATTATTGAGAACTATATGGAGCCTCGACCTCCCAAGACCATTGCAATATATAGGCCTGAGGAAATCAAGACTCCTTTTATTCTGCGACACCTCGAAACCCTTGTGTCTGAAATCACCGCATGGGAAGATTATGATGATGATGAAACGGTGTTGCCTTCCAAGATAGGGTTTAATCATGCGCCGAATATGGAACTTTCTGCATCCGGTAGTCACAATAATTCAGAAGAATAGCCATCACGTATTCTTTGAAAGACAGATAGACTATACCTACATCCTAGTTAAAGAAGAGGTAATTCGCCCAAAGTTATAATGCACGCCTAAGCTTGCGTTGACTCTGGGATTTAAGGTTTCAAAAAATGAGTAGGAAGGGATTGCATAATATGTCATAACACTACATTTTATTGGACCCCGACCAAAACGTCCTCCAAAAAAAAGACTAAAACATGAGAAATTTTCTTTTGAAATGTTTATATCGGAGTTGAATGAGCCATTTTTTCCTATAAAATTATTAAAACTTAACATCAGATTTATTCCCCCTAATATATCTACATTTTTTTGTGTTGTCCCCCAACCAACTAATGCGGAGAGCGCAGTTGGAGTAAAGTCAATGTTCGTTCGTCCCGATTCCTTTGGAAAGACAAATTCTTGCCACCCTTTAATGAGTGTTATTGATGATTCGAAATATTTATTATTCATCTTTCCAAAATTATTGAATAACCCCAGACTCAAGCTTGCATTGAATCCTTTAACACCGATATCTTCCACTCTTAGGTTCTTAGTCTTAGTATCGGCTGCATTTCCGGCACTAAAAAAATCAGCTCCCAATGCCATAAAGCCATGTTTGGATAACGCATAATTACCATTTGCTCCACCTCCAAATCCTTTGTTATCTACAAATACATTCGCTGACACATTCCCCTCTTCCGCATTTTTGAAATATCCGGGATTTATAGCACCGATACGTGTGGTTGAAACGCTACAACTACTAATAAAAATGGCAAGAATGCCCAAAATGATTAAAAATGTCAATTGATTTTTCATTTGATGTGATTTAAACTTTATAAAATAGATTTATTACTTTACTGGATTCAACTTTACTATAAAATTTATTTTTTAATGATTAGGTTGATTTTAACGTAGAAACAAACTTACTATTAATGGCATGTTTCAAGAGTTAATCATGCAAAATACTGTGTTTGTAATTCCTTTATATCAAAGGTAATTTAAGATGTTTGAAAATTATTGTTAATCTTATTTATTTCCTTCAATTTACGGAATGTTTAACGTTTGGTGTTCTGACAAGTTGTTTTTCTTTGGTTTCAGGTGAACTTTCCAAAATTGGTATTCAATGGTTTTCCACAATCTTGATTGTTATACCAAAGAGATATTTATAATAGACCGAAATTTAGACATATTCCTGAAAAGTCGGGATTTCTTTAAACCCGAATTCATATTAGAGGTACAATAGTTTCTTTAAGAAATATGAAGCTAACTTTTAGCTAGGAGCATTCAAAATAGTTATGAAATAATCAATTTGCATAATACTGATATTCAACTTGTTGTGATTTAGTTAGATGTAATTCATATTAAAGGTACAATAGTTTCTTTAAGAAATATTAAGCTAACTTTTAGCTTGGTGCATTCAAAATAGTTAGGAAATAATCAATTTCCATAATACTGATATTCAACTTGTTGCGGTTTAGTTAGATGTAATTCAGCAGTAAAGGTTTTGTAAAACCGTATAGTGCTGATTATGAGGGTTAATCCCGATGTACGAATCGTTTCAATGGTTTCTGTAAACCATTGATTACGAGTCGTAAATCGATTCCGCAATTGTCTAATGCGGAATTTGGGTTAAATTCAAAATGCTCCCTATTGCTATCAGGATGATAGTCGTTAAGGCCAATGTAATTGGTCTATTACGGATATCCTTTCGGTATTACATCTTAATAATAGAAAAGTCGGTTCTTCCAAAATTGTAGTGTACACCTAAGCTAAAGTTGACTCGAGGTGTATCCGCAGAATCTGAGCTTAATCCGGCAATATGATTTGTTCCCAACGACCACAAAATGCTAAATTTTATGGGACCTCGGCCAAATCGACTTCCAAAAAAAACATTAAAATTTAAATTGCCATCATCGGATACATACTCGTCAGGTATGAATGAACTTATGTGGGGTTCCTTAAAATCAGAAAAAGTGAGAATCAAATTTAAGCCACCTAAAAAGCCAATATTCTTTTTATTTATTCCCCAACCAATTAAACCGGATAATGCACTGGGTGAGTATGCTATATTGTTAAGCCCGGAGGAGCCCTGATAGATAAAGTTTTGCCATCCTTTAGTTATGGTAAATGACGATTCGAAATATCCGGTACGCTTTACCCCAATGCTTTTAAATCCTCCCATCGTGAAGCGACCATTGAAGCCTTTGATGCCGACATCGCCCGCTCCGAGATCATAATAATCTGTTTCAGGATTAAAATAATCGACTCCACAGCCAATAAATATATTATCAGACATGGCATAATTGAAATGGCCCCCAAAACCAGATCCAAAATTATCAACAAAAACTTTCCCTGATACATTGCCTTCTCCACGATTATTGAAATATCCCGGATCAAGCGCTCCAATACGCGTGGTTGAAACGCTACAACTACTAATAAAAATGGCAAGAATGCCCAAAATGATTAAACATGTCAATTGATTTTTCATTTGATGTGATTTAAACTTTATAAAATAGATTTATTACTTTACTGGATTCAACTTTACTATAAAATTTATTTTTTAATGATTAGGTTGATTTTAACATAGAAACAAACTTACTATTAATGGCATGTTTCAAGAGTTAATCATGCAAAATGCTGTGTTTGTAATTCCTTCATATCAAAGGTAATTTAAGATGTTTGAAAATTATTGTTAATCTTATTTATTTCCTTCAATTTAAGAAATATTTAACGTGTGGTGTTTTGACAAGTTGTTTTTTTTTTGGTTTCAGGTTAACTTTCCAAAATTGGTATTCAATGGTTTTCCACAATCGTGATTGTTAATCCCGAATTCACAATATTGGCACAGTATTGTCTTTACGACAAATATTGGATAAACTGAAAAGCCTTTTTGTAGTAAAATATTGTTGTATAAAAATTAAATTTATTTTAATAATATTTTGTAAATTAAAATATTTGCATTTCTTTATCTTTGCGAACTAAAAAAATAAAGATGAATAAATTTTATTGGAGGTTGCATCGATTCCAGCTGCTGTGTTTTCTGGTTGTAAGCATGTCAGTTTACTTGCAGGGACAAACTAAAGTCCACGTTACTTCACTTGATAATTCGGTGATTACATACCCTGTTAAATCAGAAGGAAAAGTTTGGTTTGACAATGGAAGCATGTGGATATTAGAGGACAATGCGACTAATGCTATATCAATTGCCATTTCGTCCATTCGCAAGGTTACTTTGGAAGAAGGTACAACCAATGGTCAACACAAAATATTTACTGATAATAATGTCTATATTTTTCCGAACCCGGCAAACACCCACTTTGACCTGAAAGCAGAAGGACAATCCAATGTGGATATCCGGATTTTTGACACAAAAGGGATTTTGTTGGTCAATGGAATATATGAGGACGGGAGTAGAATAGACATTTCTTGTTTAGAAAAAGGCACCTATGTTGTTGTTGCTAATTCACAATCTTTTAAATTGATTAAATTATGAGCAGTATAAGGATTTTTATATCTACGATTATTGTCCTTGTCGCCGGCAATATATACGCACAGGAAATATTGCGGATTCACAAAAATACCAATATTACTTTTCAACAAAGTGTAGAAAATATTGATAGTTTAAAGTTGAATGGCAGCAATTCTTCTTTTTATCAAAATTCGGATATCTTGGAATTGCCTATATCGTCAATCGATAGCATTACTTTTATACGAGCAGACGAATCCGAAATATATATCATCTATAATGAGTCAAAAACCACCATAATAAATCCCTATTCCAATGCCGGAGTAACGATAACTGACAGCTCCGGTTATGTAACAGTCGTTTCGACCTTTCCAAATGATGGTCTGAGGTACAATATCCTGGGTACAACAAGTAGCGGTTCATTAAAATTGACAAGTATGCGGTCGGCGTTTTTAATTTTGAATTATGCCAATGTGACCAATCCTATTGGGCCTGCTTTCGCATTATTCAATGACTCGCCTATAAGTTTGTTTTTATCTGCAGGAACGGTTAATACATTAAGTGATGGTTCTCCATCTGCTTCCAGTGGTGCTCTGTACGCATCTGGCGATATCAATATTATAGGAGCGGGTGCTCTTAACGTCAATGGTTATGCAAAGCATGCTTTTGCTGTAGATGGAATCTTACAGGTTGAGTCTGGAATAGTAAACATTGCCCAATCTTCCAGTGATGGTATTCATGCAAATGCATATATTCAGAATGGTGGAGACATAACCATCACACCCACAGGGGATGGAATTGATGCTTCCAATTCAGTTGAATTAAATGGTGGTAACCTTACGATCAGTGTTTCTACAAATGACGCTAAAGGTATAAAAGGGAAGTCGGTATTTATCAGAGGCGGTATTCAAGATATCACCGCCGCAGGGGATGAATCCAAGGCTATTAAGTCTAGTGGAAATACAGAAATAGAAGGAGGGCGTACAACCATCAAAGCTACGGGAACTGTCGTGATAGAGGCTTCCGGTAGTGGATTTGATCCATCTTATTGTACGGGAATCAAAAGTGATGCGGATGTTATTATCAAGGGTGGCATTCTTTCTGTCGAATGTCCGACGTCTAACCATGGCGGCAAGGGCATTTCAGCAGATGGTAACATCTTGATTCAGAAAGGCAATATCGATATTACAACCAAGGGTGATGGCGACAAATACACCAATGAGTCGGGCTCTCCGGACAGTTATGCAGCATCCTGTATTACTGCCGATGGCAACATAACCATATTGGCAGGACAAATAACGTGCTCAAGCAGTGGAACAGGCGGCAAGGGTATTTCAGCAGATGGTACGCTTTCGATTGGAGTGGCAGGAATCGCTGACGATTCTTTAAATATTTCGGTTACGACGTCCGGATCAAGATTTTTGGTGTCAGGTTCCGGTCAGAATGCGGATTATGCCAACCCGAAGGCCATTAAGGCTGAAGGCGATGTGACTATCAATAGTGGCATCATCATAGTCAATTGCACCCAAAATGCAGATGGTGGTGAAGGAATTGAAAGCAAGTCAAATATGTATATCAAAGGTGGGCAAATAACCGCCACAACCCATGACGACTGTATTAATGCCAAACTGCATATTGAAGTCTCAGGAGGAATTCACTCCTTGCACGCACGTGGCAATGACGGTATGGACTCCAACGGTACGCTTACTATATCAGGAGGTATGGTTATTTCAAAGGGTGCGGGTGGATTTGAAGAAGGCTTTGATTGTGATAACAATACTTTTAAAATATTAGGAGGCGTAATGGTTGGAAGCGGTGGCAACACAAGTAATCCTACCGCTAATGTGTCCACACAAAATTCATTGAAATTGTCCATCAAACAGAATACCAACATATGTATAAAAGATGCAAACAATCAAATAGTCTTGATATATGCCCTTCCTACTTTGCCTACGGGAGGAAGTAATAGTAAGATTATAATGTTGTTTAGCGACCCCGCCTTTGTCAATGGTACTTATACTATTCAATATGGTGGAACTATTTCGGGGGGAACAAGCTTCAACGGATATTATAGCAATGCAACTTATTCTGGTGGAACAAGTCAGACTTTTACCGTCAATTCGAGATACACTCAACTAAACTTATAGTGATGAGGAAATATGCGATGGTGTAAAAGCTTATTTTCGTAGAGTATTGGATTTATACTTATATTACACTCCGAATAGTAATGTATTATTACTTTCAATGAACGGATGTTTAACTTTAATCAAAATTAAAAAAATGTTGGTTACGGGGGATGTCCCGATGTATGAATCGTTTCAATGGTTTCTGTAAACCATTGATTACGAGTCGTAAATCGATTCCGCATTTGTCTAATGCGGAATTTGGGTTAATCTCTAAATACTTCCGATAGCTATCGGGATGATAGTTGTTTAAGTTTATGAAATTGAACTATTACAAATATCCTAGTGGTATTGCGAGTCTTACATCGATTCCCCATTTATATTATGGAATGAGGATTTAAAAGAAAATATAAAGTAGAATAAAATGCCTCTTGAAATTGAACGAAAATTTTTAGTTGATAAAGAAAAATGGAATGCCTTGTCAAAGCCGGATGGCGTGCCTTTTAGACAAAGCTATATGTTGCGTAATGAAGATAAAGCCATCCGCATCAGATTGACTCCAACGCATGGATTTCTAACCATAAAGGGTAATAATAAGGGTGCCACAAGGGATGAATTTGAATATGAAATTCCGTTGAATGACGCCCGACAGTTAATGGAAAATTTTTGTGAGGGTGAAGTCGCTAAGTTAAGATATTTCATTGAATATGAGGGGAAGATGTGGGAAGTTGACGTTTTTTCAGGAAAGAATGAAGGGTTGATTGTCGCTGAAATAGAACTGAAAGATGAATCAGAAACCTTTATTAAGCCGGACTGGATAGCCGAGGAAGTAACTTATGATGCACGATACTTAAATTCCAATCTTAGTTTGATACCATACATGGAATGGTAAGTTTGAAGGACACTTTAAAAATAATGTTACAACTAAAAAAATGAAGATTTTACATACAGCAGATTGGCATTTGGGTAAAAGGCTTGATTCTTTTTCAAGGATAGAAGAACAGGTGCAGGTGATGGATGAAATATGTCAAATTGCAGAACGAGAGCATGTAGATTTGGTCATTGTTGCAGGCGATTTGTTTGATGCTTTTCATCCATCCATTGAGGCGATAGAATTGTTATACAAAACCCTAAAGAAATTAACCGCAGATGGAAGTAGGCCGGTTGTTGCTATCGCCGGTAATCATGACTCTACCGGACTTATTGATGCTCCTGATCCATTGGCAAGAGAATGTGGTATCATCATGATAGGTTCGCCACTCCATAGTGTTCCGGAAATGATACACACAGATTTTAGTATCACAAAGTCTGAACCCGGTTTCTTTGAGTTGAAGATGAAACATTTGGATTATCCAATTCGATTGTTGCATACACCCTATGCCAATGAAACCAGATTACATGCGTATTTCGATAGTGATAAAACGGTGATGCTCAATCAGTTGATGTCCGATAGTTGGAGCAGCCTGGCAGAAAAATATTGTGATTCTAAAGGGGTTAATATACTTACGGCTCATTTATTTGTCGTCGGCAAGGATGGCGTTATTCCCGATGAGCCGGAAAGTGAGAAACCAATTAGAATTGGCAATGCCGACATGATTTATGCAAACAATATACCCAATCAAATTCAATATACAGCTCTTGGCCATCTTCACGCATTTCAAAATGTAGGAACGGAAGAGCGCCCCGTCATTTATTCTTCTTCTCCCTTGTCATACAGCTTTTCCGAGGCTGGACAAAAGAAATATGCCGTCATCATTGATGTCGAACCGGATCAATCGGCAAAGTTTGTTAAAGTGGAATTGATGAAAGGCAGGAAACTGTATCGTAAGACATTTGATGATATTGAAATAGCGATACAATGGCTTGAGCAACACCCGGACGCCTTATTAGAACTTACGATTGTTAGCGATACCTTTCTGTCCGCTGAAGACAGACAAAGGCTCATAAAAGCGCACGACGGCATCATTCATATAATCCCAAGTATTAAGAATCTTCCTATGAATAATGATAAAGTGACAAATATCAACCTCAATCAAGATATAAAAATGCTTTTTCGCGATTATTTTAAGTCGAAAAATATGAATCAGGAACCCGGAGATGAAATTATGTTATTGTTTGACGAAATATTACAAAAATCATGATTCCCGTATTTCTGACTATTGAAGGGCTTTATTCTTATCAAAAGAAACAAGTGGTTGACTTTGCCCGATTGACAGAAGCCGGTCTTTTCGGTATATTTGGCACCGTAGGCTCCGGAAAGTCTTCTATCCTTGAAGCCATTTCTTATGTCTTGTACGACCGCATTGAGCGACTCAGTAAAGCCGATAAGCGAAGCTACAACATGATGAATCTCCGCTCAGACAGGATGTATATTGAATTTGATTTTTACAACTCAGATAACAAATTATATCGAGTAACAAAGGAAGTAAAGCGCAATTCCAAAAGATTTGACGACGTTAAAACTCCTGTTACAGTGTTTTATGAAAAAGTAGATCAGGTATGGATGGCTCTGGAACACACGGATGCCGAAAAGATCATTGGTTTGACATACGAAAACTTCAAGCGTACCATCATTATTCCGCAAGGTCAATTTAAAGAATTTTTAGAGTTAGGTGCCAAGGATAGGACTCAGATGATGATGGAGATATTCGACCTGCATCGATTTGATTTGCAAGATACGACTTCGTCCATTATGAGTAAAAATCGCACGGATAAAGACCAACTTTTAGGAAAACTATCCGCTTTTGAAGAAGTTTCCGAATCAGTATTAATCACACTCAAAGAGCAATTAAGCCTTTCAGAAAATGAGTTGAAGCAACATATTGAATTGCATCAAAAGATTAACACTGAATATCAACAGTTTCTTCAATCCCTCAATGAATGGGAGATTTTACAGGTAAATACTGCCCTTTTCAATCAGCTGAAAGTCCAAAAACCAGCAATGGATGCGAAGAAAGAACGTATTGACACCTTTGAAAAGGCTTATAATACCTTCTATCACTTGTTTAAAAATGAAGCAGAACTCACTATTTACTGTACTAAAAAACGGGATGAAAAAGAGAAATTACAACGAGATTTGAATCAGATTATTCAAAAACTCGAGGCTTCCAACGAATCGTTGAATACATTACAAAAACCGTATGATCAACTAGAAAATGATAGAATTAAGGTGGCTAACCTTGAAGGAATCATTGAAATTAATAAGCTGAACGAGGAAAGGGAAAGGTTGTTGGCAAGATTGAAGAAAGGTAGGGAAGTGATAAGTGAAGAAGAGGCCAAAAAGAAAGCTGTGGAAGATATGGTCAGTTCGACTCAGGATTCACTGCATGATTTAAAAAGCCAAAAAATTGATACTGCTTTGCTGTTGTCAGTGGATAAATGGTATAATGACAGAAAAAATTTAGTCGATAGAAAGGCCGATATCACAAAGGCTTTGACGGATATTGAAAAGAAAATCGCGGATAATCTGGAAAGCCTACATCGCCAGAATATGGCTCCGGAAACGTTTATTACAGACTATAATAAACAGATCGAAAGTATCGAACAGCAAAAAAATTACCTTCAATCTATGCTGATGCACCTTCAGGCCGAGTTGAAATTGTCAGAATATGCGGAAGCTTTAGAGGACGGAAAACCTTGTCCCTTGTGCGGTTCTATTCATCATCCCAATATTCGGGAAGAAAAAGAAGTGGCGCTGGAAGTAGAAGACATCAACTTAAAATTGTCCAATCTTAATGCTGACACCAAACTACTCACTCAACAAAAGAATACCTTTGATGACAGTATTAAGAATAATCAACTATGGATAACTCAAAGGGATGAGATGTCGGAACACATGAATTCAGTGCAACAACAGGAAAAACACTTGCAGGATTCCTTCGTTTGGCAAGAGTTTGAATCAGATAATCCCGACAAATTTAATCTACTGAAAAACCAATCTGTCGCCTTAGAAAATGAGGTTAAAGGCAAAGAAGAAAAACTGGCTTTATATCGTAAACAAGTAGAAATTCATCAAGAAAACATATTCAAATATCAAGAAGGATTAAAAGCATTTGATACTTCTGCAATTCAGCATGAAGCATCCATTCAAGAGAAAAAATCTCAGTTGAAATCTGTTCAATATGAAGATTATGCACAGAATGACTATCATGAAATTCAAGCTTTGTGTACCCAACTTATTGAGCATATAAAACAAGTCGAAACAAATTACAAAAGGCTTGAAAAAGAAATTATCGAGTTGAGTAACCAAAAGGCTTCCGCCCAGTCTGCTTTTTCGGGGATGAAGCAGCAATTGGACGAATGGGAGGATAAGCTTGAAGCCGTGCAGCAAGAAATAAAAAGTAAGCTTGCTCCCACAACCTATGCTTCCATAGATTCGGTAAAGAATATTTTGGCACAACCAATTAATGTAAATGAGGAGCGGAAGCGCATAGAAGACTTTGTAATCGAGTATAAAACAACAGAAGCAAAGATCAAAGAATCAGAATTTAAATTGCAAGGCATACAGATTGATAGTCGGTTAAAAGAAGAGAAGGAATTGGCGTATAAAGCCTCTGAAACACGACTTTCTGAGTCAACAGCAAAGGTGGCACAGCAAAAAGTAGAGGTGGAACGACTGACAAAAAGGATGAATGAAAAAAATGAATTGCAAATTAAGTTGGATGTTCTTCTACAGAGGGAAGAAAACCTGAAGACGATATTCAATTTGATGAAGGGAAGCGGCTTTGTACAATATATCTCAACCATTTATCTGAGACAGTTGTGCGACCATGCCAATGTGCGATTCCATCGGATGACCCGCAATCAGTTGAGTTTGCAGTTGAATGAAAATAATGATTTTGAAGTGATTGATTATCTGAATGAAGGTCGAAGCCGAAGTGTCAAAACCTTGTCAGGCGGACAATCCTTCCAGGTGTCGTTGAGCCTGGCACTTGCTTTGGCAGAGAGCGTACAACGTCACAGCAAGTCAAATCAAAACTTTTTCTTCATCGACGAAGGATTTGGGACACAGGATATAGAATCCGTCAATATTGTATTTGATACACTGAATCGACTCCATAAAGAAAACCGCATTGTCGGCATCATATCTCATGTGGAAGAGTTAAAAGACAGAATTCCAATAGCCTTGCAGGTAAATAGAGATGAAGAGCATGGAAGTATTATTACAATAGAAAAATAAGTGAATGGCACTGCAGGAGAGAATAAAAGAAAGTAAAAAGGATATATAAATTGGGAAAATGAAGACACAATCAATTTTTAATTTATACACGCAGTATGTCCTAATTATAGGATTATTGATTGTTTTTAATACAATTCAAGGAGGTGCGCAGGTAAAGTATTCCGTTAAATCAGAAGTCGGATATTTGAAATATCGGTTTCATACGGTAAGAGTTGATCCGGGACCTAATTGGAAGGGTTATAATTTGGACAAGAAGGATGGCATTGATATCAGCTTGGTAAATGGTGTAGAATTCAATCAAAAATTGTCAGTAGGAATCGGAGCAAGATACTATAATTTCGAAGGTGTGAATGGACTTGCATTGTATTCAGACTTTGAGTATTTGCCCTTAAGATCGAGGTTAACACCTTTAATCAATTTGCAGGTTGGATATTGCCATCTATGGAATCAATACCAAAATGGAACGGGAACAGGACTGGGAGAATTGAATGTAGGATTATATTTTCGGTTGACCGATAAAGCCGGATTTTACGCCAAATCGGGTTTTTTATTGACCCAACAATCCTTATTAATCCCCATCAAAGGTGGCATTAAGCTTTCATTCTAAGTGTAAAGACACTTTTCGGTTTTTCAACCCAAATTCCGCATTTGTCTGATGCGGAATCGATTTACGATTCGTAATCAATGGTTTACAGAAACCATTGAAACGATTCGTACATCGGGATTAACCCTCATAATCAGCACTATACGGTTTTTCTAAACCTTTACTGCTGAATTCGGGTTCAACCCAAATTCTTACATTAGAACTCAAGGAAGGTCTCGATATCATTTACGTTCAACCATAGTCCACAAAGCCCCATTTTTAGTTGAATATTTTGATAACAAGCCTTTTGTGGTGAGCTCATCCAACTGTTGTTCACTTTCTGAGCGGGGAATATTTGTAAGTACCGAAAATTCTTTGGCAGTCAATGAATTGAATTTGGAAAATAGAAATTGCCATGATGTGTCGTAGTTTGATTTAGTCGCAGTGGGAAGCAGTGTTAGCAGTGCATTTTCAAAGACATGGAAAGGCTTTGTTCCATACACCATTTGCTGTCGCCCTGAAGCGTCTGTAAAAAAAATTGTTGGAAAGCCTCTGACGCCCATCTCTTTTCCTAAACGTAAATCTTCTTCAAAGCTTTTCTTGGCGATACCTTCATATAATGCTTTCAATTGTAAAGGGTCAAAGCCAGTGTTTATGGCAGCTAATTCTAAATTATCCCATTTGGTTATATTCTTTTTTTGAAGGAAGACCATTTCTCTAATTTTCCTTAAAAAAAATATAGCTTTGTCCTCATCCATCAATTGTGCTGCTTTGAACGCTATTGAAGGAGGATATGATGAATCCAAAGGGTCTTCCAGCCAAATATCGCCATCTATGGGCATGTCATAATGTACACTTACCTCATCCCAATGGTGTGCCACGTCTGAGGGCTTGCTTATACCGCCACTATTGTAGTTCCAATCAGGTAACAGCCCGCCCATTCTATATTCTACTTCTATATATGCGCCATATTCTAGCTTCAATTTTCGCAATTGAGGCTCAATACCCCAGCAAGAGGAACAGATAGGGTCTGTAAAGTAAATAATTTTGATGGGTTTGACAACTGCTTTCACTTCGGTTGAATTGCTTGAAATAGGCTGTGTGCCCGGAACTTCGCAAATGCCGGAATCCGGGTTGCATAGCAATGGATTGTTGTTATTCATTGAATGAGTTGTTTGTGCGGGACAAAGAGTTGTCCCTGCAAGAAGAATAAAAGCTATCAGGGCATAGTGCCATCTTTTCATTAAGGTCGATTGTACTAGACTCCTATGTGAGGCTCTAAGGTATTGATATTTTATTTGGTTCATAACGATATGTAACCGAATCATATTTTTATAAAACAACAATAAATAAAACGTATAAAATTAAATTTTGTCGCCTCTATTTATATGCTTGGTTGTGGACTGAAGTAATGACTCGCCCGCTAGGATCCTGCATTTTTTTGAATGCTTCATCCCATTCAAGAGCAATGGCGGTACTGCAGGCGACAGACGGTTCGGATGGAACACAAGCTGCTTCCTGATCACCCGGAAAATGTTCGGCAAAAAGAGACCGATAGTAATATTCTTCCTTTGTCTTTGGTGTATTAATAGGAAAGCGGAAAGAAGCATTCTTCAGTTGTTCGTCAGAAACTTTTTCAGAAGTGACCATTTTAAGGGTATCTATCCAGCCATATCCGACACCATCCGAAAATTGTTCTTTTTGTCTCCAGGCGATTTCATCCGGAAGGTAATCTTCAAAGGCTTTTCGAAGGATATATTTTTCGATTTTGCCATTGCCGGACATTTTGTCTTTGGGATTGAGACGCATGGCGATATCCATAAATTCTTTGTCTAAAAATGGCACTCTGCCTTCTACTCCCCATGCTGCAAGAGATTTGTTGGCTCTGAGGCAGTCATAGAGATGCAGTTTGCCAACTTTTCTTACGGTCTCTTCGTGAAAAGCCTTAGCATCGGGTGCTTTGTGAAAATAAAGATAGCCGCCAAAGATCTCGTCTGAGCCTTCACCGGATAGTACCATTTTGATACCCATAGACTTGATTACTCTGGCTAAGAGATACATGGGTGTGCTGGCTCGTATCGTGGTAACATCGTATGTTTCGGTATGATAGACGACATCTGACAAGGCGTCTAACCCTTCCTGGATGGTAAAATATACTTCGTGATGTACAGTGCCTATATGATCTGCGGCTTTTTGTGCGGCTGCCAAATCCGGAGATCCTTTCAAGCCGATGGCAAAGCTGTGTAACTGCGGCCACCAGGCATCTTTTAAACCACCGGATTCGATTCGTCGAGCAGCATATTTTTTTGCAATTGCGCTTACTATACTTGAGTCGAGGCCACCGGATAGCAATACACCATAAGGGACATCCGACATCAACTGCCTGTTGACCGCTTCTTCAAAGGCAACTTTGACTTTTTGAATATCTGTTGTGTTATCTTTAACATTGTCATAATCAACCCACTCTCTCTTATACCAAGGCTTTATCTGCCCATCCACAGAGTGTAAATAATGTCCCGGAGGAAAAACTTCAATTTTATTGCAAACTCCGCTCAAAGCCTTCATTTCAGAAGCAACATAGAAGTTGCCGTATTGATCCCATCCGATATATAATGGAATGATGCCCATGTGATCCCTTGCAATCAGATAGGTGTTTTTTTCATGATCATAGAGAGCAAAAGCAAAGATTCCATTTAGCTTGTCGATAAAGTTGACGCCGTGTTCTTGATATAGCGCTATGATAACCTCACAATCAGACTGTGTTTGAAAGGTATATGGCTTATTGAGCTCTTTTTTGAGTTGTCGGTGATTGTATATTTCGCCATTTACCGCCAAAGCTAAAGTTCCGTCAGTACTAAATAGTGGTTGCTTGCCGGAGGTAGGATCGACGATAGAAAGTCTTTCATGAACCAAGATAGCGTCTTTACAAGTAAAGATTCCCGACCAGTCAGGGCCTCTGTGGCGTTGTTTTTTGGACATGTTTAATGCCTGTGGACGAAGTGTTTCAACGTCTTGTTGTAAGTTGAAGATTCCAAGAATTCCGCACATGATTTTTAAATTTAAGGCGCAAAATTAGTTATAATTTATTAAGGAACAAGAAATAATACCGAAAGGTGTGTATAACACATTTCCCTTTCATTTTTAATTCCACTCAAAATCTGACTCTTTAATTGATATTTAAACTCTTTGGAAGGAATGACTTCATTATTTGGTTCTCTCTCTTCAAGGGAGATAGAGGGGTGAAATAATGAAGTCATTAGTGAAATTTGTTATACACACACCGAAAGGATATCCGTAATAGACCAATTGTAGTGGTCAAAACGGCTATCACATCGGTATTAAATCTAAAATATCAAAATAGAAAATTTTATTATTTAGAAATATATTACTCTAAAATTTTGGAGAAGCCACTCGCATGGCGTATATTTAACCTGAATTACTCTTAAAGGCAAAATGTTATCTATAAGAAGCAAAAAGCTAACAATGAATAGTATCAAAAGGCTAAAGTTGCATACTATTGATATTCAGCTATATGTGTCTTAGTTAGATGTAATTCAGTAGTTATGGTTTTCCAAAACTGAAGAGTTCCGATTATAAGGGTCATCCCGGTGTACGGCTCGTTTCAATGTTTTATTTAAACCATTGGTTACTAGTCGTAAATAGATTCCCCATTTTTTATGCGGAAATTGGGTTTAAATGTTCATTAAAATTTATAATATGCAGATTTCTAAACTTTTGTTCTGGCTCATAACCATATTATGGTTTTTGGCTGGCACATTTTGGTATCGAAGTTGCAGTCCCTGTCATAATTGTGGAAGCAATGGCACGGAGACTACAGCCATTGAAAGCTCGGCGGCTTTGCCCGGCTTTACTATTAGCGATGGAAATTGGTCGGCACAGACACCATCCAATATCCGATTTGGCCTTTCTTCTGATGTTCCTGTTATGGATGGTCAATATGCCATCCTCATGGATAGTATTGTCGCATACGCATTGAGGAATCCGAACAAAGGTATCGACATTACAGGATTCTTCAGCCCAACTGAAAAGTCGGCGAATGGATCATCTGATTTGGGCTTAGCGCGAGCTGAAGCATTAAAATCATTTTTTGTTTCGAAAGGTATTGATGCTAGCCGACTACAAGTCAAGGGTCAATCATCTGACCAACTGACATTTGTCCCACAAGACACCTTAGTTGGAGGAATAGGATATCAGTTTTTTGATATAGCACAACCTGCGCCGGTGGCTGAAAAGGAAACCTTGTTTGAGCCGAGAACCATATACTTTAATACCGGTCATGCTGACTTTCCGACAGGCAACGAGTGGGATGCCTACATCAAAGGAGTCATAGACTACCTTGCCGCAAATCCGAATAAAAAACTAAGCGTTGTTGGTTATGCCGATAATGTAGGCCAAGTGGAAAAAAATCAAATTTTATCTGAAAATCGGGCATCTTCCGTCAAAGAACAATTGATATCCAAAGGTATCGATGGTTCTAAGATAGTAAGTTCAGGCATGGGAGTAAAAGACCCTGTAGCAGACAACAATACGTCTGAAGGAAGGGCAAAAAACCGCAGAGTCACCATTCAATTACAATAATCTATAAAAAATATTATCATGAAAATATTAACTATATTTTTATCTATCGACTTGATGTGCTGGCTACCCATGTTATTGTGGCTCTTAGGCGCATTTTTATTGGGCTGGCTTTTTCGGAAATTATTCTGTGAAAAGCCCAAACTACAAGCTGCTGCAGATGAAAAAAATGCCCTTCAACTTGATTACAATGCATATAAGGATTCATCACAGGCAAAATATCTTCAATTGCAAGGCGAATACGATGCATCTAAATTACAAGTTGCAAAGCTTGCACCTGCATTGGCAAAAATTGAAGAGTTGGAAGCCGCTCTTGTCGCCGTAAATAATAAAAAGCAAGATTTCGCTGGTACAGCAGCTGTCAAGGATTACAAGGCAATCAGCGCATTTTTCGGAAGTAAAATAGTGGCTGATGACCTTAAATTAGTAGAAGGCATAGGCCCAAAAATAGAACAACTATTCCACGAGGCCGGATTAAAAACATGGGATTCTGTAGCAAAAAGCACTCCAGAACAATTGAAAGCCATATTAGATGCTGCAGGAGACCATTACAAAATGCATGACCCGGGAACATGGCCGGCACAATGCGCTATGATGGTCAATGATGAATGGGCTGCATTGAAAAAATGGCAGGATGAACTCATGGGTGGCAAAGAATAAAAGCTGCTTACAATAGAAGTCATCTAATCATCTGTAAGAATTTTCTCTTAAAAGGTTCAATTCTTACAGATGATTTTTTTTGTTCAAATTATAACTGCAATGCAAATGTTATACCAAATTGATTTATAAATCAGTCCAACATTTTTTGGTATTAATTTTTGTGAATTGTAGTTTGATAGATAAGGGCGAGCAAGGAGCAGAGCTCTGCAATCTTCGTAGCAAAATGTATAGCAGGGTCAGTGAGGGGCGTTAGTCCTGTAATCTAAAAACAAATTGAATGTACAATTACGTAAAAGTATTTGCCATGATTAATTTATGTCAGGGCTAATGCCCCTTTGTTAATGCCTTTATTTTTATTCTACGAAGATTTAAAGGCTAACGGAATTTGGGTTGAAGAAATATAATTGTATAATAGCTACACGTATAAAAATACATATAAACACCACGTATTAAAATTATATTTGTAATTTTGCAACAAAAAGAAAGGTTGTGAATACAAAATTAACATTAACCATAGAGCGATCTATTATCGAAAAAGCGAAAAAATACGCTCGAAAAAAAGAACGTAGTCTTTCTGATTTAATCGAAAATTATCTAATAGCTTTGACGGCAGAGGAAACCATACCAGATCCTGATGATGAATTATCTCCGGCTTTAAAATCATTGAAAGGTTCATTCAAAGCACCTAAGAAATTTGATTATAAAAAAGAATTGTCTGCCCGGCTAACTGAAAAATATTTATAATGAATAAGGTTTTCATTGATACAGATGTAATTCTTGATTTTTTATATGACAGAAAACCTTTTTCTAAGGATTCCGCAGAAATTTTAAGTTTATGTGAAAACAAACAAATTCAAGGATTTGTAACAGCCATAATGTTGAGTAACATTTATTACTTATTAAGAAAGGTTGCTAAACATGAAAAAGTAATGGAAAGTTTGAAGATACTAATGAATATCCTTGATGTTGTGGCTACTAATAAGGACAATGTTTTAGAAGCATTGAATTCTGATTTCAAAGATTTTGAAGATGCTTTACAGAATTATACTGCGCAAAGCAATAAAGAAATAAAAATAATCATAACGAGGAATATTAGAGATTACAAATTAAGTAATTTAGCCGTCATGCCACCAGATATTTATTTAAAAACTTTAAAATAGTCACTTCCTGTAATTATGGACTATACTTCTCATTACTATATAATAGTATCATGTATTTCCCAGATTTTAATTACAGAAATCTAAATGGTTGTTTGTCAGATGCTTGGCATAAAGTACTATGTCATATCAGCACATCAGGTGTATCCCTTGCCGGCATCGTTGATGCGGCAGAAAAGATAGGACTGCGATGACTCGCTGTTAAGATCAATTTTCATAGTTCAGATACCAGACCGGGTCTGATCGACTTTCCTCTCCCCTGTATCGCCCACTGGCATCAGAATCATTTTGTCGTTATCTATAAGATCAGTAGAGATAAAGTGTATATAGCCGATCCCGGACATGGTAAAATCAGACTAAGCAAGAGTGACTTCTTCAAAAACTGGCTCAGTGACGGCGAGCAGGGCATCGTACTGGGGCTGGAGCCCATGCCCGACTGGGAACAGGATGCAATATCTTTAGGTAAACCATATACTATTAATATGATTCCATATAAGTGGTTAATGGATTAAAATAAGAAAGAAACTAAGCTCCTATAAGAATGTCTGTAGGTATATTCAAATACTTACTAAGCTGCCTGATCATAGACAGGCTCATAGACCTTTTTCTACTCAACACCTCAGACACTCTGCTTTCACTACCAAAATAAGGCGCCACATCTTTTTGGTTTAGATTTAATTGGTTCATCCTTTCTTTTATAGCAGTAATTGGATCTGGTCGTGGAATAGGATAGTGCTTTTTTTCATATGCACAGGCCAATATAGAAATGGCTTCTAAGATATCCAGTGCCCTCTTACGTTCTTTGGGATTTTCAATATGATCGGCGTCTATTAAGCTGTCAATAATCTCTCCTGCTCTTTTATATTCTTCCTCATTGGTAATTGGACGAATTTCTATTTTGTTGATATTCAGATTGTTCATAAAAATAAAAATTATAGCTTGTTAATATCTTTTAATTTATCATATTCTTTGTGTGTTCCTATAAACCGGACAAAAGCAAATTTCCTTTCATACACAAATTTCACAATCAGCCTATACTTGTTGTTTGCGATATTAAAGACAATACGATTATTGCCGATGGTATCAGCGTTTTTAAAGAAAGCCAACACATCATTAGGTAATACAAAATCGATACCTTCCACTGTACTATACCAAAATTCCAGACTACTTCTCGCATCCGGATATTTTTCCCAAAATTCTCTCAATGTACCTCTTGAAAATATTCGCATAATGATAACGTATCAAAGATATAAAAAATTACCAATATGGTAAGTATTTTTTAGGAAGATAGTTGAGCTAATACGAAATGCAATACCAAATTGGTTTATAAATCAGTCCAACATTTTTTGGTATTAATTTTAGTGAATTGTAGTTTGATAGATAAGGGCGTGCAAGGAGCAGAGCTCTGCAATCTTCGTAGCAAAATGTATAGTAAGGTCAGTGAGGGGCGTTAGCCCTATAATCTTCTTTTTGGACAAGTCAGAGCAGGAATTTTAGATAATTTCTTCTTAGCCTTTCGTTCTATTTGGACTTTGAACACCTTTTATACGACTTTTTTCTATTTCTAAAAAAGCTTGGTCAGCATCTATATAGGACAGTTTCTCCTTTTTCGCTTAATCATAGAGCCTAACGTCATCAGCCTCTTCCAATGCGTCTATCATGGCATTAAATTCTTCTAAAGGTAACAATACTGCCTGTTTATTACCTTTTTCGTCTAGGATATATTTCGGATTAATATGAATCATAATGCAAATTTTGACAAATAATAGTTTTTAAATATATCTTACTATAAATGAACAGTCTTTGGAAATAGTTCATAATAACTGACTCTAAGATAAAGAAAATAACCATACAATACACTACATCAGGTAATAGCTACCTGCTCTCCCGCTTCAGTTCCTCAATGATACTAGCCAATGCGTCTATGACATAATACCGAATGGATATTCGTAACAGTCCAATTACATTGGCCTAAACGACTATCGCATCGGCATTATACCAAAAATGTTGGACTAATTTATAAATCAATTTGGTATAAGACGTCGAGTCATCTTTACTCGTAAAAAAATTTTTGGTAAAATGCGAGTGTGGGCTGGCATTAATATTGCCTTTTTAGATGATGTAAGCACACCAGCTGTTTGACAATAAACTAATAGGACAAATCATCTCATAGAATTACGACTGTGGTAAGTATTTTTTATTTGGATAGTTAAACCATTGAATTAAATTGAGAATAGTTCTCTTTTTGGATTCTAACCAATTTTCGTTGGAAGTCTTTTGATTTTAGGATGATTATTTTCCTTGCAGAAAGTCAGTTATGGTTGTGATTTTAGTTTTTTCAAATTTAGCTAAGTCTAATAAATCTTTGTCTCCTGTCAACAGATAGTCCGCATTACCATCAAGGGATAATGAGAGTAAAAAATTATCTTTAGGATCCCTGCAAAGTTTTATTTCGGATCGGACATTCACAAAGTCTGCAAATTCTTCTATGGTTTCCAATAATTCTACCACGACAGTTTCTGAAAAAAAGGCCTTAACTTAGGTCGATTGACCACTTCCAAAAACTCATCGAGTAGTTCTTGGCTGAAAACTAAAGTGCCCTGTCTTGCAAATATAATGGTGTCTAGTTTAGTGAAGTCCTTGGTGATAAGAAAGCTAACCCATAGGTTAGTGTCAATCACAATCCTGCTATTGTGGTTTGGCATACCGCTTACTCCTTACACGCTCTACTTCTTTGGTTATCTCTTCAAGTGAGGGAGCAGATTTTGATTTTGCTCTTAGTTTTTTCAGAACATCGGCAAAACCAATGTCAGATTTATCCTCTATTGAAATTAAATTTAGCTCCTCCAGATCTTTTAATAGCTTGGCGGCTTTAGGATGTAATAGGTTAATACGCATTGTATTCATCTTGTTAAAATTACAAAAATGATTAAATTCTTAATATAGATTATAAACTTGAATTAATACCAATCCACACGAAAGATATCACCATATTACGTAATAACCAAAATATGTAGGACAAAGTTCGGAAAAATTGAATTCATAAGTATCAAAAGTATAATGCTTACCGGAGAGGCTTGGCCTTAGGGCTGTTCCTGTGTATGTTCTATTCATAAGAGCAATACATATTTTTGGCAAACCTATTGCGTAAACAGGTATTATAAACCGTCATCTTTCTTACCATCCCGCTTCAGCTCATCGATGATGTTAGCCAATGCATCTATGACATAAGACATAGAGTCATCTTTACCCGTGAAAAAATTTTTGGTAAAATGAGATTGTGAGTGTGGACTGGCATTGATATTATTGTCACCACTACCATGAGACACATTGTGATTACTTTTAGTACCGGGGATTAGATCTGAAAGAGGAACTGAAAAGTAACTATGCAGTTATTTTGTTTTTAAAAATCAGTCATACATTTTTGGTCGGACTGTATCCAACCCCATTTTTTATCGATATAAACCCGAAGGGTTGTCATTATTATAGAATCTTGTTTTAATGTAGTATCTTTGATTCTGACAGCCGTAAGTGTATTGGTATCCATATATAGTTGTGTTTATTGCAACATATATAGCATAAATCGGGAATATTTTTAAAAAACAATTTGGTAACATCTACCTAACCGCTTTAAATTGCAATTGATAATAAGACCGAGTAGCAATTCGTTCCCATATCAAGGTAATTCCGTCAATGCCTATCTGAGATTCTTGCCAGGGTGGAGGGAGAATGATATGGGAATGTTTAATATTTTAAATGGATAAAATGAAGAAATTAGATTATTTTTCAGATGCTGTTATCGACTCGCAGTGTTTATCTGATCTTCAGGGTGGTCAGGGAGTAGAAGCAGAAGGAGGTCAAACATTTAAGGCATTAAGTGGTGCAGGAACCACTTCTCCTGCAGATTGTGATTGGGATCCTCAAGATGGAGGATACAAAACGTATTACTGGAACGATGGTACATTTGGTGGTCAATATACTGGTCCTGGAAAGTAAGCAATATTATCAGCGTAATAAATTTAGTATTTTTTTATTACGCTGTTTAATTAATTGATTAATATGAAGTTGTTAATTGTTTTTATATTTATTTTGATAAGTTTAAACATAATAAGTGGTCAAAGTAATAAAAATCTTAATAATTATTATAGAAACTTATATCAGGCAGAAACATTTATTGTTGAAAATAAATATGATAGTGCATTAGTATATTATGAAAGATCATTTTCTATGTATCGGGAAAATTTCATCCCGGATTTAAATAATGCATTGATTTGCGCTATTGAATCAGATAGATTTGAGTTAGTAGGCGGCTATATTAAAGAATTGTTACTTCAGGGTGTTAGCCAAAGTTATTTTGAAAAAAAATATTATTTCAAACAATTTGTAAAATCTTCTATTTTTTCAGCTTTATATGAACCTATACATTCAAATATTGACTCCTTTAAGGTTAAATTAATTGATACCCTGATAATAAGGGATCAATATCCAAGGAGAAATAATCTAAAAGATTCCATTTTAAAAGTCGATATGGAAAATGAGCAAATCCTTGAAGAATATATTTTTAATAATAGTGTTTTTCCGAACTCATACGAAATAGGAGTACAAATAATCAATGACACAATCATTTATGACTCGCCGCTTTCCACTCTTTTGGTTCATCAAACCCGAGATAATCCATTAAAATATTCAAATGTTTTCTTACTTAATTTGGATAAAAAGACAATAAGTCCCCGCGATTTTTTTTCATATTCAAAATTTTTTTATGGAGGAGATAAAAACAATTCACTTGGATGTGATGAAGGCACATTTTTAATAATTGAATATTACGGTAATGAAGCTTATACTTGTTGTTGCGAATTGGAAAAACTTATAAATGAAAATCGTAAAAAATATTATCTAGAAAGTTTAGATGATGCCATTAAAAAATATAGATTTATGAAAACCACTTCTTTACCATTTATGATTGAAAATTACCTTCAAGGTTATTTTACTATTCTCGATAGTCAATTTGTTATTGACCGTAAAAATAAGAGAAAGGCAGATCCCAATTATGTAAAATTTATTGAAAAGAAACGGTGATACTGATACTCAGCAGTAAAGAAGATGTACTAATACCGATTGGATATTCGTAATAGTCCAATTGCATTGACCTAAACGACTATCTCATCGGCATTATACCAAAATATGTTGGACTAATTTATAAATCAATTTGGTATAACATCTGATGTAATAGCTTGGCTTAAAAAGCCATATATTCGCTGGAATGCCGATGATGTTATTGAAGAAATCAATATCGAGATTTACAATTCAAAGATGGAATATGAATTAGGTATCAGTGACCTGATGCTAAATTAAATTTTTGTCGGTCAGTAGTGAAAAAGCATGGAAGTACAGAATTAATAATGTCAGTGGACAAACACCCCACATCGCTCGGGACTCAAATAATATTGGGACAAATATTGAAAACCCTGAAAAGAATAATTTAGAAGATGCTACTTATTATTTCAGGTCACGATGATTTACTATTGGCTAATCTTATTAAATGGCTCTTGTTTGTAGAATGTAATTATTAGTTCGATTTGGTGAAACTTTCCTGTATTTTTCGTATATTTGTCTAGTATGAAAAAAATAAAATACTCGTATTTTTTGCCTTTTGTCTTGATAGGATGTCTTATCATAAACATCAATGCTTGCTCGTCCGTACCTGCTATTCATCATGATTCGACTTTTTCTGATTCTACTATTTTCATTGGGTATAAAATTTTTCAAAATAATGAAAAAATAAAAGCTGAATTACGTTGGATAAAAATAACAGCCGGAAAAATTAAAGAAGCGAATGCCGAAGAAATGCCTTCCAGCACAATAAAAACAAGTGTTGTTAGCAAAAAGAATATTGTTTTGGCAGAATCTTTCTCTAATGATGTCCTCAATAGACACTTCGAATTTCTCAATGATTCCAACGTCTTCGAAAGAAAGACAATTCACTTGGACAGTGCAGACTTAGTCGTAAGAATGATTTGGCCTAAAGACGGTCACTCTATTAAGCTTTATACAAAGAATAAATCCGGTCGCTATCAACTCATCCACAAGACAATCATCCAATCTCATGAAAAGAAATGATGACTGTTAAGCACATATTGAAAGATTCAAACTTAAAATCATTGCATATTTCCCAATTTAAATAATTACCTTTGCAGTCAAATTTTTTCAATGACTACATATTCACATCGTCCCAAGGCAGTACTCATGCTGGAAGATGGAAAAAAATTTGAAGGATACGCCATCGGTTTTAAAGGCGTAGCTACCGGAGAGATTTGTTTTAACACTGGAATGACCGGATATCAAGAAATTTTTACGGATCCATCCTATGCCGGCCAAGTAGTAACAATGACCAGTGTGCATATCGGAAATTACGGTACCAAATCCAACGAAAATCAATCAAACAAGGTACAGATTGCCGGATTGGTGGTAAGAAACTTTTCTGAGACCTATAGTAGGATTCAAGCCACAGATTCCCTCCAAGATTATTTAGAGAATCATCGGGTGGTAGGCATTTCCGATATTGATACCCGTGCTTTGGTAAAGCATATACGATCCAAAGGTGCCATGAACTGTGTCATTTCAAGTGAATCCACCGATGAAGACTTTCTGAAAAAGCAGTTAAAAGCAACACCCTCAATGGCAGGTTGTGAATTAGCAAGTAAGGTCAGTGTTGAAAAACCATATTTTTATGGCAATGACGATGCACCATATCGTGTAGCAGTTTATGACTTTGGATGCAAGCAGAATATCCTCGATTCGTTGGTACAAAGGGGTTGCTATCTACAAGTTTTTCCGGCTAAGACGCCTTTGCCAATGCTGTTGGCATGGAATCCTGACGGCATCTTCCTTTCCAATGGTCCCGGAGACCCGGCAGCGATGGATTATGGGATTGCAACAGCACAAGAAGTTTTAAAAACAGATAAGCCTATATTCGGTATTTGTCTTGGTCATCAGTTGTTGGCCCTTGCGCAAGGTATGAGGACGGAAAAACTCAAATACGGTCATAGAGGCATCAATCATCCCGTTTTAAACGTCTTTACCGGCCTTGGGGAAATAACAAGTCAAAATCACGGCTTCGGAGTAGTGAAAGAGTCATTGGACCAATGTGCTGAAGAAGTCGAAGCCTCCCATATTAATCTTAACGACAAAAGTATCGAAGGTCTTAGATGGAAAAACAAGCCGATATTTAGCGTGCAATACCATCCGGAAGCCAGTCCCGGACCTTTCGACAGTAGATATTTATTTGATGACTTCGTATCTATGATTGAAAGGAGCAAAGCCCAGCAAAATTAAAAAGTAACGATTTCACAAAGTTTCTTTATGTGGAATTATTTATATATGTTTACAGATTAAATCAAGAAAAAAATGAGTGCTATAATCGATATTCGATCACGCGAAATATTAGACAGTCGAGGCAATCCCACAGTAGAGGTTGAAGTATTGACAGAAGAAGGTGCTGTCGGCAGAGCAGCCGTACCTTCAGGTGCATCAACGGGCAAACACGAGGCAGTAGAGCTTCGCGACGAAGATAAAGCAAGGTTCTTGGGCAAAGGTGTACTCAATGCTTGTAAACACGTTGATGACGAAATAAGAGAAGAACTAATAGGTATGGACGTTGCTCTTCAACGTGAAATTGACCAAGTGATGATTGAAGCGGACGGAACGAAGAATAAATCGAGATATGGCGCTAACGCAATATTAGGTGTATCCTTAGCGGTAGCTAAAGCTGCGGCTAAAGAATCCGGTCAGCCACTATACCGCTATATCGGCGGTGTCAACGCTTGCACACTTCCTGTCCCAATGATGAATATCCTGAATGGAGGAAGCCATGCAGACAATAGTATTGATTTTCAGGAGTTTATGATCATGCCCATAGGTGCGCCATTTTTTTCTGAATCACTTCGAATGGGAGTAGAAATATTTCACCACCTCAAGGGAGTATTAAAGGCTAAAGGATATTCCACCAATGTAGGGGATGAAGGTGGATTTGCTCCGAATATTAAATCCAATGAAGAAGCGATTGAAACCGTGCTTACAGCGATAGAAAAAGCTGGATTTAGACCCGGTGAAGACGTGATGATCGCATTGGATGCCGCCGCTACCGAATTTTATGATGAAAAAAACAAAGTCTATCATTTCAAAAAATCAGATGGTAGGAAATTAAGCGCAGACGAAATGGTCGATTTCTGGAAGAAATGGGCTAAAAAATATCCTATTTGCTCAATTGAAGACGGTCTGGCTGAGGACGACTGGAAAGCATGGACTAAGCTCACTTCAGAGATTGGTCACAAAGTACAGATCGTCGGAGATGACCTTTTCGTAACCAATACAGAAAGGTTGAAAAAAGGGATAAAAGAAGATGCTGCCAACGCTATATTGGTCAAAGTAAATCAGATAGGTACACTGACAGAGACTATCGAAGCTGTACAGACGGCAACTCGATTTGGTTATAATTCCGTGATGAGCCACCGCTCAGGAGAAACAGAAGATACAACAATAGCCGATCTCGCTGTAGCGCTTAATACAGGTCAGATTAAGACCGGATCAGCATCCAGATCGGATCGAATCGCCAAATACAATCAACTGCTTCGCATCGAAGAAGAATTACTTGATAGTGGTATCTTCCCCGGGAAAAACCTGTTTAGGAAAAAGTAATACCGAAAGGATATCCATAAAAAAAGAGTTGTTCAACGGACAACTCTTTTTTTTATGTATAAAGGTTATATTTTTCTAAATATAAAATCCGTCATAGCATTGTATAAATGCATAGTCGCCCCTTCTGAGTAAATCCCATGATTGCTGTTTGGGTACATGTGAAATTCAAATTGCTTGCCAGCCTTAATTAGTGAACGATTCATTTCTACACTATTCTGAAAATGGACGTTGTCATCAGTAACACCATGAGCTAAAAAATAATTGCCTTTCAAGCGATCTGCAAAATAAATAGGACTATTGTTTTTAAATCCATCCGGATTTTCTTTTTCCGTACGCATATATCTTTCCGTATAAATAGAATCATACCACTTCCAGTTAGTTACAGGAGCCACGGCCAATGCGGCTTTGAAGACATCGTTGCCCTTAAGAAGACATAGCGAGGACATATAACCGCCATAAGACCAACCAAAGATGCCAATCCTATCTTTGTCAACATAAGGAAGAGTCCCCAAATACTTAGCCGCTTCAATCTGGTCCATTGTTTCATAATGACCCAGCTGCATATACGTCATTTTGCGGAATTCTTCTCCACGCCCTCCGGTGCCTCGATTGTCCACACAAGCTACAATATAACCATGTTCTGCAATCATTTTAAACCACCAGGCTTGGCCTCCACCCCATCTATCCAGAACTTGTTGGCTTCCCGGTCCACCGTATAAATACATGAAAACCGGATATTTTTTGTTGGGGTCAAAATCAGATGGCTTTATCCAATATCCGTTGAGTTGAACCTGCTCACTCGTCGTAAATGTAAAAAACGATGCTTGACCGGCTTTGTATTCTTTAAAAGCATCAATTGCCTTTTGATTGTCTTCCAAGACACGTATAACCTTATTTTTACGATCATATAATGTCCAAGAAGTAGGCGTGTTGATGTTAGAATAAGACAATGACATATAATCAAATGTAGGTGAGAACTGTGCGGAATTAAACCCTTCTTTGGTTGAAAGTTTCACCGGTTTTTTACCATTGATACTTACTTTATACACCTCTCTTTGCATAGGTGTAGGAGCGATAATCTGATAATAAAGCGTTTTGGAAGTTTCATCATATCCATAAATATCTGACAAATCTGCATTGGATTGCGTAATACCATTGATGCGATTGCCGGACATGTCGTATAAAAAAGCTTGATAAAACCCGTCTTTATCACTGACCCAAATAAAATGCTTCCCGTCTTTAAGAAATCTGAGGTAGTCATTTATTTCAATATAATATTTATTCTCCTCTGTCATAATTATAGAAGACTTACCGGTGGCGGCATCAACTGAAAGAAGATCTAAATGATTTTGATGGCGATTCATTTTAAAAACACATAGTTTGTTGGGGTCTTGAGTCCATTTGATTCGCGGATAATATATTTCCTTATCCGGGGCTTTATCTAATGATACAATTTTTTGATTGTCTAAATTATATATTTTTACTTCGAGCGTAGAGTTATCTTCACCGACCTTAGGATATTTAAAAGAATATGGGATAGGATATACGTCATCCCTATAATATTCCATTGTATATTCTTTGACATTTGATTCGTCAAATCTTAAAAAGGCTATTTTCTTACTATCACTCGACCATTCGAAGGCTCTTGTAAAACTAAATTCCTCTTCATACACCCAGTCGCACATCCCATTGATGATGTAATTCCATTTCCCGTCATTCGTGATTTGGGTAGCCTTATTGGTTGCAATATCCGTATAATATAGGTTGTTTTCATACGTAAAGCCAACCTTCATGCCGTCAGGGCTAAGGGTCGGATTGCTTATTAGTTTTCCATCGAATATCGATATACCTTTACCTGCCTTCTTATCGAATAAATAAGTCTTCCCCTTGGAGCTATGCCGGAATATTCTTTCAGATTGAGTATAAATGAGCAATTTGGTCTCATCATCTGAAAAAGAATATTCTTCAATGCTGTAGGAAGCATCCTTGGTCAATGCCTCTAATTCATTTGCATTAATATAAGTTCCCACGGTTTTACCATCGATGACTTTATTAATTTCAAGAGAATTTCCCTTATTGATAATATATGATTGACCATCTTTCATATAAGCAAAGCCGGGAAGGCTTTTGGTACGAAATGCTCCTTTTCTGAAAATATCATTGAGGTCGAATGTCTTCTGTCCTTGACCAATAGAACTAATGGAATAGCTTATACATAAAAAAAATAAAACAAAATGCTTCATGGTAAATAGAATTAAATAACAAAGTTAAAAGTAACAATTTTTATAATAACATTTATGAAATTGTGCATCAAGTAAAATCCCTCCTTGTCAAGTATATCTTGGTAATGACTAAGCAAAACTATATAAAAACATTAACTGTACAATTTTTGACAAATTAAACCCAAATCAACTGGGAATATAAAATAAAGAAATAAAAGTGTTGAATAGCCAATAAATATCGGATTAAAACCTCATATTTGTTCATGATAACCCAAACTGGATTATGGCTTATTTTAACAAATTGCTGAAGCGTTTTCTGATATGGCGTATCAGGAATGTACCTGAACGACAATTTGTATTGCTAATAAGTATATTAATTGGACTTGTAAGCGGTTTGGGAGCCGTGTTGATAAAGAATGTTACTTATGAAATCAAGGCATTTATTCAGCAAGAATTCATTCAGGGTTATTTTACTATATTATATTTTGTTTTTCCTGCTATTGGGCTAACATTAACCTATATAGCATCCAAGCTTATTTTAGGGCAATTGACAGGGCAGGGTATTTCGGATACCCTTTATGCCATTTCGAAGAAAAATGGAAAGATGGGACTAAGGGGTACTTACTCACCACTCATTGCAGCTCCCTTGACTGTAGGCTTTGGCGGTTCTGTGGGGCTTGAGGGAGCAACCGTATTTATGGGGTCATCAACAGGCTCCAATCTCGCACGGCTCTTCCACTTGAATCAGAAATCAGTAAACCTGATGATAGGATGTGCAGCAGCAGGCGCCTTGGCTTCCGTATTTCATGCACCGATTGGCGCGATTATATTTGCTATAGAAATATTTTCTCTTGACCTTACCATTGCCAGTATCGTACCGATGTTATTGGCTTCTTCGATAGGTGCATTAACTTCGATATGGATATATGGAGATGATACTATCTTTAAATTTGTTGTGCAAGACAAGTTTCTTCCAAAAGATATACCTTTTTACATTGTTTTAGGGATAATAGGAGCATTGTCTTCACTATATTTTATCACAATGTATAAATGGATGGGAAGAATTTTTGCCAAAGTTGAAAAACAGTGGTATAAATTATTATTGGGTTCAATTGTTTTAGGGACGTTGATTTATTGGTTTCCATCATTATATGGACAAGGATATTCAACGATTACTCCATTACTGATAGGAAAGCATCATGTAGTCATGGGCAACAACAGTTGGTATGGCTCGAAAGACATGCTATTGGTGGCTGGTTTGATGTTTTCTATTGTATTTTTAAAGGTCATTGCCACCTCAGCGACAATAGGTGCGGTCCGGGTAGGAGGCATATTTAGCCCATCTCTCATGTCAGGTTGCTGTATGGGCTATGGTACCGCATTGTTGATTAATTACTTTGGTGTAGGTCTCGTATCTCCAACTAACTTTGCCTTGGTGGGTATGGCAACACAGATGGCGGGAGCCATGCACGCACCGTTAACAGCTATATTTATGATATCAGAATTGACGGGTACATACGAGCTTATGTTGCCACTTATGATTTGTACTGCAATTTCTTATAGTATCAACAAGCATTTCAATCAATACAATGTATATCAGGAAAAATTGGCACAACAGAAAGCATTAATCACTCACGACAAAGACAAAGCAGTCCTTATTATGCTGACATTAGATAAAGTAATCGAAACCAACTTTATTCCTATTGCTACTAATATGACGCTTAGAGAAATGTTGTTTTCTGCAGTAGAACAATCTACGCGGAATATATATCCCGTATTGGATGAAAACAAGCAATTCCTCGGTGTAGTGACCCTCGATGATATACGTACCATCATGTTTGATCAATCACAATATGATATTGTATATGTATCTGAGTTGATGCACAGTGCGCCTGCCATCATCGAAGTAACCGATACTATGGAGGAAGTTATGTCAAAGTTTCAATCCAGTAGTGCTTGGAATCTACCTGTATGTGACCAAGGAACCTATATAGGATTTGTATCCAAGTCAAAAGTTTTGGCTGTATATCGGCGCAAATTGATTGATCTTGCCGGAGTTTAACACTTGTTTGTACCTTTGATTACATAGTAAAGTGAGTCATTTCTTTAAAGATATCCACTCTCATTGCGATGTCCAGATTATTGATACTTTTCAATTTAGAAAGAGAAAAATCTTCTACACAGAAAGATGCCATTACAGAAGCATAAACTATAGCACGTTTCATATTTTCGAAGGAAAGGTCGTCTGTCTTGGCCAAATATCCTATAAATCCACCTGCAAAGGTATCTCCGGCGCCTGTCGGATCAACAACTTCAGCCACAGGTAATGCAGGAAAAGAAAACATCCGGCCTTCACGGAATAGCATCACACCATGTTCGCCTTTTTTTAGAATAAGATATTTTGGACCCAACTTGTGTATTTTTGCAGCGGCAGCGACGAGAGAATATTCTCCACTAAGTTGACGAGCTTCTTCATCGTTAATGGTTATAACATCTACTTTTTTTAATACATCCAATAAGCCATCCATTGCCACGTCCATCCAAAAGTTCATTGTGTCAAGAACTACTAGCTTAGGACGTCGTGTCATCTGATTGAGTACATCCATTTGTACTTCAGGTGTTAAATTGCCCAACATCAGGTAGTTGGCACTTCGGAATGATTGCGGCAATTGTGGATGAAAGTCGGCAAGAACATTTAAGGCTGTAATTAAAGTGTCACGCTGATTCATATTATCGTGATATTTTCCGGCCCAGAAAAAAGATTTTTCATCTTTTCTTATTTCAATGCCAGAAATATCAATGCCCAATGCCATCATTTCTTCGAGTTCAGCTTGAGGAAAATCACCTCCTATTACAGATACTACTCCTTGGTTTTCAACATAAAAAGATGCTGCCCTACTAATATATGTTGCAGCGCCACCTATTACTTTTCCTGCTTTACCTCTGGGTGTTTCGATGTCATCAAAAGCAACGGTTCCAACAGTAACTAATTTCATTTTAAAAAATATTTTCACAAAGATTAGAAAATTAAAATAAATCGTTTTACTTTTGCCGTGCTTTTTAATGAAAGAGCGAAAAATAAAAAACTGTTCCTCCTTAGCTCAGCCGGTTAGAGTCCCGACACATCGGGATTAATCAGAGGGTCGTAGGAACAACTCCAATCAAAGGATTGGTTTTAATAAAGTATAATCCTCCTTAGCTCAGCCGGTTAGAGTCCCGAAACATCGGGATTAATCAGAGGGTCGAAGGAACAACTCCAATCAACGGATTGGTTTTAATAAAATATAAACCTCCTTAGCTCAGCCGGTTAGAGTCCCGACACATCGGGATTAATCAGAGGATCGAAGGAACAACTCCAATCAAAGGATTGGTTTTAATAAAATATAATCCTCCTTAGCTCAGCCGGTTAGAGTCCCGAAACATCGGGATTAATCAGAGGGTCGAAGGAACAACTCCAATCAAAGGATTGGTTTTAATAAGATATAATCCTCCTTAGCTCAGCCGATTAGAGTCCCGACACATCGGGATTAATCAGAGGGTCGAAGG
>JAGPCT010000094.1 GCA_018057925.1 Saprospiraceae bacterium
TCATGGCTTATTGTCACGTGGCTCATGATTGTATAGTTGGAGATAATTGCGTATTGGCCAATAATGTATCTTTGGCAGGCCACATAGAAGTAGGCAACTTCGTAGTATTGGGTGGAATGGCAGCTGTACATCAATTTGTAAAGATTGGAGACCATGTCATGGTAGGAGGATATTCTAAGGTAAGAACGGATGTACCTCCTTTTGTAAAGGCCGCCAGAGACCCGCTTGCGTATGTCGGTATTAATGCTACAGGTCTGAAGCGCAGAGGATTTGATCAAAATAGAGTTCACCACATCCAAGATATTTACCGGATACTGTTTGTCCACGGTTCAAACGTCAAAAGATCTATAGAAAATATAGAAAATAATATCATTGCTTCTGATGATAAAGACTACATACTTACCTTCTTAAAGGACTCAAAACGCGGTCTGATCAAAGGAATCTAAGATGCCTGAACACCGCCACCTCATTGACGAAATCACCTTTGAAGGTGTTGGTAAACGTTATATGTTTGAATGGGTTTTAAAAGAATTTACATATACTTTTATTAAGGGAAATTGCTATGGAATCACAGGTCCAAACGGTAGCGGCAAGTCTACTTTAATGAAAATGCTGAGTGGTTTTTCTACTCCCAGCAAAGGTCAAATCGAATTTAAATTAGCCGGATCAAAAATAAGTATTGGAGAGGTTTTCAACTCGGTGACTTTTGCGGCTCCGTACATTGAATTGATTGAAGAAATGACGGTTCAGGAATTAATGGATTTTCATCATGTCCTTCGACCTTTCAAAAATTATGATTTCATGATCAAGGCACTTAAAGATCTTCCTTTTAAAGGTCTTGTTCAAAAACGGATCGGAGAACTTTCTTCAGGAATGAGGCAGAGGATCAAATTATTGCTCGCCATTATGACGGATACTTCAGTCATTTTACTAGACGAACCGGGATCCAATCTGGATGAACAAGGTAAGGGATGGTTTGAGGACCTTTTAAAGTCACAAATGAGCGGTAAGATTACGATTATCGCTTCCAATGAAGCGGAAGACTTAAAATTAGCCCAAAGTCAAATCAATATTGCTGATTACAAGTAATTAACTCAAGTTTCTGTAGTTAATATACCAAGGTAGATGACTGATTTTAATTTAATATTCCTATAAAAAAAGGCCAATTTTACTACCGAAACTTGAGTAATAAAAAAAGGAAGTATCAACCTCATGATAAGCATTTAACACAATACATTGCGGAATCGATGAATATTTACATTTATGAAATAAAAATTAATTTCCGTCTATTTTAAATTATATTTACAAAACGAATTACTATATGTGCCTATAAATTAAATTTAGTCAAAGAAAAAACAATTATATTTAATCACATTAAATTTTGTAGCACATGAAAACTCATTATTTATTATTTATCGTAATTGCTATTGCTTGCAATGCCTGCCAAAAAGATGAATTAATTGTACTCCCTGATGAGCGGGATGATGTTACAGGCACATATGTAGGATTTAGAGCACCCATTTCACTACTTGGTCATTCCAGTTATTACAGGATACTTTTAAGGCAGTTGTCATTCTTTCTAAATCGTCAAAAGATTCCATAATTACCGTGACAAGCAAACCTTCGTTTTCTAATCTATATAAAGAATTCAAGTATCATAACGGTGAATTTAAAAATGACCCTCATGCCATTCTTGAATTAAATGGTGACGATTTATACATGCAGATTAGCCCTGGCCTGACCGGCAATAGTGCATCTTATTATTGTATTAAGACTGATCGACCAGATACAATAGTTTATATAAATCCTGAACCAGTAGATCCATGTCTGGAACTAAAAATAATGCAACTAAGCCATCAGTGGATGGCTCCATTCAACTCGAAAACCTTCGAGTTATTTGAAGATAATAATGGTGTAATTGATACGATGTGGATCACTAGGACTACATCTGTAGAAACATGTACATGGAATACACAATATTCCGCAGTTCCATGCTCGGCAAAATGTGATGTGGAAACCGTGGAGTTAATTTCAGGAAGTAACGATCGCTTAAAATTAGTGCTGAAGATAATGGGTCATGAATTATCAGTTAATGCAACATCAGGTATACCAATGAAATACGATTTACTTAAGCATCTTCCATTATCTACCGGAGGTTCGCCATTTTTTGATTATCGTGCATGGTTTGGAAAGGAGCCAGACGGTTATTATACAGAGGAAGTAAGTGCTAGCTGCAACTTTCCTCCTTTATGTGAAAGTATGTATGAACTCCTATCATACAAAATAACACGAACATCGGGAGTTACCAATTATTCCACTAAGGGTGGTCGGAAATGGAATAAAAAGTTATAGAATCAGCCTAATGATAGAAATAAAAACGCTGTTGAAAATAAATTATAAATGGCGAATGTTCAATAAGAATGAAAAGGTACTTTCTAACTTGAATTGAAAATCCGAACGAACAATGGCGAACGGCGAAATGTGTGCAAAGATTATACTTTTTCTAGTACAACGCTAAAATGACAGCTCGCTGCTAGACTATAAAATGATTACAAATTATTTATGGTGAATTTTAAATTAACGTGAAGAATGAACTTCTAAATTGATTAGAAAACACCTTTAAATAAATTATTCTATCTATAGCTTCTTGCTTAGCTCCTCCAGCCCTGATTTAATAGTATTCAATTTGGTAGATAGTGAATTTATAGACTGAACTCTCTTCTTGTTTTCTTTGAGTTCATTTTTTGCTCCTTCAAGCGTAAAACCACGCTCCTTCACAAGATGATAGATTAGCTGCAGTTGCTCAATGTTTTGCTTGGTAAATCTGCGGTCGCCTTTACTATTTTTATGTGGTTTTAGAAAACTAAATTCAGTTTCCCAGTAACGTATGAGTGAGGTGGAAACACCAAAAGAGTCTGCTATCTCGCTTATGGAGAAGTAGAGCTTTTCGCTATTCATTAAACTGTTTTCGGTCATAAGCTAACTTAATAAATACTTTTACTAAAAGCCATTCTAGCATTTAATATCAGGGAGTTAGAATACAAATGTAAAACAATTTGTTTAAAGTATATAAAATTTTAATATTAATTTAATCACTATACGATTAGTCGTTGCTAAAGGCATAATGGTCGATATAATTAGCATGATGGTTGAAAATAGGAACTTTTCAATTTGTCCGGCGCTTTTAATGCAATCAAAATTGAGAACACACCGAAGTCTGAATTCAATAAAGAGTTTTGGAGTAAAGCAATTTTTATTACCTTAGCTTAAATATTTTTGCATAAATTATCTTAACAGAAGAAAAATTATAAATTAATGATTCTTCGAAAGATTAAATATTGAAATGAGTGATTTTTTCAAAAAAATGAAATCTGTTTTTCTGGAACCTACGGGGTCCGAAACTGAGCTTGCCGAAGATATTTCGCAAGACAATCCAGAAAATGGTGAAAAAAAAGATAGTGGACAGCTCCCAACATCTAAAACACCTTCAGAACAGGCCACCAAATATTCTGACGTAAGCGGACAACAATCCGACCAATTTTATAAAGTCCTCTTCGACGCACTTGAGAGAAATAATCAGGCTGGATTCGACTATTTAGAGTTTAAAAAAGCGCTGCAATCATTAGAAACAATAGGTCTGGATGAAAAAACTAAATACCTAAGCGCATTCGCCGGAGCTCAGGCATCAGGAGCTAATGTCAAGTTATTGACAGATAGCGCAACCATATATCTAGAAATTCTAGACACTGAAGCTACCAATTTCAGAAATGCTGTCGAAATGCAGCGAACTAAACAAATCAGTAATAGAGAAAATGAAGCCAAACAACTTACTAATCTAATCACTGGTAAGGAAGAGCAAATCAAAAAATTAAATGCAGAGATCGAAGAACATAAGAAAATGCTTTCTTCTCTGGATAATGAAATTAAAAGTGCCCAGTCTAAGATCGAAACTACTAAGGCAGACTTTTCTGTCACATATGACGGTTTGGTCAAAAAGATCCGCGACGATGTGGATCGAATCAAAACTTATTTGTCAACTAAATAACTTATTTATTAATGGATCAACAAACTATCTCTCCTAAGACATTCTGGCAAAGACCAGAGGGTAAGACGGGCACTATTATTGGCCTTGGCATATTGGCAGGAGGAGCTGTACTCTTATATAAAATTCTTCCTTTTCTTATTACTCTTGCTTCAAACACACTTTATCTTGCCGGTATTCTGCTGGTTTTAGGTGCGTTAATATACATGGTTCTTGACCCTAAGATGAGAAATCTGATCTGGTATATGTACAAGAGTGTTATGAGATATATCACCGGAATTTTTGTACAGATAGACCCCATTGGTATTCTCAAATCATATGTAGAGAGTCTTAAAGGCAATCTAGGGAAAATGGATCAACAGATCTCAAAACTAAGAGGTCAGATGCACAAACTTCAGGAAGTCATCCTTAACAATAAGAAGCAGATCCAGAGTAATTTAAGCATGGCAAGCGAGGCTAAAGAAAGAAACAAAGAATCGATGATGATCTTAAAGTCCAGACAGGCTGGCCGTTTGACTGATTCTAACCTAAAGCTTGAAGATCTTTACAAAAAGATGGAAGTACTCTATCGAGTATTGACCAAGATGTACGAAAATTCTGAGATCATGATGGAAGACATTACGGATCAGGTAGCAG
>JAGPCT010000095.1 GCA_018057925.1 Saprospiraceae bacterium
AACAAAATTACACCAAACAAAAGGGTTTTAATTGGAAATACGTCGGTAAATCTCCACATACATGCCCGAAGAAGTATAATTATCAAGGCTTTCGAGCGGTTGATAAGGTGTTTCGGGACCGGTAGTTACATACACCCTCAACAGCTCATAATTGAGTTTATAGGTCTCCCACCATTGTAATACGATGTCGATATTATTTTTATTTTTGCCGGTATTATGTATGTTGGTGCGGACAAATATTTCGGGTTTTTGTGTGACAATTTGCTCCATATATTCTTTGGTCATTTGTTCAAAATAGGGATGGTATTCAAACAAAGGATACATATACAAATATCCGGAAGCCGATTTACGATTGGCATAAAATAACAATTCCGGTTCGTTGGTCATGGTGCCTATTACTTTATTACTATCACTTATTGAACGAATATAATTTCCAATTGCAGGTGCATCGGCAAATATTGCGTAATTGGCCATTTTGCGACTGTATGTTTCCCCATTTATTTGGAACATATCATAATTCCGAAAACCGAAAATAAAAAACTGCAAAGTGGCTATAGCAAACACAGCAGGTGCAAAATAATTTTTAAATTTATTGAAGATGATTTTACTTCCATCCACCAAAAAATAAGCGACTGCTATGGCTACAGCTGGATGTAAAAATATAAAATAATGTTTGCGGAAATATAATCCCGGCACAACGGCCAATGCAGATAATAAAACAATGAGCCACAATAGCCACCATTTTTTTTGTTGGTAGAAAATAATACTCCAAACCAATGCCACAAGGCTTATTACCACAAACATCCAACTATTTAAAAAGATATCCCGATAGTTGGTGACAAATAAATATCTGCCTACAATTCCGTTAACCATTGTGGCATATTCTCTGCCATAAATAAAACAGAAAAATATAAAATTAGTCATCAGGTCGTGGTATTGCAGATAACCCAACAACAAAGCAGCAGGCAGCAATCCACCAACTATCCAAACTAACAATTTATAATACGGTACTGTTTTCGGTTTGTAAACAAAAAATACAACAAGTGTTATTACACCATAAATAGCTCCCGGTTGTTTCATCAAACAGGAAAGGCATAAACACACACCTGAAAAAAACAACCAAATTAATTTTTGTTTGCTGAGAAATTGTGTCATCATCCATAAACCCGCACAACCAAAAAACACTACAAATACTTCCGCATTAGATAAAATTGATTCAGCCGGAAAAGAAAGTGAAATAATTAAAAATGTTGCCGCAGCATATATACCTGTTCGTTTGGAAAATAAAAATGAAACACAACCAAATAAAAAAAATGTTGTGGCCAAATGCATAAACAATCCCGTTAACCGAATGGCAGCAACACTTTCACCAAATACCGCAAATACCGAAGCATACATATAATACACCCCCGGAAATTTCATGTTATAAATAACATCATAAGGTAAATTGCCTTGTAAAATTTGTTGACCGGCATACGCGTATTCGCCTTCGTCGCGGTCGAATGGAATGTTGAGTAAGTTGAGCCTCAAGTAAACGGCAATGGCAACAGCCAAAACAAGCACCAACATATCCATGACCGATATGCTATTAGTTTGTTGAAGTTGTTGATTACTGTGGCTTGTTTGCATTTGAGGTTTTAGCTGCTAAAAATAACAATTAATTTAATACCTGTTCCCTACTAGTTTTTACACATCCAATCAACTTAACAACTTATTATAGGCTAAAAAATTAATTGATTAAAAGTAAAAAGTTAATGATATTTAATTCAATTCATTGATAACCCGTTCACAAAATTCCTGCTCTTCTTTAAATTGATATTTTTGATAAAATTGTAATGAAGCCGGGAAATATTTTTCAGTAAAAGCCGGAAAAATAATATCGAGTTTTGCCAAACATTCCGGGCAAATGATTGATGGTTTTTTATCGGACTCCTCCAATGAATTACTGCCATTCAACACGCAGGCAAATTGTATACAATGTTGTAGCCCTAACATGTGCAAAAATTCATGTGTTGTCGTTTTTATCAGTCGGTTCAACACTAATTGCCGCGCACTATCTGTATCATAATTGCCATATCGGGCGAAGGATGTAATGCCGATTTTTTCTTTGGTATTGGCCTGACCAAATACAAAATTCCAACCATCGCCGGGATAAATATCACGTTGTGTTAAGCCCATGATTCCTAAAGCGTCTTTCTCCAATAAAGGGCGAATAATTTCATCTAACAACAACTGACTATTAAGTTGTTCATCCCGGAAATAATGGGTAGGGAATAATTGTGCGTTTATAGATGGCAGCACCGTAACTTCATTGCCAAAAATGGTAGTTAAATAAGTCGCAACATCGGCAATCAGCGAAAATTCTTCCTCATGAATAATATCGATGGGTAAAATATAAAAGGTAGCCTCAGCATTATTGCTATCAATTGGTGTCTCCTCGCGAAACTCTTCCAGTGTTTGACCTAACTCCTGTTGCTCATATAACCATTCTCCGGGTTGAGGTGCGGAGAGGGTATCATATAATCCGGCCAACTGCGTTGTCAGCGATTCTGCAGGTTGGTTTTGATGATTACTGCATCCCGCTGTGAAATACAAAACGGGAAGCAGTAGTATCATCCATTTAATTTTCGAGTACAAATTGTTTAGTGATTATTTTATCCGACATTTTTATCGTTACCACATAAACACCGGCTGCCTGATTTTCCATACTAAAATGTACGGTTTCATCTTGCACGCGCTGAACACTTTGTGTATGAATTGTTTTTCCTGTTATATCTGCAACTGTTATATCCGCATCGCTTAATTGCGCAAAATCTAAATCAATAAATATTTCATTTTGAGCAGGGTTAGGATATAAATTCACTTCATCAGCAGGTTTAACAAAAGTTTCAATCGGAGTATAATTACCCACAATAAATTGCATGTAAATCAACCCACCAAAATCGGCTTCAAATGATTTAATAAATGTACCGTCAATTTCTTTAGTTCTGAAATATCCCGAACCATCACTGTTTGCCCACCAGCTTAATCCATCTTCACCGTAATCCCATAAATACAATTCGTAACAACCATCTTCCAGAATTAAAGTGTCTTTGTAAACGGTATTATCAGAAAAAGATGTTCTTTCTAAAATAGTATTCCCATTTTCATCATACACAAATAAATCGTTTTCGTGTGATGCTGTATTAGTTCTTGTTTCTACAATAAATTCCGAAGGATATGTCGGCGGAATAGCTAATGGTGTTGTGATAGAATTATTATATACATATTCATCTGTTCCACCATTTGGGCTGCTTATGGTTGCAATAAATTCAGTGCCTGAACCATTCCATCCGAAATTAGGTAAGGTAACTTCTTCACTTTCCATAAATGCTAAATTACCAGTCCAGGTATAAGTGTCTTGGTCGTAATCTTTAATGCCAAAAGTGATATCTAATTTAGTTAATGCTGTTGCACCTGTATTGGTGATGCGCACTATCGGATTATTACAAATTGGATTTTTGCGTTGTTGCATATCATCATCACTTGGCGCAATAATGGCATCCAATCTTGCATCTAAATTAAAATTAGGTTCACCATAAGTAACTAATTGTACCGAAGTAACATAAGTAGGCACACTACCAGCATTATTCCAGGTATAATCTTCTGCAGAATAATCAAATGTATAGGTATTGCCCGGAGTAACTTCAGGTGTTAATTCATAATCGTATGTCCATACTTCAGCACCCGGACACCAGTTTGCTCTATCGTACACCCAAGTTCCACCTTGCGGATAAACAGGATTCACATCGCAGTTATCTCTCCAAACTTCTTTACTCCAAACGGTGCTGCCATTTACTTTAAAATAATGGTCGCGCGCACAAAATTCAGAACAGTTTGCAGTGCCACCAAAACCGTGACCTGTTGCACGAATTTTTACGCGTGAATTTTTGGCATTGGCAGGAATAGTAACTGTTTGCGGAGGTGTTAAATCATCGAAAGAAGGTGTTAATCCATAACCATAAAAGCCGTACCATAAATTCGTTACCGCAATTGGGTCGCGCGGAGGTGTTCCTTCAATAAATAATAATTCTAGGTCTAATAATTCTTGCCAGTTACCCGCATTTAAATGCACTGAATCGTGTAATAAAGGGCGGTAATCGCTTAAATCGAAAGTCCAAGTAAATCCTTCACCTAAATCTAAACCAATACCATAAGGTGTAATATATCGTGCTAATTCATGGGTAATTACTACTTCATAAGGTTCGCCATAATATTCCAAATCGCTGTTTACAATATTATCGGTTGCATCAACTAAAGTTGAATCGGCAATAGTGCCATCTGCATTATACGTGTATACATAAAATTCTGCCGGATATACCAACATCGAATCTGTTGCTGTTAATGGGTCCGCAGGGTCGTAAATAATTAATGCAATTGGGTCGGTAATTACTTCTTCAACAACTAAAACTGAATCGATATGACTAACAAATTCGCCTTGGTCAAATTTTACAATTGGACGTGTTGAAATTTTATTAATATTTCTAAATATATCACCTGAATACATAAACCGTTCAACAGCACCAACCAATGCTAAATCGTTATCGCTAACTACATCAGGTTCTGTTAATCCGTTGCCATCGTTAAAATTATAATACAATAATAAATTAGCTGCATTAGGATGTGCGCCATCTAAAT
>JAGPCT010000096.1 GCA_018057925.1 Saprospiraceae bacterium
CATTAGCAGTAGATGGATGTTGAAAAGATTGATCTGTAAAATGAAATTTATAATTATCCAGAGGCGACAATTAGGTGTTTTATGAGATGACTACAGAAAGTCCTTTGTCAGTAAGTGCTTCTTTAAAGGGCTTTAACATAATATAAGAGCCGATCTTGACCGATGCTTTTCCAGTAAAATGGATCATGTAGGAAAGTTGCTCTGCTTGTTCCTGAGTATGACGTAAAACATCAACAAAGCAGTTGATCACCCATTCAAAAGTATTGTGATCATCATTATAAACTATCAATTCCTGTTGATCAATAGTAGTAGTTTCATCTAATAAAACTTCCTCAGATTTGTAAGAAGAAAAACTAAAAGTACTCATATAAGTCGTATTAATAGGATAATATTGTTCATTTTGGACTGTCGATTTAAAGAATAAATGACACTTTTCAGAAGATCGATTTCCAAAATGCAAAGATAAATCTTTTCGCATCAAAATTATTAATTTTTAACTTATTTCTACAGGTCATTAACTTATGTGATTTTTATAGATTTGATCTGGTATTCAGAAAATAAAATGATTGTCTGGTAAATTTCAAACTAAGACTTCAACATTCTTGGGACGCATCTAGGGTTAATATCCTTGCCCAAAAGCCGCATTTTTTAATAACTTAATATTGCTTAATTTCGTCCCCAATAATGAATAAAAAAACAACTCCTTTAGCTGCATATATTTATCTCCATATAGCTGTCCTGGCATATGGCTTTACTGCTATCTTAGGAGCCCTGATACATATCAGCCCGATGGCCTTAGTATGGTGGAGGCTAATAATGACGCTGGTTGCATTAATGTTTTTCTTCAGACCGAGACTTTCTGAGATCATTAAATATCGTTCATATTGGCTTATGATGGCATTGACTGGCGTCATCATCGCTCTTCATTGGGTATGTTTCTATACTTCAATCAAGATCGCCAATGCATCCATTGCAGTAGTTGTATTGTCCGTAATGCCTTTTTTTACATCAATTTTAGATCCACTTATTAACAAAAGTAAGTTTCAAATACAACAAATGGTGGTAGCCTTGCTCATCATCCCAGGCATGGCACTTATATTTAACAATACAGCGATGGATATGCAGGCTGGTGTCTGGGTAGGAATTCTCGCTGCATTCCTTTCAAGTATATACACTGTACTTTCAAAAAAACTGGTAGACAACTTACCCGTCAAGATGCTTTCATTTGTCCAACTTGCTTTCGGACTCATCATCATAACCTTGTTGCTGCCATTATTCAAAGGATTGGGTTGGCTGGAAATATTTGTCCCAACCGGGAATGACTGGATATATCTGATTGTGCTATCTGTGGTTTGCACTGCAATGGCATTTGTTTTTACAGCCATTGCATTAAAGGCACTTACCCCATTTATCGTGAATCTATCTATCAATTTGGAACCTGTATATGGAGTTATATTAGCCATTATTATCCTCCATGAAGATAAGGAGCTTAATAGTGGCTTTTATCTTGGCATGTCGATCTTGTTAGCTGCAGTATTTCTCTACCCTCTTTCTAAGAACTATAAAAAGAAGAAATTGTATGGGCTGGGATCCTGAACAAATAGAAGAATATTGCCGATCAATTAGTGATGAGGTCCCTCAAATACTGACAGAATTGGACGAATATACTCAGCAACACCATCGTGGAGCGAACATGATCTCAGGTGCTTTTCAAGGAAGATTTCTGGCAATGATCAGCAGGATGTTGCGACCGAAAATCGTTTTGGAGGTTGGTACATATACCGGTTATTCAGCGCTTTGTTTTGCAGAAGGACTTGCGGAAGGAGGTATGGTGCACACCATTGATATTGATGAAAGATTGTCACATACACATGACAAATTCATTGGTCAAAGTATATACAAGGATCAAATACAAATTCACTTCGGTGATGCTAAGCAAATCATTCCTACCATGGATGAAACATTGGATCTTGTTTTTATAGATGGGGCAAAGAAAGATTATGCTGCTATCTTCGATATGTGTATGCCTAAACTAAGATCAGGTGGCGTTATTTTGGCGGACAATGTACTTTGGAAAGGCAAGGTATTGGGAGAAGAATACGATGATGCTACCACATTGGCTATAAAAGCATTCAACCAAAAAATACATGATAACAAGGAGGTCAATAAGTTGCTTCTACCGATTCGTGATGGTTTATTCTGGATCACCAAAAAATAATAAATGATCTTTTTAACCAGGGATAAAATAGATGATATCAGATGGGATGAAGTCATAAACAAATCCGATCTTGGACTTCCATATGCATATAGTTGGTCATTGGATAAAGTGACTGGTAAACAGTGGGAAGCTATCGTAGGCGAGGATTATTCCTGGGTATTTCCTTTGCCTTTTAATAGAAAGATATTTGGTTTTAAACAGTATTATACTCCGTACTTGATACAACAACTCGGTGTCATAGGGGATGTAGAATGCACTGAATCTTTTTTGTTCTTGATAAATAAAATGATCAGCAAGCATTGTATTAGGGCAAAACTTGCATTTAATGAAATGAACGAATATGCTCCTCAGATATTCAATAGGCATAAAACCAATTATGTATTGCGGCTCAATGCACCATATGATAAACTCAGGTCAGGCTACAAAAAAAACCTGCAGCAAGTACTGAAGAAAAAAGACGAGTTCAATATCACTTTAAGCGAGGATTGCTCAATCACGACTTTTCTAAAATATTACTTTGAATACACCTTTTCAAAATTCGCTACATCCGAAAGGCTCAGTCCTAATTACATACAGGATTATATTTCCTTATTAAATTCAAAAGGTCTTGTAAACATCTTAGTTTCAAAAAATGAAAAAGATGAAATCTTTGCCGGTTTGCTTTATTTAAAAACTGAACGACGTATTGTCATCCTACTCCAATTTGTAAATAGTGAATTTAAAAAACTCTCAGGCCCTTCATTGTTAATAGATGAAGTAATTAAGAAAAATAGCAACAGCGAAATTCTTCTTGATTTTGAAGGCTCAGATATTCCGGGTATCGCTATGTTTTACAGTGCTTTTAATCCCGAGCGACGCAGCTTCGGCATTTTGAAAATACGGTAAAAATATATAACGGACAAGGGAAAGCCTTAGATCATCTGAAATACTGATATAAAGAAATACTTTTTCTATTTATTGCGGACAAGGGAAAGCCTTGTCCCTACCCCATAACAATACTATTATACTATTTCTCTACTTTCCCAATCAACTCCTTCCCCTCTGCAGCCTTATAAGCATCTAGTCCACACTGAAGGAAATTTACATAATCCTTCACTTCAGGAGTGTATCCCACCGGTGTATTAAGTAATGTACCTGTATTGGTCACAAGTGCATACCAAGGCTGAGAGTTATTATTAAAATTATCCGTTTGGAAGAAGGCCCATTTGTCGCCTTTGGTGCGGATCTTTTTCTGACCGCCTGTTTTAAAAGTTAATGTTACCTGTTCATTTTCAGGAAGCTCTGTTTTGTCATCGACATAGAGGGAGATGACGACATATTCCTTCGAAAGAATATTATATACTTCTTCTTTGACCCAAACATGCTCTTCCATTTTACGACAATTCACGCATGCGTAACCTGTGAAATCCAGGAAGACAGGCATATTTCGCGCTTTAGCGTATGCAAGGCCTTCACTAAGATCATGAAAGCAATTCAAATTTTGAGGACAATCCTTTGGATGGATGAAACTATAACCTACAGGAGGTGCCAGACCACTCAATAGTGAAAGTGACGTAAAGGTCTTTGTTTCTTCATTATACCTGAATCCTGACATCAAATAAATAGCGAATATCAATGATATCACAGCAAGTCCACCTCTGACAGGAGATAATTTCTTCATTTTAGTGTCATGTGGAAATCTAATCAGACCAAACAAATATGCTGCCATACCAAGTGCGACAAGGATCCATATGATGAGGAAAGGTTCTATTTTTAATAATCCCCAGTGTTTTACAAGGTCTGCATTCGATAAGAATTTAAATGCAAGGGCAAGTTCAAGGAAGCCAAGTACAACTTTAACAGTGGTCAACCAGCCTCCGGACTTAGGCATAGAATTCATCCAACCCGGGAATGCTGCGAAAAGTGCGAAAGGCAAAGCTAATGCGAGGCCGAAACCGCCCATACCTGCTGTCAACTGCCATGCTCCGCCATCTGAACTCAGAGCTCCTGCGAGTAATGAACCCAAAATAGGTCCTGTGCAAGAGAATGAAACCAGCGCAAGGGTCAATGCCATGAAAAATATACCCAGGAACCCGCCTATACCTTCTGCAGATGAAACTTTATTGGAAAAGCTACTTGGCAATGAAATATCATAATATCCAAAAAAGGAGAAGGCAAAAAACATGAAGATCACAAAGAAAGACACGTTAAGCCACACATTAGTAGAAATATCATTCAGGATATTTGGATTGATAGAATCCAATAAGTGGAAGGGAAGACTTAGCAGAAGATAAATTGCGAAAATGAAAAATCCATATAAAAATGCATTCGTCAAACCCTTTTTTTTGTCTTTACTTCCTTTCGTGAAGAAACTCACCGTCAAAGGAATCATTGGAAACACACATGGTGTAAGCAGTGCGATCAATCCACCAATGAATCCTAATAAAATAA
>JAGPCT010000003.1 GCA_018057925.1 Saprospiraceae bacterium
ATCAATAATAGTCCTGTGGTGAGTTGGTCAGATCGAGCTCATATCAATGATCGGTCTTATGGCTCTAGCAAAGGCGTTCCCTTTGAAAGTATGATATCTTTGGCTAATAAACTCAATAAGAATGTTTGGATATGTGTGCCACATCAGGCTGATGATGACTTTGTAATGCAGATGGCGACAATGTTTCGCGATAATCTCCAATCGGGATTGACTATTTATTTGGAATATTCCAATGAAGTATGGAATTGGATTTTTGGTCAGGCACATTACAATAATGAAAATAAGCCTGAAAATCTCAATTATGGCAGAGCGTATGCAGAGAAGGCAAAAAGGATATTTGCTATATGGCATTCCGTTTTTGCCGGACAGACAGGACGTGTTAAACGAGTATTGGGAATACAAGGTGGCTTTAATTATCTCAACGAACAGATTTTGTCGCAAATTCCTTCTGATCAATGGGATTTGGCTTCACCGACCTATTACTTTGGACTCGATCACAGTTCTTCCGGCAATCCTGTTCTTCATGGAGGTTCTACGGGTGAAGATGTTAATATGAATGCTAGAAATGCTTATTTCGGCGCAAATGGTGCATCCGGTTTCAGAGATATTGTACAACAAGATTACCGGAATATAAAGGTTTTTGGAAAAGGGATAGTGAGCTATGAAGGGGGACAACACTATACTGATTTCAATGTGCCTCCTTATATTCAGGCAATGTATGATGCCCAGTATCTCAATAGTATGTACACCTTGTACAATGATGTGTTGAATGACATTAGAAGCCATGGTAACCGTTTGGCTATGGCATTTGTCCTATCAGGTACCCAAGAGAGCATATATGGTTCTTGGGGTCATCTGTCGGATATCTATATGCAGCCACCTTATTTAAACACGGCACCTAAATATCAGGCTTGTCTCGATAACTCATGTCTAGATTTTATTCCGGAAACCGAATTTCCACTTGCTGTCGGAGAATTGTCTCATTTTACCGCGATATATGATGGCAAAGAAAGTGTTCAGTTGGTATGGATTGCTGATGCAATAAACGAGAATCAAACGTATCAACTCCAAAGAAAGCAAGAAGGGTCAGACTTTAAAACCATTTACACAAAATCAATAAATCCTTTGACAAAGCCGATGGTTTTCCGATATTGGGATGAGCAATTATCGGAAGGATTGTACTATTATAGACTCATGATTTCAGATGACCAGGGTAGAATCAAGTATTCTGATATCTTGCCCATTAAAGTTAGGAGAGAGGATGTGTTGCAAATATTCCCCAATCCGAGCTCCGGTCGTTTCTTTATTCATCAAAAGGAATCAAAGGTGAAGGACATTGCCACTATTACCGATTTATCCGGAAAAAGACTACGTACCTATATTATGTTGCCTCAAAACATTGATATCAGTGATCTACCTTCCGGAACTTATCTATTGAGCTATAAAGGAAAGATATACCGCTTGGTTAAGAATTGATATAATGCATTTATAATCTAAAGTATATACATATAATAATGCTATATACTACTTCACTATAATCGGTATTTCAATATCAACATCCGTACTTCCTCCTGCACTTGATATATCGCCATTTGCGACGCCGGATGCAGATTTATCGGGTTGATGTCGAAGTACAATCTTTAAAATACCATCAAATGAGGTCTTAGTCGTACATTGTACTTCTATTCCGATAGGATTATTTTCTTGATCTTGATCTGAATACTTGAAGGTGGGGGCATCCTGTCCATTTATTAGGTAGAAAAATTGATGCTCTGTTCCTTCTTCGCGTACTTCTATCGTGATATCTTTTTCGGGTGTTGCAAGCGTATTGAGTAATCTAATGCTGCCATTTAAAACAGAATTGGATGGTAAAGAGTCCGTGTAAATAATTGGAGAAAGAGGGCCATTGCCATCCGTATCATAGTAGGATAGTTCAAAAGTATGATTGGAATTGTCTTTCAATGTTAAAATTACTTTATTGATTACTTCTTCCTCATTGATTGGTTTGACGTTCTCAGAGCAGGATGAGATTATCCCGATAATTAGCATAAATGGTAGAAATCTTTTTAAAAATACGACAAATATTTTATTCATAATCAATTATGGTTTTAATAATTAATTTTTCTTTTCTCTTATTTTATAAATGTATTGGAGCGACCAGTTACGACCAACTTCTTGTGGTGCAAAATACCTTAAATTATTGAGATAATTGGAATAGCGGGTATTGAAAGCATTTTTTATTGATACTTCGAATTGATGCCTCCCCGAGTTGTCCAGATATTTTATATGGATATCAAATAATGAATAATCCGGAGGTGGTGGTGTAAATGTTTCGACAGGATTATAGTTTTTTTGGCGGGCGACATATTGGTATTGTAAACCTACTTTTACTTGAGAAGCCCATTTTTTGCCTCTTGTAAGCAGATATTCAACATCACTTGAGATGTGAAAAGGGGGAATAAGAGGCATCCCCATTCCTGTCGCATGGTTTTTAGAATGGATTCCACTAAAGTTGCCTTCTATTGCCCATCTTTGTGTAGGATTGTAACGAATTAAAGCGTCAAAACCACTTAGAAAGCCGTTTGTTTGGACATAGTCATATCTTAATTTGACTCCTGCGATGGTAGAAATAAATCCGTTGGGTTGTTGGTAGATATAGTTGTTGAATCTTTGATAATAAAAATCTACTGTATAATGCAACATGCTTGTATTATCATTAGAAAGTTCAATGATAGTTTTCCATATTTGTTCCGACTTTAGGTTTGGGTCGCCTACTTCATACGCCACGGAACTAAGGTGGACGCCATTGCTGTATAATTCATTGACTTCAGGAGCTCGATATGCGATACCTGAATTGGCTTTGAAGTGTATATGCGGGTGGAGGTCTGTAAAGAGACCGATGTTAAAAACAACATTTTTAAAGTGGCGTTTGGGCTGATGAAGTTTTTGATTGAGGTCATAATATGTTGCTTTCAGATATTGAAAGTCACCTCTTACTCCGGCTTCAAGGGTGATTTTTTTCAAATTCACTTGTTGATATGTAAATATGCCGGGGTTGATTAGGTGGTAATAAGGTATAATAGGCCTCCTGCGTGTATCCGGATTATTGATATTTAATTGACCTAAAACATTTACTCCGAAAGTGCCGCTCAATATGTCATTCCATCGCCTATCGTCCAAAAATTCCAACTGTAAAGTGTGTAAATTCATATTTACAGCCGGGACATCGGATAAGCCGCCACGTCTCACATCGAATTCTTGACGGTTGTCTTGCTGGTAAGAAGCATTCATTTTAAATTTATGATCATCGGTGACATTAATACGTCCATTATAAGCAATAGATGAGTGGATGCTCTGCTGTCTGGGTGCTTCAATTGTAAAGGTTGGAGGATGAATGATTAAGGGACGCTTGGATTCAATAGCCCGGATAATATCTTCTTGACTATTTACTTGTGAAGCAGCAAGAATACCGGCATTATTGTAGTATCCCGAAAGGGTGAGTCTATGGGTCTGAGATGCTGTCGTCGTGCCTATTGACAGGCCTATGTTTGCTCCGGTTGCTCCGGTATTGGAAAGTGTGAAGTCGGGTGAAGACTGGTCTCCGTACTTTTTTAAGCCGATGGCGAGTTTCCAACCGGATTTGTTGTGTGTGGGTAGTCCTTTTTGAAAGACACCGGCAAGAGAAAGTCCTGCTGGATTAGTTTGTGCTTTAGACACTACTTCATGGATCATTTTATTTTCAGTATAAATGGGTTTTTGATCCAATAAGATAGCTCCACCCATTGCTTTTGCTCCGAATCTTACAGAAGCTGCTCCTTTAATGACTTCTATCTTGTCATATAGTTGAACATCAATATTGGGTGCGTGGTCACTGCCCCATTGTTGGTCTTCTAATCGGGAAGACTGCTGAACAATAGCGATTCTGGAACCGTATAAACCATGAATGACGGGCTTTTCAATATTACTGCCGGTAGAAAGGATGGATAAACCTGGAATAGAAGTCAGATTCATCGAGAGTCCATCTGTTTTCATATTTAGAAGCTTTTCTTCGTCCAATTTATTACTAACATTGGTGATTTCTTGATTGGTACGAGCGCGGATGTATATTTGTTGCAATTCATGGGCATGATGTTCAGGGTAGAAATTAAAGTTGATAACATTTTCTTCCAGGAATATCTTTCTTTTGACGGGCTCACACCCGATATGCGAACAAATCAGGGTGTAATTGCCTTTACACAGCCCTTTAATCTCATAATATCCCAAACTGTCAGCTTGAGCGCCTAATGTCGTGCCGGAAAGGGTGATGTTGGCGTAAGAAAGAGCAGATAGGTCATGTTGGTCAAGAATATAGCCTTTGATGGAAAGATTACACGTCTGTCCATAAGTGTGATATGACATTCCACAATTCAGCCCACAGAAGAAAAGTAAATACATTATCTGCCTCATATCAAGGGGTAAATTCAGGTATCATCAAATATTTCTTGCCTTCCTCTGAAATCTTTCGATGGCGCATAGTGGAGATTCTGCCACACACGTAGCCCAATGCCAATGCCAGTGGATAATCACTGATCCAGTGTACTTCAGTATTCATCATTCCCCATGCCGTAAGGCCGATAAGTGAATAGCCTACAGGCAAGATCCATTTTTTTTCAGGATAATTTTGATTGAGAACAGTGATCGTAGCCATCATAGTTGCCAGATGTCCGGATGGAAAGGCATCGTAATGCGGTACGTGACTTTGATATTCTTTGAAAGAGGGCAATGGCCTCCATGCTCCACCCGGTTTTGTCGCGACAAAAGGACTTTCTCTTCCGGAGATGCGTTTCAGTATTTGCGTAGAAACACCCATTACAATAAAGGTTTCCGCCAAGTCCCCCGCAGTTTGTACGGCACGATAGTCATGAGTTAATTTTCCATATATCCACAATCCACCCGCTAAGTACATACTGGTGCCGCCCTCACCAATCTGATATAAGGCGGTATTGACATTTTTAGGATATTTCAAAAGTCGGATTTTTCCCCAACACAGCGCAACGCCATATCTGTTTTCGTCATCCAAGCCAATGCTTTCTGATGCTTGCCTTACTTTATTTAACAAATACTGATCCAGTGGAATCAATATTGCGGTGGATGCTACCACAATGCCTAAGCCCTTTAATGATGATACTTTGAAAGGTGTCTTGGCAAGTTGCCACATATCAGAAGGCAGGTATTTGACAAAATGAAATAGCCCACGTGAGTCGAAGACCATGGTCTTATCATTGTATCGAATGTATTGGAGCCGATTAATCGTATCTTGATATTTGATAAAAACGTTAGACCTTTTAGTGTGGATAGAATCCCGGTTTTGTCCAAGAATGGAAGAACATCCAATAGTCAAAAGTAGAAAAATAAGCCAGCCGTTTAATTTCATACAATCCTATGTTAAAAGAGATTTAATGAAGTTGAATATGTTCTAAATCAGAAGGAGTCATAAAAATTATTTCTTGTTGATAATAGACTTCAGCCGATCACTTTCTTGAGCTGCTTTAGTAAATTTGGGATTGAGTGTTGAAGCTTGGCTATAATTCCTTTGAGCATCTTTCAGATTACCTTGTTTTTCCTGGACAATGGCTTTGGCGTAATAGGCCTCTGAGTAAATTTTGTCCAGATTGATTGCCATATCAAAGGATTCGATCGCTTTGTCTAAGGAGTCTATTTCATTGTACAAAATACCCATATTGAAATAAGGCTGCGGTATCTTAGGGTATTTTTGATTGATTTTTTTAAACCATTCCAAAGCCTTAATTCGGTTATTTTGATGTTGGTAGTGCATTGCCATGGCGTATAGTGCATTATAACTATTGGTGTCAACCCGAATGGCTGTTTCAAAGTATCTAAGCGCATTTTTATCACCCATTTTGTCTGCAATGTCGCCTGCTTTAGTCCAAGCATCAATCATAAAAGGATTCATTTCGGTCGATTTTTTATAAGCGGCCAATGCTCTTTTCATATCATTCGATTCTTCTAATACTGTTCCCATCATCAAGTAGGCATCGGCATTTTGCCTGTCTTTGGAAAGAATATTTCTAATAGTCTGCATCGCTGCATCGTATTTTTTCAAAATAATTTCAAATTCTGTCAGTTTTAGTAAAGTATGGATACTATCCGGGAACATGCCGGAAGCTTTTTGCATCGTCATCAATGCCATCCTTGATTGATAATAGTCCATATAAGTGTCAGCTAACAGATGATAGTATTTGGGTTTCATACTATCTAATTTCATGGCAGAGGCTAGATCCAAAATGGCTTCATCGTATCCCTCCATATCATAGTAATATTTTGCCCTATTAAAAAAGCCTTCTGCGACGGTAGGGTTTTTTAGGATAAAATCATTCAATACTTTTAGATTAGGATCATTTGCAATTTGGGCTTGTGCCGGATTTGGCTTATTGGCGTCCTCTCTTTTACAGGAAAACAAAGAAAATAAAGTTAACATGGATGCGGCACACATTAAAATAACCAGCTTCGTCTTATTTTGTATTTTAAACACGATTTCTATTTTTTAAATAAACTACAAAGATAATCTGTTTGACCTTATCGAAAAATCTAACTCGATTTGGCCATAATAACTATTTATATTGGTTGTTTTTTTGATAAAGGAATTAAGGAAGGAGGAATGATTCCGAAAATACAATGAAGTGTCCAAAATAAGTGGGGATGCCTTATGAATCGGACAAAATAAGAATAAAAAAGAGAACCCTTCATTGCATTGATGAAAGGTTCTCTTTTTATGACATCAAATTTCCCGACAAAGGAGCAAAAGGAGTAAAATTTTTAAGATATCTACTTATTGTTCAATAGCTTGAAGGAATTATTTGTCGAAATAATCTTGATCATCGGCTATTTCATCCATGTCCATTCCTCCGATAATGTTCTCATCATAGTTGGACTCTTCTTCCAGATCCAAATCTAGGTCAAGATCATCCAATTCTTCTTCTTTTGCGGGGGTCTTGGTACCAGACTTTTTATTCTTTTTTACTATTTTGGTTATAATCTTTGACTTAGGCTCACTTGCTTCAACGATATTCTTTTCTGCTGCCCTTAGTGCTTCTTTTTCAGCTCTAGCTATGGCTTCTTGTCTTGCTTTTTCAGCATTTTCAATTTCCTTTGCTACGACTGATTTGGTTGCATGAGGTACCAACATTAATCTTTTCTTGTCGATTAATTGACCGGTTACGGTACAGATACCATAGGTCTTATTTTGGATACGAATCAGTGCATTTTCAAGGTTGTTGATAAATTGTTGCTGGCGGATGACCATGCTGTTGAGCATTTCAATCTCAGTATGGACACTTGAATCATCGAACCAGTTGCCACCTTGCTTTTCGCTGGCATTTTCGTTCATTTCCATCACTTGTTCTTTCATAAAAGAAAGTTCTTGTCGTGCTACGGATAATTTCTCATCAATCAGTGCCTTAAATTCCGCTAAATCTTCGTCGGAGTACCTTATTATATTAGATGACATAATTTTTGGATTTAATAATTTAAAAATTCTATCAATTTAAGTAAAAACAAAAACATTGTTATTGTAATTAAAGTTCACACTTACTCAAATTAAATATTATTCATAAATACGATAATAATATTATTTTTTAGCATTTATTTCAATGAATTATTTAAATTTATTGAATAAAATGAATTTTTTTAATATTTATTGTGATAGTAGAGCTTATAAAATGAATTATATTTTACACTTTTGACGAATATCTTTTGGAACGCCATCTTTGTGCAGCAGTAAAGCCGTTGTTTTAAATTTGAGGAAATTCTTTGTGACATAGATATAGCCATTAAAGTCATTTTTTTCGCCCCAACTATTCTTTACTTTGTAATATTCTTTACCATTTTGATCAGTATATAAGCCGACAATCTGCATCCCATGATCATCCGTTGTCTGATAATTGTCAAACTGAACCTGACGTTCTTCTTGAGTTATACTGCCTTCAGGTTGTGGCCCGTTGAAGATATTTTTCTTTTGATCTTCAGACATATCGGCATAATCCATTGGTAAAACATAAGCAACGCCATTTTTCCATGAGAAGCCTCTTTCACTTACGTCAGTGCCCCATGTCAATGAGAAACCATTTTTTAAAGCATAATCAACGATTGTTGACAGGTCATTCATCGGAACGTTATAGATTCTGTCATAGCTCCAATTGTCAGGTACCATTAGGACAGCCTGCTGATAAAATGGGCTTGTAGTGAATGAAGAGAATTCAACATAGTCGTCGGCATTGAGTCCTACAACCTTTTCAGCGAAGGTTTTAGGCGTATATTCCTTGCCTTCATACGTGAATTTTTCAGGAACATCACCAAGATAGGTGTCCACTACTTTTGTGAAGGCTGTTTTCCATACAGGTGTAAGGGATTTAACATTATCACCAACCAATGGCGTTAAAAAGCCTTTCAAAACAGACTCCAATTCGTTGAAGTTATTTCTTGTTGTACCGTAATGTAAGCCAGTATAGGCACTTTGGGGTAAAATGCCATATTTGCCGTAAAGTTTAGTTACGTCGTGCGCTGCACCACCTTGACCATACAGTAAGCCGCCATGCATCCGTACATAGTTTTCAGCTTTTTCAATATATTGATTACGTACAATAAACATTTCAGCTAAGTCAACCGGCTTTCTGCCTATTCTTGCCATCTCTGATTCTAGAAATGAAACAGTAGAATAACTCCAGCAGGTACCGGAAGAACCCTGGTCTTTAATAGAAGTATTTTCAAGGTCTATTACTTTAGAGAAAACAAATTTTGAATGTTCGCTTTGATTGCCTTTAATCTTGTTGATTAGGTCGTCTTGCGCCTGTGCTTGAAACGAAAATAGGAAGGATACGATGCAAGCAATGATAAAAAAACGGTTCTTCATTAAATAAAATTTAGTAGTAAGAGATATATTCGGACATAAATTTTAGTAATATAAAATTAATGCCTCAAAAATTCGGTGCAATATTAAGAAGCATTGTATTAATTATGCATGATTTTTTGAAATTTATTTGTTAATGAAAGATTTTTATTGGTTTATAGTGGTAATAATGGGATTTTAAATAGCGCGAACGATGTCCGGAATTTTAAAGATTGTCTTTTATAACAGTATTCGAAAAAGGGCATTCAAGCAGACTTTTAAAAAATGATACAAAAAATGTTGGATAAAATTTTTATATTACAAAAGGAAAAACTACCTTTGTCCCACTTTTTGAAAAAATAATACATTCCTATGAAACGGACGTTCCAGCCTTCAAGGCGTAAAAGAGTTAACAAGCATGGATTCAGAGCACGTATGGCCACCAAAAATGGTAGAAGAGTGTTGGCAAGCAGAAGAGCTAAGGGAAGGCATAAGCTGACTGTTTCTGACGAGATGAAGACAAAGTAAGTTATTCTTTATAAAATCTAACCATAGGCTATTGCGCTCTGGCAGCACAATAGCCTATTTTATTTTAATGTGAAAAGAACTTTTGCCTTTCCTCAAAGTCATAAGCTCAAAAGCCGGACTGTTATCTCAAGCCTCTTCCTATCAGGAGAAAGCATCTTTTCTTATCCTATTAAATGCCAGTATGTTTTTTCTCCTTTGACTGTTAATGGTGTCGCTTTTAAAGCGGGTGTTTCCGTACCTAAAAAAATCTTTAAAAAAGCAGTCGATCGCAATAAAATTAAAAGACAACTCAGAGAAGCTATCCGGTTGAACCAACATCTTATTCTGGAAAAAGATGGCCACTTGTTACAATTTATTCTTATTTTCGTTGGTAAAGATATTTTGGAAAGTCAACAAATAGACCGTGCGGTACGTTCTATCTTCAGTAAATTGGTTTAGTATGAAACATTGTAAATGGGCTAACTATGTTGTAATGGCATTTTTTCTGTTGACATTTATTCCTTTTTTCGTCCATAGCCAGAATGTTTTACAGATTGAAAAACGACATACCAAGGTAATGCTGAAATACACTACTGGTGATGATGTTACCTTTAAGTTGAAACAAAGTGATCAATGGATTACTTCAACCCTGAATGAAATTAACTATGATCAGCAGATTATCCGGTTTACCAATTTGACGGTTGTTCTTGATTCTATTGCAGCTATTAGGAGTCACAAACCATTGGTCCCACCTGCTTTGGGTGGCGCACTGTGGCGATCGGGACTGGTTGCCCTTGCCAATGTCGCATTGTATGGAATAGTATTCCAACCTTCTAATTTTAAAGAATTTGCCTATTTTTTTGGCGGCGTTACGCTAAGCGGTGTAGGCTTATCACAATTGTCGAAGAAAAATCGAATTTACCCGATAGGGAAAAAGTATAACCTTAGATTGTTGGATTTGAATTTTTATATACCGGCAGTCGGCGGATGATATATCTAAGCAAATAAATGAAATACAAATGTGGTGGAATTTTTATTTAATATTGGCTGCCTTTTATTTTTCAATACCCAATGTCTTGGCACAGTCGCGTCATGGATATCGCATTGGGGAGACAGCATCTGATTTTAAATTGAAAAATGTCGTCGGCTCAATTGTTTCGCTATCGAGTTTTCCCGAAGCAAAGGGATTTGTTATTATATTTAACGGGGATGGATGCCCATTTGACAAGGCTTATGAGCAACGCATTAAGTCCATGTATAAAAAGTATTCCGACAAAGGTTGTGCTTTCCTTTCTATCACCTCTGATCATTCCTCTCCTGCGATAAAGGCAACTGAAGCTAACCTTTTATTTCCCCACTTAAGGGATGATGAGGGAATAATTAGTAGAAAATTTGGTGTCATTCGTACACCCCATGTCTTTTTGTTGAATCCCGAGTATGAGGTATTATATTCCGGAACTATTGATGATAGTGTGTTTGAAGAGGAAAATATCAAAGTACATTATCTTGAAAATGCCTTGGATGCCTTTTTAAGTGGTAAAAATATATCGGAACCTATAACTAAGCCTGTTGGTTGTGCCATTCTGTATCAAAATTAAGTTGATTTAGCTTTTTTTTCCGAAATCATCATATAGGGAAATAATAATATATATTTACATTCTTATTTATGATGTATTCCAATGATTTAATCCAAAAATTATGATAGCTAAACGATGGGTCAGGTGGATTGTTATTCCAATCATATTGTGCTATATTGGATGTAGCCCAAACCCAATGAACTCCGTCCCTGCGGACAAAGTCGAAATCGACCAATCAGAGCAAAGTGTTGTTAAGACCTTTGATACACTGAAGTTCCGACAAGATGCTGAGACTCTTTGGACAAAAATGCACTATTTAGATAGTAATTGGTCTCGCATGACGCCTGTATTGCCGGGCGCATTACTGCCTTTTCATAGAATTGTCGCCTTTTATGGTAATCTGAATAGCAAAGGGATGGGTATTTTAGGTGAAATTCCTCCCGACCGGATGCTGGCTAAGTTAATGGAGGAAGTAAATAGCTGGCAAACAGCTGACACTTTAGTAAAAGTTATTCCTGCACTTCATCTGATCGCAGTGGTAGCTCAACGAGATCCCGGATTTGACGGAAAGTATCGTGGTCGAATGAAAAAGCAGATGATAGAACAAGTAATATCATGGGCTGACTCCATAGGTGCATTGGTCTTTTTGGATATTCAGGTAGGTCACAGCACTTTACAAGAGGAAATTCCACGATTAGATACCTTCTTGACTTTGCCCAACGTTCACTTAGGTATTGATGCAGAATTTGCTATGACGGGTGCTCATATCCCGGGAACAAGGATGGGGCGTTTTGAGGCAAAAGATGTAAATTTTGCTGTTCAGTATTTGGAAAAAAAAGTTATTGAGAAGCGTCTTCCGCCAAAGATTCTTGTCGTTCACCGATTTAAAGAGTTAATGATTCAGGATGCACATCTTATCCGCAATCCACCTGAAGTGCAAGTCGTGATGGATATGGATGGCTGGGGTAGTAAAGAGTTGAAGTTCAATACTTGGTATCGCTATATTGTCAAATCGCCTGTTCAATATACCGGGTTTAAGTTATTTTATAAAAATGATACCAAATCTGGCAAACCATTGTTGACACCGGATGAGGTATTGACACGCAATCCCAAGCCGTTGTATATTCAATACCAGTGATTACAAGAATAAAACCTTTACTACTGAATGCGGGTCTATTTGTACTTTTGTTGTGAGGCAATCATGAGCCACCCGTTCCTTTCGTGCCCGTGTATCCCCATTCAATCAGCATTTGAATAATTCTATCTTTGTGTTTTCCTTGAATGATTATTTCACCATCTTTTGCACTTCCACCGACGCCACATTTAGCTTTCAGCTTTTTACTAAGGTCAAGGAGGTCTTCTTCCTGTCCTGTAAATCCGGTGATTAAGGTAACTTCTTTGCCGCCCCGTTGTTTGCGGTCTATCGATACCCTTAATTTCATGTCTGAGGGGTCTGCCTTTTCAGCATTGGGTAATAAGTTTGAAAAAAAATTGTATTCAAAGTCCGGATTGGTTGAATACACGATGCCGTCTCGATTTTTTTTATTCTTTGACATATTAATATGTTCTGGTAAACTGATAATTAATCATTCGCATGATATGAAACCCTAAAACATGTTGAGATGTTCCCGCATTGTGCAATATTATCACCGCTGTATGAGTTTTGGGAGCGAAACAAAAGTATGCAGAACTTCCTTTAAAAAGCCCTGTAAATAGGTATAAATTGCCACTTTTTTCGCCATCAATTATCCTGAAACCTCCATTGGTAAAGGTATCGTGTTTCTTTTTCTTTTTTGGCAATGGCGTTAAAAATGCTTGTTGAAAATCGGTACGATTACAAAGGCGCATCCATACTTTGGTGAGTATAACAAGGTCTTCCATGCAGGATACCATACCCATAGCATTGGTCAAGCCATTGAAATGAGGTAAAGGCAATGGTCTTTGGAAAGTTGTAAAAAAGGATGGAATAGACTGTTTGTTTATTTCATCCAAGGGCGAAAACCATGTATGTCTCATCTCTGGAATCATGATACCATTGTTGTGTACTCGAGTGTCCCGTACAGCCCAAAGGATTTTACTCAATATGTAATTGTTGTAATGGCTGATTTGCTGGTGTCCGCCCATAGGATGAATTGATGACCAATGCACCAATGCGGAATCAATCAAATGTCGGTCATAGTAACGATATTCGTCATCACTATTTTTTTTAAGATAAACCAATGATGGTAAGATAGGGGGCAATCCGGATGTATGCGCCAATAAAGAGGAAATTGTAAGCGAATTGAGACGGCTACCGGCAAATTCAGCAAAATGAAACCTTCCCACTGTGTCATTTGCTGAGATAAGCCCAAGCTCCATCATGTGATATGTCAATAGTATGAGATGTGCTTGTGATACACCGCCCACCGGAAAAAGTGTAGTATCAGTGACGGCTTCATTTCGATCAAGGGACAAAGTTCCTCTTTGTATCGTATAGACGGAATCACCGTCTATCACGCCTATGACAGTAGCTGTACCGCCTTCCAGATGAATATCGTCATCCAATCGGATAATTTTTTGGATCTCTCTTTCTATATAAGCTTTTTGAGTATAGCCAAAGTGAAAGGTCGAAATCCAGAGTAGGGGAGCGAAAAGGAAATTCAGCTTCATTCTGCTTAGACGATGGATTTGCCGGCTAATGACGACCTTATAGCGTCATCCATGGCTATTTCGGCCATAGGTCTGGCTATTTGGTCGAGTCGGTGGATGGCATCGTGAATAGCGTCTTTGTCTTCGCCTTCAATCACGGATTCAAGGACCTTTGCAATCTGTCTGAGTGGTTCAAATTGCTGTTCTGAAAACAAATCAACGTGTTGTTTTAGAAATTTTTTAGTCGAATGCAGGATGTTATTTCCCTCATTGCGAGCTTCTATCAAGGCTTTGATACGAATATCTTCTTCTGCATGTTTTATGCTATCGATGAGCATAAGTGCCATTTCTTCTTCGCTAATACCGTATTGCGCTTTTATCTCCACCTGTGTTTCAGTATTGGAGCGTTCTTCACGGGCTTTGACGAGCAGGATACCATCTGCATCCACTTTAAAGACGACTTCAATTTTAGGAATACCGGCAGGCATTGGTGGGATGCCTTTGAGCGTGAATTCTCCCAATTTTCTATTGTCAAGGACAAGGTCTCGTTCTCCTTGAAAAACGGAAATGCGTAAATTAACCTGACCATCGACGCTTGTTGTATAATGTCTTCCGGCACCGGATGGGATTTTTGAATTTCTTGGTATAATTACATCCATAAGGCCACCCACGGTTTCAATACCAAGTGACAAAGGCGTAACATCTAACAGCAATAGATTATTCTGATTGCCTGCCAAAATATCCGCTTGTATGGCAGCTCCTTGAGCAACTACTTCATCCGGATTTAAAGAGTCATTAATCGGAGCCTTGAAGACCTTACCCAATTTTTCTTTTACAAATGGAATGCGGGTCGATCCGCCTACCAAGATAACCTCATCGATTTGATCATGGTTCAATTCAGCATCTTTGAGCGCCAACTTTGTCAACTCAATGGTCTTATCGAGGATTGGGTCGGATAGTTTGCGATACGTCTCCTTGGATAATGTAATCTTCATGCCTTCAAACGACTCTTCAAAAACTTCATTTGAGGAAAGGTGTTTTTTTGCTTTTTCTGCTAAAAGGCGCAGTTGTTGCATTTTTCCTTTAGATATTTGTTCAGAATTTAAGAGATTCTGTTCGATAAAATAATTGGTTATGGCTTTGTCCACGTCATCTCCACCAAGCCAGGTGTCCCCTTTAGTAGAAAGTACCTCAAAAACACCACCCTCCAAGGTCAAGATACTTAGGTCGAAGGTGCCCCCTCCCAAATCATATACAGCTATATTTTTACCTTCTTCTTCGGTTTTGTCAAATCCATAAGCAAGGGCTGCAGCAGTGGGTTCGTTTATGATGCGCAACACATTCCAGCCGGCGAGTTTACCGGCATCTTTGGTCGCTTGACGTTGACTATCATTGAAGTAAGCCGGCACAGTGATGACACAATCTGTGATGTTTTGACCCATTTTCTCTTCGGCGATGGACTTGAGTTCTTTTAGTATCAGTGCCGATAATTCAATGGGTGTGAAGAATCGCTCTCCCGATTTAATTTTGACGAGAGATTCGGCGTCTGTGTCCACTACCTCATAACTGAAAAAATCGCTATTGGATACTATGTCGTTATAAGAGCGCCCCATAAGCCTCTTAATAGAAAATATAGTATGTTGGGGGTCTGTAATGAGTTTTTCTTTAGCGACCTCACCCACAATGGCGTTGTTGTCCTCACTTAGGTATATAATAGAGGGAACTAAAGCCGACAAACCCTCATGTCTTAGTACTTCGGGTTTTCCTCCACTGATTTTTGCAATTAAACTATTGGTTGTCCCTAAGTCTATTCCGACAATCAATCTTTCTTCCTTCTTTATATCTCCACTTTGGAGGTCTATTGCTACTCTGCTCATAATGTACCTTAACAATAAAATGCAAAGTTAGTTGAATCAAAAAGAATATCCGGACAACAAAGATATTCTCACTGCAATCGGTATTTGTGGTATTGTTTCTAAGGAGAACCGGAGATTCATCCATTTTTATATTCTTGCATATTTTGATATCCTTGTGGAAAATTCCCGATTTTAGGCTTTATCCTTCTGTTTAAAAATGGTAACGCTTGAAAAGTAAAGGATTGTAAAAAACAAAATTGTGGTCAATAAGAGCATGTTTTTGATTACGTCATACGTAATGGTATTTTCTTTGCCATAGTTTTCAATAACATATAAACCGCAAGCGGTGCTCCATGAATATATTAGAAAGATAATATACCTGCCAATTTTAAGTAAAGTTTGATTCATATATTTAAAGTGTAATGATGTTAAAGGCAAATGCGAAATTTGGATTAAAGTTGGTATTGCTATTTTTCTACTGTTATTGATGTCGGTTAAAAATACATGTCTCTGAGAATTTGTGATTTAATTATTTATATAAATGTGCAGTGAAAACATTGAAGGTAAAACCGGAAATCAAGTTTTAACCTTCTTTTTTAAATGGTCTTTGATCGTAAAAAAGAGCAATAGTAAAAATAATAATACGATCAATAGTAGCATGTTTTTAACCTTGTCAAACGTAATGATATTTTCTTTGCCATAGTTTTGAATAATATAACTTGAACAGGCACAACCCCACAAAAACCAAAATATTACTATTTGTCTGCCAATATTTTTGAATATTCGATACATATTATGAATTTTTATAAATATTTATATTGGTAAATTTTAAGCAATAAAAACAAATATATTTAAAAAAGATCAATTGGCAAAATATATAAGTATTGTTGCCCTTTATAAATTATGAGAATTTTCTGTTTTATTTGAAATGAATCATTTGAAAATTTGATCTTACCATTTATTCTTTAGGATGAATTAATTGATCACTAATCTTAAGTGCCATTCGTAGAAAATTTTACAGTAGAAAGCATCCAAGTAAAATCAGAAATAAATTGTATATTTGTCATAGGTAATTAAATAGTTTAATGCATAAATATCTCATTATTTGTGGTCTGTTTCTTTTCTTTGGTTGTAAAAACGACCCAAAAAAGTATGAACAGGAAATGGTTGAAGTGACAGAAGATTCATCGTCAAATACTCAAGAACAGCTAACCTCGACGGATGAACTTCTCGATGTGCCTGAAATTCATCAAGGTACAGTAGAATCAGTCGATGGCAAGTATGTTATTATGGCGACGGCCTTCATTGACGCCACTTTAAAAGAGGATTACAATAATATATCCAATGTTAAAGAACTTTTCCCTGAAACTTTCAAAATTACAGCAAAGAAGACCGGTGATACACCCGCTTCTAACCGGGATTCCGTCATAACTATGCAATATAAAACTTCTTTTATTGAGTTTAGAAAACGTAGCGGAGTGTCGGATCAGCTGCTTATTGCCAGTTTGAAAGACGAGAATTTTTTATTGCAAAATGGACTTCATGCCGGAATGGATCGCGAAGAGACATTGGCTAAGTTTGGGATTACACAACAGATTCAGCAGGATGTTATTGAGGTGCTCAGCGCCGATAATTCGAATAAAATAATCTTATTTATGAAAAAAGATACGTTGGTGAAAATTGAAATTATTCCATCGAATAAGGGATGAGGGATGAGGGATGAGGGATGAGGGGTGAGGGATGAGGATTGAGGGATGAGGATTGAGGGATGAGGGATGTGGGATGAGGGATGAAAGAGATATAATAGGGGAAATAAGGTTAAATAGTTGAGATTGATGAAGGGAAATATAATTAAAGGACTTTGGGTCTTGGTTGTTGTAAGTTGTGTTGCGGCTTCGTGTACAACAATTAAAAACAGTGGTCTTCAGTCGCAAATTGACAAGAGCAATTGCAACCAACAAAATACCTATCATTATACTAAGGATGAATTGCCCAAACCTCTTTATCAAATTGAGCTGGATACAATTCTGACGAATCGATTTAGTAAAAATAGCTTAAATATTGCCCATGCCATTGGTGCTTTGGATCTTATAACCCATTACGCCCACAAGTCAATGGAGAAAAGTAATCGGTCGGCAATCGAATATAGAATGGAATTGATTGAGCTCAATCTACAGATCAACCATCGTATTGATTTAGCTTCATTGGAGATATCGGCTTTGTCGTCAGAGTTGGATTGCGAAGAGGAAAGGGCCAATCAGATTGCTTCTTATATGAAAGAAAAAGAAGGTAAAATCGAATCATTTTTGAATGTAAGTGCCATTGTTATTGGGGCAGCAGGGGCTGTGGTGACCGGAATTTTGTTTGCCGAAGCGGATGGCAGCAATGCCGCAGATGTTATTGGAATAGGTACAGGTCTGGCTGAAGCGGTGTTGGGCGTATTGATGCTGACAGTAAAGACCAAAATTTATTTTCATCATGAAAGGAACTCCTTGCGTGAAGTTTGGTTTAAAACAGAAACATCGGAAGTTTTCCCCCCGTCTATATGGTATTATTTGAATTATTCTAATCCCAATCAACCTGATAAGCCTTCTTTGCGGGATCAGGTGATTAAGAGCTGGCAAAATTTTGGTCAAGTTCAAGATATAAAAGAGAAAAAAAAGAAGCAACTGATTGATATTTATTTCAGCCAAGGAGGAAAATATACAGCGGATGAATTAGAAAATAGGGCCAATATGTACGATCAACTCGAGTCAGCCATTAAGCTGATGAAACAGGATTTGAAGGATTTGATGGTGGATCTGGAAAAGCTTTAATAAGACAATGCCATACTTATACTTTTTATTATGTCATTGAGCTAAATGAGATAATAAAAAGTATAATTACGATGAAGCCTATGGAGGATAGGCACATTTTGTCCGACAGTGTATTTTGCTCATGTCTTAAACCTCAAAATTTTAACAATGAATCAACAAATAAACTTATTTTCCGGTATGTTTACCACAGCATTGCGACTTGTTGTGGGATGGACTTATTTTTCGGCATTTTGGCGTAGATTGGTATTGGAAAATAAGCTCAATCCGGACGAAGCCGGATATATTGGCGAAAAATTTAATCACTTTTTACCACATGCTTTAGGCATTAAGCCAATGATAGAATACATGGTGACACATCCGGATGTCCTGTGGTGGTCAATGGTTGCCTTTACAATTATAGAGGGCGTGGTAGGATTAATATTTATGTTAGGTCTTTTTACAAGGTTATCCGCTTTCGGTGTTCTATGTCTTGCGCTTGGGATTTTGTTGGGATCGGGTTGGATCGGGACAACGTGTTTGGACGAATGGCAAATAGGCAGTCTCGGTGTTGCTGGTGGGTTTACTATATTTTTTACGGGGGGAGGTCGATATTCTATGGATCAATGGCTGATGGACAGAAAGCATTCACTTGCCAAATGGAGCTGGTTTGGATGGCTTGGTTCCGGTGCACTATCTATATCCGAGAAGGCTGTAAATAGGATTGTTTTGATAGGATCATTGGGTATATTTGGCTTGACATTATATACCAACCAGTATTTTCATGGTGGGGTCTATGGTAAGTTGCACAATAAGTCTGTCAGACCTCATGTTGTAATAAGCGACGCCGTTATGCATGACAGTACGTTGCAGTTTAAAGTATATAGAGATGAAGGAGCTGATGTATATGGTTCATTCTTAATTGGTGTCAATGTCAAGGATGAACGAGGATTTAAGGTGTTTGAATTTGGACAACAGCAGTTGTCGTCGCTCAGTCCTAATCAAATAAAGAATGATTATGTTGCCAAAGTAAAGCCGGGAAAACATAGTCTGATTATACCTCTTGGCGCCAAAGCCAATTTGATGTTGACTGATACAGCTTTGTTAAAGTTAAACGGCCAATACACAGTGGAGCTGGTTGACATCAGTGGCGCAGTCTGGACACAACCTATTACAGTCGGTAAAAAGTGAAGATAGAATTTTGCACTACACACTGTGGGATCGATAAGGAAATTATAAATCTGAAAATGAATGGAGATTTATAAAATGTTAATCCCGAATGCAGTAATAAAGGTTTTGAAAAATCGTATAGTGCTGATTATGAGGGTAAATCCCGATGTACGAATCTTTTCAATGGTCTCTGTAAACTATTGATTACGAGTCGTAAATCGATTCGGTATTTATCTAAAGCGAAATTTGGGTTAATGCCGGCAATACTTTTATCTTTGTTGTAAAAGCAGAAATTTGAAGGTATCATCGAGATTAGCGGTTAGATATGTTTTTGGAAAGAAGTCCACCAATGTAATCAATGTTATATCAGCAATAGCTGTGTTTGGCATTGCTGTTGGAACGGCTGCTTTGATATTGGTTTTGTCCGTATTTAACGGGTTTGAGGATCTCATATCGGGCTTATTTCAGAAGTTTAATCCTGATATTAAAGTGACACCTATACAAGGCAAGACTTTTCCGTTGGATTCGGTAGTCATCTTGAAATTAAAAAAAGTAGAAGGAGTCAATGATGTCAGTGCGACACTCGAAGAGTTAGCATTGTTTGACTATCAAAACAGCCAGACATTTGGAGTGTTGAAGGGTGTTGACAAAAATTATACGAAGGTTACATCCATTACTGACAATATGGTGGAAGGAAAATATATTTTGGATGCAGAAGATCCGCCGCCTGTTATTCTTGGTGCCGGTGTGGCACAGCGATTGGCAGTTGATATTGAGGATAAATTGACTTATTTGAGGGTCTATGCTCCAAAGCGTCTTAATCGAGGCCCATTAGAAACACCTTTTAGTAGTCGCTTCATTGACCCGGTGGGTGTATTTGCTATTCAGCAAGAATTTGATCAGGAATATGTAATAACCACACTTGGATTTGCCAGAGATATTTTTCAGTATAGTGATGAAGTATCCGCACTTGAAATAAAACTTGATTCCACTAAGAATCTCAAAAGTGTTACCCATAAGATTACAGAAATAATGGGGAATGGTTATGTAATAAAAGACCGATTTCAACAAGATGAGGCTTTTTTGAAATTGATGAATATTGAAAAATGGATGTCTTACGCTATCGTGTGCCTAACCTTGTTGCTTGTATCATTCAACATGATTGGAGCATTGTGGATGATAGTTTTGGATAAAAGGCGTGATATCACGATTTTGAAGTCATTGGGAATGGTGGATCGTGGCATAATGGCTATCTTCATACGCAGTGGTATGTTATTGTGTATTTTAGGATTATTTTTTGGATTTATATTGGCAATTGTTTTATATATTTTACAAAAAGAAGTGGGCTTAGTGACTATCCCGGAAGGATTTGTAGTGGAAACATATCCGGTATCGTTGCGGTTGTTGGACTTTATCACGGTCGGGATTACGGTGTTGCTGATAGGATGGATATCAAGTATTCCGGCAGCAAGGAAAGCGTCTAGGGTACGTACTTCAATGAATGAATAAAATGAGTTGGATGGATAAAGTGGAGCACCCGAATTAAATCAAGGATGATGGAAAACAATGTTTCTTGCAAAATGTTGGAATTGAAAAAAGACGAAAATGGAAGATTGGGAATTGGAATTTAATTGGTTGAAGGTTCGTCACCAAATAAAGGATTATATGGAGCAGGACAAGTTGCCGGATTTGAATCTGGCATTATTATTGATAGGTCTGCGCGAATTAGGAAAAATAAAGAAAAAATATACCAAGGAAGAAAAGCAGGATTTAATGCATGTCGCCGTGTGTACCCTCCTTGAACCGGAAGGTTATTACGCTTATGTCGGTTTGGACGATGATGGATGGCCGCATTGGAATGTGGTAAAGCCTTTTACGTTGACGGGGATTGACGCTCAGGAGCGGTATTTAAAGGAAAAAATTATCGGATACATGGAAGGTGTATAGCTATTCGGATCTCGGGCTTTTTTTGGGTGTTTTTTTATGTTTAAAATTACGTTTCTTTTTATAAGGTTTTCTTATGATGTTGGGATTATATGCAGGCGTTTCACCTAAGAAATCAGGAACTTTTGCCTTCGTGATTTCTTTTTCGAGCAAAAGCTCGATATCGTAGAATTTTTTTTGCTCTTTTTCAGTGATAAAGGTATAAGCTGTTCCATCCGTTGCAGCTCTGGCAGTCCTGCCGATACGGTGTACATAATCTTCGCCATCATGCGGCACATCGTAATTGATTACCAAATCAATATCTTCAATATCAATACCTCTGCTTAATATATCGGTTGCCACTAAGATATTGATCGCTTTATTTTTAAACCGTAGTAGGGTTTCTTCCCGTACTGCTTGATCCAAGTCGCTGTGAATTTCATCTACTCGGAGGCCGGTTCTTTTTAATTCGTGGGTTAATTCCTTGACATTTAGTTTCTTGGAACAAAAAACGATGATGCTCTCAAATTTTTTAGAACGGAGGATTTCCTTGATTAATGGTATTTTCTGTGTTTCATAGAGGACAAACGCTTCTTGAACAATTTTTTCCGGTGGCTTAGAGATGGCGATATTGAGTTCAAATGGATTATGTAAAATATTTTGGGCCAAAAAGCGGATTTTGTCCGGCATAGTGGCTGAAAACATTAAGTTCTGTCGATTGGCAGGAAGTTTCGATATGATGAAATTGATGTCATTACTAAAACCCATGTCCAACATACGGTCTGCTTCATCCAATACTAAGTATTTAACACCAGTGAAATCCACATGTCCCATGTTGATATGAGCTATCAATCTACCCGGCGTACATACAACCATATCGACACCCTGGATGAGGGCTTTTTTCTCATTGGCAAAGGCGGGTCCATCTCCTCCGCCATAGATAGCGATGCAACTGATATTGGTAAAGTAGGACAGCCCTTCCATTGTCAATACAATTTGGGTCGCCAATTCGCGAGTAGGGACGATGATGAGGCAGTTGATCTTTTTCTCATCGTGCTTTTGGGTTAGAAGTTTATGAGAAATAGGTAGAAGAAAAGCTGCCGTTTTACCGGTTCCTGTCTGGGCAGAGGCAATGACATCTCTACCATTGAGGATGGATGGAATAACTTGTTCCTGGACCGGAGTGGCATTGGTAAAGCCAATGGAATTAATACCCTCAAGCAACTGCTCGTCTAATCCTAATTCTTCAAATGTCAATGTTGGTATATTAAAATGTAAAAAATATATTTATCCTGAATAAATAGATAACTAAAGGTCAAAGGTAAAACCTTCTTTCAAAAATTCATTGTATTTTGTTGTATCAAATTCATAAAGACGAGCAGGCCGGTGAGCTACATGCTTTTGTTGCTCCTTATTGTCCACGAGGATATTCATGGAAAGTATTTTTTTACGGAAATTTCTTTTGTCTAAAGTCTGCTGTAGAATTGCTTCATATAAATCCTGTAACTGAGAGAGTGTAAACTTATCCGGCAAAAGTTCAAATCCGATAGGCTTGGTTCTTATGCTATGCCGAAGATGATTCCAACAGGCACTGAATATGTTGTTGTGGTCGAAGGCTAATTGCTTAACTTCCGATACAGCGACCCATTCAGCCCTTTCGGCGAGCGATCCGGGCGTTAGATTGAATTTGTTGATGTTGATCAATGCACAATATGCCGTCGTAATTACCCTGCCCAATGGATGACGGTTGACTTCTCCAAATGTCCTTACCTGTTCGAGAAAAATATATTCAAGACCGGTAATCTCTTTGAGAATTCGGACAGCGGCCGATTCCAATTCCTCCTTAGGGTGAACTAAGTTGCCCGGTAATGCCCACGTATTGTAAAAAGGAGCCTCATTTCGCTTTATCAACAGAATCTTTAATTCGCCTTTATCAAAGCCGAAAATAACGCAATCTATGGAAAGCCCAAAGTAAAAAAATGGCTTAATGTCGTCCATTTAGAGGATTTAACTTGGTGTAAAAATAACAATAAGTTTAAATTATTTAAAATATTTTTTAGTTGTTGTGAATATAATAGGTTAAGACCGTTTAAACTTAATTTATCTATAATATTTTGAGAGAAAACTTCGATAATGGTGTGTTGGCGTGTTGGCGTGTTAGCGTGTTGGCGTGTTTGCGGGTTAGCGTGACTCGTCCTAAAAAAAGTTTACAGGTTAATACTTAAATCCTGATACAAATTTACATTTTAAAATTAATCCTGCAATTGATTTACAGGAGTTGCTTTTTTTCGATAATAATTCTTCCATAATTTTTCTGTTTTTATGGAGATTAATAGCGTGTTGGCGTGTTGGCGTGTTAGGTTTTAGGTGGTTAGGTGTTAGGATGTTAGACAGTTTACATAAAAAAAGCGAGACACTAACATTAGCATCTCGCTTTTTTATTGAATAGAATTTTTTATAAAATATTCCATCTGAAGCCCACATAGCCTCTTATTCCCATGAGTGGAGCATACACCTGACTGACGTCAAATAAATCTGACTGAGGCATACTGCCGGCTTGTATAGGGTTCTTTTGAGTGTGATTCGTGAGGTTTTCACCACCGACATAGATATCAAATTTATCCCATTTCTTTGTCACCTGAGCATTGGTTGTAACAAAAGAATTAGCCGTCTTTCTAGTCTGAACAACTTGATTGTCAATAAGCTGTCTTTCCAAATAATCTTGTTGACCTATCCATGTTGTCGTATTGCTAAATTCCCATTTTTTATTGGGAGTGGTATAATGGAGAGCCATTAATGCACGGTTTTTAGGAATCAACATTTTGTTAATTCTGACTCCTGCCTGGTCATATTCGATGTGATTCCATTTATAAGCCAACTTTAATGTCAAATCTGTAATAACCTCGTATGTTGTACTCAAAAGAGCTGAAGTAGTGATGGATTGACCATCTAAATTGGATACACTGACTAATGATGAGTTGGTTTCCTGATCGACTATTATTTGGTTTTGGAATTGTGTTTGATAAAGATCAGCATTCAGTGTAAAATTACGTCTTGCTATCTTTGACTTAATCGTATAAGAAAGTCCGTAATTGATGGCTTCTTCAGCATTGAGGTCCTGTTCTATTTGAATAGGCCGCCCATTGACAAATGAGGAAATATTATCTGTGAAGAAGTACGGTGTGCGATAACCTTTCCCTACATTGGCTCGCAAAACCATATCCATTGTGATATTGTATTTCGCTGTCAGAGCTGGAGCTATTTGGGTTCCGTAGATATTATGGAAATCTCCTCTTATAGTGGCAACCAAGCCAAATCTTTGTGAAAATCTCTTATCCGCTTCCGTTATTTGTGGGTTATAAGCATATTCGGCATATACACCCGGAACCAATTCATTCCTATTGAAATCAGTGCCGGCAATTCTTTGTTTTAGGTTCTCAGTAAGTAGGCTTGCCCCGGCATAAATGATGTGTTTTGCATCGGCAAAACGGTCTTCATACAAAGCTTGGAAATAACCTCTGTTTTGGTTGCCATTGTAGTTCAAGCCTCCATAAGCGGCATCTAATTGATTATTGGTATATTGATATTTAAATCCTACACTTCTGCCTTCTTTGTTGAAACCGACAAAACCTGTATTTCCATTGATGGTAAAACGCTGTGCGTCACTGGTTGCGGTATATGGATTCTCAATATTTACAACCTTTTGCCCGGCTGTTCTTTCGTCTTTGACAAATTGGACAGTAAGGCCGGATTCCCATGGCCCTAGCCCGTCAATTCTAAATTTGTATAGTGCATTTAATTGAGAAGAAAGTGGAGTATCCATGTAATTATCATGGTTGTCATCTATCTTGATAAAGTTTTTACTGGCGTGAAGGTAGAGACCCGTTGCAAAGGCAGGGTTAGGCAAAACTTTATTTATATGTACATTGGCTTCGTATCTGCCCATTGTATTGCCATACATATTGACAAATAGAGGTTGGTCTTCAAATGGGTTTTTCAAGCCTATATTGACTTGTCCTGAAAAGCCGTTACTGCCATTGATGGCATTGGATATTCCTTTTGAAATGGCAACTTCGTTGAGCCAAGTACCGGGTATCATGTCCAGCGCAAAAGGATAGTTTATTCCGCCGAAGTCAGGGGTGTTGTCCAAGGTAATCAAACTGTAAATACCTCTCAAACCTAGAATTTCCATTTCTTTGGCCCCAGTAACGGCATCGGTTTCACTTACACTGACTGAGCCGGTATTGTCAAAGCTCTCGCTAAGTCGGCAGCAAGCAGCCTTTTGAAATTCTTTTTTAGTGATGGTTTCGACATTACGAGTCTGGAGCGTATTTAACTCACGTGTTACTTTGTCTTTTATGACAAATTCTTCTAATTTGTGAATTTTGGTCGCTGAAATTACTTTGGCACTTGCAGCATCCGCTACATCCACATGCACCACTTCGCCATCGCCCAAATCGATATCAAGATGTGCCGGCCAGGAAGTTGTATTTAATTCAAACTTGCCATTTTCGTCCGATTGAACCTTAAGAGAGCTGTGATTTACAGAGACCCAGGCAGCAATTATCGGGGTGCCGGTCTGATCAATGAGTTGAGATAAAATTGGTTGTGGTGTTTGAGCTATTGTAACGTTATAACTTAATAGGACTAATAAAGCCCATAAATAATTTAATTTCATTTGTTTACAAATTTTAAATGATAAGATATATAATTACACACCTTGAGGTGGTAAACTAGTAGGGTGAATCTTATCTAAAATCTAACAAAGGAAGGAGTTCAACCCTATGCGATAGCCTAAGGAGGACTCGGCAGTACAATCTTTTATTTGCTTGGAATAGTGGATGAGAAGAGTGTTACAAGGATCAATAGGCTCGACAAAGGTGTACTGAATAAGTACAAAATTGACGTTGTAACTAAAGTCAAGAAGATATTTAAAAGAAGGATCAGGTTTAACTGATACGAAATCAGCCTTTTCATACTTTGTATGATGCGTGTGACAATCCTTTTTTTCAGTTGTTGCCTCTTTTTTACAACAATCATCCTGAACCTCTTGACAAGTACTGTTTGCGATTACGTCGGCACAGTGGTCTTCTTCCAGTGAGAATGAAGGTAATTCAATGACAGATAATCCGGAATGAATACAAGTATGAACAGAATATATTAATCCCGTATTACTCAAATATAAGAGAAATACGATGGAATAAATACCCAATTTCTTGCTAAATTCTTTCAAATTCATTGATTTAAACCGCAAAGATAAACATTTTGTTGGATTTATCTATTATAGAAACCTTAATATTTTCATAATTATTAAGCTTATATAGCTGAAATTTAGGTAAATGATTCACTTTTATTTCATTGAGTAAAATAGGATAATTTCGATATATGTTTTTTGGATGGTGTGTCGTTCAAAAAAATATTAATTAGCACGTATAGTTTATTAAAAACAAATAGATAGAAAAAGCTTTGGATGCCAAATAATATAATAAATAATGGGGGTTGTAGCAAATAATTGTTTCAGTCGTTTTAAGGAGTATTTTTCAAAGTGCTTGATTATATGTAGCTTTGTAAATTAAATGAAAAGTTATGTTGATTTTACTGGTAGTTACGTGTTCTTTAGTTTTGGGTGTCATTATAACACAAAGCATGAAAATGAATACACGCCGTAGGTAGAACTTTTTATTAAATTGGATGTTGTACGTGGATAGTTATCCATTTTACTAATAGCATAGTTATTTTGATTTCAATACAGGCACAAGCACAATTACCGACTCAATTTGGCGAATTTACAATTACTGTTTTTGCCGAACATCAGGATGAGCCGATGCCCCATATAGCATTGAGCAAAATAAAGGATGCCACTTTGACACCTTATGTTAGAATACACTCAGAGTGTATTACCGGCGAAGCTTTTGGTTCGAGAAAGTGTGACTGCGGGCCCCAGCTACATCGCGCAATGGAAATAATAGCGGAACGTGGCGGACATTTGGTGTACCTTCGTCAAGAAGGACGTGGCATTGGATTAATCAATAAAATCAAAGCGTATCATCTCCAGGATCAAGGTATGAATACTCTTGATGCCAATCTACACTTGGGATTTAAAGGAGATGAAAGAGATTATAGTGCAGGTGTTCAGATTTTGCAATTACTGAATGTGGATCGACTCAATCTGATTACCAACAACCCTTTAAAATTGGATTATCTGACAAATTCAGGCATAATCGTCGAAGATAGAACGCCCCTGATTATCCCCGCCGAACCTTATAATATTGAATATCTTAAGGTGAAAAAAGACCTGATGGGTCATTTGTTTTAACCAAAGTAATGTTGGAAAGTGAGCTACAACGATGCATTTAAGGAATTGGTAGAAGTCATGGATACACTTCGTGAAAAGTGTCCTTGGGATCAAAAACAAACTATTCATACATTAAGCAACCTCACCGTCGAAGAAGTATATGAATTAGTCGAAGGTATATCGACGCAGGATTGGACTAATATTAAAGAAGAATTGGGTGACTTGATGCTTCATTTGTTGTTTTATTCAAAAATAGCCACCGAAGAGAAGCAATTTACGCTGGAGGAGATGATTCTCGCTCAAATAGAAAAGCTTAAAAGACGACATCCCCATATTTACGGAGATTTGAGATTGGACGACGAAGCCGCGGTAAAGCAAAATTGGGAAAAGATTAAATTGGCAGAAGGGAAAAAGTCTGTTCTTGGAGGCGTACCCAACTCATTAACTGCCGTTATCAAAGCCTATAGAATGCAGGACAAAGCTGCACAGGTGGGCTTTGAATGGAAATATTCTGAAGATGTATGGGAAAAAGTGATGGAAGAACTCCGTGAATTGCATGACGTCATCGAAGATGAAAATGAATCAATAGAACGGAAGACGGAAGAGATGGGCGACGTTTTGTTTTCTTTGATCAATTATGCCCGGTTTAATAAAATTGACCCAGAACAGGCATTGCAGCGTGTCAATCACAAATTTAAATCTCGATTTCAATATATTGAAAATAACGCACTGAAGCCCTTGTCTTCCATGACTTTGGAAGAGATGGATAAGCTATGGGATGAGGCAAAAGAAAAGGGTTTGTGAATAAAATTTACAAACTCTTCAAATAACCACCATCCACAGGTAAGTTAACACCATTGATATAGCCTGCAGCCGGACTGGCAATGAAAGCAACAACATTGCCAATTTCATTGGGAGAAGCAAGTCTTTTCAATGGGATTTGATCCAGATACGTCTGAATGACATCTTCTTTTTCTATACCTCTATCTTTAGCACGCTGTTCCATTAAGTGAGATAGCCTATCTGTCAGGGTATAACCCGGCAATACATTGTTGACTGTAATACCGTCAGGGCCTAATTCATACGCCAATGTTTTAGACCAATTGCCCACTGCTCCTCTGATTGTATTGGATACACCAAGTCCGGGGATAGGCTCTTTTAAGCCGATTGAAATAATATTGATAATCCTACCGTATATGGCATTCTTCATATATGTATAACTATGGCGTACAATAATTTGACTACTGAGCAAAAGATTGTTAAACGCAACTTGGAGGTCTTGTGTTGTTGAATCTATTATCTTACCGGCTTTAGGTCCACCACTGTTTAATACGAGAATATGGAAGCCGTGTGGTATCGTGGCAAATCGACGAGACACTTCCTCCGGATTGCTTTGGTCTGCAACGATGAAGCGATGAACCTGATTATCGTTTTTATACAATAATTTCAGCGCCTGACTTAAATCATGTACATTTCTGGAAAGTAAAGTGACATTACAACCTTGTCGAGACATTTCGATGGCGCTCGCCAGCCCTATACCTTTACTGCCGCCACATACTAAGGCATATTTTCCTTTTAGAGACAAATCCATATTTACGTATTTTCTGATTTAACTAAATTGATTGTTCAAATATTTTGATAGTTGGACAAATATCCTTAATTTTATTGATAAAAAGATATGATTGCACGACCATTTAATTTAAATCGATGGATTGAAGAAAACAAAGACTTGCTTCAGCCACCGGTAGGTAATAAGCAGATATATGTTGATAATCAAGATTTTATAGTGATGGTCGTCGGTGGGCCAAATGGTCGGAAAGACTATCATTTCAATGAAGGTGAAGAGCTTTTTTACCAAATTCAAGGTGATATAGAGGTTAAAATTATCAATGAAGAAGGAATGATGGAGACAATTCCAATACGACAAGGTGAGATGTTTCTTCTTCCACCCCGTGTACCGCATTCACCTCAAAGACCTGCTAACACTGTGGGACTTGTGATAGAAAGACATAGACACGATGGCGAAGTCGATAAATTGATGTGGTTTTGTGACCGTTGTCATAAAGAAATTTTCCAATCAGGCTTTGTATTGGAAGATATTGGCGTCCAAATAAAAAATGCCATTCAGGATTATAATGGCAATACACAGGCGCATGTATGTCACCATTGTGGACATATAAATTGATCTAATATATTTAGCAAATGCTTTCAACCCTTTTGATATGGAATAAGCTGAGTTATAGGAGTATTGGGAACGTTATTTTTGTTGGTTAGACGGAATACTCTTTTACTACTACGGTAGATTAAGAATAGCAATACATTCGATTGAAGTTAGGCTAATAGGAGGTTTAGACATGTGGAAAACAAAAAGACCGCCCGATATTTCGTGGCGGTCTTTTCTTAGTAGCGGAGATAGGACTCGAACCTATGGCCTTCGGGTTATGAGCCCGACGAGCTACCAACTGCTCCACTCCGCGGTATTTTTTTAATTGAAGTGCAAAGATACAACTTATTTTTGATTTTTCAAGTAATTGATTAATTATTTTGAAATAATTACTTTGCCTATAATAGGTCTTTGATTTAAATTGTTGTAAATCTGATAGATATATACGCCTGATATAAGGTTACGGACATCGATGGCTTCCATTTGGTTAGACAATGATGCACTCAACACGGTTTTACCATGTGTATCATATAATCTCAATTCTGCCATACCGGTATTTTTACGGTTAATATAAAGCATATTGGATGCCGGATTAGGGCTAACAATGGAATTGTAATCGATTTCATTATGAACACTTAATTTCTCACGTGGTACAGATATGATGCGAATTTTATCAATTTTTATTCCTTCTTTATTGACCTTGGCGTCTGATCTAAATACGATTTTAAAATAGATGCTTTCGCCGATATAATTGGAGATATTGTAAGATAATTGTACCCAGTCCGGCTGAAAGCCATCTAATACTGGTTCTTCTTCACCTTGATCTATGTTGCCTCGTTGGGAGAAGTTACCACACAGCGGTTCCCAGTATATACCATCAGAGGAAGCATATACTTTTACGTGATCAATATTTTTCTCAATATTCCATTTCGCAAAAAAAGTGATAAAAGACAATGAGTCTTTTGTCGGAAGATAGACCGGATATTTCAGCTCTAAGTTCTTGTTTTCTGCTTTGTCGTAGGTGGCATTATTGGTTAGGGTAATTGAGCTAAAGGTGTCGTAGTAATCTTCCTGATCCAGCTCCCAGTTTTCTCCGAAGTTTTGTTTTACAAATACAGATAAATCATCACCTCCATTTTCAAATCTATTTTCATACTTCAGTACTTTGAAAGTAAGTGTATCCTTTTTTAGGTAGCTGCCATATAATGCATTGATTTCAATCTTGGCAATGCCATTTTCATTGTTATTGACAGAAAAGGGTACATTTAAAGTTGATTTTTGAAGGTGACCTAAGTCAATGCTATAATCTTTATTAAAGTTGGTAAGATTGGGCGTCAATGGTCTGATGCTCAGTGTTGTGGGTGTATTTTCGAGACCGGTTCTGGTTACAATGATTTTGGCGACATTGCTACCGGGTCGTATGATATTGTCGCTGCCAAGCTGATATTGTAATGCACCATTGGCAAGCCATATAGATTGGAGATTCTGATAGACCATTTGGGCGCAGATGGGTTGGATTTTATTTTGTAGTGGCCAAAAGCTTTCTTCATCCGTCAGTTCTGCACCACCACATTCAAAGGTATAGGAATAGACTCCATTATCATATAAGTAGTCGTCGGCAGTGCCATTGATAGGGTATCCCAATGTCTCATTATTCAATCCATACCGGTAGTCGGAATATTGTGTCAGATCTTGTGCAAAATAGGTATATGTCAGGCTATCGACGGTATTTTTTTCCAAATAGCCCCAGGGATATATCATCATATTTGCGAAAGAATGATAATTGATAGCAATTTTAAACTGGTGGCTTAATCTGAGAAGATGAATGGCTTTGGTTTCTTGTTCCGAGAATGCATAAGGTCCTCGATATGTATCTGAAGCTTTTAGGGGCGATGAACCATTGTTGTCGTATGCAAAGCCCACACCATAGTTACGGTTCAGGTCGATACCTCCTGATCCATTCGCATTGTTTCTATTTTTTCGCCAAAGGCCACCACCGTTGGGAGCCATTTGTTGATTGTAAATATAGCCGTCTGGATTGACACAGGGTATAAAAAATAATTCTGATTTGTTGAGCAGGTATTTTATTTCAGGATCTGTATCATATTTTTCCAAAATATACCACATGAAATAGATCATCTGCATCATACTCATCGGCTCTCTAGAGTGATGAAGTGCCGTAAAAAGCATTTGATTTTCGTACTCGCCTTCGTCCTCATCCGGGAAATCAGATATTTTGACGTAATAAACTCGATTGCCGCCTTTAGTGATAATCGATGGGTTGGATTGTTTTGCTGTTATTAAATTGGGGTATTTGGTTCTCATCAAATCCAACTCGCTGACGATTTCATCGAATGTCAGATATGATCCCATCGATCCGTACTTAAAATTACCCGGTACATCAAATGCCTTATTACTTGGTTGACATTTGGCATTGCGCATCATCAACTCAAGATCGACCGGTTGGACTTTTTTACTCTCTTCCAAATAGTAAGCCAATGCGTCTTGTTGAAGAATATCAACTGTATATCCTGCTTTTTTAATTTGATTAACTTCTTCGATCGAATAAAAATTGACCAAAATGTCTTCACTCCTCTTGTAACCGTGTTCTACCTCAATTCCCATTGCCGCAAGTGGTGTTAGACCATGCCCATTTAGATGTATTCTTACTTTCTGATAGATTGGCATGTTGTCACTTTGCCCAAATGTGGATTGAGTGTAAAAAAGGAATAGAAATAGGGCTAAAGCAGTGAAGATATTACGGATTATAATCATATCAAAGGTAAAACTTGGCACAAAAGTACAAACAAATATCTAAGTTAACTTATATATTTATAATTTTTTCGTTATTAAATCATTATGAATAAAGGAGTTTTAAGGCGTTTTGGTTAAAGAAAGGCATGTTTGTTATATTTTTTTTAAACAATTGCCTCAAATGCGAATTTTTATTGTATTAATCCAAATCATATCATGGATAAATATTAAGATGTTAATGAAATAGTAATCTATAAAACATTACTTTTGCACCTGATTTTAGATAAATTAAACCTTGTATTTGTATGAAAGAAGTTTTTATTGTTTCTGTCTCACGCACACCGATTGGAAGTTTTGGTGGTTCACTTTCGGGCTTTTCAGCTACCGACTTAGGAGCTTCCTCCATTCGCGATGCTTATACCAAGATCAATCTGGATCCTAATACTATACAGGAAGTTTTTTATGGTAATGTCGTTCAAGCTAATTTAGGTCAAGCTCCGGCGAGACAAGCGGCTATCAAGGCGGGATTGAATAAGAATGTAATAACCACTACGGTCAACAAAGTATGCGCCAGTGGTATGAAATCGGTTGCTCTTGCAGCACAATCCATCCTATTGGGACAAAATGATTTAATCGTCGCCGGTGGCATGGAATCCATGTCCAATATCCCGTTCTACCTTCCTAACATGCGATGGGGTAGTAAGTACGGTAATGTACAAGCGATAGACGGTCTCCAAAAAGATGGACTTGAAGATGTTTATAACAGCAAAGCTATGGGCGTCTTTGCCGATGCAACAGCAGAGAAGTACGGTTTTTCACGGGAAGATCAGGATGCTTTTGCCATTCAATCATACAAAAGGTCAGCTGAAGCTACTCTTAATGGCAAATTTAAGAGTGAAATTGGATCAATCTCCATTCCACAACGTAAAGGCGAGCCCGTTGTTTTTTCAGAAGATGAAGAGTATAAGAATGTTTTTTTCGATAAAATCCCCGCACTAAGACCTGCTTTTACCCCCAACGGAACGGTTACAGCCGCTAATGCGAGTACAATCAATGACGGTGCATCGACCCTTATTTTGGCTTCGGGCGAGAAGGTGAAAGAACTCGGCTTAACACCACTTGCCAGAATAGTGTCCTTTGCTGATGCTGAACACGATCCTGAATGGTTTACTACAGCTCCTGTCGAAGCTGCTCCGGTTGCCTTGCGACGTGCCGGTTTGACCGTAGATCAAATGGATTATTTTGAAGTAAATGAAGCCTTTGCGGTAGTGGCAATGACCTTTGCCAAGTCTTTTAATATTCCTTATGAAAAGTTAAATGTGTACGGCGGTGGGGTAGCCTTAGGTCATCCATTAGGCTCTTCCGGAAGCCGAATCTTAGTCACACTAACTTCTGTCCTGAGACAAGAAGGTGGCAAATACGGTCTTGCTGCAATTTGTAATGGCGGAGGTGGAGCAAGTTCGATGGTTATTGAAGCGCTTTAATAACGTTTGAGTTTAAGATTAGAATATACTTTTCCCCATCATTCTTGCAATTTAGCCTGAAAGGATGCGTTATTAGTAAAAGCTTCCTATTATACACATTATTAATTATATTAATATGATATTTTACCGGTTTGTTCTAGCTATTTTTATTTTTATTGCATGGAGTTCTTGCAATCTTCCAAATAAAAAAGGTAAAGAAGGTAGTCAACTACCTGTCGTCACGACCCGCGATACCGTTATTCCCGATGGGCACAATAGTCGAAACTCGATTGATTGGGTAGGGACGTATGAAGGAATTCTTCCGTGTGCTGATTGTGAAGGCATCAAGACTGTTATTGTCCTCAATAATGACCTGACTTTTTCTCGAACGAATACGTACCTTAAAAATGGAAAAGAAGATAGTTTTGACGAGAAAGGGAATATTGAATGGAATGCAAGCGGGAATAAAATAACATTAATATCGGACAATGAGCGTTTCCAATTTCAAGTCGGCGAGAATAAATTGTTTGCTTTAGATATGGACGGTAATCGGATTAAAGGTGTTTTGGCAGAACATTACATTTTGACTAAGCGGTAATTTTAGTAATTTATGAAATTTTGGATGATAAGTTGTGTTGTATTCGGATAAATAAACGTCAGGTTATACACTCAAATTCATTCTCACCTTTCTTTCTAAATCTTCTACAGTACTTTTGAAGGTTATATCCGTATCCATCATATCTTGTACTGCTTTACATGAATAGATGACAGTAGTGTGGTCTTTGCCACCAAAACTTTCTCCTATTTTTTTCAAAGATTTATCGGTGAAGTTTTTAGCCAAATACATCGATAGTTGTCGGGCAATCACAATGGAGCGTTTGCGGCTTGTACCGTTTAATTTGTCTGAAGATATGTGGAAATGATCGGCTACAAGCGACTGGATATTTTCTACGGTCACTTCACTATTGAGTTGATCGACAAATTTATAGATGATCTCTTTTGCAAGGTTGATATCGACATCTCTGTTGTTGAGATTGGATGCAAATGCAAGTGATATCAGCATCCCTTCAAGTTCACGAATATTAGATTGAATGTTGTAGCAAATAAATTCTAGGACATCTTCCGGTACGTTGAACCCTTCTGATTCAATTTTGGCTTCTGCTATGGCAATGCGGGTTTCAAAGTCGGGCATTTCCATTTCGGCAGTAAGTCCCCATTTGAATCTGGAAATCAATCTCTTTTCCATTTTCTCCATATCTTTTGGAGGTCGATCGGAGGTGATAACTATTTGTTTTTGATTTTGGTGCAATTCATTGAAGATAAAGAAAAAGGCTTCTTGTGTCTTGGGCTTCTCGCTTAAAAATTGAATATCATCTACTATTAGAACGTCCAATGAATTGTACAATAAGGACAAATCAGCAATGGTTCCCGTCTTAAAGGCATAAACGATCTGATTGGTCAGTTTTTCACAAGTGACGTACTTGACACGTTTTGAAGGGTGTAGTGATTGTATTTCGTTTCCGATGGCATGAGCAAGGTGGGTTTTGCCCAGTCCAGTCCCACCATAAAGAAACAATGGATTGAAAGAAGTGTCGCCTGGCCTTTTGGAAATAGCCAATCCGGCAGTTCTAGCCATCTTATTACATTCTCCTTCGACCATGTTTTCGAAGGTAAATCGAACACTTAACTCACTTTCAAATGCAGTCTTTTTTATGCCCGGAATGATAAATGGGTTTTTTATCTTGTGAATGGCTACCTCTTCTATATTTGAAGTAGGCATGGATGAAGAAGAATCGTGTGCCTTTCCAACCGGAATTTCATATTCCAACTTCCCTTCCGAACCAATGGATGATTTTATTGCCTTTTTTAATATGCCGATAAACTGGTCTTCCAGCATCTCATAGATATATTGGTTGGGAACCTGAATTGTAAGAACTTTATTGATGCATTTAATGGGAACAATAGGTTGAAACCATGTCTTAAATCCTTGTTCAGACACATGATCTCTTATTAGAGTCAAGCAGTTGTTCCAAATCTTTGCGTGGTCAGCAATCATTTATTCTCAAATGTTCAATAATTCATTGTATTTGCAATAAGAGTACTATTAATACTATATTGCAGGCGTAGTTCTACTGTATTTCTTAATTTAAGATTTATATCGGGACGGGCGACAAATATCCATAAAGTTTGACGGTTTACAAACTAATTGAGGATTATTTATGCGATATTTTTTACATTTTATTATTTGTTATATATAACCTTTTTGAATAAGTAATTTTTCTGTTCGCTTGTTTAAAGCCACCATTGAGGATTGATGCTGTTTTCAAAATTTTTCATTACTTTTATCTATTTAATTGATGATACTACTGTTTTGACTTCAGAATAAGGTATGAATATTTTAAGAATATATATATGATTGACAAATTAGCAGGATATGGCGCTTCTATTTTCAGCACGATGACAGCGATGGCTATTGAGCACAATGCCATAAATCTTGCACAGGGATTTCCGGATTTTCCGGTCGATCCAAAGCTGATTGAGGCGGTTGATGATGCGATGAAAGCAGGGTATAATCAATATGCCCGTCCAATTGGTGCTCCTTCATTACATACTGAAATTGAAGCCATCATACGAAACCATTATCATCGAGATATTTGTAGTGACCAAGAGTTAACAGTATATCCGGGCGCTTCTACGGCAATTTACATTGCAATACAGGCAGTCATCAATCCGGGTGATGAAGTCATTATCTTTGAACCGGCTTATGAATGTTATGCACCATCTATTGAGATTTATGGTGGTTTAATAAAGTCTTTTCGGCTCAGGCCGCCTGATTTTGGTATTGATTGGGAGGAAGTAAAATGTTTGTTTTCTGACAAAACACGCTTAATTATTTTCAATAATCCTCATAATCCTACAGCTTCGACATGGCGACATGACGATTTTATAGCCCTGGGCAAATTAGTAGAAGGTTCCGACTGCTATATTATGTCAGATGAAGTATATGAATTTATTGACTTCTCTGAAGGTGGGCACTTATCGATACATGCTTATGAAAATCTGTGGGACAAAGCCATTGTTATTTCAAGTTTTGGAAAGTCTCTCCATGTGACAGGATGGCGTATGGGATATTGTATTGCCCCACCTGAAGTTACTGATATCATGCGAAAGATCAACCAATTTTCTGTTTTTTGTGGGAATCATGCTATGCAGGTGGGTATTGCTTCATATCTCAAAAATGATTTTGATGCCGCTGCCACGTGTCAACTGTTCTTAGAGAAAAGGAATTTAGTAATAAATAGATTGAAAGATAGCAAGTGGAGAACTATGCCATGTAATGGAACGTACTTCATCATGTTGGATTACAGTGGGATTTCGGATATGCCTTCTTTAGAATTTGCTATGTGGATGGTGCGAGAGCATGGTGTTGCCCTGATTCCTTGTGGTCCGTTTTATTCAGATGGATATGATCCAAAGTTGGTGAGATTGTGTTTTGCTAAGAAGGAAGAAACATTAAATAAAGCATTGGATATATTATGCAAAATTTAAAAGTTAACTTGGTACAGCTTGATATTATCTGGGAGGATAGTGAAGCTAATTTGAAAAAGCTGGATGGAATAATGGATGATATTCATGGTTCAGACTTGATTATCCTGCCGGAGATGTTCAATACCGGATTTAGTATGAATCCACAGCATGTTGCGCAGCCGGAGAAAGGTGATGCTGTTCAATGGTTGATCCAGCGCTCTGCGGTTATGGCAACTACTATTGTTGCATCTGTTGCTATAGAAGAACATGGCAATTACTTCAACCGTTGTTATGTAGCTTCTTATGGCAAAATTATTGCACGCTATGACAAAAGAAATTGCTTTACGCTCGCTCACGAAGACAAGTTTTATCAATCCGGCGACCAACACGTTGTTTTTCAAATTAAAGAATGGAAGATCAAGCCTTTGATTTGTTATGACCTGAGATTTCCGCTATGGTGTTACAATCACGAAGATGCGGATATACTCTTGTTTGTCGCTAATTGGCCAGAGTCGCGGATATCACATTGGGATGCATTATTACAGGTTCGGGCTATTGAGAATCAAGCCTTTGTTATTGGTGTCAATAGAGTAGGGTTGGATGGGAACAATGATCGTTACAATGGTCATTCATCCGTCATTACTCCTTATGGCAATTATCAATTAGGTCCACTCGCAGAGAGTGGTGTATTTGGAACTCAGATTGATAGAGAAGAGATTGTACGTTACCGGAAAATGTTTAATCTACTTGCCGAAGAAAGGGCGAAGTCCGGTAATGACACGAAATAATTTGATTAATATTGAGACAAGGTAGGAATGCGTCAAATTACCTTTGAGGGCTATTGTGTTGGATTTAATTTAAACTAAAAATTTTTGTTAATATTATAAATATAACAAAAATAACCTCAAAATGAACAAAATTACTTAAAAAAATAACAAAATGTATATTTTTTACAGATAAAGAAGTACCTTGTCTTCTGAAATATTACATTATAATTATCATTTCAAGAATTTGTATAGATAGTTACATTGGTGATATTCAGGAAAGTTGTAAGGAATCATAGATTTTGAAAGACTTATCCTTGAAATAAACGACATTATTTATGATTGTATAATGATGCAATAATAATGATGTCATATTACACACCACCTTAGTAATAAAAGAAAGATTTGAAAGACCTAACAATAATTGCCACAAGATCTGATTTTACAGATTTAGTTAAGAATTCTTTATCCCGGAAAGTTATAGAGAATATTAATGTTTATCATTCATATAAAGATTTTGAGAATAGGATTTTACTCAAAAAGCTGGAAGTTGTCCTTGTCTTAGTTGATGGAAACCATGAATTAATAAATAAGGTTGTAAAAATAGTCAAGAACTTATCTTTAAAAATTCCTTTTATTTTTTGCATCAAAAACACCAAAAATAAAATTGTTCCAGAAATAATAAAATATTTCCCTAATAATATCATATCTTATCCATCTGATATTGACCAGTTATTTTTTCTTATTACTTTGAAGAAGAATATTCTTTTGAATATGATGGATCAAGGCAAGAATATTGTATCTGATAATCAGCAAATTGTGACAAATACCTCAACGTGGGAAAACCAACGCATTGAAAATGATTATTATACTTTTGTGAAAAGTGGTACAAATATTTTTAAAATTCAATTTGGTGAATTGCTTTACATACAAAGCGAACATGTATATATTATATTGAACAGTGGTAATAAAAAAGTCCCTATCAGAGCAAAATTAGATGATATCGAAAATCATTTACCTAAAAGAAAGTTTCAACGAATACACCAAAGATACATCGTCAATATTGATCATATCACAAAAGTTAATTCGGAAGTTGTTTATATTCAAGACATTGAATTGCCGCTATCTAGTAAGTATAAAAGAATACTTTTGGATAAAATGGATATCTTTAATTAACAGTTTTTATTTTTCCTTTTAAATAGATTCATTTTTTGCCTATACTATGAATTTAGGTTAATTTATTTTTTGCTAACTCAATAATAACATTGATTCTTTGCTTTTTTAGACTTTTTTATCTTGCAATTACTTTGCGACTTTTGAACCAATTTGCGCTAATTTTCATTAATTAATACAGAATTAATTTTTGTACATTATCTAATAGTCAATATGATAAAATTCCTTCTTAAAATAGCTATTCCGATTATTATCGGCCTTTTGATTTATAATTACTTTTTTGGTACGCAAGAAGAAAAGGAAACATCCAAGGTCGTTTTTAATAAAACCAAAGACCTTACTGTCAGCGTATATGACCTTTTGAAAGCTGAAAAAAATAAGTTTGACGAAGGCAAGTATGATAAAGCAATGGATAAATTGAACGATGTATATGACGCCGTTAAAAATAATGGCGATAATTACACGGATGCGCAAAAATCTGAATTCAAAGAACTTGAAGCAGAAAAGGAAAAGCTTCAGAATGAAATAAATCAGACGAAAAAACTTAAAAAAGAAGAAGCCGATAAGAAAAGTGAATCTATTGATGAAAAATTGAGACTATTGGTCGAAAAAACTTCTAAGCTTTTTGGTTAATAAGGATTTAACTGTTTTTTTTACAAAGGTCAAATATTTGCTTTTCATTTTGATATCCATCGTTATGGATACCGATATCTTTGTTATCTTTGCGCACTTTAATTAAAATTCTATACTATGAGTACTCTTGAATATATTGAAGCTAATCGAGAACGCTTCTTAGACGAATTAGTCCAATGGCTCAGAATTCCTTCAATCAGTTCTGATCCCAATTCAAAAGAGAACATGGTGAAGGCGGCTGAGTATCTTAAACAGCGATTTGTTGAACAAGGAGTGGATAAGGCTGAAATATATCCAACAGCCGGTCACCCAATAGTTTATGCAGAAAAGATTTCAGATCCATCCAAGCCAACCGTGCTCGTATATGGTCATTATGATGTGCAACCACCCGATCCTCTAGATTTGTGGACGTCTCCACCTTTTGAACCAATTATTAAACCGACAGATGAACATCCGGATGGCGCAATCTTTGCTCGCGGATCATGTGATGACAAAGGACAAGTGTATATGCATGTCAAAGCCTTTGAAATGATGTCCCATGAGAATAATTTTCCTTGCAACCTGAAGTTTATGATAGAGGGAGAAGAAGAAGTTGGGTCAGTCAACCTTGGAAAGTTCTGTGAAGATCACAAAGACATGCTTCGCTCGGATGTTATTTTGATTTCTGATACCAGCATTATCGATAATAATACGCCTTCTATTTCTACCGGATTGAGAGGTTTGTCGTATGTAGAAGTCGAAGTGACCGGACCAAATAGAGACCTTCATTCCGGTGTATATGGTGGGGCAGTAGCCAATCCAATCAATATTTTAGCAAAAATGATTGCCTCCATGCACGATGAAAATAACCACATCACTATTCCCGGATTTTATGACAAAGTACAAGAGCTGTCTCAAGAAGAACGTACAGCTATGGCAAAAGCTCCATTCTCCTTGGAAAATTATGAAAAGGATTTAGATATCAATTCTGTATATGGTGAAAAAGGTTATTCTACCTTAGAAAGAGCCTCTATCCGCCCAACACTCGATGTCAATGGAATATGGGGCGGCTATACCGGTGCAGGTGCTAAAACAGTACTTCCTTCTAAGGCTTTTGCCAAAATAAGCCTGAGACTTGTACCAAACCAAACTTCTGATGAAGCTACACGCCTGTTTACAGAGTATTTTAACTCGATAGCTCCTCAAGGTGTTAAAGTGAAAGTAACGCCCCATCATGGTGGTGAACCTGTTGTGACACCTACTGATTCGGTAGAGTACAAGGCAGCGGCTTTGGCGATGCAAGATACATTTGGTAAAGAACCCATTCCACAGCGTGGAGGAGGAAGTATTCCGATTGTTGCTCTGTTTGAATCTGTTTTGGGCGTAAAATCTGTTTTAATGGGATTTGGATTGGATTCTGACGACATCCATTCTCCAAATGAGCACTATGGCGTGTTTAACTTCTTTAGAGGTATTGAGACCATTCTTCGCTTCTATCCGCATTACGCCGAATTGAAAAAAATAAGTATTTAATAACTAATTCATATTTAATAACTAAACCAATAATTTCAAAACGATGATTAACAACTTGAAGTTCGTTTTGGCAATGGGGATTTTGTTGACTTTTTGCAGCTCCTCTGCATTAGCTCAAAACAAAAAATCTACTCCAAAAGAAAAACAATCTAAAACTAACGAAACAAATAAAACGCAAATGGATTCACTTAGCTATGGTCTCGGTATTTTGCTTGGACAAAATCTAAAACAATTGGAAATTGAAAATATCGATGCCGCAACACTTTCCATGGCAATAGATGATCTTTTGAAAGGTCGCGACTTGAAGATGACTCCTGAACAAGCCAACATGCTTGTTAGTAACCAGATGGCTGCAGCAGCAGAGAAGAAAGCCGGTCCCGCTATCGAAGAAGGACGTAAGTTTCTCGCCGAAAATGGCAAAAAACCAGGTGTTATCACTACTGCAAGCGGTCTTCAATACGAAGTTTTGACGGCTGGAACAGGTGAAACACCTAAGTTATCTGACAAAGTAACAACACACTACAAAGGTACACTCATCAATGGTAAGCAATTTGATAGTTCGTATGACAGAGGTGAACCCGCTACATTCCCGGTAAACGGAGTTATCAAAGGATGGACTGAAGCTTTGCAGTTGATGAAAGTGGGCGATAAGTGGAAACTGTTTATTCCTTATGACCTTGCTTATGGCGAGCGCGGTGCAGGACGTGACATTCCTCCTTATTCTACACTTATCTTTGAAATTGAATTATTGAAAGTAAATTAATTGCTTTTCCGTGATGTTGAAAAAAATTAATTTGGGAAAAATCAATTTACCCTGTTGTCAAATGGGGGTAAACTTTCCAGAGCCATCATTGCGGTAATAAGTTATTTTTCTATAACGATAAAGCCGGAATATGCCTTTGGTTATTCCGGTTTTTTATTTTTATACCTTTGGCTTAACTTTGCAGCCATTTTTAACGAAATAAATGAATGATATGTCTTTCCGCCCTCTAAATATTTTCAATACACTGTCCGGTGAAAAAGAGCTTTTTCAACCACTATTGGAAGGCCGGGTCGGTATGTATGTTTGTGGACCTACGGTTTACAATGATGTCCATCTGGGCAATTGCCGGACCTTTATAAGCTTTGATGTAGTGTATCGCTACTTATTGCATCTTGGATATAAAGTCAGATATGTTCGGAATATTACGGATGTGGGGCATCTGATAGGAGATGTCGATACAGGTGCTGAAGATAAAATAGGTCGGATAGCCCGTCTGGAACAATTGGAACCAATGGAGATCGTCCAAAAATATACCAATGGTTTTCATGATGTCATGTCTCTTTTTAACAACTTGAATCCAAATATCGAGCCATCCGCTACCGGCCATATCATCGAGCAAATAGAAATGGTTCAAAAAATTCTCGACAATGGGTTGGCATACGAAATGAATGGTTCTGTGTATTTTGATACAGTAAAATATGCCGAAACAACAGACTCTTATGGCAAGTTGTCCGGTCGAGTTGTTGAAGAACTAATCAGTGAGAGTAGAGATAATTTGAAAAATCAGGATGAGAAAAAGCATCCAAGTGATTTTGCATTGTGGATTAAGGCGGATGAGCGCCATTTGATGAAGTGGCCTTCAAAATGGTCTATCGGATTTCCGGGGTGGCACTTGGAGTGCTCTGCGATGAGTACCAAGTATTTAGGGCCTACATTCGACATTCATGGTGGAGGACAAGATTTGAAGTTTCCACACCATGAAAATGAAATAGCCCAAAATCAAGGAGCTTGTGGCACGACACCGGCACGGTACTGGATGCATGGTAACATGCTGTTGATGAACGGAAAAAAAATGTCCAAAAGCGACGGCAATTCCATCCTCCCTTTGGAGCTCATAAGTGGTCAGAATGAAATATTTCCGGAGGCGTTTTCACCCATGGTATTGCGCTTCTTTATGATGCAAAGTCATTACCGAAGTACGCTTGACATTACTTTTGATGCCTTGAAAGCTGCTGAAAAGGGATTTAGTAAGATAAAAGACGCCTATAATTTAATTGCTAACTTGAAGACAATTACCGGAAATGATTCTATTCCAATTAATGCCTCTATTGAATCGGAGATAGAAGGAATGTATGAGGATATGAACAATGATTTTAATACACCGAAGGTTATTGCCAGAATCTTTGAACTTGTATCTATCATCAATGTTTACCACAATAATCCCAATACGGATGGTGGCATGAATGAGCATTCTATTGCATTGCTTCAGAAAGCTTTCGATACCTTTGTTTCCGATATAATGGGTATTAGACTCAAAGATGAGCTATCGTCCGACCAAGACAACTATACCGAGGGTTTGATGGATATTATCCTCGAATTAAGGGCAAAGGCTCGGGATAATAAGGATTGGCCTACGTCTGACCTTATCCGGGATAAATTGTCTTCCTTGAATATTCAAGTGAAAGATGGAAAGGAAGGTGTGACTTGGTCCACTTCTAAATAATTCAACGCATGAAAAAAGGGAAATTTGTTTGATGCCATCATAGCGGGTGCAGTTTCGGGGATGATTTTAGGCTCATTGCCCGGCGGGGTTGTCTTTTCTGTGTTACAGCATAGTATAGACCTTGGATGGCGCAAAGGTATGGGCATAGCTTTAGGCGTTTTATTAAGCGACTTTTGCCTTATATTATTTGTCAACCTGAGTACCAGCGGCTTGGCATTGGTGGAAAAATACGATGCAGTCATCAGTTTGGCTGGCATAGGCTTATTGCTTATCCTTGGATTTATTAATATTTTTTCAAAAAAACAGACCGTTGTTTACCCCACTACTAAGATGGGAGGGCGCTTTTATTTGATTTCTTCCGGCTTTCTATTAAACACCTTGAATCCCGTTAATTTCTTTATGTGGATGACTATAACGACTCAAATACAAACAAGCGATTACTTTAGCTACGAAAATCTATTGTTGTATTTCGCCGCAACCCTGATTATGATATTTACAACACTTTCAACCATTAGTTTTTTTGCTCAAAAGCTCCGCCGATGGCTGACTCCGGGACACATGAGGTATTTTAATATGGGGATTGGTATTATTTTTATCGGATTGGCAATCAAACTTGGATATACGGCATATCTTAAACATTTTGTAAATTAGCACCAATAGAATATCACAAGAGACGATTGAAACGTTTCAAATGTTGAATCCACATATATGATGTTAAGATTAATATATTTTCTTCTTTTATGTTGCCCTTTGGTGAGTTTTGGTAACAATAATCCGCCCACACTGCGACTGGCATTGCTCAAGTACGCAGGAGGTGGTGATTGGTACAATGATGTCAATAGCCTAAAGAATCTCGCACTTTTTTGCAATCAAAAGATGGGGACCAACTTTGATCCCGATTATGTGACGGTAGAACCCGGGAGTGCGGAGCTTTTTGCAAATCCGATAACATATATGACCGGACATGGCAATGTTATTTTTTCTGACGCGGAGGCGCTCAACTTAAGGAAGTATTTAATAGGAGGCGGGTTTCTGATAATTAATGACGACTATGGAATGGATCCTTTCATAAGGCCGGCACTCAAGAAGGTTTTCCCAGAACTGTCTTTGGTTGAGATTCCCATCAATCATCCTGTATATCATACTTTGTTTCAATTTCGTGGCGGCATGCCCAAGATTCATGAGCACGACAACAAGCCTGCCCAAGGATATGGGCTTTTCTGGGAAGGTCGTTTGGTGGCACTTTATAACTTTGAATCTGACTTAGGCGACGGCTGGGACGACATACATAACGACCCTTTTGAATTAAGACTTAAGGCCTTACAGATGGGAGCCAATATCGTTAAGTACGCCTTTGAGAAATAAAGAATTCTTAAAAGATGAATGTTGAAGAATTGAACGAATATTGCCTTACAAAACCTTTTACAGCGACATCGTGCCCTTTTGGTCCCGATACACTGGTCTTTAAAGTCTTTGATAAGATTTTCGCTTTGACCGGATTGGATGAGATTCAATTGAGTGTGAATCTGAAATGCCGACCCGAGTATGCCATAGAACTTAGAGAGCGTTATCCGGCCATAGTTCCGGGATATCACATGAATAAAAAGATGTGGAATACAGTGTATGCCGATGAATTGATGGATGATAACTTACTAAAACATCTTATCAATCACTCTTATCTTGAAGTTGTAAATGGATTGCCCAAAAAGTATAGAGAACAAGTTGAAGCCGCACTTGAAAATGGAGAATAAGCCACAGATATTAATTGTTGGACAAGGTCTGGCAGGGACAGTCCTTCACTTTTCTTTGAAACAAAGGGGTATATCGGCAATGATAATGGATGGGGATCTGCCCGGCAAGTCATCGGCTGCGGCTGCCGGTATTATCAACCCTATTACCGGACCTAAGTACCAGAAAAGCTGGAACTACGATGCGTTGATGGATTCTTTTGTGCCTTTTTATAAGGATTTGGAGACCTATGTTGGAAAGAATATATTTCATCCAATGAAGATGTTCCGATACCTGTCCAATCTCGAACAAATTAACCGATGGATATTTAATGCCGACCGAGAAAGTGGTGTTGCATGCCATGGCGAATTTGTAAAAAGTCTGGAAGAATACCCACCTAAAAGTGGAGATGGCACATGGGCTGAAGTATTGAATGCCTACAGGCTTGACTTTGACTGCTTATTTCCGATGTATCGAAAGAAACTTGAAGAAGAAAATCTGTTTATCCATGAATCTATGGATTATAGCAAGATTGAAGAAAAATCAGGATTACTGACATATCAAGGAATAGAGTATGACTTGATGCTGTTCTGTGAAGGGTTTCGCATCGGTGAAAATCCGTATTTCAACTATCTACCCGTCATACCCGCAAAAGGTGAAGCTTTGCTTATTAAAAGAAAATCGGATCTTCATTTTATGGCAAAAAATAACTGTATGATGACGCACTGGAATGATGACCTCGTATGGTATGGCGCCACTATGGATAACAAAATAACTGACTTCATGCCGAATGAAGACTCTATTGATTTTTTGACAGAAAATTATAAGGAAGATTTTGGCGAAGAACCCAAACTTGAAAGGCTAATATCTGGTGTTAGACCGACTTCGCGCGACAGACGACCGATTATTGGAAAGCATCCGAAATATACCGGGATAGCGATATTGAATGGCTTAGGTACAAAAGGTACATCCCTGGCTCCATATTCTGCAGCACTTTTTGTCGATAATCTATTAAATGATAAAGAATTGCCTTCAGAATTAGATGTGGCGAGATTTGCCTATTAATTCAGAATTCATATTAAAGGTTTTGAAAAGCTGTATAATGCTGATTATGAGTAGTATCCCGATGTGTGAATCGTTTTCGCATTTGTCTATTGCGGAATTTAGGTTAAAAAGTACGAACCAGCTCTGAATAGGAAACAAGCTTGCCCTTGCGATAAATCTCTGTCTTTATTTCCTTGAAATCATTCGGTAATATATAGCTTATTGTTTGATACTCAAACGAAACAGGGATAATCGATACCATTTTCATCTTGATATCAGAACTAATTTTAAAGACATCAAAAGTTCCCAATGGAATGGTTATTTTTTCTTTTCCGATGACTTTTCTATTGGTAATATTTAAGTCGAACGTAATTTGTAATGAAGATGAAGAACCTATACCATGTAAATTAGCGTCGGGCAATACTTGGTTTTCCTTGAGGTTTGCCGGAATTTCAATCCCCTTTCCGGTGAATGTCATATTGTAATCCTTCAGCATTTGTTTTTGTTCGTCAGAGATCATCGACTTCGAATCGATAATAATTTGATTACCGCTGCATTTAGCGGTATAGGAGCTTGTTCCGTTGGTTTTGCCTTTACTTGTTTTGGAATCGATTTCAATGTCAAGAACACTGAATTCATCTTCTGTACGAATCTCTTTGAAAGTAACAACAGTTGAGCCTTGTATTTTCCCTTTTGCACTATAAGACGCCGTTTCGTAGCCACTTCCTTTTTTGACCTCTACGCCCATGCATGACTGACTCGATAAAGTAGTGGTCCATAATAGAACAACAAAAGCAAAGCATAATAAGGACTTCAAATGTAATTTCATTTTTTAGCTTTATTTCTTTTACAATTTAAAAATGTAGTATTTGGAGTGGATTAAGCCGGATCTGCTTCCGTAACTAATACTTTATCAATCTTACTTTTATCTAAATCTAATATCTCAAAAGTATAAATGCCTTCTGTAAATTTATCGCCTACTTCCGGCATCTTGCCCAGTTTTTCGATGACATAACCGGCAATAGTTGTATAATCAATGTCTTCGTGGAAAAATTCATCGATATAAATCTGATCTCTCAATTCATCTATACGGTAGGAGCCATCAACCAGATATGAACCATCTTCACGTTTAAAAATCATAATCTCTTCTTCCTCCTCCAAATCAGGAAGGCTTCCAAAAATATTTTCCGTTAAATCATGTAGCGTAATGATTCCTTCTACAGACCCATGTTCATTGATTACAACACCGAAATACCGTCTTTCTTTTCTGAATTGTTCCAAAATCTTTAGTGACGTCAATGTTTCAGGTATTAAAACAGCCGGATGCAGTAGATTTTGGATATCATATCCCGGTTTATTGCGCTGCATAAGATAGTCTTTTAGATTGACCACACCCAGAATGTTATCTAAACTATCATCACACACCGGAAACTTAGTCAAGCCACTTTCCATAATGTCCGAATGGATTTCTTCACTCGATTCACTGATGTCAAGCCATACGACTTCATTTCGAGGCGTCATGATACTATATGCTTTACGATCGGCAAATCTGAATATATTATGAATCAGTTCACTTTCCTTGTTGTCGATAGTACCATCTTCATTGGCCATCTTAACCATCATTTTTATTTCATCCTCTGAGACGATGTCACCATCATTATCTTTGAGAAAAAATATTTTAGATAAGAGCTTGGTTGATATACCCAAAAACCAAACTATCGGATAGGTTATTTTGGTGAAATATTTAATAAAAGGTGCAACCGCCACAGCGATATCTTCAGCAAACAGCAATCCTATCTTCTTTGGAATCAATTCACCTATAACTATGCTAAAATAGGTGATGACACTGATGATGATACCAAGTGAGACGGAATGAGCATAAGGCGCAAGCCACGAAAAGTTGATTAAGTACTTTTCAAGATCCGAAGCAAATGCCTGTCCTCCATATACACCGGCTAATATCCCGATTAAAGTAATCCCAACTTGAATCGCTGATAAAAATTTATCGGGATTATCAATAAGTTGTAAAACTAAAACCGCATTTTTGTTGCCTTTACTGGCTTTCTCTGCTAAGCGGGCTTTTTTTGATGAGACTAACGCCATTTCACACATGGCAAATATGCCATTTAATAGCATCAGTCCCAGAATTATCGATACTTCCATTTATTGTTGTTAACAAAACCCATTCCCCTCATTTATTGCAATTATCTCTAAAAATGCAAATGTAATATAATTTGAATTATATTTTGATATTTTGCTCAATTGGTGCGCCTTTCCGCAATATTTTATTTGTAATTATACCGGATTGTTCTGTAAACCATTTTATTCGTGCAGCGCAAAGGATTATTTATCCCAATTCATTTTAAAGGAAACACTAAGCCTTTAAGAGAAATGTAGGTTAAATTTGCTTTATTCTCAATACATTCAGAAAACTATGCCCTTTTCGTTTGACAAATTCAATTCGGATTTGATGATTTGTATTTTTAAAGGAAATAGTTCTTTTGATGGCACTATTTGCCTTTCCTTGAGATAGGATATAAGGCGAAAAGCCACTCCAATATAGTTTGCCATTGACCACGATATCAAATGTATTTACTTCAGGAGACAAAGATTTTTCTTCCAATGTTGCTGCTTTTATCGATGATGGAAACAAATCTGCGAAATGTAATTCAATTTCATATTGGCCGGGGGGTGCATCTATTTGATATGCACTGATATCTTGACGCATAGTTTGATACAGCGGAGTGTTGTCGGTGCCTCCGATTGTCGCCGTTGTGCCTATCCGCCCCGGATTGCGCCTAAAAATGCTTCCATCTAAATAACCCCAACTCCCTTTATTATAGGGTTGATCCGGATGCCATGTAACACCTGTTGAAGCATCGAAATAAGAACAATTGCTTCCGACATTGATTCCTAAATCCCATTTTTTTTCTTTAAGTATAGAAGTACTAAGAGGCGAAAAGGCCACCTGTATCGTCATGCTGTCAAATGCTGTATTTTGATGTGCATCCAGACCAATAGCTTGAATACTGTTTTTTCCACCGGATAGTTGAATGTTCCATATAGCATGACAATTATCAATTTCTTTTTTGGCCAACCATTTACCATTCACCTTTAGTTGAACAAATGGCTGATTGGAATATACCTTAAGAGGGATGGTTATACTGTCTCCATCATTTACCAGATTGCGCTTCTTCCAATCATCAGATGCAATGTGTACCATAGCTGTGTCTTTGCGCAGGAATGCCTGATAATAATAATAAATATCCTTGGGTGTTCGATCATTATATACAAGTCCCTTGTTATTGGTCTGTGGCATGGATTCCTGTCTGGTTGCTACATTGAAGTCGATAAAGTTCCATTCAGCCGCACCTATTATGTACTTTCGTTTCACTATTTCGGGAAGATAATGCTCCATATAAAGTTGTTGATACTCAATTGAAAAGTCAAAGGTCTCCGGGCGTAATGAGTGTAATCGCTGGTCTGAGCCTGCGCCAAATTCGCTGATAATCATAGGTCTGTCCGGATACTTTTGAAAATCTTCATCCGTATATTTTTCAAAATCACTAAAGCCACCGACGTACCAGCCTTGATACAGATTCCATCCCATCACATCGGTCACTTCTGTCAGACCTATATCGTTATTAACGGTGCTTCCGCCACATGCCATAACAGAAAGTCGGCTTTTATCCTCTTGTTTAAGAAGATCTTCAAGGTGTTTAGCTAATTCTACCGTCTTTTTGAAATAGGATTGCCATTCTTCCTTGGCAACCCGGTAATATACCTGATTAATAGTTTCGTTCATATAGCCCCAAAATACAACGGAAGGATGATTGTAATGCTGGCGTACCATTTCCTTTAGCTGTGTCTCACAATTAATCCTAAATGTAACATTGTCCGCAATAATATCAACAATTGGAATTTCCTCCCAGACGATGAGTCCAAGGCTGTCACACAAGTGGAGAACGGTCTCATCCTGTGGATAATGAGCGAGGCGAAGGAAGTTGGCGCCCATCGATTTTATCAAATGGACATCTCTATAATGAACCCATTGTGGTACAGCGATGCCATACGGGTATTGATCTTGATGCCTATTGGTACCCAATAGCTTTAAAGGCTCACCATTCAACATAAATCCATTCTTGGTATCGACACTAAACCATCGTAAACCCACTGATTGAGTGATTTCATCTAAAATAATTTCTCCTTGTACGATTTGGACAATGGCTTTATATAAATGCGGCGAGCCGGGACTCCATAGCTTTGGGTCTTGGATTTCGATAGGAAGTGTGTTCCAATTGCCGGAGTTGTTCTTAGTAAGTTGGGTTGAGGCAACAAGTTTTTTTTCGTCTAATAAACTTACTTTGATATCTAAAGGTATATTTTTCGGATTTTTCAAACGACCACTAATTTCAACTTTAGCCAAGGATTTTGAAATCTGCGGAGTTGAAATAAATATCCCGGATGAACCATAATTGTCCATGTCGAAATGAATTGGATTCAATGCGATTAGGTGAACATATCGATAAATACCTCCAAATATTGTAAAGTCGCCATTTAATGGCGGTATGTTGATGTTTCTGTTATCTACTTTGACCGTCAGAATATTGGAATTATTGAGATAATTCTTTGGCAAATGAACCATAAAAGCGGTATATCCGCCACTATGTATATTGAGGAGATGACCGTTCAAATAAACTTCTGCAAAAGAATTGACGGCATCAAATCTTAGGTAAAGCTCTTTATTTATCATAGTGACAGGAATAGTAAAAATTTTGCGATACCAATATGCACTTCGATCGTATTGCCATTGATGGTAGGCATCTTGATTCCAGGTATGTGGAATATCGACCGACTGCCATTGCCCATCGTGGGCAGTCTTTATATCTGATTGATGAAGAAATTGCCAATCATCATTGAAGAGCTGTGTTAAGCGTTGGGCAGATGTATTTGTCGAATAAAATAAAAATGATAAAATGAAAATTGCAAGATTCAGAGTGGTAGTTAATTGTTGTGGCAAGCTTTTCATGATAAAATATTTTTAAACAGAAAATTCAAAATTATAAAAAAATCTACTCTTAGGGCGTTAATGTATCCTTATTCTTTACTTTTAGAAGTAGCAATTATCTTTTTTCATTATTATTGTATCAAAATTTTTCGACTTGAAAATAATTATAAAATCATTTGTACTCATTTGTCTTTCTATTAGTATGGGATGTACATCAACAACCAATCCATTACCTAAACAGGAAATGATTGTACAAGACGAAGACCCTGATTCTTCCTTAACCTATCTGGAATCAGATAATACGCCCGATCGGGTAATATGGCAAAAGCCGGACTTAATCCTGGATTTACTGGGTGATATGCATGATAAAGTGGTGGCCGATATAGGCGCAGGAACAGGCTTTTTTACCTTTCGCCTTTTGCAACATGCCAAGAAAGTTGTAGCCGTGGATATCGATAAAGCACCCTTGGATAAAATGGCTCAATTGGCAGAGAAGCTGGACACTTCTATTTCAAATAAACTGGTGATTAAGTTGACAAAGCCGTCTGATCCACAGCTTGACCCACATAGCGTAGATATTGTGCTTTTGTCAAATACCTATATGTACATTCAGGATAGAGTCAATTATTTGAAAACACTACGGGCTTATCTAAAAAAGGATGCTCGTGTACTCATTATAGATTATAAGAAGAAAAACTTGCCTTTTGGCCCTCCAATTGATGAAAGAGTCAATTTGGATACTGTGGAAAAAGAATTACTCAATGCAGGATACAACATCCAAAAATCCGATGATGTAACCTTGGATTATCAGTATATCGTCCTTGCCAATGTAAAGCCATAGAAATTGATGGAAAAAATCTTTTGAAAATCATGTATATATTAAAAAATAGAATTACCTTTGCAGTCCATTTGTAAAAGTATAAATAGGAATGGCTTATTTTGATCAGTTTACAATTCCAGTCAAAGGCTTACACCTCGGAATTCACGAATATGCTTTCGAAATAGACAAAGAGTTTTTTACTCGTAAAGAGTGCACTCTGATTAAATCCGGACACTTTAAGGTCAATGTTACTTTAGATAAAAACATAGATTTGATAATTCTGGAAGTCGAGTTCAGAGGACATTGGAATACGTCATGTGACCGATGTACAGCAGATATTCCGCTCCCTGTTCATGGTAAGTCTGATTACTTGATTAAATATGCAGCACAAGAAATAGACGACGGAGATATTTTGTATATCATGAAAGAGACTACAGAATTGAATGTTTCTGACTTGATTCTTGATAGCGTTTCAGTAGGTCTTCCTATTAAAAAAGTATTCGATTGTGAATCATTAAATCCGAGACCTTGTGATGTAGAAACGCTGGAGAAGCTTCAACAATGGTCTTTTAATGAGCAATCAACCCCTGCCAATGATGTGTGGGCATCACTGCAAGGTTTACATCTGGAAGAAGAAGAATAATTTTTGTATAGATTTTTTAAATATATAGTACAATGCCAAATCCAAAGTGGAGACACTCCAAACAAAGAAAAAGAAAGAGAAGAACTCACGATAGTTTGTCTTTGCCTACCATCGGTACGGATAAGACAACAGGCGAAAATCATTTGTTGCATCGCGCACATTGGTCTGAAGGCGCTTTATTCTATAGAGGAAGAAAGGTGATTGAAGCGGCTGTCGCTAAAGATGCCGATTCTTCAGAGGATTAATTTATAGATTTTCATCTTGTAAGAAATTGCCTGATCTTCTAAAGAGGTCGGGTTTTTTTGTTTATCTCCAATATAACATATTTTTGTCATGAAAAAAGTAATTTTTACAAAAGATGCGCCCGCTCCCATCGGTCCTTATAGTCAGGCTATTGAGGCTAATGGACTGTTATTTGTTTCAGGTCAGATTCCTTTAGATCCAGTTACAGGTGCCATGGTTGAGGGAGAAATAGAGGCTGAGACCCATTGTGTCTTGCGCAACGTCGGTGCTATCCTGAATGCACGAGGCTTGAACTTCGATAATGTAGTTAAATCAACTATTTTCGTCAGCGATATGGCTAATTTCGCTCGCATCAATGCCGTTTATGCAGAGTACTTTTCTGGCGACACCCCTCCGGCTCGTGAAACCGTTCAAGCGGCAGCGTTGCCTAAAGCCGTCAATATAGAGATTTCTGTCATCGCTACAGTTAATTAATTCCGTTATATAACTTTTTATTTGAATGAAACGTATTCTCTCCGGTATCCAGCCTACAGGCGACTTGCATCTCGGTAATTACTTTGGAGCAATTAAAAATTGGGTCGATCTCCAAAATAGTTATAATTGTACCTATGGGGTGGTGGATTATCACTCCATGACTATGCCTTATCAAGCTAAAGATTTGCAACATAACACATGGCGCATGGTTTTTCAACTGCTCGCTTGCGGAGTTGATGTCAAAAATTTATTTATTCAATCGTTGATACCAGAACATGCCGAACTGTGTTGGATCCTCAGTTGTTCATGCTCCTATGGCGAATTGACCAGAATGACTCAGTTTAAAGATAAAACGGATCAATCAAAAGTGCAATCTAAAGATGCTGTTGTCTCTGCAGGATTGCTTTTCTATCCGGTTCTCCAGGCAGCTGATATTTTGATCTATCATGCTGACTATGTTCCTATTGGAAAGGATCAAGAACAACACCTCGAACTGTCGCGTAATATTGCCATGCGCTTCAACCACCAATTTGATATAGAATACTTCCATCATCCCGAACCTTTGTTTACCGAAACACAAAAGCTCCTTTCTCTTGCCAATCCTGAAAAGAAAATGAGTAAAAGCCTTGGTGAAAAACACTATATAAGCCTCTTTGGTGATGAAAAAATCATAACCAAACAAATTAAATCCGCTGTAACTGATTCCGGTGAAGATTCAAATGCAGCGATGAGCCCGGGAGTGAAAAATTTGTTTGAACTGCTCAAGGCCTGCCAAAACAATGAGGCTTACCAATACCACCTTCAACAATGGGAAAGTGGAAGCCGACAGTATGGCAACCTTAAAGCAGACGTTGCACAGGCAGTAGTTGACTTAACTTCACGTTTTAAAAGAAACCTTGAACAACTTTTGACTCGAGAATCAGAAATCAAAGAACAAGTTATTGAAAGTAGTCAACAAATAAGGATTTTCGCTCAAAAAACAATCGATGAAGTTAGAGAAATAACCGGACTGGCTAAGTTGCGCCGTTGATAGTTAATATTGAAAGATTTATCTGTACTTTTTAACCCGAATTCATATTAAAGGTACAATAGATTCTTTAAGAAATATTAAGCTAACTTTTTGTTGTGTTGAAATTCAAATAGTCACGAATTAATATATTTTCAAATATATGATAATCAACTTGTTGTGGTTTAGTTAGATGTAATTCCTATTAAAGGTATCTATGATTCTTTAAAAGGAATTCGGAAATAACAGACTTTCTTACTATATAATATGCTTACATTGGGTGGATGAATTTGTTAACAAAATTACAGGTTATTTGTCATAATAAAGTAAGATAAAAGGGTAGGGTTATTATATATTATCTTGAATATTGGCTTTAATTGTATAAAAAATATATAAAAGTAGCGTTATGTATTAATTATTATTTAAAGATTGAAGCAATATTATTAGAAAATATTTAAGCCAAAGAAAAACTTGATTGAGCAAAAACTTTAATTTTGTCGTTGTTAAAAAACAAATGTAAGCAGCAATGAAACAGTATCTTGAATTACTTTCGAATATTATGGAAAATGGATCTGATAAGTCAGATCGAACAGGAACAGGGACTCGAAGTATCTTTGGCGCACAGATGCGTTTTGATTTAAATCAAGGATTTCCTTTGCTTACAACAAAAAAATTACACCTTAAATCCATCATATATGAATTGTTGTGGTTTATCAAAGGTGACACCAATATTAAGTACCTTACGGATCATCAAGTCAGAATCTGGGATGAATGGGCAGATGAAAATGGCAATCTCGGTCCGGTGTATGGAAAACAATGGCGAAGCTGGGAAGGTGCAAATGGAAAGACGTATGACCAGCTTAAAATAGCTATAGATACGATTATCAATAACCCGGATTCAAGACGTATTATTGTCAATGCATGGAATGTGGCTGATTTAGAAGATATGGCCTTGAGCCCGTGCCATTGCCTTTTTCAATTTTATGTGTCAGATGGTCGTTTGTCATGTCAACTATATCAACGGTCTGCGGATGTTTTTTTGGGAGTGCCCTTTAATATTGCCTCTTATGCCTTGCTTACGATGATGATTGCGCAGGTTTGTAATTTAAAGTATGGTGACTTTGTTCATACATTTGGCGATGCCCACCTTTATAAAGATCATTTTGAACAAGCAAAACTGCAACTCACGCGAACAACCTTACCATTGCCTCAGATGAAGATTAATCCACAAGTAAATGATATCGAATCCTTTGTATATGAAGATTTTGAGTTGATTGGTTATCAATCTCATCCACATATAAAAGCAAAAGTTTCTGTCTAAGTTTTTCCTTTATCTTTCTTGACTTCAATTGGAATTATCCAATCTTTATTTTGGCAGAATTATATTTTGACATTATTTCATCAAATTCTTAATATTTGTTTGCTTTAGTCTTTGGAGAGAGAAGTTGGATGTCTATTTCCGGTGTCAATTGCCACTATTTTATGAAGTGAAATAAAAAAAATCTATCTTTCTTTTAGTCTTAAATCCGTTGTAGTAGATTAAGTTTAGATAAATATAAAATAATTATATGTGTCAAAATCAATCAGTTGGATGCTATTTGTTAATAAAATGTTGCGATTAAACTATTCGGATATTAATTAGAAAGAATCTAAATAGGCGTATTTGTTGATTTGAATAGTTAAAATATTTAACAGTTGGTTATTTTTGCATAATTAATAAGTATCATTATACCGGTAAAGGAAGTTTAATTATATGCATTATATAAATATACGCAGTTTGAAATCGCTATTTGTTCTCTTAGTTACCTTATTCACTATAAGTGTAGTAAATGCTGCAGATCTAAAGAAAGGAGCAAATTTATTTAAGGCCAACTGTGCCACTTGTCACAACAAAAACATGACGGATAAGCTTACTGGTCCACCGATGAAAACCGGATTGGAAGAGTGGGCTGCTTATCCTGAGAAAGATTTATACGATTGGATTCGAAATTCTCAGGCTTTGATTGAAAAGGGACATCCTCAGGCTATTAAAATATGGAATGAGTATAAGCCGGTTGTGATGACTCCTTTTCCCAATCTTAAAGACGAGGAAATTGCAGATATCCTAGCATACGTTCATGGCGTTATCGATGGTACTTACCCGCCCAAAGAAGTTGCTGCTGCACCGGCTGGGGGAGCTTCGACTCAAGAAGCGTCCAACAATAATTGGATTTATATAGGTATTTTCGGATTATTGGCACTGTTAGCACTGATTTTAGCAGGAATATCTCGCAATTTAAAAGCTATTGAAAATGAAAAGAGCGGAGAGCCGGTTGAAAAGAAATCTCTTATTCAGCTACTGACTAGTAAATCCGTTATCGGTGTTGTTTTATTTGCTCTAATCGTTTTAGGTAGCTTTACGACGGTCAACAACGCTATTCAGCTTGGACGACAACAGAACTATGCACCCGATCAGCCAATTAAGTTTTCCCACGTGACACATGCTGGTATTAATAAAATTGATTGTCAATTCTGCCACGATGGTGCACGCAGGAGTAAGCATTCTGTGATTCCGTCTGCCAATACTTGTATGAATTGCCATAAAGCGATAAAGAAAGGATCTGAATATGGTACTCAAGAAATTACCAAGATTTTCGCATCTATTGGCTTTGATCCTAATGAAGATAAGTATATTGAGAATTACGACAAATTGTCCCAAAAAGACGTTGCTAAAATTTATAAAAAGTGGATACGTAATCAATATCTTACCAATGAAGGCGCCTCAATGGATGCAACAGGTAAAGAATTTGTGGACGATCAATGGAATCATATAGTGAGTTCATTGACCAATGAACATAAAAAGAAAATTCAGGGTCCTATAGAATGGATTAGAGTGCATAACTTACCTGACCACGTATATTTCAATCACTCTCAGCACGTAACAGTCGGTAAATTAGACTGTGAAGCGTGTCATGGTAAAGTAGCAGAAATGAAAACTCTCAGACAATACGCACCTTTATCAATGGGTTGGTGTATAACTTGCCACAAAGAAACAAAAGTACAATTTAATGAGAACCCTTATTATGACAGTTATGTACGTTACCATCAGGAATTGAAAGATGGCAAACGAGATAAAGTGACAGTCGCTGATGTCGGCGGTTTGGAATGTCAAAAATGTCACTATTAATATTTTAATCTTACTTAAGAATCTTATTTATATTATAATAAAATGAGCGAATTAAATCAAGGATATTGGGGCAGTAGTGAAGAGTTAGCAAATGATGAAACGTTTAAGAATAGCCTTCATGATGAGTTTTATGAACTTCCCATTCTAAATAAATTGTCAGAGGATGAGCCAGAGCAATCCTCCGGACATAAAAGAAGAGATTTCTTGAAATATCTCGGTTTTAGTATCGGAGCAGCTACTATTGCTGCAAGTTGTGAGAGCCCTGTTAGAAAGGCTTTGCCTTATGTCACTAAACCCGATTCTATTGTTCCGGGAGTAGCCAATTATTATGCTTCTACCTTTATTAAAGGTAATGACGTGTTGCCAATTGTTGTAAAAACAAGAGAAGGACGACCTATTAAAATAGAAGGAAATACGCTTTCTTCGTTTACAGGAGGAGGAACAAGCGCTAGAGCCCAAGCTTCCGTATTGGATTTGTACGACATCGGTCGCTACAAAAACCCGGCTAAGAATGACGGCAAAGGCAATTTGAAAAAAGTGAAGTGGTCTGATTTAGATAGCGCAGTTAAAGGTAAATTGTCTTCCGGTGGAATACGTATAGTTTCTAATACTATTACCAGCCCTTCCATGAATGCAGTTATTCAACAGTTCGTTTCAGCGTATCCCAATGCAAAACACGTAACGTATGATCCATATTCTTCGTCTGCTATATTAATGGCCAACGAGAAATCTTTTGGAAAGCGTGTTTTCCCGGGTTATGACTTTGGCAATGCTCAGATGGTTGTTAACTTCGGTGCCGATTTCTTAGGTACATGGGTATCTCCAGTTGAATATACTAATAGCTGGACAAAGACTCGAAAAATAAAGAACTTCGATAAGCCTGAAATAAGCCGCTTAGTTCAATATGAAAGTAATATGTCTTATACAGGCTCTAATGCTGATAATAGGATGTTGATTCGACCTTCCGAACAAGGTCTGGCAATCGTCAAATTATATAATGCGGTTGCATCACAAACAGGTGGAGCTCAGATTGCTGTGAGTGGTAACCTTAAAAATGCAAAAGCTGACAAATCTTTTGCTTCAGTAGCTAAAGACTTGCTTGCTAATAAAAATGCCGGAAAAGCTTCAATCGTTCTTTCAGATTCAAACAATGTTGCTGAACAGGTTATTATCAATAAAATTAATGATTTGTTGGGCAATTATGGCAAATCTATAGATCTCAATAACTATTCTAATCAACGAAAAGGTATTGACAGTGATATGGTTACTCTGATGAATGATATGAAATCGGGCTCAGTAGCCACTTTAATTGTTGTCGGTGATGCCAATCCTGTATTTGAACTTCCTGATGGAAGTGATTTTGCAAGCGCAATGAAAAAGGTTGGTTTGACAGTGTCTTTGTCAAGTGTACCTAATGAAACAAGCGACTTATGTAATTACATTGCACCATCCAATCACTTCCTTGAATCTTGGGGAGACGCTCAGCCAAGAAAAAACAACTATTATGTAGTCCAACCTACAATTTCACCTCTATTCAAGACACGACAAGCAGAACAATCTCTATTGACTTGGGCAAATGCCCCTGTGGACGACTTTTCTACTTATATTCAAAATATCTGGAAGTCCTCACTCTTTGGTCTTCAAAATGAATATAGCGACTTCCAAAGTTTCTGGAATAACTCACTCCACAATGGTTTAATTGAGTTGCCTTCACAAAGTGGAGCCGCAGGCGTCGCCATAGATGTGACTTCATTCAGCAGTGCAATATCCAAACCGGGTGATGGTGTTGAAGTTAAATATTACGAACCAATGGGCGTCGGCTTCGGTGCGTATGCCAATAATCCATGGTTGCAGGAAATGCCGGACCCTGTCACCCGTACAGTATGGACTAGTATAGTACACATACCATTGAAATGGGATGGAGATAGCAAATTTGAATATTATAAAGATCTGAAAAAAGACGGTCTTTATGTAGATTTTAAATCCGGAAAGAATACAGTTAAAGATATTCCAATAGTCCGACAATTTGGTCAAATGTCCGATACCATTGCCGTACCGGTTGGTTATGGACGTACCAAAGGAAATCCTAGTGCGGAAAAAGTAGGAAATTATGTCATTAATACCCTTAGTCGTGATGCAGATGGGAATATCCGTTACTGGAATGATAAGGTAGAAATAACACCCAATGGCGGAGAAGACAAGCATTTTGCCTCTGTACAGCTTCATCATACAATGGGTGTTAGAGGAAAAGATAAGAACAATAAAGTTATTAATGTCGATGAAAAGGCAATAATGACTATTGGGTCAGGTTATCAAGGAAGTTTAACCGGTAGAAGTATATTGAAATCCGCAGATGTCAGTGATTTCACCGAAAAGGTTAAAGAATTGAAAGAATTTAGGGCTGAGGCTGCTAAATTAAACAATGAAACATTGTATCCTGGATTTGATCACTTGTATAAGCAGGGCCATCACTGGGGTATGAGCATAGATTTAAATACTTGTACCGGATGTGGTGCATGTCAAGTGGCTTGTATCGCTGAAAATAACGTACCGATAGTTGGAAAAAAAGAGGTTCATCGTCAACACGAAATGACTTGGCTACGTATTGACCGTTACTATTATGGCGATGTAGAATCTCCCAATGTATTCTACCAGCCAATGATGTGTCAACATTGTGATAATGCTCCTTGTGAAAATGTTTGTCCTGTCAATGCAACCAACCATAGCGCAGAAGGATTAAACCAAATGGCATATAACCGATGTGTGGGTACTAGATATTGTGCCAACAACTGTCCATTTAAAGTAAGAAGATTCAACTGGGCAGATTATACGACTGCAGATTTATTCGTACGCAACGAAGCTAATCCTATGCCGGACGGTAAATCCTTGTTCTACGAAGATAATTTGACGCGATTGGTTCTAAATCCGGATGTTACGGTAAGATCCAGAGGTGTCATCGAAAAATGTTCTATGTGTGTCCAAAGAATCCAAGAAGGCAAATTGAGAGCTAAGACAGAGATGCGACCTTTGGCAGAGACAGATATTAAACCTGCTTGTGCAACGGCATGTCCTGCCGGTGCAATTAAATTTGGAGATCAAAATATGCCGGATGGTATTTTGAATAAAGAATGGGCAGATCCTACAACTTACTTTGCTTTGGAAGAGATTAACGTAAAAGCAAAGATTGGTTATAAGATGAGGGTAACCAATAAAAATAACGAAATCATTTAATTCTATTTACAGTTTTAACCGGAATAGGATATTAAATTAATAATGTATAACAGCATAATAAAACAAAGATGTCTATAGTTGTTTCACCGACAAGAGAACCATTAGTTTTTGGAAGTAAGACGTATCATCAAATTACAGAAGATATATGTGCACCTTCCGAGAAGGCTCCCAGCCGCCAGTGGATGATTGGCTTTATAGTTGCTATAACCTTACTTTCATTATTTGTGTTTTGCGTAAGTTGGCAGATATTCTATGGAGTAGGAGCATGGAACCTTAACAGAACCATTGGATGGGGATATGATATCACCAATTTCGTATGGTGGGTAGGTATAGGTCATGCAGGTACTTTGATTTCAGCTATATTGTTGTTATTTAGACAAAAATGGCGTACCGGAGTAAATCGAGCTGCAGAGGCTATGACAATATTTGCGGTGATTTGTGCTGCAATGTTCCCAGTGATTCACGTAGGACGTATATGGTTGATGTTTTACTTTTTGCCTTTACCAAATACACGTGGTCCATTGTGGATTAATTTTAATTCACCATTATTGTGGGACGTTTTTGCGATTTCCACTTATTTCACGGTTTCTTTATTATTTTGGTACACGGGTTTAGTGCCTGATTTTGCTACATTAAGAGATCGTGCAGTTGGATTCAGGAGAAAAATGTATAATGTATTGTCTTTTGGGTGGACAGGTGCTGCGAAACATTGGCAAAGATTTGAATCACTTTCATTAATATTGGCTGGTTTAGCGACACCATTGGTGCTTTCAGTACACACAATTGTATCGTTTGACTTTGCAACATCTGTGATTCCGGGATGGCATACAACGATTTTCCCACCTTACTTTGTTGCGGGGGCGATTTTTTCAGGTTTTGCTATGGTACAAACATTGATGTTAGTTACAAGAAAGGCATTGAAATTAGAAGACTATATAACAGTTAACCACATAGAATCCATGAATAAGGTTATCTTATTGACTGGAACAATTGTAGGTATCGCTTATTTGACGGAGTTGTTTATAGCTTGGTATTCTCAGTATGTTTATGAGCAATTTGCATTTGCCAATCGTGCAGCAGGTCCATTTTGGTGGTCATATTTTGCGATGATGGCATGTAATGTGCTTTCTCCTCAAGTTTTTTGGTCAAGAAAAATTAGAAGAAGCTTATGGTGGACTTTCTTTATGTCCATCTTTGTAAATATTGGTATGTGGTTTGAAAGATTTGTAATTATTGTTACATCATTGGCTAGAGATTATTTACCATCCAGTTGGAGTTATTATTATCCATCCTGGAATGAGATAGGGATTTATGCAGGCACGTTTGGGTTGTTTTTTACCTTATATTTGATATTTGTTAGAATAGCTCCGGTTGTAGCAATAGCTGAGATTAAATCTATATTGAAATCTTCTGGTGATCAATATCGAGGGAAGAACCTTGGACACAGTATGCATCATTCAGAAGATACGCATACCGAAACACATTAATAGATAGAATAGAAGTTATAACAATGGCAATAAAAAATAAAGAAGTATTATTCGGGTTGTTTGATGATGAAACACAATTGCTTTCAGCGGTGGCTGATGCCCGAAAAACGCACATGGATATTGATGATGTCTATACTCCTTTTCCTGTACATGGATTAGATCCTATATTAGGTTTGGAAGAATCAAGATTGCATATAGTAGGTTTCTTTTTTGGACTGTTGGGAACAATGACCGCTTTTTTCGGAATAACCTGGATATTTACTAAGGATTGGCCTACGATATTTGGTGGAAAGCCTTATTTTTCATTTCCGGCTTTTGTTCCAATTATGTTTGAGTTGACTGTATTGTTTTCAGCGATTGGAATGGTAGTGACGTTTTATACGGTATGTGGCTTGGGACCTGGTGTCAAAGCAGTTACCCTACACGATAGAATAACAGATGATAAATTCTGTATTTCATTTGATATGACAGACGCGGATGAATCGACAAGAGCGAATGTAAAAGCTTTTTTCTCAAGACACGGTGCGTCATTGGTAGATACAAAATTAATTTAATAAAGCAGTATTCTTTTTAAGATGAACTATAATAAATTAAAGATTTTTGGAGGCTTGATGCTTATAGGTTTTGGTTTGATGTTGGAGAGTTGTTCTCCGGCTGAAGGTAATAAACCTGGACATGAATATATGCAGGACATGGGACACTCCATAGCGTATGAAGCCAATTTGGTGGATTATTTTTATTACAATCGCTGGAATTTGGATGGCTATTTGAAATTAGCTCAGCCTCGTAATCCGGTTGAAGGTACTATTGCCAGGGGTTATGTTGGGTTAGCTAAATATAGCAATGCTCCCATTCCGGCTATGGTTCAACAGGAATTCGCCAATGAAACCATAAATGGCTCAGTTCCTTTTTATTATGCTGATTCTGAAGCAGATAGAACGAGAGCTGAGAACGAGATTAAAATAAACCCATATCCGATTACAAAGAAAGCATTGGAGCATGGTAAATTATTATATGACATATATTGTGGTATTTGTCATGGTGAAAAAGGTGATGGTTCGGGATATTTGGTTAGAGATGACGGTAAATATCCTGCACAACCGGCTATTTTGACAAGTGATGAATTTACTGCTGCGTCCAATGGCAGGTTTTATTTTGCTATCATGCATGGAAAAAATGTTATGGGATCTTATGCTGATAAATTGTCGTATGAAGAAAGATGGCAGGTAATTCATTATATTCGTGCTTTGCAAGCTCAAAATAAAGGCTTGCAATATGATGAGAATGGAAATACGCTCAATAAGACTGATTTCATTGCTTCAACAAATAAAGGTGTTGTAGCAAAAAATGTATCGGATTCTACAGCAGTTGCGAATTAAATCAGAAAAGAAAGTTAATACAAAGTACTAATAAATTAACAAAAAGAATGGATCAATTTATATTCAAATCTAAATACAAAAATATTTTATTTGCCTTTATGGCAGTTGGAATAATATGTATGGCGTGGACATGGTTTACGGATGATGCTTTACATACTAGATTCTGGTCTAATTTTTTGCATAATAGTATGTACTTCACAGGTATAGCTTTTGCTGCATTGTTGTTGTGGACTATGGGAATATTGACATACGGCATGTGGTATGTTGCATTTAAAAGACTGTGGGAAGCATATTCCATGTTTTTAATAGTAGGCTTGATATTGATGCTTGTTGTTGTTGGAGGTGTGTGGGGGCATTACCATCATTTGTATCATTGGGCAGATTTAGAAGATGTGGCTAACGATGCTATTCTTAAAGGTAAATCAGGCTTTTTGAACCCAACTTGGTACACATTAGGAACAATTATCGTAATTGGGGTCTGGGCATATTTTGCAAATAAATTGAGACAATTGTCAAAGAGTCAAGATAGTAATGGAGGAATCGATGACTTGACGGAATATAATAAAATGAAGAGACTGTCTGCGATCTTTTTACCAATAGGAGGATTTTCAAGTGCTGCAATGATATGGCAATGGATTATGTCTTTGGATGCTCATTGGTATTCGACGATGTTTGCTTGGTATGCAACTGCTTCATGGGTTGTAGCATGCTTTGCTTTTACAGCATTGATGATCATTTTCTTAAAAGGACAGAAGTTTATGGACTTTGTTACTGTAGAACATTTACACGATGTAGGAAAATTCGTGTTTGCAATTACTATTTTCTGGACATATTTGTGGTTTAGCCAATTTATGTTGATATGGTATGGCAATAATGGAGAAGAGACTGTTTATTTCAATAGACAAATGCAACAATATCCTATTTTGTTTTGGGGTAACTTAATCATCAATTTTGTATTGCCATTCTTAATATTATTACGTAATGATACAAAGAGAAAGATTGGATCAATGGTGTTTGTATGTATATTAGTTTTGTTTGGACATTGGTGGGATTTTTTCCTTATGATTAAGCCTGGAACATTACACACGGCACATGAAGCATTAGCTAAAATGGGTGATCATGGTGCTCATGGGGCTCATGAAGCAGTAGGACATGCCGCCGAACATACAAGTCATTTTGTGGAAGGATTTACCATACCAGGATTACTTGAGATAGGAACAATGCTTGGTTTTTTTGGTTTATTTGTATATTTCATTTTTAGTCAATTGACTAAAGTGTCATTACTTCCTAAAAATGATCCATTGCTCCCTGAGAGTTTGCATCATCATGTTCAGTAAGAAAATTGCTTAGTTAAAAATATAACATATTATAAATCAATGACAACAATCGTTATAATAGGATGTATATTACTCGTTGGTTTGGTGATATTCCAAATTGCCAAGATCAACGAAATGATCAAAAAAATAAAAGGCGAGGAAGAAGCCGTTCAACAGTCAAATGATTCTACTGCTGTTGCTGTTTTAGTATTTGGTATATTATTTTTGTTCTTGTCGATATATACATCATATCACTACAAAGACATGATGTTTGGTTATGGACCTAATCTTGCCGTAACAAAGCATGGTGCTCTTATTGATAATTCTATGCATATTATGCTGGTTATCACTGGGATAGTATTTGTTTTGACCCATATCCTTTTATTTTATTTCACATGGAGATATCGTTATAGTAAGAAACGTCTTGGATGGTATTATCCCCATAACAATAAATTAGAGGCTGTATGGACGATTACTCCTTTCATCGTATTGGCATATCTGGCAATAAATGGCTTAGTAGTATGGAATCAAATGATGGAAGATGTGAAACCAAATGATAAGCATATTGAAATCGAAGTTACAGGTATGCAGTTTGCATGGTTAATCCGGTATCCCGGTGTAGATGGTAAATTAGGAACAAAGAATTACAAACTAATTTCTGGGACAAACGACCTTGGTCAGGATTGGAATGATCCAAAGAACTGGGATGATTTTAAACCGGATGAACTGGTTGTCCCTAAAGGAAGAAAAATAAGGATAAGAATTAATTCAAGGGATGTATTACATAGCTTTTTCTTACCTCAATTTAGGGTGAAGATGGATGCAGTTCCGGGAATGCCAACTTATTTTGTTTTTACTCCTACAATGACTACGGATGAGTTCAAAAATAATTTGAAAAAGTATCCGGAATGGAATGTTCCTGCTGATCCATCAGATCCAGAAAGTAAGATGAAGTGGGAGACATTTACTTTTGAATTAGCTTGTGCTGAATTATGTGGGGATAGTCATTTTGCTATGAGACGGGCAGTACGAGTTGTTACTCAAGATCAATACGATGCATGGGTCAAAGAGCAACAGTCTTACTACCTAGCAAATGTAAGGGGTAAAGATGGAGATCCAAATAAAGGTAAGACAATCACAGTTAACGGCGTTGCAAACACTGGAATAGCTGCTGAAAAGCCAGCAGAAGGTGATGCATCTGCAAAGACCGATTCTACTAAAGCTGAATAAATCAACCTTAACTATTCATTGAAAAAATAGAGATATGTCCACTCAAAGTATAGAAGTTCGAGATCACATTGATGATCTGATAGATAAAAATGGTTTTGATGACCATTTTCACGACCATCATGAATCAGATAAATATAAATCTAGTTTCATTGGCAAATACATCTTTAGTTTAGACCATAAGATGATATCCCGACAATTCCTTATTACAGGTGTGATTTGGGCTATGGTTGGAGCGTTATTTTCAGTTATCTTTAGATTACAATTGGGTTTTCCTGAAGCCGATATGGCTTGGTTGAAGCCATTGTTGGGTAAATGGATAGTATTGAATGATGCCGGATTTGGGACTATTTCTCAGGAATTTTACTATGCATTAGTTACGATGCATGGTACGATTTTAGTATTTTTTGTATTGACAGCCGGATTAAGTGGTACTTTTAGTAACTTTTTGATACCACTTCAGGTGGGTGCTCGTGATATGGCTTCCCCTTTACTTAATATGTTATCCTATTGGTTTTTCTTTCTGGCAGGTATCGTTATGCTTTGTTCATTATTTCTTAATACAGGACCTTTTGCAGGAGGATGGACTGCTTACCCGCCACTGAGTGCATTACCTCAGGCTTCATCAGGTTCTAAGGGTGGGATGAATTTGTGGATAATAAGTATGACATTGTTTATTGTCTCTCAATTGTTAGGTGGAATAAATTATGTGACTACAATATTAAATCTTCGGACTAAAGGTATGTCTATGTGGAAAATGCCACTTTCAATATGGTCGTTTTTCGTAACTGCAATATTGGGGATATTGACTTTCCCTGTATTGTTTGCTGGAGTGTTGCTACTATTGTTTGATCGTAGTATGGGAACTAGTTTTTACTTAAGCGAGATATTTATTCAAGGGGCTGCATTGGAGAATGTAGGAGGAAGTCCAATTTTGTATCAACATTTATTCTGGTTCTTAGGTCACCCTGAGGTGTATATCGTGATATTACCTGCGATGGGTATTGTATCTGAAGTAATGTCAGTTAATTCAAGAAAGCCAATATTTGGATATCGGGCTATGGTTTACTCTTTAATGGCGATTGCCTTTTTATCCCTTTTGGTATGGGCGCATCACATGTTTACATCCGGAATGAATCCATTTATAACAAATTTCTTTGTATTATTCACATTGATTATTGCGATGCCATCATCCATAAAAACATTTAACTGGATAACAACATTATTTAGAGGGAATTTGAGGTTGAATTCAGCTATGCTATATAGTATTGGATTCGTAAGTTTATTTATTTCAGGAGGATTAACTGGTATATGGGTTGCTAGTTCAACTCTAGATATTGCATTACATGATACTTACTTTGTAGTGGCACATTTTCACCTTGTGATGGGAGTGGCTGCGTTTTTTGGAATGTTTGCCGGATTATCCTATTGGTATCCGAAGATGTTTGGAAGATATATGAATGAGACGATTTTGAAAGTCCATTTTTGGATTACACTTATCGGTGCATATTGTATCTTTTGGCCGCAGCACTATTTAGGGTTGGCTGGTGTTCCAAGAAGATATTATAGATTTGATAGTTTTAGTTCTTTTTCAGGATGGGAAGGGGTAAATGAATTCATCACTATATCTGCGATAATCGTATTCTTTACGCAGTTATTGTGGGTATTTAATTTCTTTTACAGTATGTGGAAGGGAAAGAAAGTTACAGAAAGGAATCCATGGCATTCAAACTCAATAGAATGGACAACGCCAATTATTCCTCCACATGGCAACTGGCCAGGTAAATTACCTCAAGTAGAAAGGTGGCCTTATGACTATGGAAAAGATGGAAAGGACTTTATAACACAGATAACACCTTATGAAGAAGGTGAAGAAGTTGTAAATTAATATTAAATAATAAGAAGGAAAACCCGGTGAGAAGGGATATAGCAAATAGTACAGAAGATAAGCATTTTAGTATTCTTATGGAATACGGCTTGCTGTTCAAGTTTAAGTTGACCAGTTTTGTGGTGTTTTCTGCTATGATGGCTTATTTGGTATCTCTCAATGGGCATATTGAATTAATTCCTTTCGCCATTTTGTTTGTTGGTGGATTTTGTATAACTGCAGCTGCCAATACATTGAATGAAGTATTGGAAAAAGATTATGATAAATTAATGAGAAGAACTGCCGACAGACCTGTTGCTGCGGGTAGGATGACTTCTTCTCATGCAGTATTTGTCGCTGGGGTTATGTGGCTTTTTGGAGTTATATGCCTTTCTTATTTTAATATTTTTGCTGCCTTATTAGGTTCATTAGCCGTAGTAACATATGCATTTATATATACTCCATTGAAAAGATATTCTACGCTTGCAGTTTTTGTTGGATCATTTCCCGGTGCATTGCCTTTATTGATTGGAAATGTAGCTGCTGTAGGACACATTGATCAAATGGGAATATATTTGTTTGCTATTCAGTTTATTTGGCAATTTCCACATTTTTGGGCTATAGGGTGGCTAGGGTTTGAAGAATATCAAAAGGCAGGATATAAATTGGTATCAAGTAAGGAGGGTAAATGCGATCCAAATATCGGTATAAACGCTGCTTTGTACGCACTAATGTTGATACCTTTGGCATTTTTTGGTTATTTCGCATCATTGATAGGTTTACCGGCTTTGTTGGTGACTATTGTAGCAGCGATAATATTTTCATATTTTGGATATGCTTTGTACCGAAGTGGAAGTAAGAAATCAGCATTAAATTTGATGTTTGCTTCATTGTTTTATTTAGCTATAGCATTAGGAGCAGTATATATTGATAAATTGTTTTAAGTATGGATGTAACAATATCTTCAAAAAGTAAAGGAATTGATCCACTAAAGTTTGGGCTTTGGGCTGGATTTGCAAGCATCATTATGATGTTTATAGCATTGACTTCGGCCTATATTGTCAGACAATCAGCTGGGAATTGGTTAGAGTTTAAACTGCCAACTGCTTTTATCTACAGTACGCTAACAATAATTATATCCAGTATCACATTGCATATGAGTTATGTTGGTTTTAAGAAAGGTAATGAGACCAATTATAAATTGTTTTTAATAGCAACGTTGACGTTGGGGCTTATATTTATTATGTTTCAGTATCAAGGGTGGCAAGAGATGCATAATATTGGGGTAGATTTAGATGGTAATCCATCCGGATCATTTGTATATGTAATTAGTGGACTTCATGCCGCACATGTTTTAGGTGGCTTGGCAGTTCTAACAGTAGCTATTATGCATGCATTTTCATTGCCATACAAGCCCACTGAAAAGAGGCGATTGAGGTTTCAACTAACGACACAATATTGGCATTTTGTTGATATATTGTGGGTATATTTATTTCTATTCTTTTTATTTTTTAGATAAAACAATAACGAATTAATTAAAACATAAGGATAAATGACTACAGATACACATACAGAAGTAGGTCATCACGATAATGCCAGCGGACCCGAATTGTGGGAAGGTGGACGCGAGCCGTTTAAGGCTAGCTATGGTAAGTTGATGATGTGGTATTTTCTTATTTCAGATGCATTTACATTTTCTGGCTTTTTAATAGCTTATGGTGCATTGAGGTTTAGTACACCAACATGGCCATTACCAGATTTTGTTTTTTCTACTTTCCCTGGAGGTTTACATCATAAGCCTCTGATATTTGTTACTGTGATGACGTTTATTTTAATATTATCTTCAGTAACGATGGTTAGGGCTGTACAAGAAGGTAAGCAAGAAAATAGGATGGGTGTTGTCAAATGGATGGGTCTTACTATTATTGGCGGATTAATGTTTTTGGGTTGCCAGGCATGGGAATGGACTAACCTAATAGCGAAAGAACACATGACATTAACAACCAACCCTTTTGGTACGCATACTGTTGATGGTGTTTATTTAAACGACGATGGGTCAGTTGCAAAAAATGAGGAAGGTAAAGAGGATTCATTTAAAGCTGGTACCACTTATTTGATTCATAAAGTTGATGGTGAATGGCATAAAAGAAAGTTTAAAATAGAATCTGGTGAATATAAAGGTCAGATAGCCCAAGAATCATTTGGACCTAAGGCATTTGGAGGATTATTTTTCTTTATAACAGGATTTCATGGTTTTCACGTATTTTCAGGTGTAGTATTTTTAGCGATAATTATGTTAAATGCATTGAGTGGACTGTATGTTAAGAGAAAGAATGGTTATGAAATGGTTGAAAAAATTGGCTTATACTGGCACTTTGTGGATTTAGTATGGGTATTCGTATTTTTAGTATTTTATCTATTGTAATAAATATCAAATAAAAATAAAATGAGCTTATCTCCAGAAGAAGGTAAAAAAGTTGTGTATAAAGGTATGATCCTTTTGGGTGTAATTACCCTAGTTGAGGTATTTATTGCTTTGATAGGTAATGGACATGTAATAGAAGGGTTTCATTTGCCTAAGTATATAATGTTTCCAGCTATGATTATTTTAAGTTTGTATAAAGCTTATTATATCGTATCTGAATTTATGCACATGAAGTATGAAAACAAAGGTTTGATGATTTCAGCGTTTTGGCCTATCGTATTGTTGATATGGGCAATGTTGGCATTGTTGAATGAAGGTGGTGCATGGCATGACTCGAGACAAAATATTGAAATATTAGATAGAGATGGCTTTCAAAAGCCTGATTCTTATTCTTTGGATGAATATTTGAAAGAAGTTAATAAGGATAAAGCTACTCCTTCAAAAACAAATACGGAACAGACCGGTGAACAACCTGCGAGTACTGAACACAAATAAGTAATTTGAGTTTTATAAATCGAATGTTTAAAGCGAAACCAGTAATTTTTATTATTGGACTGTGCTTTGTTATTTTGCCATTAATTGGTATTTATTTTGATCAAAAAGGTATCGGTTTCAGGCAACAAGCATTAAAAGAGTTGAATCAACGTATTGTTATTGACTCTTGCAAGAATTTGATGTTTGGAAAAAATGTTTTAACCATAGACTCATTGAAAGGAAGTGTATGGGTATTGTTTGATGCCACAGATATAGATCCGACATTATTAAGTAAAATAATATCAACGGTGTATAATCAAAACAGTGGTAAAAAAAATATGCATCTGGTTACATTCGGCAAGGATGATTCTTTGCGGAATAAATTGCCTGATTACTTTTTTACAGGCGTTTTCCTTCGGCATGGTGAGCAGGAGACATTTGATTGTTTAAAAAACCTTTTTATACATCAAGATTCATTTGCCGTCAATAGGTTTGCGGTAAATACATTAATCATTGATCCGGACGGTAGAATGCGACGAGGTTATGAAATTTCAAACGAAAGCAGTGTGTCCCAATTAATAAGACACATGACAATACTTTTACCTGAATTTAAAAGAGAAATTCCACAATTGATTCGTCAAGATGGTTATTAAAAATTGATTATGGAACAGTTTTCTGCTAACTCAAATAAAAAACTAAACTTTATATTAGTAGGATTAGGCATTTTAATTCTCGGTGCAATGATATTTATGCGCAAGGTTAAGATTCAGACTGATATTGATTTTAGTTTTTTGGCTGGATTCCATTCTTCTGTTAACGCAATAACATTTTTTGTTTTGCTTTATGCGTTGTATCAGATTAAGCGGAAAAATATTGAAAATCATCGAAAGGCTATTTATATTGCACTTTCTCTATCTGTTTTGTTCTTAGTATCTTATGTAATTTATCATAGCACGACACCGGAGACTAAATTTTGCCATGAAGGAGTAATTCGGTATATCTATTTCTTTCTTTTGATTACTCATATAATACTTGCAACAATCATTCTTCCCTTAGTATTGATAGCTTTTGGCAGAGCATATTCGGGTCAGTATGAACGCCATAGAAAAATAGCTCGATATGTTATGCCAATATGGCTATATGTTTGTTTTTCAGGTCCTTTATGTTATTTATTATTAAGAGGATGTTGATTTTTTTGGCTGAAAGAATACTTCACCTAAATATTTTTTATATATAATAAATTGTACGGAACGAAATACGAATTATTTTAGTTTACAATGAAATATGTATGGAAGTCGTTCTCAATACGTATTAAATTAATAATAAAATAAAATTAAAATGTCAGAAGAAACAAAAAACGATGTGGATAATTTGAATGAAGGGATTGATAATACAAATGAAGCTGCAAAAAGCAAAGTTGATGAATTGAAAGCCAATGTAGGGGAGTTTGTGTCAAATGCCAAAGAAAAGGCAGGCGAATTTATCAGTGAGGCAAAAGAAGAAATGGCTGATTTTAAAGAAGATGCTCAGGAAGCAATCAGTAATTTAAAAGAAAAATCTGGAACTGTTTTGGCAGAAGCTAAGGAGGAGTTTAGTGAATTTAAGGCGGATGCAAAGGAGAAAGTAGGAGAATGGACGGAGAAGGCATCTGAAACGGTTGCTGATATAAAAGAAAATGTCGGAGAATTTGCTGCTGAAGCACGAGAAAAGGTTGAGATTGCTTCTACTTCAATTTTTGGAAAGATCAAGCAGTTTTTTGGAGGTAAATAATTGCCAATTATCTTGTAGAATTTGATTCAATTTGTATTCTTATTTGTTAAGGATATAAAATATTGAATTTATAATAAGGTTGAAGAATTTAGGATAAAACCAAAAACTTCAACCTTTAATTTTTTTAACCCAAATTCTGATTATTGGTAACAATATTGTCAATAACCCAAATTCAATCTTAGAAAAGGCAAAGGCGAGATACAACTCGTAATCAAAGCTTGAATAACAATTGAAACGATTCGTTCATCGTGAAATACCACATAATCAGCACTATATGATTTTTCGAAACTTATACAGCTTAATTTTAGCTTAATTGTCATTAGGAAAGGTGTAATAAAACTTCCTTAATACGACTGCATGCTTCAATAATTTGTGCATCGGACGCGGCATAAGAAATTCTTATGCAGTCATCATCACCAAATGCCGATCCGGCGACGATGGCAACATATGCATGTTCGAGGATATAAGTACATAATTCGTCTCCATTATGGATAACCTTTCCGTCAGGAGTCGATTTACCATAATAAGAGCTAACATTAGGAAATACATAGAAAGCGCCTTCAGGAATGTTGCATTTGATATTTGGAATATCATTTAAAAGACTTAAGATTAGGTCTCTACGCTTTTTAAAAGCTTCCCGCATTTTGTATGTTTCTGTTAAATCAGTATCTAATGCCGTAACAGCTGCTTTTTGACTAAATGAAGCCGCTCCCGAAGTAAATTGACCTTGCATTTTATCCACGGCTTTGGCAACTTCTTTCGGTGCGCCCATATAACCCAATCTCCATCCTGTCATGGCAAATCCTTTAGAAAATCCATTGATGGTTATTGTCTGGTCTTTAACAGAAGGAATGGATGCGATACTGGCGTGTTGACCTGAATAATTGATATATTCATAAATCTCATCAGAAACGATATAAATTTCGTCTTTAGATCCAAGAATATCCGCAAAAGCTTTTAATTCATCTAACGAATAAACACTTCCTGTCGGATTGCAAGGGCTTGAAAAAATAATCATTCTGGTTTTATCCGAGAGTGCATCTTGAAGTTGAGAAGGGAGCACTTTAAAGTCATTTTCGATTCCGGCATGGACAATTACCGGTACACCACCTGCCAGTTGGACGATTTCAAGGTAAGAAACCCAATATGGGGCAAAAATAATTACTTCATCGCCATCATTTAAGAGGCTCATCGCAGCATTAGCAATAGATTGTTTTGCACCATTCGAAACAACAATTTCATCCAATGCATAATCTATGTTATTATCTCTTTTGAATTTTCTTTGAATGGCTTGTTTTAGTTCAAGTAATCCCGAAACAGGAGTATATTTAGTATATCCATCTTCTAATGCTTCTTTGGCGGCATCTTTAATAAATTGAGGTGTATCAAAATCCGGTTCACCGATACTTAAGTTGATGACATCATTTCCTTCTTGTTTAAGTTTTCGTGCCTTAGCCGTCATCTGAAGAGTAGCAGATTCAACCATTTTTATAATTCGTTCCGCTAAAGGATATATTACTGGTTTGCCCATAATCTAAGTATTTTGAAAGCAAAGGTAAGGAGTATTTATATCAATCAATCAAATAAGCATGATTCAAATTTTTTTTTAATTTATTTTTGAATAATTTAGAGTAAAAGTAAAAAGTATTTGTACCTTAGTGTCTTAATTAACTTCATTTCATCATGATCACCATCCATGAAATACCCGCTCTGCGCATTTTAGCAGGAATAATAATCGGAATCGTCTTATTTCCCTACTTTGATGAACTCAGTTCTGCTTGGATAGTCATATTATCAACATTTAGCATAGTTTCATTAATACTTACATTTAAGGTGGAATTTGGCTATAATGAGAGATATCTTAGTAGCTTGTTCTTATTGATTCCAACTGTTTCAGTAACGATCTTATATATATATTTAAGCGATGTCAGGCATTCTGATGATCATTTAGTTCATCATCATTTTGACAATAAAGTATATGTCATGGCGAAGTGTGTGGAGGCTCCCAAAAAGGGTAAAAGTTGGCAAATTGTTATGAATGCACAATCTTTCATAAATAAAGGTAGGACTAACACTCTAAGAGGTAAATTTATATTATATTGTAAAGAGTTAAATGAGATACCTGCACCTGGGGAAAGCTTTAGAGTTCATGTAAAATTAGATACAGTAAGGTCTCCTGATATTCCAAAATCATTTGATTATAGAACATATTTGGCTCGTCAAGATATATATAAGATAGGCTATATACAAAAGGAAGATTTAAGAAAAATAGGGGAAGCGCCATTTTTAAATTTTAAGAATTGGGCTTATCAAATCAGAAATTGGAGCATCGACAGATGTACGAGATTGTTGGGAGAGAATGAGTTGGCTGATGTTGCTTCCGGATTGATATTTGGATATAGAGATAAAATAGATGCAAATACACAGCGTGCATTTGTCAATACAGGTTCTGTTCATCTTTTGGCAGTATCAGGGATGCATGTCGTATTGATTTATTCCAATGTTGTACTATTGCTTGGATTATTACAAATAAGAAAATTAGTTGGTAAGAAGAATGTTCCAATTTTGGCTTTGGTTTTTTTGTGGGTTTTTACGTTTGTTGCAGGGTTGGCAGCATCTATTGTTAGAGCTACATTGATGATTACAATTATGGTTGTAGGCAAGTATTTTGGACGACAAGGCATTAATATGAATACTGTATGTGCCGTAGCTGTAATTATGTTGATATATGATCCAAATGTGCTTTATGATGTTGGATTTCAACTATCTTTTGCCGCAGTTGTTGGGATCTTAACCTTTCAACAGCCTGTGAAACAATATTTCCCTGAATGGTTGTTATTAAGGAATGGTTTTTCAAACATGATTTCAGTAACTATAGCTGCCCAATTAACGACTTTGCCATTGATTTTATATTACTTTCATCAATTTCCGGTATATTTTATATTATCCGGGATAATTGCTGTTTTTTTAGCGGACTGGGTAATAAAAATAGGCTTAGCTGTTATTTTGATTTCGATTATTTCAAGTAAGATAGCAGTTTATTTTAGTCTCTTGTGGCAAATGTCTGTTTGGTCGCTTTTAAAAAGTATTGAATGGATAGATTGTATTCCACACGGATTGATTTCTGCCATTTATTTTCCAATTGAATCAGTAATGATTTTGTCTTTTATGTTGATATTGACAATGATTCAATGCAACAGCAAAGTAAAGCATTTTAAAACTTTATTGATGACAGGAATATTTTTATTGATAATAATAGATGGAGCATCAATATACAAGGCGACTGGAAGAGTAAGTTATGAAAAGTATTCTATCAATGGAAAGCATGTAACTATTGAGAGGAAGGGGTTTGACGGAATAGTATGGGCAGATAAGGCATTAGATTCATCAAAGGTTATGGAAAGATTATCTGGTTATATGATTTCTGAAAGAATAATCAAGGTGCAATATAAGTTGATTCCAACAGAAAATGATGGATATATGCCTATTGAAAATGAGGTAGTTAATAAAGAGGTTAGAAAATTAAGCACGTTGTAAATTTGACTTCATACAAAACAATTGTACATTTGTAATTAGAAATAATAAATCGAAGTCATGTTTTGGACACAAGAGGTAATGAAAGCTTTGGATAAAAGTATTCCCCAATTAATCAATGATTCCAAAACACCTTCTGGAGAGCCCCATGTCGGTTCTCTTCGAGGCGTATTGGTACATGATGCCATATATAAAGTGTTGAAAAGTGAAGATTTTCAAGTAAAATATATTTTTGGTTCTGATGATTATGATCCGGTGGATGAAATTCCGAAAGGACAGGATGAGCATTTTACAAAATACCTTGGAATGCCACTGTGCAATGTGCCACCGCCTCCGGGTTCTGAATATTCAGATATGGCGGAACATTTTATTTCCGGATTTTTCAAAATATTTGATGATCTGGGAGTGCAGGCTGAAAAATATAGGATGCGTGACGTATATCGAAGCGGCCAGTTTAATGAAGCTATAGAAAAGATACTTCAAAATAAAGATGCAATCAGAAATATTTATCGTGAAGTTAGTGGTTCAGAAAAGTCGGATAAATGGTATCCTTTTCAGGTAATCTGTGAAAATTGTGGTAGAATAGGCACAACCGAGGTTGTTGATTTTGATGGGAAGGAAGTTACTTATGTATGCAGGCCTGACTTGGTTAAATGGGCTACCGGTTGTGGACACACCGGAAAAATGTCACCTTATGACGGAAATGGAAAGCTGCCATGGAAATTGGAATGGGTAGCCAAATGGATGACATGGGGCATTACAATCGAAGGTGCAGGGATGGATCATTCTACCAAGGGTGGATCGCGAGATGTGTCCGGAAGGATACTCAGAGAAGTGTTTGGTAAAAAGCCTCCTTATAATGTGCCTTATGGTTTCTTTCTAACAGAAGGGGCAAAGATGTCATCTTCGAAGGGAATAGGAGCTACAGCTCGTGAAATGAATGAGTTTTTGGCTCCCGAGATGCTTCGATATTTGATGCTGAGTACTCCACCTAAAAGGGCCATCAACTTTAGCCCTTCTGAAAACTTTATGGTTAAATTGTTTAATGACTTTGATAGTGTCAGAGAAGGTGCATTTTCTGATAGTGCAGAAAATGAGTCTCAAACTGAGATTTATAGGATAAGTGAACTAGACACTTCGGAGAACTATATCATACCCAGCTTTTCGTTAATAAAGAATCTGGTTCAAATGCCACATATTGATGTGTATAGTGCGGCACGAGAGTTGAAAGGTGATGGATTGACGGAACTAGAAGGATATAGGCTGTCCGGAAGAATACAATCGGCTAAGTTTTGGTTGGAGCATTTTGCAACGGAGGAAGATAAGTTTACGATTCAGAGTGAATTGACAGAGGAGATATTAGCAAAACTTGAACCTGAACACTTGGGTTTAATTCAACAGTTTAGAAATGATTTAAGAAACATTGAATGGGAGGAAGGAGCTATTCAGCAGCAGATATTCGATTCATCTCGGATGGTTCCGATTTTGCCTAAAGCAAGTTTCCATGCGATGTACATTTTATTTTTAAATAAGGATAGAGGTCCTCAAGTGGGAAATTTGCTTTATTATTTGGGTAAAGAAACAGTATTGAATAAGCTTGATGCCATTCAATTTGATGTCTCGTCCGTATGGAAGGCATGTTCTATTACTTGGGATGAATTGATTGATTACAGTAAAGTAAATAATGAGAAAATAATTGAGGTCTCATTCGCTTACAGGTCAGATAAGGAACAGTCTTGTATCGAATTTATTTTTAAAATGAATAACAATCAAAAGACTTTAAGAAGGTTGTATTTTGATTATGTATTAGCTTCAGACGAAGTGGTATCCATTGTGGATAAATTTTCAAGCGAAATAGAAATTCAAGTTTCAGCGGTTTGATGCATACACTCACCTATTCTGTAATACCCTTTAAGAGTCTGACGACTGTTGGCTTGTATAATATTTTATACATGAGGGAGCAAGTATTTCAGATTGAGCAGAATTGTATATATCAAGATATAGATGGTATGGATGTCTCAGCATTCCACCTATTGGGGTATGACGAAACAAATGAATTGGTTGCATATTGTAGATTGTTACCACCCAATATTCCTTTTCAAGGTTGTTATTCTATTGGTCGAGTATTGACAATTAAAAAAGCCAGAGGCAACGGATATGGGCGTCAAATCATGAATGAAGCTATCCGGATATTACAAGAGGAAGACAAAAAAATACCCATTATGATAGGTGCTCAGACCTATTTACAGAAGTTTTACGAAAGCTTGGGATTTGTTATTGAGGGGGAGAGTTATGATGAAGATGGCATAGAACATATCCAAATGTTATATCAAAAACAAAATTAAACAAAATTATATGTCAAGCAATGCCAATATCAGTAAGTTAAGTTTTGCAGGTTTATTAATTACCCTTGGGATTGTTTACGGAGATATTGGCACGTCGCCATTATATGTAATGGGAGCTGTCGTAAGTGGTGTCAAGATTAGTGAGATGTTGGCTATTGGCTCTGTATCCTGTGTTATATGGACGCTTACCTTGACAACAACAGTTAAATATATTTTTATAACACTAAGAGCGGATAACAAGGGTGAAGGTGGCATTTTTTCTTTGTTTTCACTGGTAAAAAGGCAGCGAAAATGGTTGATAATAATAGCTATTATAGGAGGAGCAATGATGATGGCCGATGGGATCATTACACCGAGTATTACTGTCTCTTCGGCTATAGATGCTTTAAAAATATACAATAGTGAGATACCTACGATACCGATTGTAATCGTAATATTGGCGATATTGTTCTTTGTCCAACAATTTGGAACAGACTTTATTGGGCGTTTTTTTGGTCCGGTGATGCTGGTGTGGTTTACAATGATAGGTGTATTAGGGTTTATTCAAGTAATTGAATTTCCGATAATATTAAAAGCATTCAATCCATATTATGCATTTGAAGTTTTGAAGGATAATCCTAAAGGTCTTGCCTTGTTAGGTGCCATATTTTTATGTACGACCGGAGCAGAGGCTTTGTATAGTGATTTAGGGCATTGTGGACGACGTAATATCCAGATTTCATGGATATATGTAAAGGCTTGTCTTATATTTAATTATCTGGGTCAAGGATCATTCTTATTAAACCATATCAATCAGGATTTTAATCAAAGTGTGTTTTATGCTCTAATGCCGCAGTGGTTTTTGCCAATCGGAATTATAATAGCGACATCAGCATCCATCGTAGCGAGTCAAGCACTTATTTCGGGTTCTTTTACATTAGTATCCGAAGGGATTTCGCTCAATCTTTTTCCAAAACTTACAGTACAATATCCATCCAATATCAAGGGACAATTATATATACCCTTGATAAATACTTTGTTTTTCTTTGGATGCGTTGCGGTTGTTTTGTTTTTTCAAGATCCATTGGCCATGGAGGCTGCGTATGGACTTGCAATAACATTCACCATGCTAATGACGACTATTTTGTTGTTTTATTACATGAATTTAAAGAAAATACATCCTGCCTTCAAGTATGGAATTACCGGACTTTTTGCCACTATAGAATTGGTTTTTTTGATAGCTAATATTAGTAAGATATGGCATGGAGGTTATGTTACTTTAATCATTGCCGGAATTATCATATTTTTAAATTATATATGGATAAGGGCCTATAATATAAAGAGTAAGCATACTCAATATGTCAAATTACTTCATTATAATGAACAACTAGTTTCATTATCTAAAGATTTAACCTATCCTAAGTTTGCCACGCATTTAGTATATCTAACGAAGTCAAATATAGAGGATGAAGTTGAGAAAAGTATTTTGTATAGTATTTTGCAGAAACAACCTAAAAGAGCTGATTGTTACTGGTTGATCAACGTGCAGGTTGTTGAAGATCCATTTAGGATGGACTACCATGTCAATTCGTTGATTAAGGATGATTTTATCAGGGTAACATTTTATCTTGGATTTAGGGTACAACAGCGCATCAGCGTCTTTTTGAGACAAGTGGTTACCGACATGCTGCAAAAAGGTGAGTTGAAATACACCGAAAAATACCATTTTATGAAGGAATCCAATGGGGTAGGGGACTTCCAATTTATTTATTTGGAGGATGTTTTGTCGTATGAGAGTGAAGAGAATATTTTAGAAAAATTTATTTTAAATGCACAGATTGCAATTAAGAAATGGACTGCTAATCCTGAGAAATGGTTTGGATTGGATACTTCCGTCGTTCACGCAGAGAAAGTACCATTGATAATCCGACCTATTAGTGGGGTTACGCTTAATAGATTGGACAAACCATTTATTGAAGAACATTAGTTCTTTCTGACGATTAATAAATCTTGAAAGTCATTGTTGCTTTGTGGAATATTTTCAAGCCAGTAACCTTTTTCGTATCGTTCAATGGTGAATCCGAATTGAATAAAAAGTCGTTGTAGATAGTCAAAACGGTAAGCTACATTGGCAGATTCTACGACTTTGTCCATCAAACGATAATGTCCATAGTCATAAGGGAAATTAAATCTTTGATTATCGGGCTTATAATCATCTGAAAGGATGAAGAATGTAGCGAACAAAATTCCATTTTCCTTGATTACTCTTGCGGATTGTCTTACATAATTTTCTAATTCGGAGTCAATCATGTGGGTAAAGACTGAAATGGCAAATATAAAATCAAAGTATTTGTCTTCATAGTTGAAAGAGTATGTAGAAGGATCTATGCCTTTGGCTTTATATAGGTCATTACTTAGGTCAACATATTGGAAATTGAAATGGGGATATTGAGATTGTATATTCTCTTTACACCATTTTACACCTTGATATACTGCGTCAAAGCCTTCATATTTGCCGGTTGAGAGATATGTGGTGAGTGGAAGAGCCATCCTGCCAATGCCACTACCTATATCCAAAACATTGTGTTCCGGCATCAAAAAGCCATCTTTGATGAATCTTTCTTTCCAATACTTGCCAACTTTAATAAAATCACCGCGACCGGTATAGATTAGCCCTTCAGGGGGTTGTAATATTTTTTTATCTCTGAAAATATCTTTTGGCAGATAGAATAATTTCCTTGCTAATAGCCTAAAAGATGGGGGCAGCCAATAATATAATTTACGTAATTTATTTTCTAGTACCAAGAATACTAATTTTTACCGATGGTATCAATACGTAAAACAGGGTTAGCCGGGTCATTTTCAGGCAAGTTATATTCTTTTTGTTTTTTGCCAAAGATACTTACATGTACATACCGCTTAGGATTGAGCCTAAGATCCTGCATCAACAAATCGAGTTGTTTGGATACTCTTTCTAAATTAAGATATAGATCATCATCATTTACAAGTTTACCAAGCGTGCCATTGCCTTTATTGACTTTTGATAATACGCCTGAAAGGTCATTTATTGTTGTATTGGCTCCATCGATGGTTGATTTTAATTCCTTCATTCTTTCATTGAGAGTGATGAAGGTAGCATTACCATTTTGAATAGCCTGATCGACTGATGAATTTTTAAGTTGACTTGAAAAAGCATTGATATTGCTCAGGATATCGCCAATTTCTTTATTTTTCTTGTTGATGTTATCGGTTATGCCGTTCAGGTTAGAAAAAGTTGCTTGTAAGTTAGCATTGGAGCCGGCTAAAAGTAGATTTAGTTGATTGGTGATGAGTTGGAGGTTAGAGATAGTTTTCTGTAAATTGTCAAGTGTAAGACCGATGCCTTGGCTATGATCCATATTTTTAAAATAAACTGAAAGTGTGTCTAAAATGCCACCAGCTCCATTTTGAATTTGTTTCATATACATGTTAAGTTCGGTAGGGTCTCCAAGCATTGAAGCCAAAGTTCCTTTGGTTTTTCCTTTTAGAAAGTCACCACTTTGTGCGAGGTCATTTAATGCACTTATCTCATAGACCATATTGATGGCTTTGGCTCCCATCATACCGACATTGGTGATTTCCACGATGGTGGATTTTGGGACTTTAATATCTTTGTTGATCTCTAACTCGACTTCTACGAGTTGTGGGTTTCCGGGCTTGAGGAATATATCTACTACTGTCCCCACTTGAAAGCCGTGGATTAATACAGGTGTACCTACATTCAATTTATCTACATCGGTATAATCGACGTAAAATGTTTGTTTGGAAGAAAAAACATTTTGGCCTTTCAAAAATTTGAGTCCAAAAATAACAACTGCCAATGCAATAATCGCAAGAATCCCTATTTTGACTTCTTTTCTCATTTGTGCTTTTTAGTTATTTTCTATACAGCGGATAGGAAATAATGTTTAATATGAACGGGCAAAACTAAATAAAATATTAAAGGTATTCGTCATAATCTATTCAAATTAATCTAGTTGACAATAATAAAATTAAATGCAGGTTTCACCTAAACAATTAGATACACTATTTATTATGCATTTTTTGGATGGAATGGGACAACAATTGGTATAAATCAGAAAGGTCTGGTTGGGTCGATAACTCTTTAATATGCTTATCGATAACTTTTTGATCATTTCTTATTGCCGGGCCGGTCTGCGCATCAAAAGGTGAAAGGTATTGAAGCTTTTCAATAGTTTCTTGGATTAGCGGTAGGATAAATTCAAATTTCAAGTTATGAGTATCCAACCAATGTTCAGCTTCCGCAAACAAATGATTGCTAAAGTTATTAGCTATAACGGCTGCAATGTGTAGTGCTAACCGCTGCCGGTCATCTATATAATGGATTTTTTCACTGAGATTAAGAGCAATAATAGACGTTTTTTTGCTGTTTTCTTCTGAATTAGCGGAAATAAATACCGGTATTTTATTCCAATCAACGGCTTTACGCATTGAAAAGGTTTGCAATGGATATAATGATCCAAAGTTTTGGAATCCGATTTTATATAAAAAATCTGTATCAACCGAGCCTGCGGTATGTAGGATGAGGTGGTTGTAATTGACGTATTGGGCAGCTACAGTGGCAATAGCATCGTCTGACACGGCTATAATTGTTGCCGGGATGTTATAATTGAAGTTTTCATTTGAATTAAAGTCGATTTTATTAGATATGTGTTGAAATGTTTCACGCATGGATTCGTTTCGAGAAACGATTCGGATGCTTTGATACAATTCACGAGAGGCAAGTCGTTGCGCTAAATGGTAGGCAATATTACCGCTGCCGACTATTTGAATGCTTTCATATCGAGGAATTTCGACCATTTTTCTTTCTTAATTTTGGTAAAATGCTCCATCCTAGCCCTACCATCATCATGAGGGATCCCAACCAGAAGAAATTGATTCCAGGGAATTCCACGGCTTCTAATACGATATAATCCGATCTTGTTGAGTTTTCAGCAACTTTGAGTGGGATGTTACTATTTAATCCTTTGACAATATTGTATTCAAAGGAAGCTGTCTCAGTGTCGGGATTAATCTTAGTCATAGCAATCAAAGCATTGGCATCTGATAGATAGACTTTATCACTCCTGGAAGAATTGCCAACAATTTCAAAAGCAGGAGTTCCAACTATTTTACCTTCTGAGTCGCTAATTATGCCATTTACGATAATTTTCTTTGGATCATTATCCAACATTTTAAATTGTTTGAAAAACAATTTTTTCCCTTCAATTTCAAATTCATCTCCCTGTTTAAGCGAAATTTGGTGGGTGTTGGTCGTACCTTTTTCAAATAATGGCTTGAAAATATCAGGATGTAATTCAATTTTAGTTGAAAGATCATTGATTTGAGTACCGAAATTCAGAAGCAATTCTTTTCTAAGTACAACCATTGGAGAGACTTTGAATATCGTATCATCCTTCATGTTACCAACTTCAAGATCAACGCTGATGGCAATATCTCCTTGTTCTGGCTTGTAATTTTTATTTTGTGAATCAAAATGAACTTTACCTGCTTTGATAAATATTTTTTTGGCAAAGACGGTATCATTACTATTCACCGTATAGGTATTAAATTTAAGGCTATCTTCCTTTTCTTTAGCCTGTTCGGCATTTATTTCTTCGGGAGGTAATGAGGCGATGTGTACATAGATATCTTTTTTCAATGTTCTAAGTGTAGAGGGATTGCTGGCGGCGACTTTTGAGAAATCCCTTTCATATACGACATTCGGTTTTAGGTCGAAGTGTTCGACTTTTTCACCTTTAGCATTTAATTTATCAAAGCTAAGATTGAAAGTGCGATTATTTTGCAGGATGGTATCGCCATGATATGTAACTTCATATCCGCTCATAACCATCGGAGCGTCCCGTATCAGGAGGACATTTTTTCCTAAATCTTCATCTGCTATCATCCCTTTTTGTGTAAATGGATTGGTGGAGATAAATCTTTTATTGAGTCCGGAGCCAATGATTCCTATTAACATTAGGCCAAAGCCCATGTGTGAGATAACACTTCCAGCTTGTTTCGGTTTGTTGCGGAAGAACTTTACGAGGTAAAACAAATTGCTGAAGAAAGTAAATAGTCCTGCTCCAAAGAAGAGAAAATATTGCCAGGAAGGTAGTTGAATAAAAAAGGTGGCTATCCAGCTAAATAAGATTGAAAGACCGGCGAAAATCCCCATTTTTATCCAAAAACCCATCGCTTTGGCTGCAAAGTTATTTTCTTTATACCTTAAATAATATGCCGCACCACTAAGAATAGCAATAAAGATTGCTGTCCATAGCTGAAATTTATTGTAGTGACTGATGGGGTCAAGAGGCGCAGAACGATGATAAGATACTAGGTTGATATTCAATAGTCCACCCCAAAAATCCAAAATCTTATTATATACCGGAATGGATGTTGTAAAGGTTATTAAGATCGATGCAAAGATAAGCACTATGGATCCGATAAACATCCAGAATTCTCTGCTGGCAATACTTTCCTCTTTTTCGACTTCAACAATACTGTTGGCTTTTCGAAAGTATAAAACTGTGAAAAAAGTTAAGAAAGCTGTAAATAATAGAATCAACTGCCATTCAAGACCCATTTCGGTAAAAGCATGAGCAGAAGAGTCTCCCAAGACACCACTTCGGGTAAGAAAAGTGCTGAATAAAACGAGGATAAAGGCAAGTGCATAAAACCAATAGGTGCTTTTGACTGAACGTCCGGTTGCGTTGGCAATCAGGTTGGTATGCAATCCTGCGACTAAGACTAACCATGGAACAAGAGACATGTTTTCCACGGGGTCCCATGCCCAGTATCCATTGAAAGAGAGCGCTTCATAAGCCCAAGCTGCACCAAGTAAAATACCTAATCCAAGTATTGCGGCTGCAATCAAAGACCATGGCTGGACATCTTTTAAACATTCTTTGTGTTTTCCACTGATAAGGCCACCTACCACATAACTAAAAGGTACTGTACATAGTGCAAAGCCAAGAAAAAGTATTGGTGGGTGTATGGTCATCCAATAGTTCTGAAGTAGGACATTCATTCCTCTTCCTTCAATAACGGAGAGATAGTCCGGTTTGGCAAAAATGGGTGCATCCATGACATCCCGTAAAAGAACAAATGGTGAACTACCGATTTTTGAAACGGTTTCACCAAAGGGAATATGAATACCGAAAATCATCGTCAGCAAGAATGCCTGTGTCATACAAAGAACAGGCAGCGTAAGAGATTCCCATTCTTTCGTTTTAAATATCATGACAATACCTATGATAGAATGCCATAATATCCACAATAAGAAACTGCCTTCCTGTCCCTCCCAAAATGCCGCAAAGATGTATTGCATGGGCAATTTGTCATTGACATGCGACCATACATAAAAGTATTCATAATAGCTATTGACCATCATAAACAGTAGTAGGACGAAGATGGAGATGCAGCTGAAGGCGTGAATAAAGTAACTATTTCGGGCTAATTGTTTCCATTGATTGGAAGTTGTTGCATCCGTACGATACTTATATGACCATATATAGGAAAATGTAGCAAGTAGAGCCGAAACGAATGCTGCAATGATGAGTCCATGACCTATCAAGCCAAAGATTGGGTGTTCCCCAACGTATTGAATTTGATCCATATAGATTTAAAATTGAAAGGGAAGGATCAAATCTCTTTTGATTTAATGTAAATTTCCTCGTCTTTGTATTTAGATGGGCATTTCATAAGTAAATCAGATGCTTCGAAGTTGCCACCTTTGAAACTTCCGGTGATGACTATTTGCTCGGACATCTCAAAGTCCTGAGGTTTAGCAGCTCTGAGAATAACCTTTTCTACTTCACCTTGATTGTCTGTGATATAAAAAGAGAAATAGTTGGGATCTTTTGAGGGATTGTATTCCATAGGTTTTTCTTTTGCCAACACGCCTACCACCTTTGTTTTGATACCGCTATCTTTGGCTATTTTAAAATTACCATAAGTGGACAAATCCCTACTGGCATATATAAGGACTCCTATCGATGTTACGATGATAAGAATCAATAATATTTGCATTTTCTTCATATCAATAAATTGAATTTCAAGATTTTATAAATAGACTTACTTTATTAGAACAAATAATTAATGTCTTATAATACATCGAAAATAAGATTATTAAATCTAATAAGGTAAAAATGACCATTCATCTTTCTCAAAGCAAAAATACAAATAAAAAGCCAAATTGGCATTATTTATTATAAAATAAAAGTGGAATAATCAAAATCAAATATTAAGTGAGTTTTACCTTAATTTTTTGCGGTTCAGGAAGTAAATTAACCCATATCCTATAATTATTGAAAATACGATGATATAAAGTGCTGTAAATTTATTTTCAGCAAAAGGCAAATCGACGTTCATGCCATAGAATCCGGTAATTATAGTAGGCACCATGAGCATAATGGTGACAAAGGTCAGTCGTTGGATATCGACGTTCATATTGTTGGAAATGATACTTGCAAAGGCTTCCATTGTGCTTCCGGTAATCACGGCATAAATATTGGCCATTTCAAGTGCCTGGCTGTTGTCAATGACAAGGTCTTCATATATTTCTTCTAATTCTTCGTTGAGTCCCAAGCCTAAAAAGTCTATTCTTTTCATTTTAATCTTGAGTAACTCATTGGCTTTTAGTGAATTGACAAAGTAAACCAAACTTTTTTCTATTCTTAACATCTGCCACAGTTCACTATTCCTTGAAGAATCATATAATTCTTGCTCGAGCAAATTTCTTTTGAGATTTAATTTTTTCAAACAAGAGATGAATCTATACACATTTTGTTCCAGTATCTGAAGGATAAAATGTTGAATATTGGCAGGGTTGAAATTTTTTATTTTGTCTTCCAAAAAGAGCTCAAGGACGGGATTTTCATGTGCGCAAATGGTGATAACACTTTCCGCGCTAAAAATAATACCGATAGGGATAGTGATATAGATTGATTCATTTTCTTTATCCGTCTCATTGAGAATGGGCGAATTCATGACAATAAGCCTGACCGGTCCTTCTTTTTCATAACGTGAACGCTCGTCTATGTCTAATGGGTCGGTGAAAAAGTCTAAAGGAATATTAAGCCGGTCTGAAAGTTCTTCCAGCTCATCGTGTGAAAACGGTGGCTCAATATTGATCCAACAGTGTACCGCATAATCCGGCAACTCGATCAATGCTCCTTGTTGCTTTGAATAGTATCGAATCATGCGAGTCGGGATCCATTTATGCTGTTTTATTTAGAAATCGAGGCAAATGTACATTTATTGTTCAAAGATTCCAAAAAAATGTAACGTATATCGTCAACAATCGTTGTTTGGTCGAATTGATGGAACCCTCTTATGTATTTAATTTGTTGTCAAAATAGTCTAAATAAATAAAAAATGATGAACACTCAGGAAGAACAAGCTGTGGCTAAGCAAGCCGATAATATTATTCGCAATTCAGTAATGTTTTCTGTCGGAGCAGGGTTAATACCGGTGCCTGTGGCTGATATGATGGCTGTTACAGCCGTGCAGATCGAAATGATACGGCGGTTGTGTAAGTTGTATCAAGTTGATTTTAAAGAGACAGAGGGTAAGGCTGCGGTTTTGGCTTTGACGACAAGTGGGGTGGCAAAATTAGGGGGTAGGATGCTTGCCAAGATGATTCCGTTTGTTGGGTCTGTAATTGGCGGAGTTGCAGTCTCTGCTTTTTCAGGTGCAGCGACGTACGCAGTCGGAGAGGTTTTTAAACGGCATTTTTCAAATGGTGGTACGTTTTTAAATTTTGATTGGGCTAGCTTTAAGAATTATTATAACGAAAAATTTGAAAAGGGAAAGGCTTACTCCGAACAAATCAAAGAAGAATATTCGTCTCAGCAAATTAGTGAATATCGAGAATCAACGAATGAAATGTTGGAGGCCTTGCAGAAATTACATAATATGAAAGCATCCGGTGCTATCAACGAGGCCGATTATGAGATATTAAAAGCAGATATCATGAAAAAAATTGTTTAAAATAATTGAATTATCAGGAATGCCGATTATTAATTTAGATGTGTCTAAAAATATATAAATACAAAAAGGCTTCTTGCTCCAAGGATTCAATAACCCCACATATCCCATTGAATAAATGAGGAATAGATATGCGAATCGCTATCATTGAATTGATAAATAACGTTGAAATGATTTGTATATCGGAATTCCCTACATCTTCAACACTTTTCGGTTTTGGAAAGCTTTGAATGTTGATGAATTGGGATTTAATATTTTATTCCTTGTAAATCAAGTAAAAATGCATATTCTAAGGCATATTCTTTGTACCTTTCAAATCTTCCACTGGCGCCACCATGGCCTACAGCCATATTGGTGTTGAGGTAAAGGGCTTCACCACCTTTTTTGACTGCTCTCAATTTGGCAACCCATTTGGCAGGTTCCCAATATTGGACTTGACTGTCATGAAGCCCTGTAGTGACCAGCATAGCCGGATAACTTTGGTTGACAACATTGTCATAGGGTGAATATGATTTGATGTAATCATAGTATTCCTTAATTTTTGGATTACCCCATTCGTCAAATTCTCCCGTAGTAAGAGGGATTGATTCATCGAGCATGGTTGTCAGAACATCAACAAAGGGTACAGCGGCGATAACTCCATGAAATAGTTGAGGAGCCATATTAATGACGGCACCCATTAACAATCCACCGGCGCTGCCTCCCATAGCATAGAGCTGTGTAGGCGAGGTGTACTTCTGATTGATTAAATAGTTGGCGCAATCGATGAAGTCATAAAATGTATTTTTCTTTTTCAACAGTTTGCCATCCTCATACCATTGGCGACCTAGTTCTTGTCCGCCTCTGATGTGGGCTATAGCATATACAAAGCCTCTATCCAATAAGGAAAGCCTAACTGAAGAAAAGCTAGGGTCTAAGCTATACCCATAAGATCCATAACCGTATAAGAGAAGTGGATTGCCATCTGGTCGTTTTTTGTCTTTCTTATAAACAATTGAAACGGGAATTTTGACACCATCCCGAGAAGTTACTTCAATACGTTCAGATTGGTACAAGTTTTTGTCATAGCCTCCGACTACTTCACTTTCCTTTAAGAGGATATTATCCTTTAGGTCTAATTCGTATTCGTAAATAGAATAAGGTGTCGTCAAAGAGTTATAGGAATAACGCAATGTACGGGTATTAAACTGGTGATTATCTACCAAATAAGTCATGTATGCATCTTCATCAAAATCAAGGTAGCAGTCTTGCTCTCCAGAGATAATCCGATATTTAACGATACCTTTTATGCGCTCTGAGAGGACAATAAAGTCTTTGAAACAATCTATATCTTCGATTAAAACGTTGAAACGGTGAGGTATTTTTTCGATCCAATGGCTTCTGTCTGTGTTGGATAATTCCGTTGTGAAAAGTTTGAAGTTTTGGGCATTTTCATTGGAAATAATATAAAAATGTTGTCCATCATCAGCGACGTTATAAAGATGTCCTTTTTTTCTTGGTTCAAACACTTGAAATTCAGCATTTGAATTATCCGCATCACACAATAGAACCTCAGAAGTTAAGGTGCTGGAGCAATTAAGATAAATAAATCTTCCACTTCTCGATTTATGGAGACTAACACTATAAGTATCGTCTTTTTCTTCATAGATAGGGGTGTCTTCACTTTGATGCTGTCCAATGATATGTCGATATATTTTAAAACTCCTAAGTGTATTTGGATCTTTTACGATATAAAGAATAGCTTTGCCATCATTGTACCAAACTATAGAACCAGAAGTGTTTTCTAGTACATCCGGGAGCATGAGATCTGAATGTAGGTCTTTAAACCGAATTGTGTAAATCCGCCTTGAAAGGGTATCTTCAGAATATGCCATTATTGAGTTAGATGAGTCAATAGCAATAGAACCTATTGAGAAATAATCATGTTTTGCGGCATTGATGTTGCAATTGATTAGAATTTCTTCTTTTGCGTCGGCTGTGTCTATCTTTCTGGCATAGATAGGATATTCCTTGTTAGGTTCAAATCGGGTATAATAGTAGAATCCATTGCGGATATAAGGAACAGACATGTCTTGCTGGGGTATTCTGGAGACCATTTCTGTGTAAAGACTATGTTGTAAGGATTCTGTATGGGCTAAAGCGCTTTTTAAATATTCATTTTCTTGTTGGAGATAATGAATTACCTGTGGATTGTTTCTGTCGTTCAGCCAATAATAATTATCGATTCTGGTGTCGCCAAATTCTGTCAATGGATGTGGCTGAACAGGCGCAGTTGGGGGTTGAAGTTGGTTAGGAATTATACTCATTTGCTCAGTGGTTTGGCCAAATAGTGCCGTGTAAAAGGGTAAAAGGAAAAAGGTTAAGAAAGTAAAAAAAGTACAAATTTTCAAGGTTTTAAATTTGCCGATAAAGATAATATTAAATTAATGAATATAAGAAAAAACTGAATGTTAGTTTGTGGAAATATAAATTAATAATATTTTCACCGATAGAAAAATGTAAAAAATGAGTAGTAACGAAAGTGTAGATTCACGAAGACAATGGGTTAAAGCGCAAACTAAATCATTTGTGTTAATAGGGATTGGAATAGCCAGTGCAGCATTTGGGTTGGAAAGTTTTTTAGTCCCTAATGGGTATATTGATGGTGGAGTAACCGGAATTAGCTTGTTGGTAAAATATGTATTTAAGCAATTTCCCTTATCCATTTTATTGGTATTGTTTAACCTTCCTTTTATTATTTTGGGATTCAAGCAGATAAGTAAGGAGTTTGCATTAAAAAGTATATTGGCGATTACGGGGTTGGCATTAACCATACAATTTATTCATTTTCCTATATTGACGGAAGATTCATTGTTGATTGCGAGTTTTGGAGGTTTGTTCTTAGGGGTTGGTATAGGTTTTGCGATGCGAGGAGGTGGAGTCATAGATGGGACGGAAGTGTTGGCGATTTATTTAAGTAGGAATTCCCGATTATCAATAGGTGATATTATTTTGATATTCAATATAGTTATATTTTTAGCTGGTGCTTATTTGATATCGGTGGAAGTTGCATTATATGCAATTTTGACTTATTTTATAGCTTCAAAGGCTGTTAATTACATCATCGAAGGTATAGAAGAATATACCGGAGTCACAATAATAAGTGAACAGAGTGAGGAGATAAGAGAAATGTTGGTGCATGATTTGGGGCATGGAGTGACGTTATACCCTGCAAAGAAAGGTTTTACAAAACGAGGAGAAGAAGCTACTCATTCTATTGATGTTGTATATACCGTCGTAACAAGACTTGAGATTTCTAAATTAGAAGACAGGGTTACATCCATTGATCCTAAGGCTTTTATCATCATGAATAGTGTGAAAGATACACTTGGTGGGATGATAAAAAAGAGAGCAGTTGTTCATTAGTTGTAGTTAAAATACTACTTTGATTTAAAATAATAAATAAAAATAAGATTAATATAATTAGCAGGATAATGCTGTGAAAAGCCCAAGATACTTGAGTTATACTGATTTTAAACCATGTGGTATAATGATTTTATATATTTGTTTTCAATTAATTGAAGTGGCGATGTGTTTGTAAATATTCAAATAATTAATCAATTTATTATAATTTATCTTATATAATAAATTATATATGTGTGTTTTTTTCTTCAAAGAGAGAAAATAATTAATAAAAACTAATATTTGGCAGTATTTTTGTATCACTAATTGAAAGAAAAGTTTTTTACACACACTATTAAGTATATGGCTCTTTAATTTCAAAAGTGATATTAAGTCATATAAATTTTTGAACAACACACACTGAATTTTTTCGCAAAATGCGATATGATTTCTCTTGTAAAAAAATGAACACTTAATTGGTATGTGTAAATCATTATAGGATTACACACACTATAATTTTACTATTTCAATAAAGCCTCTAGTGCGCTAAGATGTTATTACGCTAGATTGAATGGTACTGGTATCAGTAACAATAAGGAGTTCTATGCATCTGCATGAAGTAGTAGTTGTTATGGTTGTGCGATTGAATAAAAATTTATTTTCAATTTAAACCATATTTAACATGAAGTATCTTATTTTTTTACTGTTTCTGTTGGGAGTAACTCAACAAGGAATAAGTCAGAATGTTCAGGATTACTACGCCTATATACAAGGCTTAGAAGGTTCAGGACAATCTGGTGCAGCAGCCTATCTCAAAGGGTTGTATAAAAATATTGCTCCGACCGTTTATTTGGAAAAGGACGATATTAAATTTTATGGGAATACAAATCCTAAGCGATTGATTTCTACTGCGGAGGATATACCTCTTAATGAAAAGGTAATGCATTTTACCTCTATTTCGAATGTAGAACTCATTGTAATCAATTATTCACCTGAATCAGATATTCGACTAATATATTTTAGTCCGGATTTTATTCAGCAATTGACGTCTTTGCAGTACATAATCTTCGTACCGGCATTTGATGTGCCCATAGAGAAGTTTGATGAAATTGCTAACCATCTTAACCTTCCGGCCAACGTAATTAAGTTGGTAAGGGTCTCAAAGGGCGAATAATTCTTTACAATTAAAATTGATTTCAATGAAAAGTTATATAAACAAATCAAAATTATTTTTTGATATACAAAAGGTATTTGGAATAATACTTTTTGTAATAGGTTGTTTAGGTACAATGGATGCGCAGCTTGTTGTTCCATTTGCTAAGACTCCTGATCAAATATTTAGTGTAAAAGGTGACTATACCATGTTTGGTAATACGAGTCTTATTAGGATGCCTTACGCTGATGTCGGACAAAACGGTAACAGTGATATGGTATATGTGGATGTGGATAGTGATAATAATACTTGGAACTCTTCATCTGCTAATTTCGATTTTGCAGTAGAGGACGGTGTTAATCCTAATTGTACACAAATATTATATGCAGCACTATATTGGACAGGTCGAGCCAATAATGGTGGAACAGCGGGTACGACAGTAGAGGCAACCAGAATATTTAATGGTGCAACTCAAAATCGTACATTTACAAAAAATGAAATTAAATTAAAATACGGTAATGGAACTTACCAAAATATTACAGGTTCTTTTATTGCCAATCCACCTACCGATTATTATCAAATTTATTCTTGTTATGCTGATGTAACAAGTTTTGTACAGTCCAAAGGATCCGGTAATTACACGGTTGCCGATATGGCTCTTGTACAAGGAAATGCGGATGGTGTTGGTTACTTTGGCTGTTGGGCGATGGTAGTTGTCTATCAGAATAGTAAGATGAAGACAAAGAATATCGCTATTTTCCAAGGACATGCGTTTAACTCAACCAACAACGTGGTAGATATACCGATAGTTGGATTCCAAGCAGTTCAAAGTGGTGATGTAAATGTTAAACTTGGATTCTTGGCGGGAGAAGGTGACCGCGAGTTGACAGGTGATTATGCAAAGATACAGGAGTTGAATACCGGGAGTTTTAAAAGTTTAGTGCATAGTCAAAACACTACAAATAACTTTTTTAACTCTTCTATAAATACAGGAGGAAATGCGAGAAATCCATCCTATTTGAACAATTATGGTATTGATGTTGCCATGTTTTATTTAGACAATGGTAATGATAATAATCCGAGTACACCTCCAGTAAATAATGTAATCGGCAATGGCCAGACTAGTACAACCATACGTGTAGGGACAACGAGTGATATATATTCGATGTCTGTCATGGTTTTTGGTGTTGACGCTTACCAACCCGAGACAGATGAAGTCATTAAATTGACAGCAATCGATGGAGCTCCACCTACAGCGCCATATACCTGTACGCCGGGGCAAGAATTGACTTATTGTGTTGATATAAAGAATACAGGTACAGAACCGATAAAGAATTACAAACTTTCTGTGCCTATTCCTTCCAATGCTGATTTTGTGGCCGGAAGTGTAACTGCTACCGTTAATCCATTGGCAGGAACTCCTAATACACCGAAGCCGGTATATAATGCGGCTACTCGTTCTTTAGAATGGGACTTTGGAGGGCTACCACTTCCTTCGGACCCAAGCACTATTCTTGCTAATTTCTGTTTCAAGCTAAAGGCAACAACTAATTGTTTGTTACTTAATAATGCCTGTGGTCAAGATATTCCTGTTACGGGATATGCTAATGGTACCGGTGTTGTAACCAATACTAATATTGTAAACCAACAGTTTATATTGGGCTATGTAGAATCTGGAGAATGTAGCAATGAAGAAATAAGTGGAATTTTAAATACACATATTGATGCATCAGCTTATTCAACTGCAAATTGCGATGCAGGGGATTTAGATGGAATACTGGATTTGGAAATTGTGCAAAGCCCATCAGGCTATCCGGTAGCGAATGTCGTTCCTTATTTCCCTCCTGGTACTCGATTTTATTCAGCTTACCCTGTTGTAACGGGAACTATCGAATATACATCATCCAATCCGTTTCCTGCAGTCGATGGAACTGTAGTAACATATTGGGCGGTGCCACCGGGTGTTAATGCTTGTCCGATAAAAATAATTTTGACATGCGTTAATAATTGCTCTTTTTCAGTAGTATGTGGTAATCAACCTACCGGAAACTATGATTGTAAGCGTCCTATACCGGGTCCGGTTTCGACTTTGGCGCAATTTAACAATACTTTTGGTGCATCTCAAGGTCAAAATCCTTGTCATCCTATAAAAATGAAGGTTATTGAGGATTCTAATTTCAATCCTTGTACTTCAATTCAATATGATAGGACGTATAGAATTTATCAAGATGATAATGGAAACGGTCAATATGATACTGGAGAACCTAAAGTGGATTGTATCAAAACTTATGTATGGCTTAGAGATCAGACACTTCCACATTATTCATGTGATCCACAAGTTCCGGTTTTAATCGGATGTCGTAATAATGGACCAACAGCTCAGGATGCAATAACTGCCGCTGGTTATACCGATAATTGTACGGCGACCAATCAATTGACAATTGTTGCTACACCGCAGGACATCACTTCTACTACTCCATGTTCTAAGATACAGAATTGGAAGGTGGAAGCAACAGATGCTTGTGGTAACCATGCTACGGTAATTGTTCAGATTAAATGGACAACAGATACTGAAGCTCCTGTGTTTGCTGATGGAAGCCCTAAGACAATTGATTTAGGATGTAATCCAACTGCACCAAATGCTGCAAAAGCTATCAGTGATGCCGGTTCTGCAAGTGACAACTGTGGCACTCCAACTATGAGCGCAACAGGAGGCAGTGTAACAGGTACTTGTAGTAAATCACAGACGTGGACAGTAAAAGCATTAGATGGATGTGACAATGCCGCTACAAGAACTATTACCTATACATGGAAGAGTGATACACAAAAACCAACTTTTTCAAATTGCCAATCAGGTCAAATAATACTTTTGCCCGGCACAAACCCTCCAACTGCAGCAGATGCTATTGCTAAAGTTGGAACTATTGCAGATAACTGTACAGCTTACAATGATTTAATTATTGAGGCAACAGGTGGAGGAATAACCGGAGGTGGATGTAAGAGCTCACAATCATGGACTGTAACTGCTACTGACCAGTGTGGAAATAAGCAGACTTGTACCTTTGTTTTGACATGGGGTTCAGATCCCATTCCACCAACCTTTGGAAACTGCCCGTCTTCAACAATTGATTTAGGATGTAACCCGACTTTGCCTACTACAGCAGATGCAATCGCAGCAGTGGGTCAGGTAAATGATAATTCAGGTAGTGTTACCGTTACGGTTGCACCAGGTTCAATAACCGGAAGCTGTACTAAGAATCAAAACTTTGTAGTTACGGCTACCGATGGTTGTGGTAACACAGCAAGTTGTACAGTGAAGTATTCTTGGAAGAGTGATACAGAAGGCCCGGTATTTGCAGGTACTCCACCTACAGGAGGAGTAGAATTGGGATGTCTTGGACAAGGTGGAGCTACAGCACAAGATGCTAAAACAGCTGCTGGAGCAGTGTCAGATAATTGTACTGCAAGTGGATCTATTGTTGTTACAGCAGTAGGAGGAGCGATAACAGGTGAATGTCATAAGACACAAGATTGGACAGTAACAGCAAAAGACGGATGTAATAATACTACAGTTAGAGTTGTAACATTAAAATGGTCATTTGATGATCAGAATCCAGTATTTGAAAATTGTCCAACTGCTCCTATTGACTTAGGATGTAATCCGGTAAACTTACCGACAGCAGCATGGATTCAGGATTTAGTGAATATACTTCCAGATAATTGTGGTCAAGTAACTAAAGAGATAGTTGCTGGTCCAATTACAGGTACTTGTAACAAGCAACAGAAATTTACAGTAACAGCAACTGATAATTGTGGAAATATAGCAACATGTACAGTAACATACAAATGGAAAGATGATACAGTGCCTCCTACATTTGCCAACTGTCCTACTGTTCCAATTGTTCTGGATGCAGGTGTTAATCCAAATGAAGAAATGGCTATTACAGCAGTAGGAGTTATTTCAGATAACTGTACTTCTAATCCGGTTGTTACAACAACTTATCAAGAAGATCAAGGATTTTGTGGTACAATCAAGATATACAATGTAAAAGCAACGGATGAATGTGGGAACTTTAGTGTATGTCAAGTGAGATATACCACTGAAGGCTTTGGAACTCCACCGGTATTTGTGAATCCACCGCTTACTCCTTTCAACTTGGGATGCAATCCTAAGGATAATGAATTGCCTACAACAACTCAAGCTGTTGAAGACGCAGGAGATGTGACGGATGATAATCAAGTTGTTTCAGTTATCGCCACAGCAGGTCCAATAACAGGTACTTGCAATAAGGCACAAGTGTTTACAGTTCAGGCGACGGATGATTGTGGTAATGTGACGACAGTTTATGTAACTTATACTTGGAAAAATGATAAAGTTAAACCGGTATTTACGAATTGTCCAACAACGCCGATAACGGTTAATGATATCAATACAATAAATGATCAATTGGCTATCAATTCAGCAGGTACACCTACTGATAATTGTGGAATACTTAGCATAACAGCTGATAGTAGTCACTTAGTGGGTCCTTGTGGTCCTACAGTTGTATATACGGTGACAGCTACAGATACTTGTGGAAATAGTGCAAACTGTGTAGTTTATTTCAAAACCAATGATGGCTCACAGCCACCTGTATTTGAAAACTGTCCCAAAAATCCTTTTGATTTAGGATGTAATCCGGAGACTTTACCTACAGAAGGTGCTGTAGCAGAAGGTGCAGGTAACGTGACTGATGACGGTGAAATTGTATCTATATTAGTTACTCCAGGTGAAATTACAGGGGAAGATTGTGACAAAGAACAAGTATTTACAGTAACTGCAACAGATGATTGTGGTAATCAATCTTCTTGTTTGGTAACCTATATTTGGACTATTGATACTATCAAGCCGACGTTCCCAGATTTACCACGCTCTGAAGTTGATTTAGGATGTAATCCGGCATCAACCCCTGATTCGTCTGCTGTAATGGGCGCAATAGGTCAAATATCTGACAATTGTACCGTTGAGACAATTAATGTCTCACCAGATGATGTAATGGGTGATGATTGTTCGAAATCACAAAAATGGTATATTACTGCAATTGACCATTGTGGAAATCAAGCCGATACTTTTATTACATTTATTTGGAGGACTGACTTGGTACCACCAACGATAACATGTCCAGTATATAATGGAAATACAGAGTGTTCAGATGATGCACCTGGGGCTTATACTACTTTAGGTGAGTTTATAGCAGCAGGTGGTTCAGTGGATGATAATTGTACTTCTGATGAATTGTTGATATTTACTAAGTTGTCTGATCAGATTTCTGGTAATTGTGCTACCGGTACTCATATAACAAGAGTATATCAGGTTGAGGATGAATGTGGAAATAAAGCAACTTGTCAGCAGATTATCAATATAATAGATAATACGCCACCAGTAGTAACTACAGGACCTGAGACGCCATTAAGTTATACTTGTGCGTCTGAAGTTCCAGCACCAAGCACAGATGGTATTGTTGCCGTGGACAACTGTTCTAATGTAACTATAACCTATGTTGGTGATGTGAAGTCTAATGAAACTTGTACCAATAAGTTTACAATAACCAGAACATACAAAGCAACAGATGAATGTGGTAATTCAACCAACATCATTCAGATAATTAATGTCAATGATAATGTTCCTCCAGTAATTGTGTGTCCTCCATCTCCGACAGGTACTCAGTGTGGTGGTTCAATCCCTCCTCCTTATACAACAGCTACAGAGTTCATCAATGCAGGTGGTACATTGTCTGATAATTGTACAGGTGGCACAGGGAATATCGTTACATTGACCTTTGTGAGTGATGTAACTACTCCTGGTAACTGCGCAAATAGCTTGATTGTTACCAGAACATACAAAGCAACTGATGCTTGCGGAAATACAAGTACTGCTACTCAAACAATTAATGTAGCTGATAATACTCCGCCATCCATCACTGCTCCTAACGATGTAACAGTAACTTGTGCATCTGATGTTCCGACTCCTAATATTGCCTTGGTTGTTGTTTCTGATAACTGTTCAGAAAGTAATGAAATAGTTGTAACCTTTGTAGGTGATGTTATTTCTAATCAGTCATGTGCAAATAAATATACTATTACCAGAACATACAAAGCTGTTGATGCTTGTGGTAATACAGCTACTGATACACAGATTATTACAGTTAATGACAATGTTCCTCCGGTTATCGTGGCTCCTCCACCAATCACTGGCGTTCAGTGTGCAAGTGGGGTTCCTGCTGCTTATTCTAACTTGAGTCAGTTTATTTCTGCAGGAGGTCAAGCTTCAGATAACTGTAGTGGAAGTGTTACAATAAGTTTGTTAACTGAAAATATTACACCGGGTAATTGTGCAAATCAGTTTGTTTTAACCAGAACGTACAAAGCAACAGATGTATGTGGAAATAGCTCCACTGCCACACAAACGATTACGGTTTATGATAATACACCACCGGTAATAACTGTGCCATCTTCTTTGACAGTGACTTGTGCATCAGATGTTCCAGCTGTGAATATTAATGCAGTTTCAGCTACTGACAATTGTAGTGGTAATGTTGTTATTACTCATGTAAGTGACGTCATCGCCAATCAGTCTTGTGTCAATAAGTTTACTGTTCAAAGAACTTATATGGCAACTGATATTTGTGGAAATTCATCGACAGGTGTACAGATAATAAACGTAAATGATAATATTCCACCAGTTATTATTGCTCCACCGGCAATAACAGGAATCCAGTGTGGTGGTGAAATTCCTCCACATTATAATTCAGCAACTGAATTCATAGCTGCTGGAGGCTCATTAAGTGATAATTGTACCGGACAAGGAAATGTGGTTACATTAACATTTGTAAGTGAGACAACAACTCCAGGCAATTGCCCTAATAGTTTTGTTGTAACAAGAACTTACAAAGCGACGGATGCTTGTGGAAATACATCTACAACACAACATGTAATCAATGTTTCTGATACAACTCCGCCATCTATTACAGCACCAGCACCTGTTAACGTTGTGTGTGCATCAGATGTACCTGCACCAAATATTTCATTGGTTACGGTTTCAGACAATTGTTCCAACAATGATGAGATTACAGTTGTTTTTGTAAGTGATGTAATTTATAATCAAGAGTGTGCGCATCAATATACCATTTCCAGAACATATAAGGCAACGGATGAATGTGGTAACTATAAAACGGCGACTCAGATGATTACTGTCAATGACAATGTTCCTCCGATTATTGTTTCACCACCAAATATAACAGGTGTACAGTGTTCTAGTGAAGTTCCTGCTCCATATGCTAACTTTAGCCAATTTATTGCAGCTGGAGGTGAAGCTACTGATAATTGTAGTGGTGCTGTAGTAATTACTCTCTTTGGAGAAAGTATTGTTCCGGGTGATTGTGCCAATAGATATGTCCTAACCAGAGTATATCAGGCAATGGATGTATGTGGTAATACTGCAACTGCAACTCAGACTATAACTGTATTTGATAATACGCCACCGATAGTTACTGTGCCTGGTCCTTTGACTGTAAGTTGTGCTGAAGAAGTGCCAGCTGCTAATACAGATTTGGTTATAGCAACGGATAATTGCGCCGGTAATATCACAATTACTGTAGCGGCCGATGTGATTACTAACCAAACATGTGCAAATAAATACGCCATTAGTCGTACTTATACAGCTACAGATATTTGTGGAAATGCTACAAGCGGAACACAAACTATCACTGTAAATGATGTTACGCCACCAGTTATTATTGTTCCGGCTAATTTGAACTTGACATGTTCTACAGATGTTCCACCGGCTGATATTAATTTAGTATCTGCAACAGATAACTGTATAGGAAATGTTACAATTACACATGTTGGTGATGAAATTATTACGCAACAATGTGCACATCAATTTGTATTACACAGAACCTACAAGGCAACAGATGTATGTGGCAACTTCACACTAGGAGTTCAGGTAATCACTGTCAATGACAATGTTCCGCCTGTTATAATTTGTCCTAATGATGAATTGTTTGTCTGTGCAACAGATGTTCCTGCTCCAAATACAGCCTTGGTTCAAGCGACAGATAACTGTGTTGGTGAAGTTACAATTACACATGTTGGTGATGTTATCGTTGACCAGCAGTGTGCCAATCAATTTGAATTGCATAGAACTTATATGGCTACGGATGTGTGCGGAAACACATCGACATGTACTCAGGTAATTGCAGTTGCTGATTTGATTCCTCCAACCATTGAATGTCCTGCGCCATTATCCTTTAAATGTGCATCAGAAGTTCCGATTCCTGATATTAATTCAGTAGTAGCTTCCGACAATTGCGAAGGTGTGGTTACAATACAATGGATACAGGATGTTATTTCTGAACAAACTTGTGAAAATAAGTATATTGTGACCAGAACTTATATGGCTACTGATGTATGTGGAAATTCGTCAACATGTAATCAGGTTATTACTGTCAATGATGATGTGCCACCGGTAATTCATATCAATGATCCGGAATTTGGGGATGTTCCTAATGGCGGTACTGTAACACTACAGTGTTATGCGATGAATCCGGATTGGGTGCTTCCTACTTTGACTAGCGACGAAATATCTGTAACTGATAATTGTGGTCAGGCTATTATTTCAATGACACAGACTGTATCAGAAGGAGATTGTATGAATAATGGATATTTCAAGAAAATTCACGTAGTGATTTCTGCACAAGATGTATGTCAAAATGAATCAACCTTTACATTTGATATCTTGATAGTAGATGAGATACCTCCGGTATTTACTGTGATTCCACAAAATGCTACTGTTTCTTGTAAAGATGCGTCAACAGTGAAGTTTGAAATAAAAGCAGAAGATGAATGTGAATGTGCTGATATTTCATTTGCCGATCAGATTGTCAATGGTGCTTGCGCTGGATCTTATACAATATATAGAACCTATACGGCTAAAGATTGCTGTGGCAATATGTCCACTTATACTCAGACGATTAGCGTCGTTGATGATGTAGCTCCTATTATCGTTCCATTGAATGGTACTTTGGCTACAATGTCTTCCGGTGATACGATTGTAACATATTGTGGTGCGGATGAGTATCCTCAATGGCTTAATCTTCCGGTTAATCAATTAATAAAAGGAGTAGATGCATGTTCATCTAACCCAACTATCAACTTACAGGTAACTGAAGAAAATCAGGATGCATGTTGGTTGTATGGATATTCTAAGCAATATAATGTATTGTTTACTGCAACCGACGCATGTGGCAACACTAGTGAATTGAGATTGTATGTACAGGTTCAAGATACTACTGCACCACAAGTTATGTATATCAATGATTTTGTATGTGAAGATGATAATACTTGGCCTGTGGCTTTTGATAACTGTTCTTCATTAACTTATGATACCAATGATACACCAGTAACAGGTGAGTGTAATGGAAGTCAGAACTTTATCAGAACATGGACTATTAGAGATGCATGCCAAAATACTACGTATGCTACACAGTATGTCGTTAAGAATGACCACAAAGCTCCGGTAATTCACATGATTAATTCTGAATATGCAGGACACCTTAGTGGTGATATAGTAACTATTGAATGTGGAGATTGGAAAAATATCTCTAAGGACGAAGCGTTGACCTGGATTGAGGCAGAAGATAAGTGTGATTATATTACACTTGACTTTAATAGCCGTGAAATTAAAGGTAATTGCTTGACCGATGGATTTAAAACAATGTATGAATATACATGGACTGCTGCAGATTATTGCGGAAATCAATCGACTTATGTATTGTTCTTCCAATTAAGTGATAATACGCCACCAGTATTTAATACCAACCTTACTGTGGTTAACGTGGATTGTGAGAATTCAATTCCGGCAGTGAAGGCTACAGATAACTGTTCCAATGTAAAATTGACAGTAGAAAGAACGAAGTTTGAATTGGGTTGTCCTAATAACTTCTCTTTGGATGAAGTTTATACAGCAACCGATGCATGTGGCAACACAAGTACATTTACTAGAACAGTTAATGTAGTGGATACTACAGGTCCGGTAATTTACGTACCTGATGCTATATGTGAAACAGACTTGGGTCAATCTAATGCTATTGCAGTTGACTATTGTACCAATAAGCCTGCTCAAGTTACTGCAGTGGTTGATCACAATATTGTTAATTGCAACGGTTCAAGCTATTATACCATTACATATACTGCAGCTGATTACTGTGGAAACGTAACGAATAAAGTACAAAAGGTTATTGTCGAAGATAATACTCCTCCGGTTTTATCCTTCTCTTATGACTTCCAGACTCAGTTTAACATTGTCGATAATACAATTTATACCGGTTGTGACAACTTTGATGACTTTGTTAATATGATTGATAAGTCGGCAGCAGTTATTGCTTCCGATGAATGTGGAAATATTATTACACCGACATTTACTGAAACTGAAGGTGAAACTACATGCGAAGGAGATTATGTTAAGAAAGAACATTTCTTTAAGTGGACTGCAACCGATGCATGTGGAAATGCAAGCAACCTTGATTTGAAAGTTGTATTGGAAGCGTTAGAGCAATTTGATTTCAGCTTTATTGGTGCTGATACTACAGTTTATTGTAATCAAGTGGTTGCATTACCTACTGTATTACCTGAACTTAATTGTACTCAGGTTGACCTAAGTTCAACCATCAATTATGGACAGGCTGCTCCGGATGGTTCTTATATTGAAGAAAGAACTTACACTTATACCAACTTGTGTGGAGAAGAGGTAAGTCATACTCAGATAATCAACCACTCATTCCAGACAAATATGTCTTGCAACATATCTGTACCTACTGAAGTGTTGTGTAATTCAAGTAATAACTTATTTACTGTGAATGTTACCGGTGGAACTGCTCCTTATACTTACTATTGGGAGATATTGAATGGATGGTGTCATATTATCGGTGGTCAAAATACACCTACCGTACAGATATCAATATCCTTCAAGACGCTTCATCTGAAAGTTACTGTTACTGACGCCAATGGTTGTACAACTACTTGCTACGTTGAAGTAGATTGTAACCTTGAAAATCCAGGTATAACAATTGTAGATACGAATCCGGATCAAGTAGATATACTTAAGCCAATAGGTCAAGTAAATGCAATATCCGATATCAGTTTGAGACCAAACCCAACAAGTTCTCAAGTTTATCTTGAATTCGAATCTGCTCTATCTGAAGGCGTTGTTGTCAATATTAGTGATCAATTTGGAAAAGTTGTCCTTTCTAGAAAGTTGACTTCTACTAAAGGATTTAACTCTCAATTGTTTGAAACTAATACCCTTACCGCAGGTCTTTATCAAGTAAGTCTAATATCTTCTGATAAGATTAAGACACTACAATTAATTAAGGTCAAATAAGTTTTGATCTTAGTTAAATATGGGGAAGAGGAATCCTTGCAAAAGGGTTTCTCTTCATTTTTTGAAAATAAAAGGAGTCTTGTACTCCTTTTTTTGTTTTTATCCCAAATTCGAATTTAGGAAATGCTGAATCGATAAATGATTCGTAATCAATGCCTTTTCTTCAACATTGAACGATGTGTACATCTATGAAAAGCCACTATTGCTGAATTTAGTATGATAGAGAATTACTCAAGAAGAAGGATTTAATTTGTTAATGCGCTAAGATTGCCGTTTAAAAATTAATAAATATTTAAGTTAAAGCCTTTTTTAATAAGAAAATATTAATAAAAATCATTTTTATAATGATAATATTTAATATATGATATTTGTCATATTCTAGCCTTGTATATGTCATATTTTTAAAGAGCATTGGAAAGTAGCTTTGTGCTATATTTTATGGATAATGGATAATATTGCATTTGGTATAGAGAGACAATGTAATGTTTTAGTTAATGAGGTATATCCTGCGGTAGAAGTTGCTTTAGAGTCGGCTATATTGTTATGTTGTGATAGGGATTCGGAAGAAGAGCTTCAAACTCAGCTATTCGCTTTCCAACATATTAGAAACGAGTTTAACAGTTTAGTCCTATTAGAGCGTAAGTTGGTTTTCATTACGCTTAAAAATATTGGGAGGAAGCCAATAGCCAATATGGGTGAATTGTTGAGGTTGATAAAGAATAAGGATTTAAAAATTCAAGATTGTTTAAATTCACTCGAACCCTTTTTTATAGATAAGTATTCTATTATAAGAGACCTTCGCAATGCCTTTGATCACCTCTTTTTGATTGAAAAGCAGAAGTTGTACGAATTGCTCATCAGGTTGATGCCGGCCAGATATTCATTATTTTTCAATGAATCTTATTTCAGTAAAAATTAAAGTTAATGGGGATTGATGTAAGATTGAACAATAAACTAATTTGCTCTCATTGCGGAAATGATTGTGATGGTAGTATTTCGGCTTACGATTCTTTGTTTTGTTGCAACGGTTGCAAGGTTGTATATGGACTTTTGAATGAAAAAGGTTTTTGTGATTATTATAAGTTTAATGATCGTCCCGGCTTAACCATTCGTTCTAATATTTCTCAAAGTAAGTACGATTATCTTGATCAAGAGGATATAAAGCAGAAGTTGACTTTGTTTAAAAATAATGAGCAGTCACATGTACGTTTATACTTGCCTCAAATGCATTGCAGCAGCTGTATTTATTTACTTGAAAATTTTCATATATTAAATAATGCAGTAATAAGTTCACGAGTTGACTTTGTGCGGAAAGAAATCTTTATAGCCTATGATCACCGCAATATCAGTCTTTCGGGATTAGTCGCCGAATTGGCTTCTATTGGTTACGAGCCACATATTAGCTTGTCAGGCAATGACGAAGATGCCTATAAGAAGGCAGATCGAACGAAAATATACAAATTGGGCATTGCGGGATTTTGTTTTTCCAATATCATGATGATGAGTCTTCCACAGTATTTTGCGGGAGACATAGAGATTGAAAAGCCTATAACTTTGGCATTGCGGTATGGAATGTTTGCTTTGTCCTTGCCGGTGGTGTTTTATTCCGGTTTTGAATTTTTTTCGTCATCGTGGAATTCCCTCAAAGAGAAGTATTTAAATATTGATGTCCCTATTGCATTAGCAATTGCTATAACTTTTATTCGTAGTGTATATGAAGTGTTTTGGGGAACAGGTGAAGGGTACTTTGACAGTCTGGCAGGGATTATTTTCTTTATGTTAGTGGGACGTTTGTTGCAAGATAATGTATCAAAGTCACTTTCTTTTGACCGGGATTTCAAATCTTTTTTCCCTATTGCAGTGCGTCAAAAAATAGATGGAGGAATAGTAGTTAAGCCTATTGAAAAGGTTGAAGCTGAAGATGTTTTGGTTATACGACAAGATGAGTTGGTTCCTGTAGATGGTATTCTATCAAAGGGAAAAGCTTATATTGATTATAGTTTTGTGACGGGTGAAAGTCTTCCTGCTGAAATCGGAATAGGAGAAATGATCTATTCGGGAGGAAAACAGACAGGAGAGAAGATAGAACTGATCGCAGTAAAGAGTGTGTCCCAGAGCTACCTTACCAACCTTTGGAACAAGAATACTTTTAAGGATAAGTCTGGAAGCCGTTCTTATATTGATATATTTAGTAAATATTTTACGGTAATCTTATTTGTTTTGGCTGGCATTGTTGCGACTTACTGGATTTTGCAAGGCAGACCTGAAATACTTTGGAGTGCATTGACGTCCATGTTTATCATTGCTTGTCCTTGTGCCCTATTATTGACAGCAACATTTACTTATGGTAGATTAATTAGGATGTATAGTGCTAATGGGATGTACGTCCGTCATCACAATGTTGTAGAAACCATGTCAAAGATTGACTACTTAGTATTTGACAAAACGGGGACATTAACTAATCACCATTTGAATGGGTTGGATTATCAGGGAAATGAATTAGAAGAATGGGAAAAAGGTATATTGCATTCCTTGGCTGATGAATCTAGCCATCCATTGAGTCGGGCAATAGCAAGTTTTTATAATAAGGTTACACCATTACCTGTCGAAAGTTATAAGAATTATCCCGGCAAGGGGATTGAAGGATGGTATGAGAATCATCATCTTAAATTTGGATCGGCTCGTTTTCTTGGAATAATTGAAAGGGAGAACACTTTTAGTGATTCAGTAGTGTATTTTTCTGTTGATGGGACATTGCGCGGTAAATTCAATATAAAAAACACATATAGGGAAGGTGTAGTTGAGATGCTTGCTTTGTTGAAGAAGAAATTTAAACTGGCTATATTAAGTGGAGATCATGAAGGCGAAAAGGAATATTTAGATGGTTTAATTGGTGTAGAGAATAAAAGTCTATTTACGCAAAATCCGCAACAGAAATATGACTTTATTGTGTCTTTGCAGCAAAAAGGTCACAAAGTCATGATGATCGGTGATGGATTAAACGATGCCGGTGCGCTAAAACAAAGTGATGTCGGCATTGCAATCAGCGATGCTGTCAATAACTTTACACCGGCAGCAGATGGTATTTTGGATGGGAAGAGATTGACCAATCTTCCTAAGTTGATGAAACTTGCTCATGCAGGTAGATATATCATTTATTTTACATTTTTGGTATCTATATTATATAATGTTGTTGGATTATTGTTTGCGGTGCAAGGCAAGTTATATCCAGTTGTTGCGGCGATTCTAATGCCGGCAAGTTCATTGACTATAATTTTTCTGACCTTTACCATGAGTGGGTTAATAGGGAGGAAATTAAAATTAAATGATTGAAGATGAGTGTATTAGTTGGTTTATTGGTAATAAGTATGATTATTTCAGGAGGTTTTTTGATAGCCTTTCTATGGAGTAGCAAGAATGGTCAGTTTGAAGATCAATTTTCTTCGGCCAACCGTATATTATTTGAGGAAAAAATTAAAACGAAAAATAAAAATTAGACACATGGAATTACAGAAGTTTCAGTATGACAATGAGATTTCCAAAAACTTTGCTGTTGCAACGATGTTTTGGGGGATTGTCGGAATGCTTGTAGGTGTAATTGCGGCCTTTCAGCTTGCATTTCCGGCATTAAATCTGGGTATAGAATATACTACTTTTGGTCGTCTCAGACCTGTCCACACCAATGCTGTTATTTTTGCATTTGTGGGAAATGGTATTTTCACAGCAGTATATTATTCACTTCCGCGCTTGGTAAAAGCGGAGATGTGGAGTAAAGCGTTAAGTAAGATTCATTTTTGGGGATGGCAGCTTATCATTCTAACGGGGGCTATTACCCTGATGATGGGTTATACATCAGCTAAAGAGTATGCTGAACTTGAGTGGCCTCTTGATATTGCTATAACATTAATCTGGGTTGTATTTGGAATCAACATGTTTGGGACAATAATCAAGAGACGGGAACGCCATCTATATGTAGCCATTTGGTTTTTTATTGGTTCATGGGTTACTGTAGCCATGTTGCACATTGTCAATTCATTCGAGTTGCCAATTAGTTTTATGAAGAGTTATTCTTGGTATGCAGGTGTTCAAGATGCTCTGGTACAATGGTGGTATGGACATAATGCTGTTGCATTTTTCTTAACGACGCCGTATCTGGGTTTGATGTATTATTTTTTACCCAAGGCAGCCGGAAGACCAATTTATTCATATAGATTGAGTATAGTTCACTTCTGGTCATTGATATTCCTATATATTTGGGCTGGGCCACACCATCTATTATATACTGCTTTGCCGGAGTGGGCACAATCATTAGGAACTGTTTTTTCAATCATGTTGTTATTGCCGTCTTGGGGCGGGATGCTCAATGGATTATTTACCTTGAGAGGTGCTTGGGATAAAGTCAGGGTAGATCCCATTCTCAAATTTTTTGTAGTTGCCGTAACATGTTATGGAATGGCGACTTTTGAAGGGCCTATGATGTCTTTGAAAAATGTCAATGCCATATCCCATTATAGTGATTGGACAGTGGCACACGTACACATTGGCGCTTTGGGTTGGAATGGTTTCTTAACATTTGGTATGTTATATTGGTTGTTTCCGAGATTATTCAATACCAAATTGTATTCAGTCAAGTGGGCGTCAACCCACTTTTGGATTGCCACTGCCGGGATAGTACTTTACGCTATTCCGCTCTACTGGGCTGCTTTTCGTACATATTTTATGATGTCAGCATTTACACCTGAAGGACAATTGCAATATCAATTTATAGATATTGTACAATCCATTGTTCCTTTCTATGTGTTGAGGGCACTAGGCGGCACTTTATTTTTAGCCGGCGTTGTATTAATGGCATACAACCTATATAAGACGGTGAAATCTGGGCAGTTTGTAAAGACAGAAGATGCCGAAGCACCAGCATTGGAAAAGGTTTATGTCAAGCCCAAGAATGCACATTGGCATAGCTGGGTAGAAAGAAGGCCTATTACACTACTTGTACTTAGTTTAATTGTAGTCGGAATAGGAGGCTTGGTTGAAATGATGCCAACATTTTTGGTAAAAACAAATATACCGACAATATCTGAAGTCAAACCCTATACACCACTTGAGTTACATGGAAGAGATATTTATATCAAAGAAGGTTGTTATAACTGCCATTCTCAGATGATTAGGCCATTTAGGTATGAAGTATCTCGTTTTGGTGACTATTCCAAAGCTGGTGAATTTGTATATGATCATCCATATCAATGGGGTAGCAAGAGGACGGGTCCGGATTTGGCTAGGATAGGCGGTAAGTATCCGGATTCATGGCATTTTAACCACATGCTTGATCCTGAATCTATGGCGCCCGGAACCATAATGCCACCATATCCATGGCTATTTGAGAAGTCGGTAGATGCTAGCACTACGATGAGTAAAATATATGCGATGCGTAAATTAGGGGTACCATATCCAAAAGGTTATGAGGGTAAAGCCAATTCTGACATGAAAAAACAGGCAGATAAGATAGTTGCTAACCTGAAGAAGGATAAGCTGAATATCTCCGGTGATAAGGAGATAATAGCCTTGATAGCTTATTTGCAAAGAATGGGAACAGATGCTAAAACAATAAATACAGTAGAATGAAATTTGCAACCTATTTAACAGAAATCAAAGGAGTGTCAATTTATCCAATTATTTCATTGGTGTTATTTGTGGCATTCTTTTCACTTGTTATTATTTGGGCATATCGCTCTAATAGTGACGAAATAGAACATTTTGAAAACCTTCCATTAGAGGATGGTCAAGTTTCAAATTCTAATAAAATAAAATAATGGATATGAAAAAATATATAGTTGGATCTCTTTTGATGATCTTCTCCTTATTAGGCAGTATTGATTTGTTGGCTGAAAATGGAAGTCCTCAGTCATCATCTTCTTCTATGATTGATTCTTTGGCGGTATATGATTGGATTTTAATTGCATTTGCGAGCATTTTATTATTGATAATTTTTGTTTTGGCTAATACCCTCCACCTTGCTATGAGTAAGCCTCAAGAAAATGTTGCATCCAACCGGGGTAGTAAGTTAAAAGTTCCCACAATTTTCCTTGTGATATTGTTGGTAGGAATTACGACGGGAGATGTACATGCTGCCGGAGGAGGATTAAATCCATTTTTGAGCCCTGTCCGAATGTTTGTTTATCTGCTTATTATTATTGAATTGATAGCTATTGGAGTTCTGATAAATTGGATAAAGTACTTTACTGGAATTCAAGCTTATAAGGAGGAACAAGAGTTAAAACAGGTAAAAGAGCCATGGAGTATAAGTAAATTTTGGATAAAAATGAATCGTCTCAAATCCGTGGAAGAAGAGGAATCATTGGATATCGGACATAGTTATGATGGAATACGCGAGTTGGATAATGCCACTCCTCCTTGGTTTACAGTAAGTTTTATTGCGACGATTATTTTTGCTTTTGTATATATGTATCGTTATCATATAGCCTATTCGGCGCCTAACCAATTACAAGAATATAAAATGGAGGTTGCCCAAGCAAATGCAGATCAAAAAGCTTATTTGGCAAGTCAGGGTAATTTAGTGGATGAAACGTCAGTTACTATGTTAGATGCAGCAGGAATTTCGGCTGGAAAAGGCTTGTACACAAGTAATTGTGTGGCATGTCACGGAGCTGCGGGAGAAGGCGGAGTAGGTCCTAATTTGACAGATGATTATTGGTTGCATGGTGGCAGTATAAATGATATTTTTAAAGTTATAAAATATGGGGTGGTCGAAAAAGGTATGAAAGCTTGGCAAGAGGATTTCTCGGCAAATCAGATCGCTCAATTGTCAAGTTTCATTAAGTCAATACATGGCACCAATCCACCAGGTGGCAAGGAAAAACAAGGCGATTTATTTTCAGACAAAGCAGGAAGCCCTGCTGATGCTGTACCGGGGGACAGCACATCACAAAATTAAAGTGTAATGATTGAAGATAGTATATATGACACCGGTAATGAGGCGTTTCGGGACAGGATGAGCAATACAACTGAGGATGGAAAGCGTAACTGGTTTTATGTGAGTAAGTCGTCAGGGAAATTTACAAGGTGGCGTAATTATTTAAACTTCTTTTATTTTGCTCTGTTCTTTACGCTCCCATTGTTAAGGTATCATGATCGTCCTTTTTTTATGATTAACTTTCCAAAGGGTGAGTTTATCCTTTTTGGCAAGATATTTTGGCCTCAGGATTTCTTTCTTTTTGCCGTGGGAATGATTACAATGATAGTCTTTGTCATATTGTTTACAGTCATTTTTGGGCGATTATTTTGCGGATGGATCTGCCCTCAAACCGTCTTTTTGGAAGGATTATTCCGGAAAATCGAATGGTTTGTTGAAGGCAGCCCTTCACAGCAAAAAAAATTGGATCAAATGCCATGGAATTGGGAAAAAGTTCGGAAAAAAGGACTAAAACATACTATCTTTTTGATTATCTCATTTCTCATTGCCAACACATTTTTAGCTTATATCATCAGCACGGATGAGTTGATTAAAATAATCCGTGAGCCGATATCGGATCATTTGACTTTGTTGTCAGGAATTATCATTTTTACATTGACTTTCTATGGCGTTTTTGCGTATGTCAGGGAAATTGTATGTACCACCATTTGTCCTTATGGAAGATTGCAGAGTGTATTGTTGGATCAAGATTCTATGCAGGTATCATACGATTATGTGAGAGGTGAGCCACGAGGTAAGATGTCTAAAAATCAGGAATCTGAACTGGGGGATTGTATTGACTGTAAGAAATGTGTTATCGTGTGCCCGACAGGGATCGATATAAGGGATGGAATTCAGATGGAATGTGTCGGATGCACGGCATGTATAGACGCATGTGATGAAGTGATGGATAAAATAGGCCGTCCCCTGGGGCTAATTCGATATGCTTCAGAAAAAGAAATTAGGGAGAATAAGAAGTTCAAATTCACATCACGTATGAAGTCATACACTGCTGTCCTGATTCTTTTAGTAGGAGTTATGACCTATTTGATAGCATCTTCAAAGCCGATTTCAGGAAATATATCTCGGGTCAAAGGTCAGTTGTTTCAAGAGTTAGATGGTGGTAAGTTGAGCAATCTCTATGAAGCAAAGATTTTAAATAAGCGAAATGTGCCATATCCAGTAGAACTGAAAGTAATGGATATGGAAGGTGTTGTTAAGATGGTCAATAAAAATCCGGTAATAAAAAAAGAGGGATTGACGGATTTGACTTTCTTTGTAATTCTTGATCAAAGTAAGGTGATTAAAAGAAGCAACACGATAAAGATAGGAATATATGCAGGAAATGAATTGGTGGACGAAGTAGAGACTACCTTTTTAGGACCCTTTAAATAAAGAAAGTTTATATATGAATTGGGGACATGGAATCTTGATAACGATTATTATCTTTGTTTTGAGCATCTTAACCATGGTTTTTGTTTCGTCTTATCAAACTATTGATATGATGGATGATCGATACTATGAGAAAGAATTGAAGCATCAGGAGTTGATCGACAAGTCCGATAACTTTGCCAAGGCTGATGGTCATATCGATATCGAAGATAAAGGAGAAGTGTTGTTGTTGAATATTTCAAATAGCATCACAGATTCGATTTCGTCAGGTGATATCATTTTTATGAGATTATCCGATAAGAAATTGGATGTACGATTTCCTTTGGAAGTAAAAGAAGGTAAACAAATTATTGATAAGTCAACTTTATTCAAAGGGGTATATCAGGTGAGAATGAGTTGGATTAATAATGGTATTCCATATTATCAGACTTTTAAATATAATGTTACCTGATGTTACCTTTTTTATTTGCCGGATTTGGTATAGGGTTTGCAGGTAGCTTTCATTGTATTGGGATGTGTGGTCCCCTTGCTATCGCCATGCCTTGGTACTCTGGTGAGGGTTATGCACTCAAGGTATTGCGATATCATTTGGGACGAACATTGACCTATGTTGTTCTGGGGCTATGTTTTGGAATTATCGGTAATGCTTTTTATATTGCAGGATATCAACAATTATTATCAATAGCTTTAGGTGTACTAATTCTTTATATCTCTCTTAATAAAATTTTATCAGGTAAAATACCCATATTTAAGCTTTCATTTCCGGAAAAATTAAATATAGCAAGTTCGACTTTATTTCGAAATCACAATTTGATGAATAAGCCATTTTTATTTGGGATGATCAATGGATTACTTCCTTGTGGTTTAATTTATTTGGCTGTAGCTACTGCAATGACAACAGGTAATCTATGGTCAAGCGTTATGGTGATGGCGGCTTTTGGCTTTGGGACAATGCCCTTGTTTTCCGTTTTTTTGTTGGGAATCAATAAGGTTAGTTTTTCAATAAGAAATAAAATTAATAAAACAATGCCTTATCTAGTGTTATTAACCTCCATTCTGTTGATTTTACGTGGTTTAAATCTAGGCATACCGTATGTTAGCCCCAAGTTGAATGTTGAAGGAACTACTCCCGGAATCATCAACTGCAAATGAATTTTTGTCAGGTAAATTCATCCCGAATGCATATATTGAAGTTTTCCAAAACCGAAGAATACTGATTACGATTCGTACATCGATTCCGCATTAGACAAATGTGGAATTTGGGTTTACTCCATTCATTATAAGTCGTACATCAATTCCTAATTTGCCACATAAAATTGCATAATCATTCAGTTATAACCCACAATCCCGGCACTCTGGCTACAATACTATTGTCATACATCGCTCCGCATGAAGAAGCCGGGATGTAACTTTTACCCGAATAAGCAGCTATCAGCTTGGTTCGAAAAGTTTTTGTAGCACCTTGATTTAAGCTAAAGAAGGTATTGATTCGATCATCTCTTACATCCTGATAGTCATAGTAATCAGATGCGGGATTGGATACTCCTTCTTGCATCCTGTCATTGATAATCTCCCAACTGGAAGGGAAAAGTTGTGTTAATGCAATGTCTGAAATGGGAATATTTAATGGAGAAATATTTTTAACGGTTGCAACGGAATAAAATTCAGTACCTTTTTTTAATTTCTTTGGATCAATAGGAATACCCTGTTTGTTGACATACGAAATACTTAGATGAATGTTATCAGAGATTTTCGTTGGATCGGTCAATGCCGCTTTGCCTTTTTGAACTAAGGTCACGTAAATCGTTCCTTTACCTTTATTAACAATATTTGCTGATGAAAAGGAAGTTTTTTTATCAAATTTGATGAAATAAGAGGAGCCTTCTTGATTGACATTATAAGATTTACCACGAATAGAATAGGTAGCAACAATGTTCTTAGCTGTCGGATATTTATTCAAATAAGAAGCCACAGACCAAATTCCATAAGCTTTACTGAAGGTGGCATACCAACTGTTATTTCCCAATTTCGTGGCGATATGATGCGCAAGAGAAGATGCATCCTTTTTGTTACCCAAGAGAAGGTATGTCTGGAGTAAGATTGCCTGGTCTCGCATGTCTGAACCAAAGGTATAGCCTGGTTCTGTGTAAGGATTAATAGTTTTTTCAGCCTGGTCCAGAATACTTTTTCCAACGTCTTTTTTGCCAATAATAGCGTAGGTTGCTGCCAAAAAATATTTACCGGGGTTGCTTAGGGTCGTGTATCCTTTAAGTTGATTCATTGCGCCTTGTTCTGGAGTGCCGGCTAAAGCAAGTAAATAAAGTCTGTATGCTTGATCTATGTCGGAGTTGTGTGCATAAAGGCCAATTTTTTGTTGTTTTGGTTGCCATGTTCGGGCTACCTTCTTTTGATAGTCCATCAATGCGTTGTAGCTTGTTGAAGGTACGGAATAGCCTAATTTCTTAGCTTCTGTGAGAAAGTGACCGGCATAGATACTTGTAAAATTATCAGGAAATGTTCCTCCGGGCCAAAAACTATACCATCCTTCGGCATTTTGATAAGAAGATAGCTTTTGGATCGTAAAATCAACCATCCTTTTTATCTGGTCTTTATTGGCAGGTGTCAATGCAACAACATCCTTTAAAAACAGTTGTGGGAAAGCTTTACTGATAGTTTGTTCTAAACATCCGAATGGATAATCTATCAATTGATCCAGATTGCCTGAAAGATTCATTGAAGGAAAGGTAGAAAATTCCAGGATAGTTTCGTTGGTGCCTGTAATACCCACTGTTGAGCTTGAAATGGAAGTGGATTTGCCGGCTTCAATTATAAAGTTTTTGGAAGTTTGGATAGGGAGGTTTGGGTTATTAATCCCTATTTCTACCACTTCTTTAGTGGATTCATTACCGGAAGTTGCTGATATTTCTAATTTAGCAATTCCTTCCTTATCAGGTACTGAAATGGGAAAATAAACCATCTTTTCGCCACTGCCATTGAAAGAAATAGATTGCAGGCCGGATTGCACGGGCTGGACTAAGCCTTGAAGGTCTTTGATAGAAATAGTTACATTGCGAATGTTATTTTTTGTCGCCCATACATTGACAGGGACATTAAAGGTTTCTCCGGGTCTAAGTACCCTTGGTAGGGTAGAAGCGACCATTAATGGTTTAATTACTTTTATGACTTTTTCACTTGCTCCGGAGGCTGTTCCATTTGTTGCAACGACCATAGCTCTTACCGAACCGATATAATTTTTTATTGAAAAAGAATGTCTGGCTTTTTCTCCTTTTTTCAATTTAAAAGGTCCTAAATTAATGTCGGCGGGCACGAAGCGGTTTGCTTTAGGTGCGCCTTCAATTTGTGCTGCTGCCATATCTCCACCTATTGCAAATATATTTGATAGGCGTCCACCATAAGCTCCAAGGACGTAGTCATAAAAGTCCCATGTTTTCAACGCCAAAGCTGATTTGGCATAGAAATAGTCATACGGATTAGGCGTTTTAAATCGGGTTATATCCAATAATCCTTCATCCACTATGGCTATTGTATAATACATTTCTTTGCCATTTGCTTCATTAACCAAACATTCCACCTTTTTATCGGGTTGGATTTCGGAAGGCACTTGAATCACCGGAGTGAGCGTCAAAGAAGGATTATTTATTCGAAATGGTACGACGCCATACATTCTTAAGGGTAAGTCGTTGTCAGGATGGACGTGTGGTTGGATTAAAGTTACAAAGATATAGGCATTAGCGCCCATTTGATCTGTAGTTTTTATAGCAACTTTATTTAATCCTTCTGAACAATTGTACCATTGTTTTTGAATCAATGTATTTCCATTTTCTATTGTAATCAGAGCTTTACTTCCGGATGGAGCATTGAATAATACTTGAATTGACTGGCCTATAGTAACTTCTTTTTTGTCTGTAGAAAGGGGCAAAGCACTGGCTATTTTCGACAAATCGGTTGTATTGGCGTCATCAGGATAGCCGACATAAGCGTAAGCTCCGGAACTATGGGGGCTAGCGTCAGAAGAAGCTATAATGAGATATCTGCCCCAACCGGGTGGCGTAAATAGAATGGATGCTATCCCGCTATTATTGGTTTTTACTGAATAGGTTTTAACTGGAACAGCATTGATATTACCGGTGTAATAACTTTCATCGGTATAATCACTTTCCCACCACCATCGCCAATCCAACTTGTATATAGTTAAAGTAGCATTGACATTTGCGATAGGCTTTCCATATTGGTTAAGGACAATAGATTGAATAGTGCTAGCTTTCCCTTCAGCTATTGTCGGTTCGCCCCAGGTATTTTTGGGAATATTGATGCCGATGTAGGCTTTATAAGGCGAGAAGACACCGGTTGAATAATCTATGCTAAAGTTGCCTCCGGGTTCGAAGACGGTTGTTTTAAAGACAGCATTGCTAATTTGTCGGATATCATCATTGGTGTTCAAATTCAGTTGAATATCGGCATTTCCGGCATTGTCAGTACTTCCTTCAAATACAGTTTTTTGAAAGTTTTTGTAGGATGCTTCATTATTGAAAGTAAAGTCTTTATATTTTTCAAATGGCTGGTTGTTACTTCTCAGGTTGGCTTCAATTGTGGTACGTAAATTACCTGCAATGCTACCAATCAACCAAGCAGTATTTAGCCTTGCATCAACAATTGACGAACCAGCCATGAGTTGATTTTTATCGGGGGTGAAGGTAATCTTTAAGCGATTGGGTTTGATTGTTTCGATATTCAATAGCTTAGTGAAGGCTGCTCCACCGACTTTGACGGTTGCCGACCAGATTCCGGTTGGGGCTTCGGTATCCGTCGCCAGGTGCATTGGGATAATAGAGCCTTTGGAATAATTGAAAACCTTCTTTGTGACTAACACATTATTCGGATTGCGCCATTCCAATTGGATGGGATGCGTGGCAGGCATGCTACCTCCAAAATCATCGATGATACAATTTAGAAAAATAGAATCTCCGGGTCTCCACACACCACGTTCGGCGTAGATATAGGCTTTAAGCCCTTTTTGATAAGCATCACCACTCACATCAAATTTACTCAAAGAAAGTGAACGACCGTCATCTAAGAGGAGGTAACTTTTGTCATTGTCTTTTTCTGCTATGGCAATAAATGGCTTGGATTTTAGCTTAATATTTAAAAAACCATCGCTATCTGTTTCGCCTTTGTCAATTATTTGCTGTTGAAAATTGTAGAATGTTACTGTTGTGCCTGATTTAGGTTGAGCTGTGAGAATATCAGTAACAGCGGCGAAGTAGTTACCTTGATCATTGCCTTTTACAATGAGTGCGAGGTTGGATTTGTAGATACTTTGGATAGCAAAATTCTGTTTGGAATAATATTGTGGTTTGCATGGGTTTTCATAATTTGACCAATCATAATCATCCGAATATTCTTCAGCAAAACCATCGTAATTGTTATCATAGATACTTTGAATATCTTCGCCAAAAGCATTATTAATAGGCAATAATTCCTTTTCTTTCCATTCTTTGTTGTCAGCTTTGCAGATATACGATGTGTAAGCCCGTCTAAACCCGATTCTAATCTGATAGATTGCATTTCGGTCGGTAGTAATCAATTTATTGAGGTCTAGACCGTATCTTACCCATGAGTTTTTGTTAATCGCCGAGTTGAGGTCGGACAATTGAATTTTTTGTTGAAGGATTATTTTGCCAACCCTGTCTATTTCGTAATTCTCCTCATAGCCATTATAGGTTTGATAGTATTGAAGGATATTATTAGAAAAAACTTTGACAACTTCAATATCCACTGCATTTAAGTTGATGGCTTCAAAAGGCAAAACTAAACCATCGCTTTCAGGCATAATATTTCCTTTGTCCACAAATCGGACGGAAGGCTTGGTGTCCATGAAATTGACATTTTTGCTCCATGATTTTTCCAACGATTTGCCTTGTGCATTTTTGATAGAAGGCAGTACCCTGACCATGTGGAATCCCGTGATACGGCTTGAAGGATACACTTTAATGTTATTGTTTTGAATTGAATATGTTATCGGATCTACATAGCCGTCAATGGTAATTAAGCCGGACAAATCTTGTGTGGCAAGGATGGGGTCGGTAAAGTTGACAGTAAAGTAAAAATCATCTTCATTATTATAATACAAATCATGCACTTTAAAGTCAGAGACAGGAACAACATCTATCTCGGATTTGGTGTCTGTTTCGATGTGGATGGGCTTGCCATTAAAAGCAATGGTCAACTTGGATAAACGATTGTTTCTCTGGATGTCTGTAATCGTGAAGTTGTGATTGAGACCGTTGTTGGTATGTTGCCAGACAATTGGAAGGGTCTGACCTTCTATTTCCGCCTTGAGCATTGCCTCTACAGGAATGTTGTTTTCTGAATCAGCTAATAGGATTGACCCTTTGTATGTCTGAATTCTGAAGTCAGCTGCTGAAGGGGTGTCCCAACCGGCTTGAACTAATATAGCATCTTGTCGTATCGTCTTAACGCTAAAATTAAATTTTTTATATTCTGTTGGTATGTTGTCTTGAAGGTCTGAAAGTTGAATAGAAATATTATATTCTTTATTACTCTCCAATTCTTTAGTTGGTTTAAATACAAGGGTTTTCTCATCTTGCCATACTGCTTTGCCTTCTACAGAAGGTGATATGGAAAAGGCGTCAGAAGTAATATATCCGCCTACCGCCTTAGGTTCAACCATATTTCCGGCAAAGATGACTTTAATTGGATCTGTTTTGGAGATTATACCTGAGGTATTCGCAAAAATATAGGGATTGGGCTCATTGGTAGCGACCTTTGATTTGCAAGATAAAATAAAAAGTCCACATATAAAATAAAGTGTGAACCTAATAAATGATGTATTAGGCATAGAATTTGATTTTTGTAAATATAAATATACCAACATTTTAATGAATAAGAAAATTTCACATTGATATGAAAAAATAATGTATGGATTTTTATAATTTTATCCATTGATTTTAGGAGGAGGTTGTCATTGAATTCCGGAATAAAAAACAGGAAAGGTTGTCATTATTTTCAATCGATAATTGTATGTAGTATTGCATTTTTATTGATTCTTTACTCTTATGTCTAAAAAATATTCAGATGAAAAAATATATTAGATTCCGTACCTTTTTAAATTTCCCAATTTTCACTCATATATTAACGATATTCTTTTTTTGTGGATTGACTATAACAGTTGTTGGACAAAAGGCTTTTCCGGATGCTATCGGATTTGGTGCACATGCTTCAGGGGGTAGAGGAGGTCAGGTGATTTATGTCACTAATCTGAATGTTAGTGGACCGGGTTCATTGCAAGAGGCACTCAATCAGTCCGGACCTAGATATATTTTATTCAAGGTGGCCGGAGTAATTGACGGAACAGTTGAAGTACCTAATGGACATGGTGACTTTACATTGGCAGGACAGACATCTCCCGGAGGCATCATTGTACGTGGATTCCAAATGTACAATAATGAGGATCCATCTGTGAATAATGTGATTATCCGTCATCTCAGATCGAGGATAGGCGATATTGATCTTCACCCAACCAATAATTGGCTTGGCAGTGATGGTATTACAATAGGTGGAGTTAGAAATGCGATTATTGATCATTGTTCTTTTCAACATGCCAATGATGAAGCGGTGGACATTTCGAGGTCTTCGGCACTGACTATTCAGAACTGTGTACTTGGAGAGACTTTGGGTGATCATGGCTATCTTGGAGGTATGCTTATTAATTATTCCAATGCAGAAAGTCCACTAGATTCAATAAGTATCCATCAGAATGTTTGGAATAGAATAGGTGGCCGTATGCCCGAATTGTCCTGTGAGTCACCCGACTGTAATGGCAGGACCATCCATCTTGAAGTATCTAATAACTTATATTGGGACCCTCAGATTGAATTGTGGTATGAAGGTTTAACTAATGTCGGTGATGGACATTTTTATTTGAATATGAATAGTATCAATAACTTATATCATACACGCACTTCTTACCCTAACGGAATGTATCATTTTGATTTATTGAACTATGTTAATAATCAATTGTATTTTTCGGGTAATCAAATGAATAAGTATCCGAACTATAGTGATTATCAACTTTTTTACTGTTGTAATGATTTTAATCAAAATAATCCCAATGTCGATATGGGTGTTGCCAGCCGATTGAATATTAAGCATCCGTATTATAGTACAGATTACCTTACAGTAGAAGCATTGCAAGAGTATATTTCAAAATATGGTGGAGCTTTCCCCCGAGATCCGATGGATAAGCGCTTTGCACAATCTATTGCAGATAATGTAATTATCGACCTCCCTGTTGATCAAGCCGCTGCAGATGATGCTTTTCTCATTCAACAAACCGAGAATCCGCCACAGGACAGCGATGGTGATGGAATGCCTGATTACTGGGAAGTTTTACATGGATTGGATAACAATACACAAGATAACAATGGAACAGGCCTATCGCAAGTCATTACGGGCGAAAGTGGATATACAAATCTTGAGTGTTACCTTAATTGCCTTTCTGATGCTTTGGTCAATGGTAAAACTACACCTGAATGCAATATTAATGGAACTATTGTCGGAAATTTATCCAATATAAAGGATGGGACTGTTTTTGTTTTTCCTAATCCGGTGCAAGATATGTTAGGGATTTTATGCAATAGCATAGACTTCCCTGTTTCGGTGAATTTATATAATTTGAATGGTCAGAATGTTGGAGCCCAATTGATAACTTCAAAGTATTCATTTATTCCTACATCTCACCTTGATCCAGGTGTCTATGTCCTAAAGATGACATCAGTATTAACAGGGAAATTAGAGCATATTACAAAGGTAATTGTACTGCGATAAAAAGCATTAATTGGAAAAGTTTTTAGATACAACTGCCTCATATTTTTATGTTTTGAGTATTAAACATTAAATTAATCCAAAAGGAAGTTTAATCCCGATTGGATACTCGTTATAGCCCAATTGCATTTTCTAATACCGGATTGGAGTATTGACCAAACATTATGTATAATAGATTTTAAAAAAATATTGAATAAATATTTGGAAATATCTAAAGTAAAGTATAACTTTGACTCGATGAAAACATGATTAAAAAATCATTTCACCTATTTAATCACCAAATAGTTAAATTTTATTATGGAAGCAATCTCCGAAATTAAACAATGTCTTTATTGTGCCCAAAAAGTTGTTGGTAGATCAGATAAAAAATTCTGCGATGACTTTTGCCGAAATTCTTTTAATAATCATCTTAAAGGTCAGATCAACAACGTTATTCGAAACGTGAATGGAGCCCTTAATAAAAATAGAAGAGTATTAGAAGAACTTTTACCGATAAATATTGCACATAAGTTTGTTCCTAAGGATAAACTTATTAAAATGGGATTTCGATTTAAATATCACACCCATCAAATTCACAATCAAAAAGGACAAACTTACTTTTTCTGTTATGATTATGGCATTCGCGAGACGGAAAATCAAAATATTATGATTGTGAGAACGTATAACGTTCCATAAATTCATATATGTGTCAGCGTATTACTGCGGAATCGATTTACGACGCTTATTACGGGATTGATAAATGTAATCGGGTAATTTACTATTGAATTCGAGTTTAAATGCCTGAAATAGATAGGTGGAGTGACTTTATTATATCATTCCACCTATAATAAATTTATCGTATTAGAGTAACATCACCTTTAATAATGCGGACACCTTCTCCCGGTATCGTTACCTGAACCACCCATGCAAAAACTGCCGGATCCATGTCGGCATTTCGGAATTTTCCGTTCCATCCTTCCGATTCTATATTTGGTAGAAAATCTGATTTTTCATAAACAAGCTCTCCCCAACGCGTGAAGATTTTCAAGTTATCAATTTTTTTAATGTGATGGTCTGCAAATACTGAAACATAATCATTTATACCATCCCCATTTGGTGTAAATATATTCGGAACAAATATATTGATATCCTTTCTGATGATAACCCTCACACTGATGGAATCTTGGCATCCTTGTTCATCAGTTACTAAAACATGGTATGTAATAGGTTCTTCCGGCTTAGTAGTTGGTGTCGGACAATCAGTGCATGAAAGATAATCGGTCGGTGTCCAGGTTATGGAAGAATAAGGACTTGTTATAATTGGAATTAATGTTGTACTTTCTCCTTCATCCACGACATAAACACCTTGAATGTCTATGTCAATTCCAGAGCTTGACTTTATTGTGAAGTTCTTTAATACTTCACAGTCTTTGGCATCTAATAATTTCACAATGTGATCGCCTTGTTCTAAATTGTCTAATTGTATAGGCAGAGAATTAGTTGTTAAAATTAACACACTATCCAAATATATGTCAATCGGGAAAGTTAAATTTTGACTGGAAATGATATCAATATAATTGGATTTTGAATTGCTACACGCTTTGGAAACAATTTTGAACTGTGCTGAAACAAATGGAGGGGGATTGATACTAAATGGTTTGTTGGATTGACATCCTGATTCCGGATCTTTGAATATCAATGTATAGTTTCCGGGTAATAGCTCATCGAAATAAGGAAGGCCACTAAATGTACTTCCACTGTCAACTGAAAATATATACCTGTCAGATGCCGGAGGAAGAATGGTAATGCTGCCTGTTTGAGATTGACAATCTGTATTTTGAATCAATAGATCTACTTCAATGAGTGTTGTGATAGTAAGATTCATTTGATCGAAAGAGGCAGAACAAGGTCCGTCACCATCCGGATCAGGACTTGTAAGAGTTAATGTTACAGTTTTATTTAATCTATCTTGAGCTGACGGAATATATTGAGTTATTGGTGAAACCGGATTAGTAAATGTACCGGAACCATTGGTAGTCCATAAAACTTGACTACTTCCCGTTACAATTCCATTTAATGTTATATTATTTTCGGAGCAAATATGTAAATCGGGACCTGCATTGATGCTAACAAGACTATTGCAACCACAATCAATGACAGCTATATGGGTTGTGTCCTCTGCTTTGCAATTGCCATTGAAAAAGGTGTAAGTAATTGTATGTACACCCAATCCGGCTTTTGCAGGATCAAATATATTATTAGAAATACCATTTCCACTCCAAGTCCCACCTGATGGAGTAGCATTAAGGGTAACAAATGCTGCATCAATACATAATTCATCCGGAATATTAAAAAGTTTTATTTCCGGTAAAGGAGTTATGTTGATAATAAGTTGGTCGAATGCAGGATTGCATGGACCTGCTCCATCCGGATCCAAGGTTGTCAATTGAATAACTACAGTACCTTTAACAATGTCTGATTGACTTGGTGTGTACTCTGTTAGCAGATTTTGAATATTGTCAAAAGTGCCCGAACCCTTTGTAGTCCATATTGCACCCGGTGCATTACTTATAATACCTGATAGTTGAACCTTCTCACCTGCACAGATTGTAATATCTTTCCCTGCATCTACAGAAGCGGGATTAGCACATCCGCAATCTTTAACTTTGATTTCTATTTTTGAATTATTGGAGCATCCAAATGGGTCTGTATAGGAATAAAAAACTTCAAATGTTCCAATTTTATCAGGAGTAAATGTATTGCCATTGACACCATCGCCCGAGAAAACTCCACCCGAAGGATTAGCGGTTAAAATAACTGCACCATCATTCAGGCATAAATCAGGGACGGTTGTTATTTGGATGTTGGGTAATGGTAAGACTTTAATTTGAATTTGTTGTTGCCCAGAACAATTACCAGTTACAGTATAGGTAATTGTATGAATCCCTACTCCTGCTTTATTGGGGTCAAAGGAGGTACCAGTTACTCCCAGACCGGTAAATATTCCGCCTGATGGAGTGGCAGATAATTCAATTGAAGTAGCACTGACGCATAAGTCATTCACTTTGGCGATATTTATGACTAATTCTTGTATGGTTATGATAATTGAGCTATTAACCGGGCTACAAGGACCATTGCCATCAGGATCTATTGATGTTAGGGTTAATTTAACCTTCCCATTGAGAATATCATTCGTACCCGGAGTATATACAGCATTTAATAAAGTAGGATCATTAAATACGCCGTCTCCAGCTGTTGTCCAAGTCCCTCCTGAAGCTCCATTTATAATGCCATTTAGGTTAACTTTTTCAGTGGAACAAATGGTTTGGTTCGTTCCCGGATTTACCGTAACCGGTGTAGTACAATCGCAATCCTCGACAGTAATAAAAATGGAAGTTGTGCCAATACATCCGTTGGCATCTTGAACAGTATATATTATTTCAAATGTGCCGGGAATGGAAGGTGTAAACAACCCATTGTTTACATGGTCGCCTGAGAAAATACCGCCTGCAGGTATTGCTGTTAAAGAGATAGCTGGGTCATCTTTACAAACACCGGTAATCGGAGTTATAACCGGATTCGGCAAAGGATTTACAGTTATTGTTATTGATTTGTCAGCCGGGCAATTGCCATTAGTATGATAAGATATGATATGATTCCCTATTCCGGCAATGGCTGGGTCAAATGTGTTGCCCGTTACGCCATTTCCTGAAAATACACCACCGGAAGGAGTGGCAACTAAAGTAATCTTTTCTCCGTCTATACAAAGTGGATTGACTTGTGTAAAGGAAATAATTGTCTTTGAAATAATAATGGTTAATTCATCTACAGCGGCGAAGCATGGTCCTGATCCGTCCGGGTCCTCTGATGTAGCTTTAATTTTTACAACACCCAAAGAGATATCGTTTGGTCCGGGTACATATTGTGCCGGATTTGCATTTATATTATCAAAAGCTCCATCTCCTGATGTGCTCCATGTTAAATTGGTGGCATTCTGAATGTTAGCAACAAGATTTACCACATCTCCTGCACAGATGTTTTGATCTGAGCCAACATTTATTGAAACAGGGTTAGCGCATCCACAATCGGTTACTATAATGTCAATTGATGCTACTGAGGTACATCCGGCGCTATTCGTAAATGAATAATGCAAAGTGTATGTTCCGGGTGCACTTGGGTCGAATTGATTACCTATGACATTGATACCGCTCCATGTTCCGCCTGAAGGATTAGCAATTAGATTGACGGGAGCATCTCCGGCACATAAATTACCTATTGGTGTAATATCAATGACGGGTAATGGATTAACGACAATAAACATAGCATCAGAAGCCGGACAATTTCCAGCAATACTATAAGTTATTATATGCGTACCGACGCTGGCTACAGTTGGGTTGAAAGTATTGCCTGATATGCCGGCTCCACTCCATACTCCTCCTGCTGGAGTGGCATTCAATAAGACTGGTGTGGCATCTTCACATAGAGGTGTCTGTTGCGTAAGGTTTATTGTAACAGTAATAAATGTCAGTACGACATTATCCGAAACAGGACTACAAGGGCCTGATCCGTCCGGGTCTTCCGTCGTCAATGTCAGAGTGACAGAACCGGAGTTGATATCTGAAGCACTGGGTGTGTAGGTGGCATTTAATAAATTGGGGTTGTCAAATGTACCAGAACCGGACGTTGACCAAATAGCATTAGTAGCAATTGTAATGTTTCCGGATAATGTATAAGTCGAACCGCTACATACATTGGCATCAATACCGGCATTGGCGGTAGCAGGATTTGTACACGCACAATCGATTACAATGATTTCAGTAGTTTGAGATGAAGTACAGCCGTTGCTATTTGTATAAGTGTATGTAATGGTAAAGTTTCCTGCCATTGAAGGAATAAATTGTCCACCTGATACGTTAGGTCCTGACCAGATTCCACCTGTTGGGCTTGCATTAAGATTAAGTGGAGGGTCATTAAGACAGATAGATCCATTAGGAGGTATTGTTATAACCGGCAATGGATTTACTACTATTGTGGTCGTTTTACTGGTAGGACAATTTCCGCCAATACTATATGTTATTGTATGCGACCCTACGCCAGCAGCAACCGGATTAAATATAATTCCAGTGACGCCATTACCACTAAATACACCACCACTTGGTGTAGCAGTAAGTGTAACAGTGCTTGAGTTAATGCATAATGGATTTGTTGGATCAATAACAATATTTGTATTTTCAAACGTAATCACAACTTGATCTTCAGCGGCCTGACATGGGCCATTTCCATCAGGGTCAGTTCCTGTCAGGGTTAATGTGATGCTACCATCGGCAACATCAGAAGCGCTTGGAGTGTATGTTGTATTCAAGTTATTGGCATTGGAAAAAGTTCCGGTTCCATTTGTTGTCCAAATGTAAGAAGCTGCATTAGACCCTGTACCGGAAACCGATTGAGCCCCTGTAGGACAAAAAACTAAATCTGGTCCAGCATTTACGACAACCGGATTTACACAATTGCAATTGACAACTTCTATTGTGGTATTCGCAAAAGCACTACATTGATTAGCATCTGTATATTGGTAGGTAACAATAAAATTGCCCGGTATTGAAGGGGTAAAAGTTGTTCCGGTGACTCCTGAACCAGTGAATATTCCGCCTGAAGGAGTCCCAATTAAAGTTATCGCAGGGTCATCTATACATAAGGTTGCCACCGGGTCAATAGAAGCAGTAGGTGCCGGATATACAGTTATTTGAATGGTTTGAGTACCAATACATCCGCCTGTTAGTGTATAAGTAAGAGTATGTTGTCCAGGGCCGGCAATATTGGGGTCGAATTTGTTTCCATTTATACCGGGTCCAGTCCAAACACCGTTTGTAGGAGTAGCATTTAAAGTTATACTTTGGTTATTTGAACACAATGGCGATACCGGTGTGATATTTATTGGAGTATTTGTAATGGTAAGAATCATTTGGTCAGATACCGGGCTGCACGGTCCATTCCCATCATGATCTATTGTAGTTAAAGTAAGTATAACGGAGCCGGCAGCAATATCATCTGCACTTGGAGTATAGATTGTATTTAAATTACTTGCATCTACAAAGGTTCCGGTGCCACTTGAGGACCAAACAACTTGAGTTGCAACATCTACTTGGCCGTAAAGCGTATATGACCCTCCAATACATACGCTTCCATCTGCTCCAGCATTGACTATTGCGGGGTTTTGGCATGAACAGTCATTTACTTTCACTACTATTGATGTAAGATTAGTACATCCTTCAGAATCGGTATAAGTATATAATACTGTAAATTGACCTACTGACGCCGGTGTAAATATATTACCGGATACATTCGTGCCTGACCAGTATCCTCCCACTGGAGTTGCCGACAATGTTACGGATGCACTATCCTTACATAAAGGCGGAATAGGGGCAATTACGATGTCAGGTAGCGGTTTAACTTCAATATCCATTGAATAAGGTGTGGCGCATTCTGAGCTGAAAGGGGTAAAGGTATATGTAGATATACCGGATGAGGATGTATTGATAAATGGTGGATCCCATGTCCCTGATATAGCGGGATTATTGGAAGAAGTGCCCTGTAAGGCATCGGGAATAGCACCATAACAATATGGTCCCAGTTGATTAAACGTAGGGACTGTCGGTTCAAGAATCGTTATATCAAGCGTTGTTACTTTGGAACATTGGTTTTGATCCGGGGTGAATGTGTATGTTTGTGTACCTACTGTTGAAGTGTTGACGACAGCGGGATTCCAGGTTCCTGATACGGGTGGATTGTCATTTGATACTATGGGTAATGTTGCTCCAGCTTCATTTAGACAAAATGGGCCTATTGGATTAAATGTAGCAAATGGGGGCTCATAAATTATGACGGTCAATGTGGTTTGAGTATTGCAGAATCCCGGTTCAGGAGTAAAGGTATAAATTGATGGACCTAATGTAGAAGTATTTATCACTGCCGGACTCCAACTGCCCGGAACAGGGGGAAAGTCGTTGGATTGGAGTGGTAGGTCAGGTGCGATGGTGTTCTGACAAATAGGATCAATCGAGTAGAAGGTTGGTGTTGCTGGTTCTTCTATTGTGATTGACATGATATATGGAGTTGAACAAAATTGGGCGTCAGGTGTAAATGTATAATTGAATGTTCCGGAACTGTTGGTGCTGATAGTTGAAGGACTCCATGTTCCGGTAATAACCGGATTATTTTCGGAAGAATTGCTCAAAATACCCGGTATATCATTTTTGCAATAAGGTCCTAATTGGCTGAATTCAGGTATGATCTGAGGTTTTATCTCAATATTCATTGAAAATTGAGTCGCACATTCATTGGAATTAGGTGTAAAGGTGTATGTAAATATCCCTGGTATTGAAGTGTTTATTACTGAAGGACTCCAAGTGCCATTTATAGGTGGAGAGTTGTTAGAACTTCCGGGTAAAGTAGGTGGATTGCTATATTGACATATTGCCCCAATAGGACTAAAGGTTGTATTTATAGGATCGTTTACCTTAATATCCATTGTCACCGGCACAGCACATTGACCAGCATCCGGAGTAAATGTGTAAGTTGTTGTTCCGGCAGGAAAGGTACTTACCGGACTTGGTGACCACGAGCCTAAGATAGGTGGGTTGTCATTAGAACTACCCGGTAAGGTTATAGGATTATCATTAAGGCAAAGTGGGTTTATTTGCGTAAAAGCTGGTTTGGTCGGACTATTTACTGTTATGGACATGGTAGTCTGGGTAGCGCATTGGCCGGGATTAGGCGTAAAGGTGTAGGTAAAGGTGCCGGGATTAGAAGTGTTTATTATTGCCGGATTCCAAGTTCCAGTTATGCCGGGATTGTTGGTAGATGTCCCCGATAAAATGCCCGGAGTATCCCCTTTACAATATGGACCAAATGGATCAAAAGTGGGGACGGTAGGGTCTTCAATGACGATTTGAAGTGTTGCTATCTTTGCACACAATCCTGGGGTAGGAGTAAATGTGTAAGTAAATGTGCCGGGAGTGGACGTATTAATTACTGCAGGACTCCAAGTGCCTGTTATTGCGTGGTTTTCATTTGATGATCCTGGAAGGACGCCCGGAGAGTCACCCATGCAATACGGTCCCATTGGATCAAATGTAGGTTGTACTTTTGGTAAGATTTCGATATCCATCGTTGTTGGTAGAGCGCATTCAGTAGCTAAAGGAGTGAAAGTAAAGGTAAAAATTCCCGGGGTAGTCATATCAATTGTTGATGGAGACCAAGTGCCTTTTATACCGGGTGAGTCGTTGGAATTGGTAGGCAAAACCGGGGCTGAATCATACTGGCACAAAGGTCATATTGGAGCAAAAGTAGGTAAAGTAGGCGCCTTGATGGTTATGTCAAGAGTTGCTGTTGTTGCACATATTCCGGCATCCGGTGTAAATGTATAGGTGAATGTTCCCGGTGTGGAAGTATTTACAGGTTGTGGACTCCAGGTTCCTGTAATTGCAGGGCTATTGGTTGAAGAATTAGGTAATGTTATAGGAGTGGAATTCTGGCAAAGTGGATTGATGGGGTTGAAGGTTGGTACGACGGGCGGATTTACAACTATGTTCATGGTAGCTTGGTCAGCACATTGGCCAGCATCCGGTGTAAAAGTATAGGTGAATGTTCCTGCGGAAGTTGTATTTATGACGGAAGGATTCCAGGTTCCGGTATATGATGGGCTATTGGTGGATGTTCCCGGTAAGATATCCGGCGTTTCATCTTTACAATATGGTCCCAATGGATCAAATGTTGGTACGATTGGGGCGTCTATTGTTACTTGAATTGTTGCTGTAGAAGCACAAATTCCTGCATCCGGTGTAAAGGTATAAGTAAATGTTCCCGGGGTTGATGTATTAATAGTTGTAGGATTCCAAGTTCCGGTAATGGCAGGGCTATTGGTTGAAGATCCGGGTAAAATATCTGGTGTGTCTCCCTTGCAATAAGGACCAAGTGGGTCAAAAGTGGGCGTAATTCTAGGTAATATCTCAATGGACATAGTGGTAGGTAAAGCGCATTCGGAAGCTTGGGGTGTAAATGTGTATGTAAATATTCCAGGATTGGACATGTCTATAATTCCCGGAGACCAAGTTCCTTTTATTCCGGGTGAATCATTGGATGTCGTAGGCAATCCGGGTGCAGGGTCGTTCTGACAAAGTGGTCCAATTTGTGTAAAAGACGGCGTAATTGGTGCGTTGATTGTTATATCTAACGTTGTCGGCAATGCGCATATTCCTGCATTGGGTGTAAATGTATAGGTAAATGTTCCCGGTGTAGAAGTGTTGACTGGTGAAGGACTCCATGTGCCCGGAATAGCAGGACTGTTGGTAGATTGCGATGGAAGTGTAATGGGTGTTGAGCCTTGACATATTGGAGCTACAGGGTCAAAGGTCGGTATAACCGGTGGGTCAATTACAATGGTCATAGTAACTTGTTCGGCGCATATACCTGCATCTGGTGTGAAAACATAGGTAAAAGTTCCTGCTGCAGAAGTACTTATTACGGCAGGATTCCATGTTCCGGTGATGGCAGGACTATTGGTAGAAGATGATGGCAGGATATCCGGTGTATCATCTTTGCAATAAGGACCTAATTGATTGAAAGTAGGTACAGCCGGCGTATTGATTACAACTGTCATTGTAGTCTGTTCCGCACATATACCTGCATCCGGTGTAAAAGTAAAAGTGTATGTGCCCGGTGTCGTTGTATTGATGGTGCCGGGATTCCATGTTCCAGTGATCCCTGGGCTATTGTTGGATGTGCCGGGGAGAGTATCAGGGTTATCATTTTTACAATATGGACCTAATTGGTCGAATGTAGGAACAATTTTGGGTTCAACAACAATTGACATAGTTGTTGGAACGGCGCATTGACCTGCGTTTGGTGAAAATGTAAAGGTAAATGTTCCCGGTGTTGATGTATTAATTGAACCGGGTACCCATTTGCCTGTGATGCCCGGATTATCATTAGAAGTTGTCGGTATTGTGGGTGGTGTACTATTCTGACAAAGAGGTCCTATAGGGTCAAAAGAGGGTACTGTTGGCGCATTAATTACAATGGTCATTGTTGTTGTTGTTGCACAGATACCGGCATTTGGCGTAAAAGTGTAGGTAAATGATCCGGGTGTGGAAGTGTTTATTGTTGCAGGATTCCAAGTTCCATTAATGCCGGGAGAATTGGTTGAGGTAGGGGGCAAAACGGGTGGTGTTGCACCTTGACAATAGGGTCCTAATTGATTGAAAGTAGGTACTGTAGGCGCAATAATTTCAATAGTTAAATTAGCTAAAGTGGCACATTCACCGGTGTTTGGTGTAAATGTATATGTAAAGATGCCCGGATTGGCTGTATTGATAACGGCAGGTGACCAAGTGCCCGGCACACCATTGTTGGATGTTCCCGGTAGAGAAGGTGCTGAATCACCTTGGCAATATGGTCCAAATGCTGAAAATGTCGGTACTGTGGCTGGCGTGACCGTCAGGTTGAGTGTAATGATTTTAGGACAATTAGGAGCATCCGGGACTGTATCAGTGACTCCAAACACGGATTGTGTATAAGTTACCCCATTGAAGGTATAGCTTTCTCCTTGACATATCGTCACATTGGATGTTTCAGCCCCATAAGGAAGGAAGTCAATAGTGATAATATTGCTTTTTAGTTTGTCTCCGCTACAATTGACGTCTGCACTTACAACCAACATTACTTCGTCTCCTTCTTGTAAGCCACTTATTGTTATTTGATCGGCATCGACATTTTGGCTAAATCCATTGACCAGCCATGTATAAGTGATTGGCGGTGTAACTCCTGTCAACGTGGAATAAAAGGTGATTTCATCGACCGGACAAACAGGGAGGACTGGATCGCTTACAATAGAAAGGGTAGGGACTTCTGTTGAGAAACTATTACTTTTTATAAAAACCCCAGAGTCATAAATGTTGTCAGAAAGGTCAGCAATGGCAAGTTTGATGGTATAAAGTCCGCATGGTTCGATGTCGTGTGTAGCGGTTAGCGTAGTCGTCAATCCATCATAAACTATGGTAGTGCTTCCACTGTTGTTAATATAGTATTGACTAAAAGGAGATCCTGCACCCATTGCTTGGCATGTAGAGATATTATAGCCTCCTCCGGCTGTACCACTATTGATTGAGTTGATGGTTACCGGGATATTTGTTCCGGGTACTAAGGCGAGATTCTCTTTTCCGGTGATGCCTGGTCCACTTAAAAAGAAGCCAAATACATCATTGTATGGGCTACAGTTATACTCTGGATATTCCTCTGAACCAAATACAAACTCAAAATTAATCTGTGAACCAATGGCTTTAAATTGAAATTCTAAGTAAGCAAGGTCTTTTTTTGTACCTGTAATGATGGTATTTAAGTCTGCATCCGGAGTATTACTGCCTGAAAATCCTGTACTTGCTTGACTTCCAGCTGATTTATTGATATCGGTTACTTTGCCGGTGGATAATACGACACCATTGGTCATAGGTAAAGATGTTCCATTGGCAGTAAATATTCCCTTCGCATTCGAATTGCCGACATAAGTAGCACTGATAACTTCAACTCCCGGCCCAACTAGCTCTTGAGCCATTGCCATCGCATTAGCACCGGTATTGACCGTAAATTGACTATATGATTGAAACTGGAAAATTGCGACAAGAAAAACTACAAGTGTAATTTTGTAAAAAAGAGAATGCATAAAATTAGATTTTTTGTCGGTTGATTCTCTCCTTTCTATTGGTTGTTGCCTTCTTAGCACACAAAATTAATGAAAAAATTACTTATTTAATGATTTGTGTTAAAATATTTGAATACTTAAATAATTAATATAATTTATCGAAAATTTACCATATTAAATTAGTAAATAATCAAGTTTTTAAAATTATTATTGGAATATTGGGTTAGATAAGTGCCAAATATTATTTTTTAGCTTTATTCAGGTTAATTCACTTGATTTGTAAAACATTATTTTATTACAAGTGTAATTTCTTCTTTGATCATGATGATTGAATCTGGACAATAGTTACCTGAGTTATGTTTATAAACTCAACTATTTTCTATATTCTGCAAATACTTGATTAAATTGCAATAAAAGTTCTTTCTTTTATTTGATTACAACAACAATTATTATTTATCTTAGCGTAGTTATGGCATTGTATAAAGATTCTGTTATTAAGGTTTCAAATTTAAATCTTCAATTGGAGAGTAATCAGATTAATGATATTATCAATATTCAGATTAAAAATATTTTTGAGAAGCGTGACCCGATTGCAATTAGTTTTTTAAATGAACAAGAATTGTGGATTTTGCCCAAGCCACATGCCAATTTTTTTATTGAAGACAATAGGCTTAAAGGAACCATCCCAATACATATATTGACAAATCTTAATATTCCTGTTAAAAAGATTAAAGCCGAGGGTGATATTCTTCTTCATTTGGATATTAGTATTTCGCGAAAAGACCAGCATCACATTTCAATTTGTACAAATATTAAAGATATTGAGTGGATGTCAGAGTTGGATATTCAACCGCCTTTGCTTAATTATTTAGTTCCCAATAATTTTATTCAGGATTTAATTAAAAAGCAGATTCCTACTATTAATGAAAAAATGAATGAAGCGATTGCCGAAATACTTGATATTTCTGCTCTTTTGGCCAAAATAGAATGGAATAGGATGATCGACATTCCTTTGAAAAATGGACAAAATTTAGTCCTATCCGTCCGACCCCACCTGATTCAATTGTTTAAAATAGGATTAGAAAATGATATTTTGAGTTTTAGTGTGAATGTGGATATTATGATTCATCCAGCTTTGGTCAATGAAGATCCTGACAAGATAAGTCGGCCAGAAGTCGTCTTTTTAACAGAATTGTCTCAACCGAAAGATTTGAAAGTGGAAGTATTTTTAGATCTGGAATCTCTAGACCAACCTGTTTTGAAGGTTATAAAATCGATGCCCAATATTGAAAATGCAATTGGTTGTAATATTGAAAACTTGATGGTTAGATCTGTAAATGGTGATGGAATCGCTATTGCCTTAAAGTTAAAAGGTTCGCTCAACGGCGCTTTGTCCATCGGAGGCAGACCTGTTGTAGATCAAAATAGTTTGAATTTGAATATTGAAAATCTAGCCTTTGACTTTAGCTCTAAAAGTATATTATCCTCACTCAAAGGCAATATAGCGTTATCTGTGGCAAAGTCAGTCATAAGAAAACAGTTCCCAATAGCTTTGAAACAGTATTTAGACAATTTATTTGAAGCAGTAAATGATTTGATTTCAGAGGTTAAGATTTTCGAAGGTATTGTATTAAAAGGTAATATTAATGGTTGGAATTTAGATAAATTGGCAATTGAAAATGGTCAAATTGTGGTTACTATTAGAACTAGATTAAGTACCTTTCTTTCTGCCTCCACAAATTAGATGTCGCCCAATTGCGGTCGCATCACAATCTCCTCGACTACTGCACCTGCACTTAACTGTGTAGCTTGGTATATCATCAATGCTATATCATCAGCTTCCATAAATCTTTCTCTTGGAATCCCGGATTGAGACCAACTATCAGTCCACGTTGCTCCGGGTATAACTGCAGTTACTTTTACATTAAACTCCTTGAGTTCGTGCCTTAAATTCTGGGTTAAGCCATATAATGCAAATTTGGAAATGGAGTAAGAGCCCCCATTTGGGTACGCCTTTAAACTGGCGACTGAACAAATATTAAATATATGACCCTTCAAATCGTTTTTCATCAAAGGAACGAGCCGCCTGCATAAGGTATAGACACTTTTAACATTTGTGTCCATGATGTGTTGAAAATTTCCTTCATCTTCTTGTAAAATGTTACCCGGTAAAAATATACCTGCATTATTGACAAGAATATCAATATGTTGTGTGTGTTGTAGTATAAAAGCAGCGAAGTTTTCCACGGATTCATGAAGCGATAAGTCGGCAGCATGCCATCTTACTGTTAGGGAAGGGAATGACGTGGTTAAATCTTTTGCCTGAGTCTCCAGCTGATTGGAATCTCGAGCAGAAAGGAAGATGGTCGAGGCGCTGTGGGCAAATCGATCCACTATTGCTTTTCCAATTCCTCTTGTGCTGCCTGTAACTACTAAAATCATAATTATTAGAGCTTTGTAATCCTTTGGCTTCGAGGGTTTAATCCGGGCTCTACCAAAGAAAGAACATATACCCCTCTCGGATAGGTAGAGAGATTAAAACTAATATCACAATCATTGTGACAAAGGTCTATTTTTTTGTTTGCACTGCCGACTATATCATGTAGTACAAAGTACGATCCCGGCGCTACACGGTCTTGTAACCGGATAGATAATAAGCTTTCATCGTTTTGTTCAACTGTAAATTTTCTTATTTTGGGAAGAAAGTTTTCGTTTTCAGTTAATGCGGTACAATAAACAAAGTGTAGCAAGGAATAGTCTCCTTGTTCACCCATAGCGTCTTGTCCAATTTCCCATAGCATCACTCCTCCACACCGTTCTTTGGCAAGTTTGGTTTTTTCTATTATGGTAGGTATGCTGTTGTAATAAGTTTTTCCGGTATTATCTAAAAAAGCAAGCTCTTTATTCTTATCTACCAATGATGAGAAAGTTTTGCTTCGGACTGATTTGCCGAATTCCCAGCCATAGCAGGGCATACCGAGTATAATTTTTTCTTTGGGGAGTTGGCATATTTCTGACCAAAAGTCAATAGAATTTTCAGCTAATTCATAGGAAGAATGCTGCCGTACAACCTTGGGTTGCCATGGTCCGCTATTGTCGTACGCCATGATGTTGATATAATCGAAGTTTTGTAAACATGCTTTGTCGATGACGCTATACAGCTTCATGGCTGGAAATGCAGCACTTATTTCATAACCATGATGCCGAACGGAATCACTGAGTTCAGCAACAAATCCCGGGTATTCCTTGGTTACATTGCTCCATTCGAGATCAACATCTACTCCGTCAAAATTGTTGTTCCTAATAAAAAGTATTATTTGATGGATAAAATCACTTTTCCTGTCTCCGGTCATGTTCCTTTTCCAATTGGCGAATACTTGACTACTAATTCCTCCACCTGCCAAGGAGACCAAGACTTTTAAGTCCGGATTTTTTTCTTTAGAACGTGTTACTATATTTCTAAAATTGCCATTTAAACTTAGCCTGCCATCGTATGTAGCTTGAGCAAATGCCAGATTTAAATGCGTCAGCTTTTCAACTTCTAATTGTTCAAAATTGCCGAATCGGTAAGTAGGAAGATAACCTATGATTCGAAAATTGTTGGCAGATAGCGAATGTACTTCAAGGATGATTAACAATAATAGGAGTAGATTTCTTATATACATGCGTCAAAGTATTGTAATACACAGCGCAAATATAAATAAATTTTATATATATAAAAATATTTAAATTATTCTTTCTTTATATGTATAAATATTAAAATTATATGGTTTGTAAAAGCCTATCAACGTAATGCCGAATTCCTTTGCTGTGTCAACCGCCAAACTGGTCGCCGCACCAATGGATATGATGGTGGTACAGTTCATTCTAACTCCTTTCTGAATTAACTCAAAACAGCTCCTGCCACTCAAACACATTATATATTCGTTTTTTTCTAATAAATTGTTTTTGTATAGAAATCCGGCACATTTATCCACTGCATTGTGCCTTCCGACATCTTCCATTAAAGTTACGAGATCTCCATCGTAAGTAAATACTCCTGCACCATGACAGCCGCCAGTAGATTGAAATGCGGCTTGCTGTTGATTCATTAATTCATAAAATTGGGAAATAATAGTATGATTGAGTTGTTGTTTTATTTCCTTTGTCGAAGCATTGATTTTTAGTGCATCTATACTTGATTTGCCACATACGCCACAACTGGAAGTCATATAAAAGTTCCTTGCATGTGTCTGAGTATCCTTTGGTTTATTCAAATGTACATTAACTTCTCCCAGCCAATTGATCTCTGATGTTGCTTGATCATCAATGTCAATGATGCTTTCGTTAAAAAGAAATCCAGTGGCTAACTCTTCATCGTTGCCCGGTGTACGCATGGTTATACTCAACGGCTGAACCTTGCCATCCATGTTGACAGTGTTTATTTGTAAAGGTTCTTCGACCATAATAAGGTCTTGTTTGCTGAAAAATGAATCCTCACTATAGCGGTTGAGATTAATCAGTTTTATAAGTTTGTCTTCCATTCTAAATCTTTTTTATGTTCCGAATGTTGGAAAGGGATAATTATGATATTATATCAAATGGGTATAATATTAACGATTTAAATTTATTTTGTATATAATTTTAAAGTATTTTATGGAAAATAGAAAAGCAATCATAGCATTGGTGTTGATTTGTATCATTTGGGGAACGACATACTTGTTTCTTAAAATCGGCGTCAATAATATGGATCCTTTCTTTTTTTCAGGAATCAGACAAGTTTCAGCCGGTATTATTTTGTTGTTATTGTTAAAGATAATGCGCAAATATGATGGTATATCCCGGAAGCAGTTAATTCATCAAAGCATTGCCGGTATTCTTATGATTACATTGGGAAATGGTCTGGTAGCTTACGCTGAAGTCGTTATACCCAGTAGCATTGCTGCTATAATATGTGCGACGATGCCGGTTTGGGTGGGGATGATTAATGTTTTTACGCCGGGCGCTGTCAAGCTTAGTAAAATCGGATATTTTGCCATAGGAATTGGGATTGTGGGTGTTATGTGGCTATTCTCAGATTCCATTGACGATTTTGGTAATGTACATTATCTGGCAGGAATATTTGTGACTTTATTGGCGACCATTGCATGGATAGGAGGCAGCTATATTTTGAAGAGCGGATCGATGAGTTATAATCCGTTTGTCAATACTTCTATACAGATGATTGTGGGAGGGTTGGGCTTGTTTATTGCTTCTTGGATAATGGGTGAGAGTTATCATTTTTCTGTAACCTTTGAAGGGTGGTTTGCTTTGATCTATCTTATTTTGATCGGTTCCTTAGTGGCGATGGCTTCCTATTCGTATGCGTTGAAACATCTTCCAATGCAGATTGTCTCCATTTATGCATACATTAATCCGGTAGTAGCAATCGTCTTGGGATGGGTATTCCTCGGGGAATCAATGACTCTGAGCATGTTGGGCGCATGTCTTGTAATAGTAATGAGTGTTGTTTTACTTAATTTGCCTATGTCAAAAAAATCAAAAGTAGGTTATGAATTGAGTACGGATACAAAATTTTGAATATATTATTTCAAAAATCCTTTTTTTCCGGAAGAACTCACAAGTTGATGATAACATCCTAATCCCTCGGAGTTGAACCCAAATTCCGCATAAGAAAAATGCGGAATCGATTTACGACTTGTAATCAGCACTATACGGTTTTTCAAAACCTTTACTGCTGAAATCAATTTGAATACAAGACTTGTCAAAAAAAAACGTGCCGATATTGAAGTCTTTATTCCTTTGACAAAGCCGATTTAAAATACTTGTACGTTTCTTTAAAACCTTCCTTCCTATCTACCTTGGGCTCCCAATTCAATAATTTTTTTGCAAGGCTAATGTCAGGACGCCTCGTTTTAGGATCATCTTCCGGTAGCGGATGATAGTCTATTTTGACATTTGGATTCCCAACTAAGGCCAATACTTCTTCAGCACACTGATTGAGCGTAATTTCATCTTGATTGCCTATATTGACCGGAAGATTGTAATCGGAGTGCAACAACCTGTATATCCCTTCTATCAAATCACTGACGTAACAAAATGAACGTGTTTGTTCGCCATTGCCAAAAACGGTGAGGTTTTTGCCCATTATAGCCTGACTGAAAAAAGCGGGTAACGCCCGACCGTCATTGACCCTCATTCTTGGACCATAGGTATTAAAGATACGTACAATCCGTGTGTCTAACTTATGGAAATTGTGATATGCCATCGTAATAGCTTCTTGAAATCTCTTGGCTTCATCATATACGCCTCGTGGACCAATGGGGTTGACATTGCCCCAATATTCTTCTTTTTGAGGGTGAACAAGTGGGTCGCCATATACTTCAGAGGTGGATGCTATCATCATTCTGGCATTCTTTGCCTTTGCCAAGCCCAATAAATTGTGTGTCCCCAAAGAGCCGACCTTTAAAGTCTGAATGGGCATTTGGAGGTAATCTATCGGAGAAGCAGGAGAAGCAAAATGTAAGATGTAATCCAGTTCACCAGCGACGTGCACAAATTTCGAAACATCGTGATGATAAAACTCAAAGTTGGGCAATGGGAACAAATGGGATATATTATCTTCACTTCCGGTTATGAAGTTATCCATACCTATAACATGATATCCTTCATGAATAAACCGATCACATAAATGCGAACCTAAAAACCCGGCAGCCCCGGTAATCAATATTCTTTTCATAATAAATTTACAATTTTATGTATTTGTTGTGTAGTTATATCCGGATATATCGGTAGGCTGAGCACCTCATGGCAAGCCCTTTCTGTTTCCGGAAAATGCCCTTTGTTTTGAAGGGACTGAATAAATGCAGGTTGTTCATGTAATGATACCGGATAATATATCATTGAGGAAACCCCATTTTCATTCAATTTGGCAATTACCTGATCTCTATCATGGTGGCGAATGGTATATTGGTGGTAAGTATGATTTGAGTTTTTCAAAGAAGAAGGTGCAATGACTTCGGTCTTATTGGTGAGTAATTTATTGTACATTTCGCCTGCCTCGATTCTTGATTTCAAGTCTTTATCGAGATATTTTAGCTTGACATTTAGGATGGCGGCCTGTAAAGCATCAAGCCGACTGTTGACCCCTATTATTTCGTGATAATATTTCTTTTTAGCTCCATGATTGCATATCATTCGGATTTTTTCAGCCAATTCTTCATTCTTTGTGATCAATGCTCCACCATCACCAAAACAGCCTAAATTTTTTGAAGGGAAAAAACTGGTGGTGCCGATATGCCCCATCGTTCCAGACCAGTATTTCCGCCCATCATGAAAGGTATATTGCGAACCAAGGGATTGTGCCGCATCTTCTATAATATATAAATTATGTCGTGTAGCAATTTGGCAAATAGCGTCCATGTCGGCATGTGTACCGAAGAGGTGAACGGGGATAATACATTTGGTGGCAGGAGTAATTGCCTCTTCTATTTTTTTTGCATCAATACAAAAAGTATCATAACGTATGTCCACAAATACGGGTTTCAGCTTTAATAGACAGATAGTTTCTGCTGTAGCAGCAAATGTGAAAGGTGTAGTGATAACCTCATCTCCCTCTTTTAAATCAAGTGCCATCAATGCAATCTGGAGGGCATCTGTGCCATTGCCGCAACTTATTGTATATGCTCCATCCAAATAATTAGAAAGGTTAGATTCAAATGTGGCGACCTCCGAACCTTTGATAAACTGACCGTTGTGGATAACATTTTGTATGGCAGTATCTATTTCGTCTTTGTATCTGAGATATTGCATTCCCAGATCGTTCATAGGGATTTTTTGATCCAATTTGCTTATATATTTTGGCTTTTGGATGACAAAATTAATGGTTTATTGGAAGATTTTGAGATATTTTATCCATTTGTAAGGTAAAATATGTTGATTTTATTATTCGCACACCTTAAGTATTTATTTGGAGATATTAAGTTAGTGTGTATAACATATTTCCCTTGCATTTTTTATTCAACTCAAAATCTGACTCTCTAATTGAAATTTAAACTCTTTGGTAGGAATGACTTCATTATTTGGTTCTCCCGCTTAAGGGGAGATAGAGGGGTAAAATAATGAAGTCATTAGGGGAATTTGTTATACACACTTAAATTTTACCAAAATTTATCTAATCTACATTTTGCATATCTTTGTACCATGAAATATTACATTCGAATTTTTATTTTTATTATATTTTGTTTGTTATCGTTCCAGAAGGTCAATGCTCAGCAAAAAATTGAGGTGGAAAAAGAAGCACTGTTGCTACATATAAATTATGGGTACTCTTATGCAGGGGGCGATTTAGCGAAAAGATTTGGCAATAATTTTGGAGTCGGTGGGTCTTTAGAGTATAAATTAAAGAATGATTTTTTTGTGGGTGTTGATTATACTTATTTATGGGGCAAAAATGTCAAGGAAAAAATTGCTCAAAATATATACAATGCTAAAAATGAAATTGTTGGTATAGATAACCATTTGGCTAATTTGACACTTCGGGAAAGGGGATTTGCTTTGTCTGCTTCATTTGGAAAGATCTTTAGACCATTTAACAATGAAGATGCAGGGGTCAAAATCAGTGTAGGTGGAGGATGGCTTCAGCATAAAGTTAGAATAGTGGATGAATATGGTGTGGTGCCTCAAATCTTGGAAGACTACCTACACGGTTATGATCGATTGACCAATGGGCTTTTGACACGACAATACATTGGATATCAGTATTTATCATCCAATAGGAGGGTTAATTTCTCGATAGGCTTAGTCCTGATGCAAGGTTTTACCAAGAGTTCAAGAGGTTTTAATTATGATACCGGGTTAAAAGATAATGCCCGTAGGCTTGATTTAATCAATGGTATTCAGGTAAGTTGGGTTTTACCTTTTTATTTCAATGACTATTCAAGTGAAATCATCTATTGATTACTTACATGAAGTATTTCTTGTACAATATTGGTATTCGGGTGTTTCACGGACTTTTTTTAATAGCTTCATTATTTCATCGTAAAGCAAAAGAAATAATTAAAGGTAGAAAAAAGTCTAAAGCAGAATTGAAGCATATTCAGATAGATAAATCTGTTTTGTGGTTTCATTGTGCTTCATTAGGCGAATGGGAGCAAGCAATACCTATTGTAGATAACCTAAAGCAACAAGGCGATTTTAGTATTATTTTATCCTTCTATAGTTCTTCCGGTTTTCTACATGCCAAAAGATTAGATTTAGTTGAATGGGTATTTTATTTAGAGGTTGACTTTAGGCATTATCATGAAGCAATATTCAATAAGTTTAAGGTAAGTGGACTTTTTTTTATCAAATATGATCTTTGGCCCAACTTGATTCAGGTCGCTATAAGCAGGGAAATACCACTTTTTTTGTTGTGCGCAGATGTTGTCGAGGGTAGCATGTATGTAAAAAATAATTCATTTGTTCATCAGCTCTTACATCAATTTTCATGGATTAGTTGTAATGCGCCCTTGAGTCAGACTTTGTTGCTAAAAAGTGGGTTAAGTGAGGTTTATGCCGATGGAAGCACCAAGTTAGAACGGGCATACAATATTTCACAGGAAGTATTTGATATGCATTTGTTGGATCAATGGAAGGATGGTCAATTTGTTGTGATTGGTGGTAGCGTGTGGCCAAAAGAAATAGAATGGTTGAAAAAGATGAGGAATGGGAATTTGGATGTTCCTTTTAAAATGATTATCGTTCCTCATGAACCGAAAGAAGAAGTTGTCAAAAAGATACAAACTGAGTTTGGATCTGAATCCATTTTATTTAGCGAGATGGATATAGAGAATATTGATAAAACATGTATCATCATGGATCGTGTTGGATATTTGAGTCGATTATACCGTTATGGCGATATTGCTTTAGTGGGAGGTGGGTTTGGAAAAAGCATTCATAATATCGCCGAACCGGCGACCTATGGGCTTCCTGTGGTTTCCGGTCCAAATAATAAAGGCTTTTCAGAAGCTGAAGTATTTCAAGAAATAGGAATTTATTATGTGGCAAATGACTACGAAGATTGGATTAAAATATTCAAAAAAGCAAATAAAAGCAGTATATTTAGAGATGAAATAAGATATAAGGCGAATCAATTTTTTATTCAACAAAAAAATGCAGCAAAAAAAGTAGCAGATCGCATAATGAAAAGTGTTAAGTAAGTATGTTAAAAGAAAAATTTCAAAAGTTAAACATTTGCGTAATCGGAGATTTGATCTTGGATGAATATATTTATGGAAGTATCCATCGAATATCCCCGGAAGCGCCTATTCCCGTGGTAGATTTAGAGAGAAGAGATTATCGACCCGGCGGTGCAGCAAATGTTGCTTTGAATCTGGTTAACATGGGTATTAAAACGCACTTGATTGGAGTATTGGGGGAAGATGAACATGGTGAAATTTTGAAAGAACTCTTGGAGACAATGTTACAAGGCAAAAATCCGGGAATTTTTTTGACAAAGGATAAAATTACGACAACCAAAACTCGTGTAATCGCTCATAATCAGCATGTTGTCAGAATAGACCACGAAGATAAAATTCCGATAGATAGCAGTCTTTCTCTTCAAATCATAAACAATATTATTGAGTTGCATAATGCACATCCATTGGATTGCGTAATTATTCAAGATTATGAAAAAGGAATGATGCATCCGGGCAACATAAAGCAGCTAGTAAGCCTCATTAATAGTTTGGGTATAAAGATTATAGTCGATCCAAAAGATAAAAACTTCTGGGAGTATGAGAATGTTTTTTTGATGAAACCCAACCGTAAAGAGGCAGAAAATGCATTGGGTAGTGGTATCAAAATGAATATAAAGGATTTGATCAGTGCGGCTCAGGTTATCGAGAAAAGATTAAATAATGAAGTTACCTTAATTACTTTATCTGAAAATGGCGTTTTTTTGAAAGACGACACCCAAAACCTCTGGAAACCATCAGAAATTATGGAAGTAGTTGATGTATGCGGTGCAGGAGATGCGGTAATAAGCATTGCCGCTGCTGCCTATTGTGTCAAGATGGATATTGAATCTATTGCGTTGTTATGCAATAAGGCAGGAGCAATAGTTTGTTCAGAAAGAGGTGTAGCGGCAATTGATATGGAACGCCTTGAGGAAGAATATAAAATAGCCTAAAATAAAAAGATTAACATAAAAAATTTTTATAAGTTAGAACAATTCCATATAATTGTGGTTTCATTAAGTATTCATTTAATCTAATTACGTTAAAAAAAAGTTTAGTATTATGAGAAAATTTTTGACTCTTAAAGTGTCAACAAGTCTGTGGCTTTTGCTTGGCTTCCTGTCGTTGGGGAGCGTAGTGAATGCTCAAGGCTTTTACATTGAATTTTTATCTCCTGCCGAAATACGTGGTACACGAGTGGCATTTATTGCAGGAGCATCTACAACAGTATGTAATCTACCATTTGGTGATTCTCTTACCACACAATTGACAGATCCTATTTTGGCTGGAGACCCGAATGATGCTAACAACAAAGCCTATACCTTTGCAGAGCCATTGAATGGTAATGTGGGTGTATGTAGAAGAGGAAGCTTCTCTTTTGATGTCAAAGCTGCAAATATTGAATTTAACGGCGGCGGCGGATCAATCATTATTAACAATGATCAATCAAATAAAGACGCTATCATCAGCATGTCGCAGACAGCAGGTGCATTTAGCATTTGGAGTGTTGGCGTGTCTTTAAATTCAGGTGATAACTATTTTGCTAAGTACCCGGGATGTTCATTTAAATTTATAAATGATTATCCGGTAGATACAGATGTTATTATTTGGTCAGATAATGGTTTTAATGGTGGTTTAGACGGTTGGTCAACAGTTGGTATTTCATGTGGTGACGCAAATCAAGATCCTACCTTGGCAGAATGGCAATGGGATGCAGCCGGTAAGTCAAAAGGTGCATACGGAAGTACAGGCATAGTTTCTGCAACTGTATGTAATGGAGCTATGGTCTATAATTCTGACTTTTGGGATAATAATGGAGAACAAGGTAAACAAGGAAGTGGACCATGTATCGCCAATCAACAAGGTGAATTGATCTCGCCAATTATTGATTTAAGTGCATATCCTGAAGAAACGGCTATCACGATGAAGTTCAATCAGGCTGTTCGCCAATTTCAAAGTGAATACTTCGTAGGATATTCTGAAGATGGTGGTGATACTTGGAAAGAAATTGCCATCAATGACCAACTGGTTGTAAATGATAACCCTACAAATGCATCTTATCGTGTGAAATTGACAGGCGCTAAGCCTTCCGCTAATTTCAGAGTGAAAATCAGAATTAATGCCAATTATTACTATTGGATTATTGATGATGTGAAATTAGTAGAACCGGAAGATTATAACAGTAAGATCGATGAAAAATGGTTGGCTGGTGCTCCATATCCATCTGTTCCTGTTGGACAATCCGTTCCAGTTCAATTTATGACAGACGTTCACAACCTCGGAGGAAAGGCTCTTACAGGTATGCTTTTAACAGCAACAGTGAGTGATGTAAATGGAAATGAACTTTATTCTGCTACAACAATACCTACTAGCCCGGGTCAAGAAGAAGGAACAGTAATGAGTGGTGATACTATTCAGAACGTTGTTTTTGGCTCTTATACACCGGATCAAGTGGGAGATTATACCATTAAATATACTTTGACAAGCAATGAAGAAGATTTTGATCCTAGCGATAACAGCTATTCTACTTCTTTCACTGTAACAGATGGAGATAACGGAGATTTTAGTAGAGAAAATGCTATTACTCGTTCTCTTTCTATCGTATTTAGTGATACTGAACCGGTTAACTGGGTTTATGCTAATGTTTTGAGAGCAGAAAAAGACGGTGATATTGCAAAAAGTGTGAAATTCGGTGTGGTAAATGGAACTGACCTTTCAGCAGCAGGAGCATCCGTATATTGTTATGTTTGGGAATGTGTTGATTCTGATGGTGACTATCAGATTACAGAAACAGAAAGAACACTCGTAGGATTTAATTTCCATGATTTTGTCGAAACAGATCCCGATGAATTAAATTTTGAACTTCCTATTCTTGATTTTGAAACAGAAGAGCCAGCTCCACTTACACTATCTAAAGGTAAATGGTATATTGTAGGTCTTGCTTATGAAGCAACACAGGTTAATCCTAGATTGCCTGCATACTTCCAAGCTAGTGAAGGCGCTAACCAATCTGCAACAGAATATATTGGTTTGAACAATGATGATTATGTTCCTACTTACTTCTTTATGAAAGGCTGGAACTTGAGCTCTACTTTCAACTTATCACCACTACCTACTGGTGGTAGAAGCGGATTTAGTGGTGATCCTGTACCTTATGCAAGACTTGTATTGGATAACTTTGTAAGCACTAAAAATCTTCAATTAGATAACAATGCTTATAGCGTTTATCCTACAAATGCAACATCAAACGTAACAGTAAAATACAACTTCGATAATGCAACAGATGTATTAACAGAAGTGTATGATGTTAAAGGTAACAAAGTTTATACTAAAAATGCGCAGAATCAAAAAGATCAAACTAGTGTAATCAATACTAGCCAGTTATCTTCAGGTGCTTACTTTGTAAGAGTAACAACTGCTAATGGTTCATTGTCTAAGCCATTTAATGTAATCAAATAATTTTTTGATTGAATGAAATGAGAGGGGTAGCCTGATAGGTTGCCCCTTTTTTTGTTTTTGAAGTATGGAAATTAAAGGGTTTTGGATTGGTATTTAAACTAAATGTATTAGTTTTGGTCTTTGTTAATTTTATTATATGAGGAAGAAAATAATTGCCGGAAACTGGAAAATGAATACTGTTATGGATGAAGGAGTCCAATTAGTAATTAGTATTCTGAATGAAGTAATTCCGCAGAATACGGAAGTTGTGTTCATCCCACCATTTCCATTTATAGACGCTGTGAAATCTTCAATAAAAGGTAAAAATAATATTGAAGTAGGTGCACAAAACCTAAGTGAATTTGATGCCGGTGCCTATACCGGTGAAGTGTCCGGGAAGATGTTAAAATCTCTCGGATGTAAATATGTTTTAATTGGACACTCTGAACGACGTATGTTTTTTAATGAAAGTTCCGATGTATTGAGTTTAAAATTGAAACAAGCTTTTCAAAACGAATTATTACCGATTTATTGTTGTGGTGAACCATTGAATATACGGGATGATGGTGATTATAAAAGCTTTGTCGGTAATCAGATTAAAGAGTGCTTGTTTGATTTATCTGAAGAACAGTTATCCAAAACAACAATAGCCTATGAACCTATATGGGCAATTGGTACAGGAAAAACTGCCAATCCACAACAGGCTCAAGAGATGCATGCTTATATCAGGGAGGTGTTGTCGGAAAAGTTTGATACCGCTATCGTTGAAAATGTCACAATCCTCTATGGGGGTAGTGTGAATGCATCAAATGCTGAAGAACTATTTGCTCAAAAAGATATTGATGGTGGATTAGTTGGTGGTGCCTCATTAAAATCAGCAGAGTTTAGTACTATTATTCAAAAGATGGAAAACTATTTAGTTTCCTAGAAATAATAAATTATAATATGAGTCATTGGTTGATAAAGTCAGAACCTGAAGAATATAGCTTTGAGGATCTCAAAAAAGAGAAGAAAACAGAGTGGACAGGAGTTCGGAATTATGCTGCACGCATTCACTTGAACGCTATGAAGAAAGGCGATATATGCTTGTATTATCATAGTATGTCAGAAAAAGCTATTGTCGGTCTTTGTGTTGTTTCTCAAGAGGCCTATCCCGATCCGACGGATGACACGGGCAAATGGGTAGCCGTTGAGGTGAGTTATCTAAAACCATTGGTTAAACCCGTGCTTTATTCAACTTTAAAGGCAATGGAGCACATGAAAAAGTTCGATCTGATTAGAATTTCACGGCTTTCCGTGATGCCTGTTTCGGATCAATATTGGTACGAAATAATGGAAATGTCAGAAACTTCTATATAACGACTTAGGTTGACTTTTGTATAACTTGGCAATAGACTTAGTTAAATTGTATTAAATATTATTATCCCATTCAACCTTAGGTAGTGAAAAATGTATTGTGTTTTATAGTTATTTTAATAATTGGATGTGACCAAGTGAAGGTTGAACCTGTATTTCCATTACATGGTACATGGGCGGCATTGTCAATGATTGTCGGGGATTCGGTGTCAAACATCAATGTAACGACATCGACATTACAGATAAAAGAGGATTCAAGATATAATTTTACAAATAATTTAGGTCAAATTGAAGCAGGAACTTATATAGTGAGTGATAGCTTGTTGATTATGACAGATACTATTTCCAAACCCTCAAAAGAAAAGGCTGTACAAGTCGTGCGTGTCAATTCCGATACACTAACAATTCGTATGAATTTTAATGGCAAGGAAAGTTTTATGTATTTTAAGAGAAAATAAAAAGGCAGCCAACATTAATTAACTGCCTTTTTTTATAACTATTCCTCTCCTAAGAAAGGGTATCTGTAATCTATCGGCGGCACAAACGTCTCTTTTATTGTCCTTGCTGAGACCCATCGATAAAGGTTTAAAACGGAACCGGCTTTGTCATTTGTTCCTGATCCACGAGCTCCACCAAATGGTTGTTGACCAACAACGGCACCAGTTGGCTTATCATTGATATAAAAATTGCCGGCACTGTTCTCAAGTGCTTTGACTGCTTGGTCGATGGCATAGCGATCTTTAGCAAAAATAGAACCCGTTAAAGCATAATCAGAAGTCTCGTCTAATAGCTTCATGGTTTCGGTATATTGGTCATCTTCATATACAAATACTGTAAGTACAGGGCCAAAAAGTTCAGTACAAAGAGTATCGTATTTTGGATTGGTTGTTTCGATAACAGTAGGGCGGATGAAATAACCTTCGCTGGAATCATATTCACCTCCGATTACGACTTTTGCATCAGTTGAGTTTTTAGCATTGTCAATGTATTTAGTAATAAAATCAAAGGCTTTCTTATCTATCACGGCATTGATAAAATTAGAAAAATCCTCAGTCGTTCCCATTTTCATTGAATTGAGATCTACTTTCAACCTTTCCAGCACAGCAGGCCATAATGATTTTGGAATATACGCTCTAGAGGCAGCAGAACATTTTTGCCCTTGGTATTCAAATGCACCTCTGGATAAAGCAGTTGCCACCTCTATTGGATTAGCTGTGTGGTGTACCATTACAAAGTCCTTACCTCCGGTCTCACCAACTATCCTTGGATAGGAACGGTAGTCGTCCAGATGACTGGCAATTTTTCTGTAAATCGTGTTGAATGTGTTTGTTCCACCGGTAAAGTGAAGCCCGGCAAAGTCACGATGACTAAAAATTGCATCACCAGCCACAGCACCGGATACAAATACAAGGTTGATCACACCATCCGGTAATCCTGCTTCTCTAAAGACTTCCATTATTACATGTGCAGCAAAAATCTGTGTTTCAGATGGCTTCCATACCACTGTATTGCCCATCATAGCCGGAGAACTCGGTAAGTTGCCCGCAATTGCTGTGAAATTAAATGGGGTAAGTGCAAATACGAATCCTTCTAAAGGTCTCCATTCAAGTCGATTCCATATTCCACTGGACGAGTCCGGTTGAACTTTATATATTTCAGTCATGTAATACGCATTAAACCTTAGAAAGTCTATCAGCTCACAAGCACTGTCTATCTCTGCCTGAAAAATATTCTTAGACTGACCAAGCATGGTAGCTGCATTAATCTTCATTCGATACGGACCTGCTATTAATTCTGCAGCCTTCAAAAATATAGATGCACGATGCTCCCACGATAAGGATGCCCATTTGTCTTTTGCCGCTAAAGCAGCCTCAATAGCCAATTTTACATGACTTTCGTCACCTTTGTGATAATGACCTAAAGTGTGTTTCGTTTCATGAGGTGGATGCAAGTCAACTAAGTTATCAGTACGAACTTCTTTACCATTAATAATCATGGGTATATCATAAGCCTTGCTTTTTGCTTCTGCCAAAGCGGCTTTAATTAGCTGTCTATCTGATGTGCCCGGGGCATAAGATCGCACGACTTCATTAATCGGGGTTGGCGTTTTATAGATACTGTTTGACATATAAAGATTAAATTATTTTATTTCAGTCTTTTTTGATAAATATATAGTAACAAATGAGGCTTTACAACATCTGATTACTTTACTTTAACTCCTTTGGGTAAAAATGGTTCAACATCACCACCGCCTTTAATTACTTCCCTGACAATAGTTGAACTTATATGTGAAAAATTAGGTGCGCTGATTAGAAAAATCGTTTCTAACCCTCCCGTTAAAATATGATTAACTTGCGAAATTGTTTTTTCGTATTCAAAATCGGAAGAGTTTCGAAGCCCTCTGATTAAATAGTTAGCATTAATTCTTTTACAATAATTCGCTGTTAAACCTTCAAAATGGTCTATTTCAATTTTTTCATTTCCTTTAAATACTTCTCTAAGCCATTCAATCCTTGTCTCAAGTGGGAACAAATAAGACTTAACGCTGTTGGTGCCGATAGCGACAATAACCTTGTCAAATAAAGATAAAGACCTGATTATTAAATCATAGTGCCCAATAGTTATGGGGTCAAATGAACCGGGAAAAACAGCTATTTTCATTCTATATGATTTTAACAGATTTTCTTTATTGCAAAAGTAACATATTATTTCTTACAAAAATATTTTTAAATAATAGTATGAATTTAAACATATTAATTATATTTGTAAACTATTATTTACTGCCTTTTAATTATTTAAAATGAAATTGTTTTTTTCTATTTGGATGTTGACATGTGTTTTTGTCAATTTTTCAAAAGCGCAATCCCTTCCTTGGTATGCCATAAATGGGCATGATGTACAGGCTGCCATTTCACTCAATCCTGCATATTTGTTTAATCCTGATTTAAATTCCTCTATAAATGTTGGTTCAGCTACGATAGATTACAATAACAACTTCGGATACTTTTTGAACAAGAGTTTTTTTGACTTGATTTTTAATATGGGTGATGTATCTGTTCCCGAATTGCAATTTAAAAAGCTGGGTTTTGACCCGGCTGCCGGTATAGATCGTGATTTAGTAGGTTATGAGATGAAACTAAATGAGACGGATTTGACTAAAATATATTTTTCTACATCGTGGAAATATACCGGTCCCGGATTTTATAAACGGGAGGAAAGTGGGTTCAACTGGGGCGTTACTTCCGGGATTGAAGTTTTTGGTGGAGTCAATAACTATCCAAGACAAATTACCTATGGACCTTATAGAAAATATTCAAGTTCTGACGAAATTCAAGTAAATAAATTTAACGGATTTGGAGATGCGATTGTAAAAATAGGGTTTAATGGTGCTTATGAATATAAAATTGATCCGAAAACTCGATTTAGCATTGGTGGGACTTTGAGATATATTGGAAGCTTAGCGCACTTTAGCATGACAAGTGATGCTCCAATTGGAAGCCTTTACTTTCTGAAGAGAGATGAAGTTCAGGCATCAAATCTAAAACTTATCTATCAATATTCTCATAACGGCCCTGAGGAGTTTAAGCAAATAAAAATAGGTGGCAATGGAATTGGAGGTGATTTGGGAGTTTTTTTTAATCGACAATTAAATTATCCACAAGTGAGTTTCTTCCGCTGTGGAATTTCTTTGACCGACTTTGGAGCTATATGGTATGGAAAAGGTATGAAATCGGGAGAATTTAATATTAATACGCCGACAATATTATCTTTTGGAAAATTTAATAAATTTGAAGGATTTGATCAATTGATAGATAGTTTTGATTATTATATTACAAAAAAGCCTGAAAATAGTCACAAACAAAAATCCGGTGGAGTTTCATATACTCCAACTAACTTACAATTTACAGTGGGGTGTGGATTTATGAATTATGGTAGAGTGCATTTTTATTTTTCTACCCCTTTAGTTCAATGGAGTCCTGAAGCCTTTCAGATAGGACTTGTGCCGGAGTTAACCTTTCGGATGCTCAATATTTTAGTTCCTTTTTCATACAACCAATGGACTGGATTTCGGCTGGGGACAGGGATCAATCTTTCATTTTTGACCATTGGTACTGATGATGTTCGAACTTTCAGAAGTAGGGAACAGTTAAAATCCGGATCTTTCTATGTTGGGATTAATTTAAATAAATTTGTAAAAAAAGTAAGAAAAAGTAGGCAACAATCTTCTCATGCATATCATACAGAGTTTATGTTGGGCGTTATGTAGAAGGCAAAATGAAGTTATAGGTGAATTATTTCTCAATATTTAATATTATATTGTCGTTGTTATATGTAACCCAAATTCCTCTTATAGTCAATATTTTTTCCTCTAATACGAATTCGGTTTTAAAGAAATCGAAATAAATATCTCAAGGAAAATAAATTTTTCACTTTGAATTTCAAATACATACATTATCTTTGCGCACTTATGTTAAAAAAGAACCTGATTCTCTTGTTTTGTTTGGGTTGTATATTGCTGACTTCATGTAAGTCAGAATATGAAAAACTTCGGGCTAGTAACGATGTGGAGCTTGTCTATAAGAAAGCTTTAGATTATTATAACAAAAAGGATTATTACAAAGCTCAAAATTTGATAGAGCAGATTTTGGGACGATATCGTGGTAAAAAGGAAGCTGAAGATTTGTATGTGAAATATGCTTATACCCATTACTATCAGGGCAACTATATCTTAGCATCCTCTTATTTCCAGAATTTCGCCAATACTTATATTACAAGTTCTTTAAGGGAAGAAGCCGCTTTTATGTCTGCTTATTCAAATTATCTACAAAGTCCTGATTATAAGTTGGATCAAACTTATACATTAAAAGCTATTAGTGAATTGGAAGTTTTTGTAAATACTTTCCCAAAAAGTGAGCGGCTGAAAGAATCCAACAAGTTGATAGATGAACTTAGAGCAAAACTAGAAAAGAAGGCTTTTGAGGAAGGCTTGCTGTATTATAATTTAAAACAATACCAATCGGCATCCATCACTTTTAACAACATGTTGAAAGACTTCCCTGACTCAGATAATATTGAACAGATTCGATATTATATTGTTAAAGCGAATTATACTTTGGCAGAAAATAGTATTTATTCGAAAAAACTTGATCGATATCAGGAAACTTTAGTCGCCGCTGAATTGTTCAAAAGTAAATTCTTCAAAAGTAAAGACTTGAAGGAAGTAAATAGTATATTAAAACAAACCAAAGAAAATATTAAAAAACTGGAAAATGACGGACATCAAGACAAAGGTGCAGGGAATCGATCCTAATAGCCACGCAAGAGATATAAAATCAATGGCCGCTAAAACCGGTAATATTTACGAAGCTATCTGTGTTATTTCGGGTAGAGCTCGACAATTACAGGTGGGGATCAAAAAAGAGCTGAATGCAAAATTGGAAGAATTCACTGTTTCATCAGATACAATAGAAGAAATTCAGGAAAATAAGGAGCAGATTGAGATTTCCAAGTTTTATGAAAAATTGCCCAATCCCGCAATAATAGCTACAGAGGAGTATATCAATGATGAACTATCTTTTAGATACAAAGAGGTAGATCAAGAGTAATGAACTCTCATTGCCAAGTAATCCAATTCTTTTAATCGATGAAGTTACTGGGTAAAAAAATTGTTTTAGGAATCAGTGGAAGCATAGCTGCATATAAATCGGCTATCCTTTGCAGATTATTGATTAAAAACGGCGCTGAAGTCAGAGTTGTTATGACACCGTCTGCAACCGATTTTATTACTCCTACAACTCTTTCCACCTTAAGCAATCATCAAGTCTATGACTCAATACATGATGGCCACTCTTGGAATGGACATGTTGAATTAGGATTATGGGCGGACTTAATGATTATTGCCCCCGCCACAGCAAATACGTTGGCACACTTAGCTCATGGCATTTGCAATAATATGTTGGATGCCGTTTACCTAAGTGCTCGATGTCCTGTTTTTATTGCTCCGGCAATGGATCTCGAAATGTGGCAACATCCGACCACAAAACAAAACATATCTCAATTACAACAACATGGAAAGGTTATAGTGCCTGTTGAAAATGGTTTTCTCGCTTCCGGACTCATGGGCGAAGGCCGGATGGCGGAACCTGAGAGTATTTTCGATTTTGTAAGCAATCATTTCAATAATGCTACAGATCTAAAAGAAAAACGCATACTTATTACAGCTGGACCTACATACGAAAATATTGATCCGGTGAGGTTTATTGGCAATTTTTCGAGTGGTAAGATGGGCTTGGCCTTGGCAAGGCAATGTGTCAACAGAGGCGCACAAGTTGAACTTGTTTTAGGTCCTGTGATTGAACATGTTCTTGACTCACCGAATATCAATATTCATAAAGTAAGAACAGCTGAAGAGATGTATGGCGCATGCCTTGATGCTTATCCCTCTTGCGATATTGCCATTTTTGCAGCAGCTGTTGCTGACTATCGCCCTGCCATTGCGGAAGAAAATAAGATAAAGAAGCAAGAAGATAGAATGACTTTGCAGCTGGTAAAAACAGTTGATATTGCTAAATCCTTGGGAGAACTTAAAAGAAGCAATCAACTTAATATTGGTTTTGCTCTTGAAACAAATGATGAACAGGATAACGCCATTGCAAAAAGAAAGAAAAAGAACTTTGATTTTATTGTTTTAAATTCAACCCGGGATAAAGGAGCAACATTTGGAACTGATTCCAATAAAATTACCATTTATAATGAAAATGGCAAAATTATGGAAACTCAATTGCTGCCTAAAGATCAAATTGCCAATTTAATATTGGATGAGATAATCAAATTGTTTTAAATTTCGTTAACTAGAATATGAATTACAGATTTCTTTTTATTTTCATTCTGTCTTCGATTGGTTATCAGTCTTTTAGTCAGGAAATAGCTTTTACGGTAAAAGTAAATACACCTACTCTCCAAATAGCAGATCCTGCCGTCTTCAAAAATTTTGAAAAAAGTGTTACAGAGTTTCTAAATAATCAACGATTTACTGATATTGAAGTAAAAGATGAAGAACGAATAAAGGTTTCGCTTAATTTTAATCTAGTTAAAGAGCAATCAGAGAAAGATTTTATTTTCAGTATTGCCATATTGGCTGTACGCCCAGTGTATGGAACCAATTATGAAACCGTCATTTTTCAATATATCGATGATAAAGCATTGTTTTCTTATGAGCCGGGCAATGCTTTGATATTCAATCCTAATTCTTATAACGATAATTTGACTTCTATTTTAGGCTATTATGCATATATAATATTAGGCCTCGATAGGGATTCATTTGCCGACAAAGGAGGAGATGCGATGTATGCCCATGCCCAATCAGTCTTGGGGTCTTTGCCAACAGGCATTTCTAATGGAGATGATTATGGTTGGTCAGCCAATAAAGCCGGACTCAATAAATCCCGTGCTTCCTTTATTGAAAATCTTTTAAGCCCTAAATTGAATGACTTTAGAATAGGATTTTATGAGTATCACCGTCAAGGACTCGATATGGCTTCATCCAATGTGGAAGATTCAAGAAAAAATATCGTCAATGCCATGAAAAGTATTGAAAAATCGTATGATTCTTATGTCAATTCTCTCATGATTAATGTGTTTGGATTAAATAAAGGAAATGAATTGGTGCAAATATTTAAACCCGCTCCGAAAAATGAAAAACAGGATATTTATAAAATTATGTCCAAATTAGACCCGGCAGGATTACAAAAGTTTATTGACCTCCGATAAGGCCAATTATGAACAAAGTGCATTTGGCTATATTTGCCTCAGGGAGTGGAAGTAATGCTCGTGCAATAATTGAATTCTTCAAAGACCATCCTCGAATTGAAATAGCTTTGATTCTCTATAACAAAAAGAATGCCGGCGTTAAAGCTCATGCGGATACTTTCATGATACCTAATTACTATTGGTCGAATGCTAAAATGGCTAATAGGCAACTTACAAAAGATAGGCTGTCTCAATATCATGTTGATGGAATAATTTTAGCCGGTTATTTAGCCCTAATACCGGAGTATTTGATTGATTTATTTCCGGATTCAATCCTAAATATTCATCCCGCCCTGTTGCCGGCATTTGGTGGAAAAGGAATGTACGGTCATTATGTCCATGAAGCCGTAAGTCAATCGGGGCATTCTGAGACGGGTATAACCATCCATCTTGTGAATAAAGAATACGATAAAGGAAACATACTTTTTCAATCAACCATCCCCATTAAGCCGGGCGAAGACCCCCAAACTATTGCAAATAATGTTTTAAAATTAGAACATGCCAATTACTCTAATGTGATTTGGCAATACTTTTCAACCCGAATTCAGCAGTAAAGGTTTTGAAAAGCCGTATAGTGCTGATTATGAGGATTAATCCCGATGTGCGAATCGTTTCAATGGTTTCTGTAAACCAAGGACTACGAGTCGTAAATCGATTGCGCATTTGTCTAATGCGGAATTTGGATTCAAAGTGATGTAATTGAAGTTTCAAACTTCATCCATTTTGGAACCAACCATTTATCTCCAATGTCATTGGTCTATTACAGAGGTCCTTTCGGTATTATTTGTAAGTGATCAATTATGATGAAGTGATTTTTTATTTCTATATTTGGTTTCACAATTTTAAAATCAGTATATGAAGCATTTTTTTACGTTTATTGTCTGCGCATTTTTATCTCTTACAATGATTGCGCAAGGTAAAATGGACGATAAAGCAAAGTCAAAAGATGACAAAGGAGGAAAGTTTGACCGCAGCTTAGATTATGATTATAAAGTAGAAAAGAAAGCTCAGGTAACGGTAAAAGGAAAGGCAATACCGTATCAAGTCACTGCCGCAACATTGCCGGTATGGGATGAATCCGGCAAAACAATAGCGGGAGTTTTCTATACCTATTATGAGAGAACAGATGTCACAGATAAGGCCTCCCGACCAATAGTATTTTCATTCAATGGTGGTCCGGGAACAGCTTCTGTTTGGATGATGTTAGGCTATACGGGTCCGCGCCTACTACACATAGATGATGAAGGGTATCCATTACAACCTTATGGGCTGAAGGATAATCCTAATACGATCATTGATGTTGCCGATATCGTATATGTTGATCCTGTCAATACCGGATTTTCTAGACCCTTTGAAAAGGATTTCCCAAAGGATAAGTTTTTTGGAGTTAATGCTGATGTAAAGTATCTTGCCGATTGGATTAATACTTTTATCAATAAATATCAACGTTGGGCATCACCTAAGTTCCTCATCGGAGAAAGTTATGGCACGACCCGTGTATCAGGTTTGGCTTATGAGTTGCAAGGGAGGCATTGGATGTATTTGAATGGCGTTATTCTGGTGTCACCTACAGATCTTGGAATTAAAAGAGATGGCCCGGTTAGTAAAGCCTTAATGCTGCCATATTATGCAGCTACTGCATGGTATCATAAGGCATTGGCACCTGATTTGCTCAAAAAAGACCTGCTCGATATCTTGCCGGAAGTGGAAAAATATACAATTGAAGAATATTTGCCGGCATTGGTACTTGGAAGCGCTATCCCATCAGAAAGATATGAAGAATTAATAAAAAAAGTAAGTCGTTATTCCGGACTCAACGAAAAAGTTATTCGAGAGAATAATGGAATTATACAAACCAACTTCTTTTGGAAAGAGCTCCTCAGGGATAGAGGTTATACAATAGGGAGATTGGATTCAAGATATTTAGGTATAGACTCGCGGGACGGAGGTAATGGGCCTGAGTACAATGCCGAACTGACAACCTGGCTACACGCCTTTACGCCGGCTATCAATATGTATTTGAGAGATGAACTTGGGTACAAGACAGAACTGGAGTATAACATGTTTGGACCGGTATATCCCTGGAACCAAGAAAATAATAATACTGGCATGAACCTGAGAGCAGCCATGGCACAGAATCCATTTTTACATGTATTAGTCCAATCCGGATATTATGATGGCGCATGCGACTATTTTAATGCCAAGTATAATATGTGGCAACTTGACCCTAATGGAAAGCTAAAAGGGAATATTTCATGGGAGGGCTATCGAAGTGGGCATATGATGTACTTACGCAAAGATGATTTGAAGACTTCAACAGAGCATTTGAGGCAATTTATTCTCAAGGCGATACCAGCTAAAGATCAGCCGGCAAGGTATGATCGATAAAATCTATCGGAATTGGAATTATTTTCACGAGAAATCGGTTGATATTATATACCAATAAAAAAATAAGAAAATAGGGCGTGCCCCCGCTTTTGAGGCGGGGTCGGGCTATACGCTGTATCCCGACAGCTCTTAAGGAGCTTGTCGGGATGCCGCTTCTATCCCTCACGCATACCGTTGGAGGCAGAAGTAGTAATCCTAATCATTATATAGACTATGAAGAGTCTGGATTCAGCAAAAAAAGGATATAAATTAATGTAATATGCTGATAATGAGGGATGTCCCAATGTATTAATCGGCTCATTGATGTGATAAAATCATTGATTGTGAGATGTTTATCGATTTTTAAAGTTTGTTTGAAACTGAATTAGGGATTTAAAACAAAATTAGGGGAATACTGAAGCCTTAAAAATCAAATAAATGGAAGATTAAGATAAAAAACAAAAAAAAGCGAAATAAAATTAGGCATTTAAGATATTGGTAATCAGGGTGTGATGGTGTGGTGGATAAAAAAAGTAAAAAAAAGTTAAAAAAATATTTGGTAGTGGAGAAAGTAGTTGTATCTTTGCATCCGCTTAGCGAGGGAAAGAGGGGATAAGGAGAGAGAGGGGAGAGCCTGAGTGAGGTGAGAAAGTTCTTTGATAGATTGGGAAGACAAGAAGCACAGATCATGGAAATGATTTGGAATTGTAACGTAAAAAAAACAAAAGGATTAGGGAAGGCGAGAGTCTGAACTAATCAGCTAGATAAGAGAAATCCGAGGAAGGGAGAGGAAGGTATTGATAAAATAATATTAATAAATAATCGACCTGGAAAGAACTTCAGGGTAATGATTTAAAGATCATA
>JAGPCT010000097.1 GCA_018057925.1 Saprospiraceae bacterium
AAAGTAAATTGGGATTTCAAAGCCCTGTCCGCATAGGTCATGGCTAAACCATACTACAATTGAAATAAGAAAATAGGTCTTTGCTTTCATTATATAAATTGGTTAATTGGGTTGCAGCTAACGACCCGGGCTCTAGGCAGTGGCGATTCAATGCAATTGTCTTTCGAGCCTGAGGAATCTGTTTCAAGGTATAAAACTTTTCGTGAGTAATTATCCGCCATTGACTATAGCCAATGTTAGAGCTCGTGATTTGCCCTGGCATTAGATTAGGTACCGATCTGGCCATTAATGAACATTACAATTATTGATACCACCATGAGTCCAAATGAACAATATTGTAGTCTACGGTTTTTACGGGTTATTGTAAAAATTGAGAACATCAAGATTGCCGCAAAGATTGTTGCCCAGTTGATTGTGTTAGAGATATATGACTCCAGACTTTTGTAATAATATGGCGTTGGGCCTTCACTTCCAAAAGGGTAGCCATCTGTATTCTGTTTAATTCCCAAATTATACCATTCCCATAATAACAAAGCTGTAATGATTGCAGTGATAGTTATTGAGATTGAATTTAAGATTTTGGGAGTTTTGTTAATGTTGTTTATCATCTCTATACATGAGCTCTAACGTTCCGGGACACCAGTAGGCAGGATTCGATGGAATCAATCTGCCTCTAGGTTTCTCATCATCAAATCTACGCTTTCAGTTTCATTGTATATAACCCTGTTTACGGGTGTCCAATGTTAGCTGCTTTTGTCAACTAGTACTTTATAGAGAAGGCTACAATGAACATCCAATGTTAGCTGCACGCATATAGAAGTGTTCTAGACTTTTTAATAGGAACAAATCCAGTTTAAATAGCATCCTATTTGATTTACCGTATTCCAATGTCAGCTTAAGCTAGTAGTATCTCTGCGATATATCTCCGCAATTAGTTTATCATATTCGCTAAAATCAGAAAAATTAAAAAACATTAAATCCTCGGCGGTTGGTAAAACTCCATCAATATCCTTTTCCTCAATCTTAATGTAAAGAGGTCGACCAGTGGATTTATCAATCTTTGAAACAAACATAACACGCTTCCTTTTTTCTAAGAAATCTCTTAATATAATTGTATACTTTAGTCCTTTGTGATCAAGATATGGTATTCTAATTTCATAGATATTAGTTGGAATACTAAGTTCGCCTGTAACGTCACCTCGAATCAAATTCACATACTTTTTCTTGTTAAACGTTTTCGCTTTAGGAAATAAATTATGTATAATTGACGTGCTTTTATAAGTAAGGAGATTATAAACAGCTTTGGTTCCGTCACCATGTTCATATTCACCTGTATACATATCAAAGATTTCCGGCCGTTTATTGAGGGTTAAATTCAAATTCCCATTTGAAAAAATACTATCAGCAATTTCAGTAAAATGATAAATTGGCACAGTATCTCCACGGAAGCGACTCGGGTCATCCAGTATTACTTTCTCGTTTCCACTTTTGTCTTCAATGGTTTTCCAAAAATAGCTTTCACTGTAGATATCATGTCTATTCTTAATATGAACAAATGCGGTGTCATCATTTCCCCAAACAAGAATAACTCCATTCCTTTTTCCAACTTTGAGTATCCTAGATTTGTCATATGGCAAAGGCAGTGTTATTATAAAATGATCCCTGTAAATTGTATTTGCTGAATCTAAAAATATATTAAAGAGCTCATCTTTTGTTAACAAGTCCTCAGAAATTGAATTTTCGGACATAACTCAAATTGTGTTACTATTTGTTATTATCATTTGAGAGAGCTCCAAACTTAAGAAATTGAGTGGAATTAACTGCCAATTACTCAGGTTTTACCACACGAAACCCTACTTCACCACCATAGTAGTTTGGTTTATCAGTCGTACGTATCGCTGCTCGACAGTCGTTTCCCTCACTGAGGCAGCCACCACCGCGACACAATCGGTACGTCCCATCGTCAGGACCAATTGGGTCAGTTTGATGAGAAGGAAGGTAGTCAGCGTACCAATCGCTGCACCATTCTCTTACATTGCCATGCATATCGTATAAACCAAAAGCGTTGGGGCTATAGGAGCCAACGTCCTGTGTTTTACTTAAAGTAGTCGAGCTTGTGTTGGTACACAGATTGTAAGGTGATCTCCAAAAATAATTCGCTTGCATATCGCTAAGACAACCCCCTGTATTGAACGGTGTGGAAGTTTTTGCCCGGCAGGCAAATTCCCACTCCGCTTCTGTAGGCAACCGTCCTCCCACAAAATTTGCAAATTCAGCAGCTCCATACCATGTTACATTGATTACAGGGTGGTTTTCATAACCTTTAACTGGTGCCCAATATCCAAGGGTGTAATCAACCCCCCCGACAGTATAGAAGGAACTTACATAAATTAAAGTCTGTGTAGGATAAATTCCAGAGGCATAACGCCCATCAGCACCTATGTTTTGGGTGTTCAAGAAACTAGCAAATTCTGTATTGGTTATTTCAAATTTACTCATGCGAAAAGCACTGAGCGTCACCGAATGCTTTATTTCATTAGTATTGCGGCCTACTTCTGAGAGTGGGCTACCCATGACAAAACCACCAGCAGGGATGCTCACCATTGTAACATCAAGGCTTAATGTTTGAAACATTATAGCCGCTCCATAGCCTGTGCCATTAGTATTGGTGGCGTATGACCGCACATAATATGTTGTACTTGGGATTAATCCATTCATTTCACTAGTAAAAGTGCCTGCTCCGTCACCATCATTGGTTCTGCTATCGGCTATGGTGGGAGTAGGCCCTTTGCTCCAGCAAACTCCACGCTCTGTTATGTTAATGCCGCCAGCGGAAGTAATATTGCCACCGCATTTCGCACCAAGTTGAGTAATGTCGGTAACGGCAGTAGTAGTTAGTTCTGGCACTGGTCCAGCAGGAATAGATGTATCATCGTCCTTCTTGCAACCAAAAAAAAGAATTAGACAAATTCCAAAAAATACAAATCTTAAAACGTATACATTTATTTTTACTTTCATCATACCGAAATTTTACTGACCAAATAGTTTCTAATTGTTTCATACTTCTTGCCTTCAACTTTTATGTGGAGCCTCCACATAGTAATCACAAAGACCAATTCATTTGAAATTTTCGTTGAAAGTCAGTCGTACCGGATTAGGACTTAATTCCATATTGTAATATTGAACTTTGTCATTTATTTCCACAATCAATTTTCCCACAATAGCTTTTGTTTCAAGACTGCAATTTACTCCAAAGTACACACTTTTAATATTATTTCCATCAAAATGATAATAACATGGACTCCTTCTCCAAATACGATATTCTTGCTCATGTTGCCATGCCATTGCCTTCACAGATATATCTTTTAGAAAATAATTTATATTATCCTTTACACCTTTTAAGTGATCAGCTATTTTAATAACATCTATTTTAGGCAAGTAATCTGTATAAACTATTTCTTGGAAATGATGGTCACTTTCAAAATCAAATTCAACAACAAATCCACTGTGAGAGGAAGCATAATGTGACCACATTCTTATATCATCGAAGGATTTTGATAATGAACCAAAAGCATATCTATTAATGGATTCTCGTCTTTGCATGTTAACAAAACTAACAACCTGGTCATTGCAGAAATTGTAGATACTTCTCAACCGTTCATCTTCACTATCCTTAAAGCAATTTCTAAACTGCTGAATCTGCTCGTGAGTAATTTCCCTATTCATATAGGCTAAACATTCCGCTGGGTCATTCATTAGTTTTGAATAATGGCACCAGATGCCTCTCATGGATAGAGATTTAAAGGAATTTAGATGCTCAGCAAAATATTTATATAGAATCATTAAGTCATCATTGAAAGTTTCCACATCCTCCTCTCTATTGCAGCTAACACGGATATATCCGCAACTCAAGATACCGCATATTTGTTGATAATCAATTTGTTAGTGGTGCGCTTTTCCATATATTCATTGCGTATAGCCAAACTTTCGTTTTTTAAATATCCTGTCCGGGTTACGTTTACTTACGATTATTTACGACTCGTAAACTGTAAGTGTTAATTGGTAAACTCTAAATGTTAAATGGTTAGGTAAGCGCCTACCTCACCACATCCGGAAAATCCGTGATCCCCCCATCTACTCCCCATCCTTTCAACCGATCCAGATCCACAATACTGTTGATGGTCCACGGGATGATCTTGATGCCTTGCGCATGACACTCTGTTACTGTAGCCTCTGTCACCAATGTATATAGCGGACTGTAGATGTCCGGCTTGAAGGTGAGCTTGTCAAGATTCTTCTTTAGTTTTTTACCTTTTTCCACGAGGTACGCAATCGTGTATTTATGTCCCTCACGTTTATTAAGCTCTTCCAGCACCTTGACATCAAATGATTGTATCGTTGTGATATTTTCTATACCCAACCGCTTGATCTCTGTCACCACGAGGTCAACAAATTTCGCAGGTTCAGGCTGGTATTCATTATAGGCTT
>JAGPCT010000098.1 GCA_018057925.1 Saprospiraceae bacterium
TTTTTTGGGTTAATACAATATGGCATTGTATTTGTATGGATATTTATTAAAAAATATCATGAAAATACAAACTAAAATTGAAGCATGGAATCGAGAATTCGAAGAGTTTATGATTCTGAAAAAGAAGTGATATCAGAAGATCCTGATTACCTACACACCTATCTACAAAATAAAGCACCACCCAATATCACTACCTTGCATACCGGAAGAAGCTCAAACCCTGCTCTAAATTCTATTGCCCAAAACACACCTACAAGCTCCATAAATCCTACCATAAAATAAAATCCCCATTTCAAACAGAAAAACTGTACACATTTTACTACATTTATGCCATTAGTAACAAACCAATACAAATAGGGAATGAATGATTATGCACTATGGCATTACCGGCTTTCCCGATACAGCGGGACAGGCTGTCCAACATGAAATACATTTGTCCCGACTTATCGGATTTGATCGGCATGTATAGGCGGGCAAATGCTTGTTGTATAATGCCAATCAATATTCCTTAATGTTAGGGGCAAGTTTAAGAAACCACTACGACAGACAAAACAAGATGTTTAAAATGAAACGACTAAAAAAAATACTAATAATAACAGGTCCTTTAATCGCTTTATTTGTATTGATTTATTTATCAATATTTTGGACGACCAAATATTGGTTTTCGGACAATTACAAATTTGGACAATACACTTTATATACGAATTCGAAATTTGATAATTCTTCAGAGTTTCTTGGCAAAATAGACCAACGACTAAGAGTCTGTGAACTATATGATGAAAAATTAGAACATAATATTTACCTGTTTTCATCAGAAAACAAGTTTAAATTTTTTGCAACTATTGCGGGCTCAGGATACCCTGCACAAGGATTTAATATGAATGTATTTAACAAAATATATATTTCTCGACCATTCATAGAACAGGTACATTCTGACAGAAAATCTGCAAATAAATTAGTACCCTATTCTGCTATGGAAGGAAATATTGAAGAAACTATTTGCCACGAAATAATTCATTCATTTGTTTACAACAAGTTAGGAAGCAAAAGAGCTTCTTCATTACCGACTTGGAAGCAAGAAGGATACGCAGAATATGCAGCAAACCTTCTTCCCAAACGCAATGACACGACTTACAATTTTAAAAATAGAGTTGAACTTTATAAAGACACTTCCTTTTGGGAGGGCAATCAATTCGTCTTCGAATATTATGAAGCCGAAATTCTTGTTGAATTTTTAATTGACATTAAGAAAATGACATTTGACCAATTAATGGCAGATACATTCACATATGAAATGGCTCTAAAAAAATTAAGTGAATATAGTTTTGATTAACAATAAAAAATAAAAATATGAACTACGTTTGGATAATAACAGTTATGTTATTCTTTGAATTAACACATTTAGTAGCTGAGAAGATAGGGAGTTATCGAAAAGTCGGCTATGGTAAAACAGTTTTATGGTCACTAATGCTGACCCCAATTATTGCTTTTTTCATTGCTATTTCAAGCCCAAAAATCAATGACCGTTGACTTCATATTAAATGATTATTAACATACAGAAAACCAGCCACTAACAAACAAATTGGCAATAGAGCCGGTGAAGTACTTCTATTGAGCTTTTGTGCAAGGTTAGAGAGTAGTAATTCTATTCAACATTTGTGCTAAATTGCTGCCACATCGCCAATATGCCGGACGCTGCCTACAAGCATAACAGACACTCAAACTCAAAACAACATTTAACTATGTCAGACATTATTTTAAAATTTTGGCCAAAAGAAGAAGTAACTGAATCAAAATTGGACAAATTGAAAAGTCAATTAACTAATTTAAAATTCGTTGGAGATGAAACTGACTTTTGGGGAAAACCTGCATACAAAACAGGTGAGCAATTCAATACATATTTTGAGCCTTTACTAAGCTTGCCAAACTCATATATAGAATCACTTACAATTGCCATTCAAGAAACTGACTATGGCGTAATCGAAGGTGAAGAAGATTTTGAATATATTGACAGATTTAATGTTGTATCTATTTTAGGTGGTGATGGAACATTCGAAAATTGGAATAAATTAACAGATTTACTAAAAGATATTACAGGAGATGAATATCACGGCGGTTATGAACTTCTTTAATGTATGAAACATTTAAAAGACGCATCATAAGAACTGACTAAGAAATTGATTACGGTATTAGACCATGCTGTACAATTCTAAAAAGACGGGGTTGACCCAATGACTCCTTTTGCTTTAGTTTATCACGGCGACAGTGGGACAATAAAGGCAATTGTAGCCAACACCCCTGAGTTTCTGACAAACTGTTTGAAAAATAATCCAATCACCTATTGATAAGAAAAAGAAAGCGAAGAATACAAACCACCAATTCTTATCATTGGTTGAGGAAGTATCCTAATCTGATAAAGGATTTTGTACCGATAGTGCCCAATCAACTGTGGGTAAGCGACATTACGTATTGGAAAATCAAACCGGATGAACATTTGTATATTAGCTTTATTACCGATGCGTATTCTCATAAGATAGTAGGCTGGCACGTAGCAGAGACCTTGGAAGCTATACAGAGCATTGCTGCCCTTCAAAAGGCTCCAATATAGAAGGTTTAATAGAGAAAAGTTGGATTTAGGTGTCGTTTGAGTGGAGGCAATCTGTGAAGTGTTGGCAATATAGGGCAATGGCGGGACAGACCTTTGTTGGAAACTAAAGTGTATAAACCAAAATTCAATATTTCCAATTGCGGAATATGGGTTGAAATACATTTGTCCCGACTTATCGGATTTGATTGACTCCTCAGGTCAAAAAAATAAAACTTTTAACAGTCAATCAATATTCCTTAATGTTAGCCGCAAGCATTTCGCAATCCCGACCGACAGTGCTTCTATAAGACTTCATCGTTGATTGGAAGGAATCCTTTTTCACCCAAGGACTTGATGACACTTCGCAGTAAATAACTGTTTTCAAAACGCAGAACATATTTTCTTGTACCTTCCTTTTCAGGGACAAGCATTTTCTTATCAATCAATTTTCTTATTTGCCTTGATACTTCTGCATCTGCTTTTCCAACAAAAAATTCTTTGACATCAGCAGCTTGCATTTCCTGTTTATCAATCGCCTTTCGCAAAATCTTTGCTTCTGAATCTGTTATGTATTTTCTCTCTAATGAATGGCTGATGGTAGGTATGAGAATTTCTTTCCTCAAAAAATTATAATCTAAAAGTTTATCAATTTTTTCAATCTCTTCTTTCAGCCCCTTCAAGACATATTTAATCCAAGTTGTTATTCCTTCGTCAGTTCCTTTATCTGCTTCCGACAAATATGTGTAATAGTCATTTCTGTTACTGCAAAATACAGCCGTAGGATTTATTATTCTTCCAACATTGACATTGAAGCCCGTCTTGACAAGCATTGCGTATGTAAACAAGCGAACCGTTCTTCCATTCCCGGTTCCAAAAGGGTGAATCCAAACAAACCGATGATGAGCCATGGCGGCTTTAAGCAAATCATATTTCGGACTATCTTCTTTATTGACAAAATCAAACAACTCATTCATGTAGTCATCAACTTTTAACCACTCAGGCGGCTTGTGACTTGACTTGTTTATTTTCAAATTTGATTTTCTATATTGACCAGGTGTTGAATCACCTTCTCCTTCAGGAGGTGGATTTAAGCCATCAACAATCATTTTGTGCATCTCACTGATAAATGTTCTATTGATTGGATTGTCCTTCACATTTTCCTCAATGAAAGCCATTGTCTTTTCTATGTTCTGAATTTCTTTAATTCTTGGAGTAACTTTCTTGCTGCCTTCAAGTTTTGTTTCAATATATTCAGCAATGGTTGTGTTGTTGCCTTCAATTCTTGCTGACCCAATACTTTCAAGTGTGTGAAAAATATGTTTCAACTGAAAGAAAACTTTCGGGTGAGTAGAACCACCCAATGGTTTCTTTCGGAGATAATCCAACTCAATGATTAAATCTGTAAGTTCAGAACCGAAGGACGGCTCTATCAATTTTAAATCGTAATGTAAAAATTCGGCCTCTGACATTTGATTTTGGTGCTAACTTGATTTGACAATTGTGAAATCAAGATTTAACACCTTGACTTACTTTTATCCTATTTATCAACACTTTACAAACATACGATAATTTCCAATAATTAACATATATATGTATTATAATTGCAAAACACTTGTGTCATAATTGCAATAAATTTGCATTGAACCCAATAATTCCGCATTAGACAAGTACAGAATCGATTTACGATTCGTATCCAATGGTTTCTACAAACCATTGACTTGACTTTGGCACTTTTACAAAAAAAAGGGAATAAATGTTTGTTTGTTCCTTTTTTTTGTGCATCTTTGTATCTAGTTATACAACTAGATATTTTTAAATATGGGATACAAAACTAAAATTCAATT
>JAGPCT010000099.1 GCA_018057925.1 Saprospiraceae bacterium
GTAATGCAAAATGGTCATGGGTAGATGCCGATAGCCTGCATTGGAAACCTTCAGCCAATGAAGAGAGTCTTATTGGTGTAGATGCTAATTCAGGTAAACTTTGTTTATTAGGTGCGCCCGGTTGTATTCCTTTTGCAGGAGGCACTGCATGTTCGAGCGAAGGTACTTCACTTCCTGGAGGTTGGGTAGGCGCGGTATATTCAGACGGATGTAAAAGTATAAGTCCCAACCAGGCATGGGGAGATTCCAGAGTTGGAAATCATTTTGTGACCTTTACATTAAAAATACCTTGTGATGCTTGTGAAAACACAACTTGTAACGATTTCTCAGTTTCAATTGCTAATTTTGGTGATGGGCAGACAGGAGGGTATTCGAGTAATAAGTGCAATGGTAGTGTCATGGCAAGTAAGAAAATTCTTGTGAAATGTTGCCAACAGCCATCTCTTGATTCGCTGGATGCTGTAATTTGCAGCAAAGCTGCTTTTGGTCCGACTTTGGATCTTCAGCCGTCAAACAGCACGATAGAATGGACTGTCACTGCTCCTGACGGATTAATTGGAGCTTTCGCCGGCGAAGGTTCCGGCATTAACCAAAGGCTTCAAAATGCCAGTGATGAAGAACAGACGGTAGTCTACCACATTATTCCTATTAGCCCGTCCGGTTGTAAAGGGGACACTGCAAGCATTAAAGTAATTGTTAAACCTGATATCTTATCTAACATCTCTCATGATCTAGTCAACTGTAAAGATAGTTTACTCTATATCGAAGCGGATGCTCAGGGTGGATCCGGTGATGGCTATTCATATAGTTGGTCAACAGGTTCTGAAAATGAATCAATTACCATATTGACAGATGAAGCAAAAACTGTGACGTTGACCATAACAGATGATGAAGGATGCTCACAGACTGATACCCTGCAAATTACGACTATTACAGATCCAGTCAGCCTACCAACCAGTGTTAAATTAACAGGGAGTCCAAGTGTATTTATAGATAATTTTAATACATTTTCATGTGAAGCATTTCCTGTTGCACAGTTTTACGAATGGTCGATTGATGGGATAGTAGTAGGTTATGGAAGAGTGACTGAATTTAGAATTCCATATTTATCATTGGGCACGCATACACTTTGTGTTAGAGCATCCAATTCATGTGACCTAGTAGGACAAAGTTTATGCTGGGATATAAAATTTATAGAATCGCCTTTAAATATGGACTGTACGGGCGCAGAATATGTATGTAATAAAAATAAAAAATCTCTTACATTCCCTGGTTCATATGGTTTGGCCCAAGAATTAAATACAGGAGATTATTGCTCTGGAACGACTTACGGAGAGACAAATTCTCATTGGATAAATTTTGATATTGCGCAAGCCGGTAAATTGTGGTTTACGATCAAGCCTAAAAATCCTTTGGATGTTGATTTTGTAGTTTTTAAAAGAGTGGACGATGGTGGGTGTTATACAAAGAAATCTGTCAGATGCTGTTATTCTAGCAGCGGAGCTTGCAATCTCGACTTAGGACTTTCTCCGGATGAAACTGATGATTATGAAGGAGGAGGATGTGAGAATGGTAATAATGGATTACTGGCAGCACTGGATTGTGAAGTTGGAGATAGTTATTATTTGGTGATACTTGCTTATAATAATACTGAAAAGACAAAATATAGTATTGAATTTTGTGGAACAGCATTGATGACATGCGATGACTATGAATGCGAGACGCTGGGCTCTAACTCCTTAATTTCTAGCAATTCCCTTAAAGTATTTCCGAATCCAAATGATGGTAATTTTACTTTAGAATTACCTCATTTCATGAGTGGGACTTTTGAAATCATGGATACAAATGGTAAAATTATTAAAAACCAACGATTGGTAGATTATGAAAAAAATCAAAATATTTCAATCAAAGGACTCTCGCCAGGACTTTATAATATAATGATCAGAGATACTAATGGTAAAATTGTTGGAAATTGCAGATTAACTACACTTTAATCTATTATACATTTAAAAACCATTTAAAATCATTAGTAGAATATATGCTCCAAACAACATTCTGAGTTTCATTCTAACTTCTAATTTCTGATTTCTAACTTCTTACTTCTGACTTCTCAATTTAACCCGTGTAATAGAAAATATTTTAAAGGAAAAAGCTTGCCGCAAAGCTAGAGTTTCACTAATACTGAAGTTTTTCACCAAATGCTAGATCTCCAGCATCACCAAGCCCGGGAACAATATAAGATTTTGCTGTTAACTCTTCATCAATTGCTCCTGCCCATATCTTCATATTAGGATATATTCGTCTTACTTGCTCAATAGCATATTCTGAAGCGATAATAGTCACGAGATGAACTTCTTTGGGTGTTCCGTAATCCTTGATCATGCGCATTGAAGCATCAAGTGAGGCGCCGGTAGCGAGCATTGGATCAGTAAATATGACTATTTTATTTTCAAGGGTAGGACAAGTCACATAATCCATTCTAATATCATAAGTTCCATCCAGCCGATCTTTTCTATAAGCTGAAATGAAACCTGCCTCTGCATAATCCATCAATTTAAGTAATCCATTTTGTAATGGTAATCCTGCTCTAAGTATTGATAATAAGACTACCTGATCATCAGTTGTCTCAGTTATCATGCTTCCAAGTGAAGTTTGAACCTCTTCTGCGGAATAATGCATGGTTTTGCTTATCTCATATCCAACAATCATACCAAACTTTTCAAGATTATTCCTGAATCGGGGTCTGTCATTCTGAATATTAACGTTCCTTAACTCAAACAGAATCTGATTGATATATGAATTCGACAAAGAGAAATTCGTTACCATCGTTTGGATTTTTATAAAAATTAAAAGATATGTTATAATTTTAGTACTTTGCTATGAGACTCATAGCACCACTTACTATATACTGACAGGCTATCGCCATTACAATGAATCCCATGATCCGGGTGATTGCTTTCATTCCAGCTTCACCCAATAATTTTGCAATAAAAGGTGCGCTTAATAATAAGAGGTAGACAATTAGACCGAGGGTGAATAGCACACCTAGAATGATCCCTCTTTTGTCCCAGCTGTTATGCTGAGAGAATAAACTGATCAATAATGATATCGATCCTGGTCCTGACAATAGGGGCATTGCTAAAGGGCTAAAGCTAATATCTTCTTTTTGTTTGGCTTCCTCCTTCATCTTGTCATTGATGGATTCGGCACGAATGACCTTACCATTCAAAAGATTGAATCCGGAATTCAGTATGACCAATCCACCGGCTAAACGCAGGGCTGGAATACTTATGCCAAAAAAGCTTAGTAAGATAGAACCTCCCAAAAAGAAAACTACACAGATCAATGTAAAATAAATACTGGTTTGAAGTGCTGTTTTGTTGCGCTCTTTTCGAGTGTAACTTTCAGTGAGCGAGGTGTATACAGGAAGTGCACCAATGGGATTTACCACAGAAAATATAGAAGCCAGTACCGCTATAAACAATTCCATTAGTAGACTTTTAGTTTATCTGCAACTAGTTCGAGACAATATGATAACAAACCTTCTTGCGTCAAAGTGGAATTGTCAATTAATATAGCGTCTGAAGCTCTTATTAGTGGACTATCTGCTCTGGTTGAATCTATATAATCTCTTTCAAGAAAGTTTTCTCTAACTGATTCAAAAGTAGCCAAAATATTTTTATCGTCGAGTTCTTTTTTTCTGCGCATGACGCGTGTTTCGAGGTCGCACGTCAGGAATAATTTGAGCTCTGCATTTGTTAAGACCACAGTGCCAATATCCCTTCCATCCATTACAAATCCTTTACGCTTGGCCAGACTTTTCTGAATATCAACCAATTTGGTTCGTACCTGAGAGATGGTTGAAAAAAAACTAACAGCGCCATTTACTTCCATCGTCCTTAATTCATTTTCCAGGTATTCACCATTCAGGTATAGATGATTTGAGTTGCCTACTCTCTTGAAATTAAGATCTATTTCTTCGAGAGCTTCTTCTATTTCAGCAATGTTTTCTTTGTCGATTTTCCTTTTTATCATGTGGAAAGTTACAGCACGATACATGGCTCCGGAGTCTATGTAAATATAATCCAACGCTTCAGCAAGGGCTTTTGCCAAAGTTGATTTGCCACAACCTGAATAGCCATCAATAGCAATATTGATTTTTTTTTCCAATAGAAGGATTTTGGTTAAAAAAATAAGCCGATAAATAACCGGCTTATTTTTTTTAATGTTTTAATATTCGTCTTCGTTGAATAAAAAGTCATCTCTTCTTGGATAATCAGGCCACACATCGTCAATGCCTTCAAACATTTCACCTTCTTCCTCCATCTCCTGAAGGTTTTCAATAACCTCCAAAGGGGCTCCTGATCGAATAGCAAAATCAATCAATTCATCGCGCGTAGCAGGCCATGGTGCATCTTCCAGAT
>JAGPCT010000057.1 GCA_018057925.1 Saprospiraceae bacterium
TCTGGCTTATATTTGAACATAAATGCACGGTTTTAAGCTTAAAGTTAAAAAACTTCGTGCACTTTTCAAAGAAAATTGCCATTTATTTTATTGATTATTAATTGCTTGTGAATTATTCAGCAAGCCCCAATTAGTTTTTAGATCACAGGGCTAACGCCCCTAACTGACCCTACTATACATTTTGCTACGAAGATTGCAGAGCTCTGCTCCTTGCACGTCCTTATCTATCAAACTACAATTCACAAAAATCTGTACCAAAAAATGTTTGAGACTGATTTATAAACCAATTTGGTATAACAATTTGCATTGCAGTTTTAATTTGAACACAAAAAAGTCATCTGTAAGAATTGAATCTTTTAACACAAATTATTTTTAAAATCAAAGTACTGTCCTCATAATCAACATTATACGATTTTTATTACTTTTATTGTAGAAATCGGGTTCAAGAAATCATCATTACAACTTATCCAGCAAGCTCTTGTGTGCCAATTCCTGTAGTTCTTTCAACTTAATGAGGCAGTCGATGGGCGTCATCACTTCGGGTTGTATATCGAGGAGGATATTGCGTATTTCTCCGATGTTGGGGTCGTCCATTTCAAATATAGAGAGCTGATAAGCAGGCGCTTTCAAGGCTTGCAGGATTTCCTTTCTTTCTTGTTTGCGGGTACCGGAGAGCGTTCCCGACTGTTCTTCCAAGTGGTGCATAATTTGGTTGCTACGGTCTATGACACGTTGTGGCATACCGGCCATACGTGCCACGTGGATACCGAAGCTATGCTCGCTGCCTCCTTCAATGAGTTTGTAGAGGAAGATGACCTTATCTTTGGATTCTTTGACGGCGAGGTTGAAGTTTTTGACACGCGGCAACTTGACGGACAGCTCATTTAACTCGTGATAGTGGGTAGCAAAGAGGGTCTTGGGTCTTCCAGCTTCGTTGTCGTGTAGAAATTCGGCGAGTGCCCAGGCGATGGAAATGCCGTCGTAGGTGGCTGTCCCCCGCCCTATTTCATCAAGGAGGATAAGGCTTTGGTCAGTCAGGTTGTTCATAATACTTGCCGTCTCATTCATTTCCACCATGAAGGTCGATTCGCCGCCGCTGATATTGTCTGAGGCGCCTACCCGTGTAAAGAGCTTATCGACGATGGATAAGTTGGCCTGTTCAGCAGGAACCCACGACCCTATTTGTGCCATCAAAGCGATGAGGCCTGTTTGCCGAAGTACAGCCGACTTACCCGCCATATTGGGGCCGGTGAGGATGATAATTTGTTGGCTTTGTTGGTCTAAATACAAGTCATTGGGTATGTATTTTTTTTCGTGTCCCAGCATGACTTCAATGATTGGGTGGCGTCCTTGTGTTATCTCGATGATGCCTTCATCATTAAAGCGAGGCATGGAATAATGATATAGCTTAGCCTGAGTGGCAAAGGAAAGTAGGCAGTCCAGACCCGCTATCAAGCGACAATTGGTCTGAATTTCTTCAATATTCCGGTTTATCCGGGCTATCATTTGATGAAATATCCGTTCTTCGATATCCTGGATTGCAGCTTCTGCCTGAAGTACCTTTGTTTCCAGCTCTTTCAGCTCTTCTGTCACGTATCGTTCGGCATTGGCAAGGGTCTGCTTGCGTATCCAATGGTCAGGGACGTTGGCGTATTTGTGTTTTGCAGTCACTTCGAGATAATATCCGAAGACGTTGTTAAATCCTAACTTCAGGTTCTGTATTCCGGAAGATTCGAGTTCGCGTTGTAGTAATTCTGCCATCACTTCTTTGCTATGGCCTATCAGGTAACGGTATTCGTCAAGTGTCGTATCTACCTTATCCTTGATGGCATTACCCTTAGCAATCAGCGTCGGCGCTTCGTCGCTGATGGTCCGCTCTATCTCCTCCAAGAGAGCCTGACAAAGATTCAGTCCTGAACCTATTTTGGTCAATTCATCTGTAGCAGCCAATGTCAAAAGGTCTTTCAAGGCAGCAACGGCATGGAGGGCTCTTTTCATCTGCAGGACTTCACGCGGCTGAATTTTGCCCATTGCAGACTTTGAGATGAGACGTTCTAAGTCGCCTATCTGCTTCAACAACGCCGTCATCTCCTGCGCCTCTGCGGTTCTTTCAGTCAAAAAGTACACAACATTGTGGCGGAGTTGAATCTCCATCTTGTCCAAAAGGGGCATCAACACCCATTTGCGAAGAAGTCTTGTCCCCATAGGCGTACAGCAATGATCCAAAATATGAACCAAGCTCCTACCATTGTGGTGAAGCTCATCCACAAGTTCGAGATTTTGAATCGTAAACCGATCCAACCACATATACTTCTCTTGAGCGATCTTAGAAATCTTATTGATGTGATTGACTTCCCTATTTTCATTTAGCTCCAGATAAAATAAGATAGCACCTGCGGCAATGTGTGCTGCCGACATATCTTCAATACCAAAGCCTTTGAGGGTATTGACCTGAAACTGTCCGGTAAGCTTACTGTAGGCAGTATCATGGACAAATACCCAATCATCCATCTGAAACCTGGGTATATCTTGTTTTATCAGCTCTTGAATTGACTTTTTCTCTTTTTTGTTGAAAATAAGCTCTGCCGGTTGAAACCGCTGGAGGAGGCTATCGACGACCATCTGATTGCCTTCTGCGACAATAAATTCACCCGTGGAGAGGTCTAAAAAAGCAATGCCGTATTGGTCGGCTTGTAGTATGTGTATGGCACACAGAAAATTATTGGCTTTGGCTTCTAAGATAGAATCATCAAGGGTAAGCCCGGGTGTAATCACATTGGTCACACCTCTTTTGACAATTTTTTTCTCTTTGCTCGGCTTTTCCAACTGATCACAAATTGCCACCCGGTAGCCTTCACGTACCAAGCGGGGTAGATAGATATCCAAGGAATGATGAGGAAATCCAGCCAACTCAACGTTGGAGCCGCCATTATTTCTACTGGTCAGGACGATGCCGAGGATGGACGATATTTTTATGGCATCTTCGCCAAAAGTCTCATAAAAGTCGCCTACTCTAAACAAAAGCAAGGCATCCGGATATTTTGCTTTAATATCATTATACTGCTTCATCAGCGGTGTAACGCTATCTTCCGATTTTGTATTAGAAACTTTCTTTGATTTTTTCAAAATTTTCTCTTTAAAAGGCTAAATTTAGAAACAACGCTATATATTTGCGAGAAATTAAGGTAAATTATTCAATTTTAAATTTCTTTTTTACTTAAAGAATTTAATTAGAAACAATTACACATGACAAAATATTTTGATTCCATTTCTTCCGAAGACAAAGAAATCCTCGCCGAAGCATTTATTAACATCACTTTATTGATTGCTTCTTCTGATAATAAGCTGACGCAAAAGGAAATCGACGAAGCTGTGAATACCATCAAAGTGCGTGGATATGAGGCAAATAGTCTATTTTCGGAATTTTATGACCAAATCAATTTGACGTTTAAGGACGACTTAGAAAAAGCCAGTCACGAACACAATATTGATAAAAAGGAGTTGGATTATTATACCCGCAAAATAAGCAGGGTTAACGCCATCTTAGAAAGGTTGCCAACTGCGGTGGCGAAGCAGTTGATTAAGGATTACAAGAGTTTTGCACATCGTATCGCCAATTCAGACGGTGGTATTTTAGGCTTTGCAAAAATATCGATTGAGGAAAGAAATCTGATCAATCTGCCGATGATTATGCCGATAATGCATGACGAAGAGGAAGAATAATTCATGTTTTTCTTATCAAAATAATGTCTTATTGGGCATATAACCCAAAGATTAGGGTATCTTAACAGAGTGGAACAACTCTTAACACAAATAAAATCAGAAATAGCGCATCTACACGTTATCTATGGAGATCGTGAAATGAAGTCCATCCTCAAGGCTCTTTTTCTCGACCTTTTAAATACTCCGATCAATGCGCCTATCGAACATCTCGACCACGACAAAGCCGTTGTCCTTCTCGATGCGTTACAACAATTGTCCATAGACCGCCCACTTCAATACATCACCGGCAAAGCTTGGTTTTACGGGCTTCCCTTTTATGTTGATGAAAATGTATTGATCCCGAGGCCGGAGACTGAAGAATTGGTGGAACTTGCCCTCAAACTCATCCAAAAGCAGAACTATCAACGTATTATTGACATCGGCACAGGAAGCGGTATCATCCCTATTGTTCTTAAAAAGAAACTGCCTCACCTTCATGTCGAAGCAATAGATATTTCGGATTTAGCCCTTCAAGTGGGGATAAGGAATGCCGAAGAGCACAAGGCAGAAATCCGGTTTTTCCAAGGAGATATTCTCAATCCACATTTGTCAGACTTTGAAGATTACGATGTCATCATCAGCAATCCGCCTTATATCCCTGCCGATGAGGCATCACTCATGTCTCCATCGACAATACAGTATGAACCTCATCTGGCTTTATTTTCAGACAGCCCATTGCAATTTTATCAAGCCATCTTCCGATTTGCTCAACATAAATTAAATAAAGGAGGTATGATATTATTGGAATGCAATGAATTTCATGCAGATGAAATAGAGCAACTTGCTCATCAGTATTCTTTTGCAAATGCTTTAATACACCACGACCTCCAAGGTAAAAAAAGGATGCTTGAAATTAAAGCCGAATTCAGCAATAAAGGTTTTTAAAAACCGTATAGTGCTGATTATGAGGGTTAATCCCGATGTACGAATCGTTTCAATGGTTTACAGAAATCATTGATTACGAGTCGTAAATCGATTCCGCATTTGTCTAATGCGGAATTAGGGTTTAAGCCTTGTCTTAATTCATTCCGCCCTAAGAAATATATCCTCTCCTCTCCAAATGACCTTCTTAAAAGCAATTTCGGAATAGCCATCTTTCTCAAACAAAACTCCGATTGAATAAGAATCCAAATTTACCATATCGGAATATGCAGCAGCATTTGCCACAGATGGGTTATTGTATATAGGCATCCTCTGCTCCCAGCTTTTCCCTTCATCAAAGCTAATATTAACGGTTAAATTATTGCGTAAAGTAGCATCAAAAGCATTACAAAACGCAATGGGACCAAATTCAAGGATAAAGAGTTCTTCAAGATTTAAAATAGATCCTTGACATACAGGATCAATAAGGTTTTTGTCAAAGTATTCTCTATACCAAGTACTGCCACCATCCTTCGAGAGAGCAACAAATCTATTTCTTTTATAACCACTTTGATATCTAATATTGAGCATCAGACCATCATCGGGCAATTCTGCCGCAGTACATTCATTGCCACCTTTGAGAGAAACAGATTCACTGATATGAAATGTTTTCCCATGATCATCTGAATAAAATCCATGCGCCCGATAATCCATGCCATTTTTTTGAGGTGGACCAAAAGAATGATTAGCGGGCACATAAATCCTTCCTTTGTACTTACCCTCGTTCAATTGTAATCCATGACCCGGACCATTGGCATAAGCTCTCCAGTCTTCCTGAAAGTTGTAATTAGGATTGACTGAAGGCATATTGGGTCGATGTACCATAGTAGTTATATTAACCGGATTACTCCAAGACTGTCCCTCATCAGTCGAAGTAATATACCATACTTCCCGAAGGCCATTTCCTTTTCTAACCTCATATTCATGATTATTCCCGGTATTATAAAACAAAAAAATGCGACCTTTCGGATAGTTGGGGTCGCGCATATCTACCACAGGTACTGCATTTCCCGCCTGCATCTTATCGTAATCAACAATAGTAGTCAGAGGGCTCCATGTCTTACCCTTGTCAGAACTGGTCTTCATAACTATATCTACATCACCAAAATCTCCTGCATGATTCACTCTACCTTCGGCAAATGCTATCAACTTTCCATTTGACATTCCAATTATAGCTGGAATGCGGTAACTGGAATGTCCCTCTTTTCCGGCTGAGAATACAGTAACAAAATCCTGCCCTTGTAAAATAAAACAAGGCACAACAAAAACAATTATTAACAGGGCGTTAAACAACAATCTATTACACATAATTAAAATTTCATTTTATTACGAATGGTTCTGATTCAAAATTAATAAAAAAAAAATGAAATTAGTTACAATTTTATATTGTGTGATTTATCATTGATTAAATAAACAAGAATTAATACCAAAAAATGATAAACGAAAAATAAATCCCGTAGGGATGAAATGATTATAACAATGAAAATATATGAGTACATTTAAACCCTGAAGGGGTGAAATAAATACTGCCTTCGGGGTTGAATTCAAATATCACATAATGAATATAAATAATATATATATATCACCTAATCAATGGCTTGCAGCAGTCATTGAGACAATGTGTACATTGGGGCGTCTCTCATAATCAGCAATATACGATTCTCAAAAACCTTTATTTCTAAATTACATCTAACTAAATCACAACAAGTTGAATATCAGTATTATGTAAATTGATTATTTCATAACTATTTTGAATTCACCTGGCTAAAAGTTAGCTTCATATTTCTTAAAGAAACTATTGTACCTCTAATATGAATTCGGGTTAAATCTCATCTAACGCTTATTTGTAAAAACAAAGCTCTATAATGCAATATAAAATCATAAATTACCTTATAACATGCAACTATACATTCACTCAAATTATATATTTAAAAGTCAAAAAAAAATCCACTTGAAATATTAACTTTGCCAATATGTTTTCTCAAGGTTTGATGCCTAATTATTAACTATGATAATAGATAAACATCCCTGGTTATTGTATTTATAAATTAATTTGAATGAATATGTCCTTAACTTTACAACGCAATTTTTACATTTCATTATTTTTATTATTTCTTACCGGAGGTCTTTATGGTCAGGTTATTCTATCCACTTCTCCTTACACAGAAAATTTTGACAATCTGGGAAGCGGTTATCCTACCGGTTGGACAGGCCGTAGCGGCGCCACTGCTTCGGCTTTGGGAACGACGGCTACACTCACCACCGCACCCACTGCATGGAACAATACCGCCGGATCATTTAAAAATTATGCTTCAGCAGACGGACTTCCAAGCAATGCCAATGCTGCCACGCAGAATGCATCCACGGATAGAAGCTTAGGCGTAAGGCAGACCGGTTCTTTCGGTGATCCCGGAGCAGCCTTTGTCCTTCAATTGGCCAATACACTCAATATTTCGGCTTTATCAGTCAGCTTCAAATTACAATCATTGGATATAGCCAGTGCACGTACGGTTACTTGGCAATTACAATATGCAATCGGCAATGCTCCGACATCATTTACCAATATCACTACGAGCCCTGCTACACTGACTACTGGGGGTTCAACCTATACCAATGTTACCGTTACCGCTACCCTACCGGCAGCATTAGAAAATCAATCCGACAATGTTTGGATACGCATCGTCACCCTGACTGCATCCACCGGATCCGGTGCACGGCCTACAACGGGTATTGATGACTTTCAGTTGGACTTTACCGTAGGCAATCCCATTACGGCTGACCACCTTCAATTCGACAATCCACCGGCAGACGGACTTCCGGGAGTACCTTTCCAATTGACTGTATGCGCAGTAGATCCTTCCGACCAGATACAACCTGACTATACTACACCCATTGCACTCAACCAAATCTTAGGTACTCCGGCAACCATTACACCGGCTTCCCCACTTACTCCATCCGGAGGCTGTGTGACATACACTATTACGCCCAATGCACCCAATGAAACCATCGAATTTGAAGCTAGTAGCGGTACACTTACTGATGCCCAAGTCAGCATCGACATTTGGGACACCCCTACAAGTTGTTATACAGACAATTGTAATATGCTGATAGTACCCGTTTCTACGAATGAGGAAAATGATAATTGGACATGTAATTCAGGCACTTATGCCATCAATGGATTCTGTCCATCTTGTTCAATAAATACAGAATCTTGGCTTGTATCACAACAATACAGTATCACTGCTGCACCATTCAATACGTTCAATTTCACACTCAATCAATTGTTTACAGGTCCGGCATTAGAAGTGTTTTATACGCTTAACTATTCAGGCGACCCCAATACAACCGCTTGGGTATCATTAGGAACTGCCGCAGTAGATGGCAATTACTCGTTTGACTTCAGCGGAATATCAGGGGCAACCGTAAGGTTTGGTATAAAATACACAGCCAATGGTCAATCCGGAACTTCCGGTGGATATGAAGTGTCTAATATTGAGTTGAAAGCGGTAGATTGCTCCAATATTCAGATCGGCAGCTGTGTCATCAGCAGTATCGATGTTACATATTTGGGTAATTGCAATAATCAGGGAACGACCTTGGTCACAGACGACACAAGAGATGCGGATATAACTGTCAACACCAATGCCTGGCAGCCCATTACAGGAACAATAGACCTGTATATCAACAATGTTTTGTTAGCATCACAATCTGTCAATGGTTCCAATTCATATACCTTCAGCAGTCAAAACTTGCCGGCGAATAACACAGCCTTTACACTATCGGCATCATTTTCTAACGACAATGCTTGTACTCTCTCTCAAACTGAAGGTCCACTTGAAAGCTGTTCTCCGGCATTTGCTCTTGCATTTAATCCGCCGGTAAATCCTTATTATTACTCCGGATCACAGTCCACACTGACAGTATGCTATGTCGATGAAAATGGCAACCTATCACCTCAGAATCCACTTCCTGCTGTATCGTTGGATGATAATCCTGATTTAACGACTATTGGAGTACCAACAGCTGATCCCAATAATGCATGTTACCATTATATAGTGGACTTCAACACACAGGGCATTCTTACCTTTACGGCAACAGATAATAGCTTGACAGCGACGGCTTCAACTGAAATCATTGACTTTCCTTGTGTCCTGATTTCTGAAGTAATAGATCCAACATCGGGTAATAATAAATATGTAGAAATATTTAACGGTAGTTCAAATCCTATTGACATTTCCAATTATAAGTTAAATATATACCGCAATGGCTCTACTACCATCGGCAATACATTTTTAGTCTGGCCAGGTACCATATTGCAACCGGGATATACGTATGTATTTAGCAATTCAGCTTCAACGCTGGATTATACCGATTGTGGAGCCAATGTCACTATGAATACCAACATCAATTCCAATGGGGATGACGCTTATGAATTGGTCGATGGATATAATGCCGTAGTGGATCGTTTTGGTGTTGTAGGTGAAGATCCTGCACCCAATACATCGTGGAATTATGACAATAAAGTAGTTCATAGAAATTACGATATTTATTGTGGAACGCCAACATTTGACTTATCAGAATGGACATTTGAAAACTATTCTGCAAATAATATGGGTACGCCGTGTCACCATTGTGTGGACGTAACAGCAGATATCCAACTAATAGGTGGAACAAATCCATTTTGCGAAGGAGATCTATTTAACTTTGATGTTACAACGACTGGAGGCAACTATTATCAATGGTCAGGACCAAATGGCTTTAGCTCTACAGCCAAAACAACACCATCTATAACTGCATCTGCAACGACTGCAGGGAAATATTTTGTATCAGTGACCAGTGGGCCGGGCTGTAGTCCTGTGGTTGACTCTATAGAAATCACTGTTATACCTAAGCCGGTCGCAGTGGCAAGTGCAACACCCAATCCGGTATGTATCGGTACAAGTGTACAATTTGGTGCATCCGGTGGAGACACGTATGAATGGACAGGTCCAGACGGCTTTTATTCTACTGCCGCGGCACCTATTCTCTCTATCACCTCGCTCAATCAAGAAGGAACATATACCTTAGTCGCATTTAACGCATGTACCTCTGATACGACAACGGTAACGTTAGACGTCATAGAATATTATACAGTTACGCCAACAGCATCGCCAAATTCAGCTTGTATAGGTGGGTCTGTTCAGTTAGATGTCGAAGCTGCCAATTCATATCTTTGGTCAGGACCGAATGGATTTTCCAGTACCATCAAAAACCCTGTTTTAAGCAATATTCAAAGCAATCAAGCAGGGACATATTCTGTTACAATTACTTATTCTTCAGGCTGTACAGGGCAAGGTAGCGTCAATGTAACCGTAGATCCTTTGCCGGATGCCATAGCCACACCAATTACTCAGGACGCATGTTCCGGTGACGCAATAACTACTATTGTTTTGTCAGGTAATGTCTCCGGCACAACATTTAACTGGATGCGAGACAATACAGGTAATGTAACAGGCATTCCGGCAAGCGGCAGCGGCGATATTAGTGGAACTCTTACCAATACAACCAATACGGCACAAACTGTAACCTTCACGATTACACCAACTACTAACGGATGTTCCGGTACATCCATAACGGCTATAGTGAATATACCTACAAGTGCAGTCGTGGACCCTGAATCTAGTGTACACTTATGCAATGGAATTACTACTTCGGCAATACAATTTACCGGAACATTTGATGTTGTCAATTGGACAAATGATAATCCAAGTATAGGGTTAGCTGCTAGCGGAACGGGAGATATTTCCAGCTTTGTTGCAACAAATAATGGCAATACACCTGTCATAGCTAATATTGTGGCAACAGGTCATTACTTGAATATTGATCAAAACCAACCCAATGCTGATGTCAATATGGCACTTTTTGGACAAGGTGATCTGGCTCAATCTTTTAAACCACAAAATTCTATAATAAATGGTGCCGGAATATTCTTACTAGCGGGTCATGGGGGCAATAGTACAGTAACAATTTCGTTATGGACTAACTTACCAAATAACGGTGGCATAATGTTAGCAAGTGGTTCATCAGCGGGCGTTCCAGGCAACTGGGTTGATGTATCATGGGGAAATATTTCAGTAACACCCGGTACTACCTATTATTTGGTCTTTCACAGTACGGATAATACCAATTCGATTGGTGGTGCCATTAACAACCCTTATCCAAATGGACAAGTTTATGCTAATCTCGGATACTACCCATTTCCGAATTTTGATTTTACTTTTAGAACGTTTTTCCCGGGTGGTTGTCCATCAACACCAATTAATTTTACGCTTACAGTCAATCCAACACCAAATGTTGTAGCTAATCCGGTAACACAAACTATTTGTTCCGGCCCTATTTCGACAATTGCATTGACCGGCAATGTCTCCGGAACATTATACATCTGGACACGTGACAATACTAGTAATGTTACCGGAATACCGGCAAGTGGCAGTGGTGACATAAGTGGAACACTTACCAATACTACTAATACGGCTCAAACAGTAACATTCATGATTACACCTGCTGCCAACGGATGCGCCGGGACACCTATTACAGCTACAGTAATTGTCAATCCGACACCTGTCGTTACTGTCACTGCAACACCAAATCCGATTTGTTCCGGAGGCACGCTTAACCTCGGAACAATCGCAGGTGCTTCTTACTCATGGTCCGGTCCAAATGGATTCGTCAGCGCCATTCAAAATCCGGTTATTTCCAACATACAGACCAATCAGTCCGGTACTTACAGCGTTACGGTAACTTCTGCTGCCGGGTGCGTCGGTACAGGCAGCGTCAGCGTAACAGTCAACCCGGTTCCGGTCGTTACAGTCACCGCAACACCAAACCCGGTGTGTTCCGGCGGTACGCTTAACCTTGGAACTATTGCCGGAGCTTCTTACTCATGGTACGGTCCTAACGGATTCGTTAGTGCCATTCAAAATCCGGTTATTTCCAACATACAGACCAATCAGTCCGGTACTTACAGCGTTACCGTAACTTCTTCCTCAGGATGTACAGGTACCGGTAGCGTAAGTGTTACTGTCAATCCTGTTCCGGTAGTTACAGTCACCGCAACACCAAATCCGGTGTGTGCCGGAGGAACACTGAGTCTTGGAACTATTGCAGGCGCATCCTATCTGTGGTCCGGTCCTAACGGATTCTCCAGCGCCATTCAAAATCCGGTGATTTCCAACATCCAGACCAATCAGTCCGGCACTTACAGCGTTACGGTAACTTCTGTTGCCGGGTGCACCGGTACCGGTAGTGTCAGCGTAACAGTCAATCCACTGCCTACGCCTACCGCATCGGTAACGCCAAATCCGGTATGTACAGGTAACAAAGTTCAATTTACCGCTTCGGGTGGAATATCTTATGCTTGGTCAGGTCCGGATGGATTCAGTAGTAACAAACAAAATCCGGGAAGATTGATCTCTTCTGTTAATCAGGGTGGAATATATACCGTTACCGTCACCAATGCTGATGGCTGTTCCAATACCACCACAGTAAATCTGGTTGTCAACCAAACACCGGATGGAACGATAAGTGCCAGTCCAAACCCTATCTGTGTAGGCAGTACACTTCAACTTTCAGCCACAGGTGGTCTTTCATACCAATGGAGCGGACCACAAGGATTTGCCAGTACACAACAAAATCCGGTTATCACCAATTTCCAGTATAGCCAATCCGGTATCTATCAGGTAGTCATCTCCAATAACAATGGTTGTACTCAAACACTTACCATTAAAGTAGAAGGATTGAGAACGCCTTATGCAGAAGCTGCGTATGAAGTAAGCACAGCTTGTATAGGATCCACTCTACAGCTGTATGGCAAGGGAATAGGGTATTTCAACTGGTCAGGCCCCAATGGATTTACCAGCACGCAACAGCATCCAACCATACCTAACGTCACTACTCAAAATAGTGGTACATATTATTTGACTGTAACAAGTCCCAATGGTTGTACTGCAACCAGTCAGGTAGTTGTTACTATTCATGACTTACCTGCTTTAGATATGCCGGTACCTTATGTGGAAGCATGTGAAGGCTCAACGGTACAATTATTTGCCGATGGTGAAGGATCTTTCTCATGGTCGGGACCTTGGGGCTTTGCTTCAGAATACCAAAATCCTGTGATTTACACCATTCCGGCATATATGACAGGATATTATGTGGTGGAATTACAAGGACAAACCGGCTGTGTCGCCAAAGATTCTATGTATGTTCAAGTCGGAGGATATATCAATGCAGATGCATGGGCATCACCTAATCCGGTATGTCAAGGCACAACTGTAAAATTACATGCCGAAGGTGGTGATTACTACTTATGGACAGGTCCAAATGGCTTTACTTCAACAGAACAAGAACCGGTCATAGATAATATGGATCAGAACAAAGAAGGAACGTACGGTGTTCTCATCACCTCGAAAGAAGGATGCCAAACCTTCCTAACCGTCAATGTTACCATGATTCCGATCGAAGGTGAAATATGGGCATCGGCGAATCCAAATCCGATATCAAGTCAGGACAGAAGCTTCCAGTTGTTCTCTTCACAAGGAACATCATATTCTTGGACAGGACCAAATGGATTTACTTCCACTTTACATAATCCTATCGTAAGAATTACCGGACCACAGGTAGCCGGATTATATGTAGTAACCATAACATTGAGCAACGGATGTCCCGCTGTGGCTAAGGTTATCGTTAGATATAGCCGTCAACCTAATGGAAATCAGGGCTTCATTGACAATGAGTCAGTGGCAGAACAGCATAGCGCCACACAATATGTTTTCCCTAATCCGACAAATAGCACACTCTTTTTCAGCACTGCCGCATCCGGCAACGTTGAATATACTATCTTTAATAGCCAAAATAAGATTGTCTATCCATCACAGGTAGCGCAAGGTAAATATGTCAACGTAGAAGATTTGAGCAGTGGCGTATATTACATTCGCTGGAAAACGGATAAAGAAACGGAATGGACATTAAGTAAATTTGTAAAAATCCAATAAGTCAAAATTCCGATAAATAGAAAGCAACCGGACATATTTCGGTTGCTTTTTTATTTTTGAGGGAATGACTTTATTTAACATTGAATGATTAATTTTACAGCTGAAATAATCGGTAAACAGTATTATGACTTTTAAAATAAATAGATATTTATTCCTTTTCTTTTTTCTACTTACCATAGTGAATATTTCAAATGGTCAAGTGGCTAAGTTTACTGAGATTTTCGATGAAGCTAATGGTGCCACTACAGGAACCAGCGCAGAAGGCATTCCATGGAATAGTACATATACGCCTTGTAACTTCCCAACTACCGGTGTACAACCATCTGTCAATGCAGGAAGATTCAGGGATAATAATTCCGATGGAACAACCAGGTGGACAACAGGCAATATCAATGTCTCTCAATGTAAAGAAATTAAATTTACAGTAGATTATTGGACGCCCAATCAATGGATTGGTGCAGGAGGAAACAATTTGGAGGCATGTGACGAGAGCGGCACTTGTCCTTGTAACGTTTTTAATGGATGTGTCGGAGGTTGTAATACTCAATGGGACTTCATATATGTCGAATTAAAATTAGATGGAAACATCGTCTATACTGAAACAGTAGGAATTACGGTAGCTACATCACCCACAACTTATACCTTTACATACAATTCACCATGCCTCAATAAAGGTCAATACAATAATGCCGTTGTCACTATCATGACGCAAACATGGGCTTCAGATGAGTATATTTATTTTGACAATGTATCCCTTAGTTGCTTTGAATTTCCAGCATTTTCATTGACAGATCCGTCTCCAATTTGTGAAGCAAGCAGTGATATCCAACTGAATGTAAGCCCTCCTGGCGGAACTTATAGTGGAGGACCTTATGTTAGCCCCTCAGGCGTATTCAGCCCAACCACAGCAGGTCCGGGACTACACAATGTACAATACTCTGTAACACCGGGAATGTGTACCAGTGATACCATCATTCAGATTCAAGTTACTCCGGCTGTTACACCAACCTTCAACGCCATCCCCCCCCAATGTGCCGGAGGGTCTAATCCCTTGACAAACACTTCCAATGAAGGTATTACGGGCTCTTGGACGCCAGCCTTCAACCCCAATGCCACTACAACTTATACCTTCACGCCCAACCCCGGTCAATGTGCGAATACAACAACTTTGACCGTTACCATAACTCCACTCACTACACCTACCTTCAACGCTATCCCACCCCAGTGTACCGGAGGGTCTAATCCCTTAACAAATACTTCCAACGAAGGTATTACAGGCTCTTGGTCGCCAGCCTTCAACCCCAATGCCACTACGACTTATACCTTCACACCCAACCCCGGTCAATGTGCGAATACAACAACTTTGACCGTTACTATTACTCCTTTCACTACACCAACCTTCAACGCCATCCCTCCCCAATGCGCCGGAGGGTCTAATCCTTTGACCAACACTTCCAATGAAGGTATTACGGGCTCTTGGTCGCCAGCCTTCAACCCCAATGCCACTACGACTTATACCTTCACACCCAACCCCGGTCAATGTGCGAATACAACAACTTTGACCGTTACTATTACTCCTTTCACTACACCAACCTTC